>NZ_JBHZCF010000003.1:205169-450069 GCF_042755225.1 Streptomyces sp. NPDC059169 | reverse complement strand
AACCCACAAAAAGGATCCCCCACAGAGGATGGGCGTCTTCGCCTCCGGACCCCCTCCCTGGGGCCGTCCCGCCCGGGGGCGGCACGGCCACGGTCGATCACCCACGCGGAAATGCGGTCAACCGTGTTTGACTTTCTGCAAGGCTACGACCTGCTGGGAGCGTTCTGGACGACGGTGCAACTCACCGTCTACTCCGCCGTCGGCTCACTGGTCTGGGGCACCGCGCTGGCCGCCATGCGGGTGAGCCCGGTGCCCCTGATGCGCGGCTTCGGAACCGCCTACGTCAACGTCGTCAGGAACATCCCGCTCACGGTCATCATCGTGTTCACCTCGCTCGGGCTGTTCCAGACACTGGGCGTCAGCCTCGGCGCGCAGGACTTCACGACCATCAACTTCCGGCTCGCCGTCCTCGGGCTGACCGCCTACACCTCGGCGTTCGTCTGCGAGGCCCTGAGGTCCGGCATCAACACCGTTCCACTGGGCCAGACGGAGGCCGCCCGGGCCCTCGGCCTGACCTTCACGCAGGGCCTGACGCTCGTCGTCCTGCCCCAGGCCTTCCGTTCGGTCGTCAATCCCTTGGCCAACGTGCTGATCGCCCTCACGAAGAACACCACGGTGGCCGCCGCGATCGGCGTCGCCGAGGCCGCCCTGCTGATGCGGGAGATGATCGAGAACGAAGCCCAGCTCATTCTCATTTCCGCCATCTTCGCCGTCGGGTTCATCTGCCTCACCCTCCCGGTCGGGCTGCTCCTCGGCTGGGTCGCCGGGAAGGTGGCGGTGAAACGATGAGTTCGGTCCTCTACGACACCCCCGGACCGCGGGCCAGACGACGCAACGCCGTCTTCACGGTCGTGTTCCTGCTGGCCCTCGTCGCCCTGGTCTGGTGGGTGGTCCAGAGCCTCGCCGACAAGGGGCAGCTCGAATGGGCCAAGTGGCAGCCGCTCCTCACCGACCCGCGCGCCTGGACGACCTACATCCTGCCGGGTCTCAGGAACACGCTCATCGCCGCGTTCCTCGCCATGGTCATCGCGCTGCCGCTCGGTGCGTTCTTCGGCATCGCGAGGCTCTCCGACCACCGGTGGGCGCGCGGTGCGGCGAGTGTCGTCGTGGAGTTCTTCCGCGCGATTCCCGTCCTGATCCTGATGCTGTTCGCCAACGCGGCCTACGCCCAGTTCACGAACGTCAGCCCCGATCACCGGCCGCTGTACGCGGTGGTCACCGGACTGGTGCTCTACAACGCCTCGGTGCTGGCCGAGATCGTCCGGGCCGGCATCCTCGCGCTGCCCCGCGGACAGACCGACGCCGCCAAGGCGATCGGCATGCGCAAGGGCCAGACGATGACGTACGTGCTGCTGCCGCAGTCGGTGACGGCCATGCTCCCGGCGATCGTCAGCCAGATGGTCGTCATCGTGAAGGACACCGCCCTCGGCGGCGCCCTGCTCGGCTTCTCCGAACTCCTGGCATCGGTGCGCCCGATGAGCGCCAACTACGGCGCGAACACCATCGCCAGCTTCACGGTCGTCGCCGTCGTCTTCATCGTGCTGAACTTCGCGCTCACCACCTTCGCGGGTTGGCTGGAAGGCAGGCTCCGGCGAGCCACGAAGTCCACCGGCGCGGTGGTCGGAGCAGACGCGGTCGAGGAACTCGCCGCGCCCGGCGATCACGATCTGATGGGACCACCCGGGCCGTGACGCCCGGGCCGTGACGACCGAGGCGCCCCGCCCGCCGCCGGGGCGGCCCCCTGCTCCGGACGACCGCGACCGGTTGCGGAAGCCGGCGGCGGGCGGTCCAGTGGCAACCATGTTCTTCGGCGCCTCGACGACGACCCGCAACGGAGCGGCGGGCGGGCGGCGCGGGGAGCCCGACGCACAGGACCGCCACCCGGGGCGGGGCGACCGTCGGCCGCCCCGATGGCCGGTGCTCCTCGCCACCGGCCTGTGTGCGCCGCCCCTCGCGCTGCTCCTGCTGGCCGCGTGGCTCGGCCGTCACGTCCGGCCCGGTGCCGACGAGTGGTGCTTCCTGCCGTTCGTGCGTGACCACGGCGTCGCGGGGCTGATCGGGCGGTTCTACGACACGGACAACGGCCGGGTCGGCAACGGCCTGCTCGTCGGTTCGTACGCGCAGTTCCCGGTCGCCGGACACCAGTGGTTCGCCGCCGTCACCGGTGCGCTCGTGCTGGTCGTCCTGTGGGCCCTCACCCGCCGACTGCTGCGGCTCGTGGGCCTCGATGTCCCGCGCGGAGCGCCGCTCCTCGTCGCGGCCACGGTCACGGTGGTGTTCCTGTTCGCCACCCGCAACACGTACAAGACCTACTACTGGCCCGCGGCCTCGGTGTCGCACACCCTGCCACCGGTGCTCGCCTGCGCGGCCGTCCTGCCGGCGCTCACCGCCCGGGGCCCGCGCGGTCGGACCGCCGCCCTCGCCGTCGTCGCGGCGGCGGGAGCCTTCCTCGGCACCCTGTCGGAGGAGACGTCCGTCGTGGCGCTGGTGGTGCTGTCGGGCCTCGTGATGCTCGCCCGCCCGCTCGCCACCGGGCGTGCGCGGACGCACCTGCGCCGTTGGGCCCTGGTCGGCGCGGCAGGCGTGGCCACGGGGACGACCGTACTGCTGACGTCTCCCGGGGCACGCCACCGGCGCGCCCGGTACGGCGCCGACGGCGCGTCGGCCCTCGGCACGGACACGCTCACCGCGGCGGCGCGCGCCTTCGGTCGGATCCTGGAGACGGTGCTGACGACCTGGCAGTACGGCGGAGCTCTCGCCGTCGGACTGCTGCTGGGCATCCTGGCACGGTCCCGCGGCGGCCCGGCTCCCGTGCCCCACCGGCCGTTGCTGCTCGCCGTCTCCGTCGGGGCGGCCTTCCTCGTCTCGGGCTACCTGTGCACCGTGATCACCTACCCGGTCTTCGGCACGCACGTGGTGTCAGCGGAACGCACCTGGAACGACTACCTCCTGCTCTACGTGCTGCTGCTGGTGATCCTCGGTACCTCCCTCGGACGAGCCCTGCGCCGGGGACCGCCATGGTGGCGGACCGCCGCCCTCGCCGGAGCCGTCGTCGTGGCCGTGTCCGCCGTCGCGGGGCTCGCGTCCCCGCTCGTCCGGCTCGGCGACGACATGCGGGTCAGGGCCGAGCGGTGGGACCGCCAGGACCGCTGGCTGCGTGCCGGAGCCTCTCGCGGCGCCCACGTCCTGCCGTACGTGCGCCTACCGGTCAGCGGGATGCTCGAACCCTTCGGCGACGGGGGACGCCGCCCCTGGCCGGCGCGGTGCGTGGCGGACTACTACCACCTGGACGCGGTCACTCGATCGGAGCTCCTTCCGTGACCTGCTCGCCCGGGCTGCGGGCGGCGGCGCCCGACAGGATCGCCCACCGGGCGAGCAGGAACGACAGCGGTGCGACCGCCGCGCCTGCCGTGAGCGCGGCGAGGTTCTCGTCCATGCCCAGCCTGGTCACGGCGAGGTGGAGGAGGAGTCCGCTGCCGACCGCGTTCACCGCACCGGACAGCGGGTAGCGCACGAACCCCCGCCAGGTCGGTCGGGTGCGGAGGGTGACGTACGAGTTCAGCAGGAACGACCCGGTGACGCTCACCCCGTAGCCGACGACGTGCGCGGCGAGGTAGGGCGTCCAGACGTTCAGGGCGGCGAACACGGCCACGTACACGGCCGTGTTGGCGAGCCCGATCGCGGCGAAGACGGCGAACTGGCGGGCCCAGGCGGCCGTCACGGGTCCGTCCGGAGCGATCCGGCGGCTGTCGGGGCGGGCCCGGTGGACTGTCCGGCGGCAGCGTCGTCCGTTTCCCGCACCACGTAGTGCGGCCGCCGTTTGGACTCGTGGTAGATCCGTCCCACGTACTCCCCGATGACGCCGAGGGTGGCGAGCTGGATTCCGCTGAGGGCGACGACCGCGGCGATCAGCGTGGCGTACCCCGGGGTGTCGACGCCGTTGAGCACGGCGTTCGTGACGATCCACAGTGCGTAGCCGAGGGCGGACAGGAACAGCCAGAGCCCCGCGTGGATCGCCAGGCGCAGGGGACGGCTGTTGAAGGACAGCAGACCGTCGATGCCGTACTCGACCAGTCGGCGGCCACCCCACTTGGATCGTCCTGCGGCTCTCGGGGCGTTCCGGTAGGAGAAGCTGACGGTGTCGAAACCGATCCACGAGAAGAGCCCCTTGGAGAAACGGTTGGTCTCCGGGAGGGACAGCACCGAGTCCACCGCGCGGCGGGACAGCAGCCGGAAGTCGCCCGCACCGTCGACGATCCCGACGTCCGTGAAGCTCCGCACGAGTCGGTAGTAGCCGCGGCTCAGTGCGCGGCGCAGCGGCCCCTCGCCGGTACGGTCGCGGCGGGCGACCACCTGGTCGTAGCCGAGCCGGTGCAGTGCCAGCATGCGGGGGAGCAGGACGGGCGGGTGCTGCAGGTCGGCGTCCATCAGGACGATCGCGTCCCCCCGGGACATCCGCATTCCCGCCAGGAGGGCGGCCTCCTTGCCGAAGTTGCGGCTGAAGGAGGTGTAGCGCACCGTGGCGGCGGACGCGGCGAGCGCCCTGAGACGCTTGACCGTTCCGTCGTCGCTTCCGTCGTCGACGTAACAGATCTCGTAGGACGCGCCCATCGGCTCCAGCACGGCGGTCAGGGCGGCGTGGAAGACGTCGACGACCTCGCTCTCGTTGAAGCACGGCACGACGACGGACAGCTGTACTGGCATCTCTCCAGTGGAACGCGGTCCGCGGCCCGGGGCCGCCGCACGTACTCCGCACGAGTGGCCGCGCCCCTTCTCCGGGTGCTCAGCGGGACAGGGACGGCCCGGTTCCCGCCCCGACCGCCGTCGGTGTACGGGGGCACCGAGCGCCGGACGACGTGGGGGAGTCCGTGCCACGCGCCGCTACGGCGTTAGCCCTGCCGCGCGAGCCGTCGCTCCCGGCGGTGGGCCCGCGAACAGCGGGGACGGCGCGGCTCCCCGCACTTCCCTCGGGTGCGGGGAGCCGCGCCGGCACGGCGGTGCCGGTCACTTGACCGAACCCGCCATCACCCCCTGGACGAAGTGCCGCTGGAAGGCGAAGAAGACCACCACGGGCACGATCAGGGAGAGGAACGCACCCGGCGCCAGAACGTCGATGTTGCTGCCGAACTGCCGTACCTGCGACTGGAGTTCCACCGTCAGCGGCTGCGACGAGCTGTCGGCGAACAGCAGTGCCACCAGCATGTCGTTCCACACCCAGAGGAATTGGAAGATCGCCAGGCTGGCGATCGCCGGGCGACCCACGGGCAGGACCAGACGGGTGAAGATCCGCCACTCCGTCCCGCCGTCCATCCGTGCAGCCTCGAGCATCTCGCGGGGGATGTCGGCGAAGTAGTTCCGCAGCAGGAAGATCGCGAACGGCAACCCGTACGCCACGTGGAACAGCACCACGCCCGGAATCGTGCCGAACAGCCCCAGCTGGCCGAAGAGTTTGGCCACTGGCAACAGCCCGATCTGGACCGGCACCACCAGCAGGGCCACCACGAGCAGGAAGAGCCAGTCCCGGGCTGGGAACTCCAGCCACGCGAAGGCGTATCCGGCCAGCGCCGCGATCACGATGACCAGAGCGGTGGTGGGGACGGAGATCAGCACGGTGTTCCAGAACGCCCGGGTGATCCCCGCGTTGCCGAGCAGCGAGGAGTAGTTGTCGAAGGACAGCTGTCCGGGGCTGGCCAGCGCCGTCCACCACCCGCTGCCGGCGTTGTCCTCGGGCGAGCGCAGCGAGGACAACAGCAGTCCGGCCAGCGGTGTGATCCAGACGAATCCGACGACGACGAGGAACGCCTGGACCAGCCCGTTGCCGAGCCATCGGCTGAGCCGGCCCCCGGAGCGGCGCCGGGCGGGCGCGGCGACGGCGGCGCCGGGCGGCTGCGCCGCGGTCCGGTCGGGAGTGGTGACGGTCATGACTGGCTCCTGCGGAAACGGCGGACGTTGAAGACCATGGCGGGGATCACCAGGAGAAGGAGCAGCACGCCGAGCGCGCTGCCGAGCCCCTGGTTGTTGCCGCCGCCGAACGACACCAGCCACATCTGGGTGGCGAGTACCGTCGCGTCCTCCTGCACCGGCCCCGGCGCGATGATGTAGACGAGGTCGAAGACCTTCATCACGTTGATCACCAGGGTCACGAAGACGACGGTCAGGATCGGCGCGAGGAGCGGCACGGTGATCCTGCGGAAGACCTGCCACTCGTTGGCTCCGTCCATCCGTGCCGCTTCGAGCGCGTCACGCGGCAGCGAGGACAGCCCCGCGCCGATGAGCACCATGGCGAAGCCCGTCCAGATCCACAGGTACGCGCCGATGATGGCCGGGGTGACCAGCGCGGGCCCGAGCCACGAGACACCTTCGAAGGGAGCGGCGAAGTTCTCCGCGGGCAGCCGCACGGTGTACCGACCCGGTTCCAGGCCGGGGAAGCGGAAGGATCCGTCCGCCGCCGTGGTGGTGGCGGCGACCGTACGGCCGTCACGGACCGCCTCGACCGCCACTTCCGGCAGCCCGCGCTCGGCCTCGTCCACCCTGCCCTGCACTCCGCCTCCGCCCGGAGTGAAGTCCAGGTAGACGACGCCGAGCAGCTCGTTCCCGCCGGCTTTCCGGGAGGCCGCAGGACGTGCGGGTTCCGCGTCGGCGGGCAGCTCCGTGGGCTTGACGCCCACCAGGCCGAGGCTCAGCGTCCTGCCGGGGAACACCGTGTCGGCCGTCACGTACGAACCGTCCGGGCCCTTGGCCAGGCCCTGGCCGTCGCGCGCCCGGGCGCCGGGGTAGGAGGGCGTGCCGGCGACGGCGTCGTGCACACCGACGACGGCGGCGTTCAGCACCCCCTTGTCCGGGTCCTCCTCGTATGCGAGGCGGAAGATGATGCCGGCCGCGAGGAACGAGACCGCCATCGGCATGAAGAGGAGCAGCTTGAACGCGGTCGCCCAGCGGACCTTCTCCACCAGGACGGCGAGGATCAGCCCCAGCCCGGTGAGCAGCGTCGGGGCGACGACGACCCAGATGGTGCTGTTGCGGATGGCCTTGAGCGTGGTCGGGTCGTGGAACAGCTCCGTGTAGTTGCCCGCGCCGACGAAGCGTGATCCGGAGGCGTCGAAGAGGCTGCGGCCCACCGAGAACAGCACGGGGTAGACGACGAGCGCGCCGAGCAGCAGCAGCGCGGGCAGGACGAAGAACAGGGCGATGACCCGCCGGCGCCGCTGGGCGCGGCGCCGGGGGTTCGCGGCGCCGGCGAGCGGACGGCTCGCCGGGCCGGTCGTGGGGGTGGTGACGGAGGTCATCGGGGATCAGTCCTGGAACGCCTTGGTGGCCGCGGCCTCGAGGTCGGCGGCGGTGCCCTTCGGGTCCGAGGGGTCGCGCAGGAAGTCCTGGAGGATCTTCCACTCGCCCGCGCCCTTGGTGCCGCCGAAGGCCGCCGGTGCCTGGTCGGACATGTCGAAGCGGACGGAATCGCCGGCCTCGATCAGCGACTTGGCGGTCTGACGGGTGGTGTCGTCGCCGTAGCTGGCGAGGTCCAGCTTCTTGTTGGGGGACAAGAAGCCGCCCGCCTTCGCCCAGACGGCAGCCGCCTCGGGGGTGGCGAGGTACTCCAGGAGTGCCATGGCGGCCTTCTGGTTCTTGCCGTCCTTCAGGACCACCGCGGCGTCGCCACCGCTCACGACCGGTGCCTTGCCGCCGTCGACCGCCGGGAACGGGAAGAAAGTAGCGTCCTCGCCGATCTTCTTGCCGAACTGGTCCTTGGCGACACCCCCCACGAAGTCGCCCTCGTAGACCATGCCCGCCTCGGGCTTGGGCCCGAAGACCTTCTCGACCGAGCCGGGGAAGTCGGTGCTCAACGCGCCCTTCTGGCCGCCCGCGATCAGGCTCTTGTCCCCGAAGAGCTTGCCCAGCGTGGTGAGTGCCTGAACCACGCTGGGGTCCGTCCACTTGAGGGTGTGGCCGGCGAGCGCGTCGTACTTCTCGGGGCCGGCCTGGGAGAGATAGACGTTCTCGAACCAGTCGGTCAGCGTCCAACCGTCCTCACCGGCTACGGCGAAGGCGGCCATGCCCGAGTCGGCGACCGTGCGGCCCGCCTTGAGCAGCTCCGCGTACGACGTCGGAGGCTTGACGCCCGCCTGGTCGAGGGCGTCCGGGCTGTACCAGACGGTCGACTTGTGGGCCGCCTTGAAGTACAGGCCGTAGAATTCACCCCGGACGGTGCCGTACGACTTCCACACGCTGGCGAAGTTGTCCTCGACGGTCTTGTCCGTGGTCGAGGACAGCGGCGTGAGCCAGCCCTTGTCGGCGAACTGCTTGAGCACGCCGACCTGGGGGACCATGACCACGTCGGGCGCGTTCCCGCCCTCGATCTTGCTGCCGACCACGGTGGAGACGTTGTCTCCGGTGGACACGAACTGCGTCTTGGCGCCGGTCTTGGCGGTGAAGGCGTCCAGCACCTTCTGGAAGTTCTTCTGCTCGGAGCCGGACCACACGCCGGCGACGGTGATCGTTTGCCCCTTGAGCTCCTTGTCACCGCCGCCCGCGGGGGTGACGGGGTCTCCGCCACCGCAGGCGGTCGCGCCGAGGGCGAGGGTCAGGGCCGTGCAGCCCGCGAGCATCATGCGTCGAGATGTCATGGTGTGTCTTCCTTCTGGGGCCGGGAGATCGACGGGTCTTCGGGGATCGACGGGCAATCGGGGGAGAGGAGGAGGGTCAGGGACGGGCGGTGCCACTGGTCCACCAGGCGGCGGTGGACCCGGGGAGGACGCCGGCCGGGCACGGTCCGCTGGAGAGCAGCGGGGTCCCGGAGACGGGGGCGGGCACGGCGGACGTGCCGAAGTTGACGGCGCACACGAGCCCTTCACCGCGGTCGAACGCGAGGACGCCGGGCGGGGCGTCGAGCCAGCGGAGGGTGCCTTCGCCGAGCTGCGGCAGTCCGCGGCGCAACTGGAGGCCGTCGCGGTAGAGGTGCCAGAACGAACGGGTGTCCGCCTGGGCGCGGTCCGTGGCGTGCTCGGCGAACCACCCTGGTTGTGGCAGCCACGGCTTGGCCCCTTCGGCACCGGAGGTGAAGCCGAAGGGCGACGCATGGCCGGACCACGGCAGCGGAACCCGGCATCCGTCGCGGATGCGTGCCCTGCTGCCGGTGCGGCGGAAGATCGGGTCCGTGAGCACCTCGTCCGGCAGGTCGACGACCTCCGGCAGCCCCAGCTCCTCGCCCTGGTAGATGTAGGCGGCGCCGGGCAGTGCCAGCATCAGCAGTGCCGCGGCGCGGGCCCGGGCGGCACCGAGCCCGCTGCCCTCGGTGCCGGACTCCCCGTAGCGGGTTACCGTGCGGACCTGGTCGTGGTTGTTGAGCACCCAGGTGACCGTCGACCCGGTCCCCGCGATGTCCTGCATGGCCTCGGTGATGACCTTGCGGAAGGTCCCGGCGTCCCAGGGGGCGCCCAGGAGATCGAAGAAGAAGGCCTGGTGCAGCTCGTCCGGCCGTACGTAGCGTGCGTGCTCGCGGGCGGTGGGTACGGAGACCTCGCCGACGAGCAGCCGTTCCCGGCCGTCCCTGGCGGTGTACTCCTCGCACACCGACCGCCAGTGGCGCCACACGTCGTGCACCTCGGGCTGGTTCCAGGCGAGGGGATTGACCGAGTCACGGGTGCGTGCGTCCGCCTCGGGGTCCGGCGAGTCGGGCAGTTCCGGGTCCTTGTAGAGCCCCGCGGCCACGTCGATGCGGAAGCCGTCCACGCCGCGGTCCAGCCAGAAGCGGAGGACCTCGTCGAAGTGGGCGCCGATTTCGGGGTTGCGCCAGTTCAGGTCCGGCTGCTCGGGCGTGAACATGTGCAGGTACCACTGCCCGGGAGTGCCGTCCGCCTCGGTGACCCTGGTCCATGCGGGGCCGCCGAACATCGCGTGCCAGTTGTTGGGGGGCACGTCGCCACCCGGGCCGCGGCCCTCCGCAAAGTGGAAACGGGCTCGCGCGGCGCCCCCGGGGCCCTCGGCGAGGGCCGCACGGAACCACCGGTGCTCGCTGGAGCAGTGGTTGGGGACGATGTCGAGCAGCACCTTGATGCCGAGCCGGTGGGCGTCGGCGACCAGCAGGCCGAACTCGTCGAGGTCGCCGAAGAGCGGGTCCACGTCGCAGTAGTCGGCCACGTCGTAGCCGTGGTCCTGCTGGGGCGAGGGGTAGAAGGGGCTCAGCCATATGCCGTCGACGCCGAGCTTCTTGAGGTAGGGCAGACCGGAACGGACTCCGGCGAGGTCGCCGATCCCGTCCCCGGTGCTGTCGAGGAAGCTGCGGACGTACACCTGGTAGATCACCGCGTCGCGCCACCACCGGTGTGTCTGGCGTTGCGAGAGGCCGTTGTCGGCCGGGGCTGTGAGCGTCACCCGTAGACCTGTTTCTGCGTGAAGGGTGCCCGCGACCAGATAGGCCAGCGGTTATGCATTCATGTTAAGTAGAGGTGTCGAGAGAGTGTCAACGGTCATGCCGAAACAGAAAGGAAGTTGGTGGCTTTGTCCCTATTTGTCCGTACCGCTTCACGATGCGAGGATGCCGGGTTGTTACCTAACAGGTAGGTAGGCGTTCCAGGGGAGTCGAGGCACGAGCGGGGCGCTCAGCCCCGGGGCGTGATGGCCGACAACTCGCGTGCCAGACGGTGCACCGCCGCGGCGGGATCCTGCTGCTGTGCCATGGCGTCGTGCACGACGGCCTGCACGGCCAGGCTCACCTGCTGGTACCGCGGGCTCTTCGGCCGCGGCGCGGCGGCCAGCACGCTCGCCCGCAGGGCCGGCAAGTACGGGTAGGCGCGGACCAGCTCGGGATCCTGGTACAGCGCGGCCCGCACCGGCGGCAGGGCCCCGTCCGTCAGCACCTTCCGCTGCACCGGGGCGCTGGTGAGGTACGCGATCAGGTCCTTGGCCGATTCCGGGTGCCGGGCCCGTGCGCTGACCGCGAGGTTCGAACCTCCCAGTACGCTCGTGCCCGTCCCGCCGGGACCCGGTAGGGGGACGGCACCGAACTTCCCGGCGACCTTCGAGCCCGGGCCGGACGCACCGGCGTACGCGTACGGCCAGTTGCGCAGGAAGAGCAGCCGGCCGTCCTGGAAGGCCTGCCGGGATTCCTCCTCCATGTACGTCAGTGCTTCCCCGGGGATCCAGCCGTCGCGCACTCCGCGGGCCAGGAAACCGATGCCGATGCGGGCGGCGGCCGAGTCGACGGTCACCCTGCCGTCGTCGCCGAGGATCGTCCCGCCGGCCGAGTACACCGCCTCCGTCGCGTTCACGGTGAGGCCCTCGTAGGGGAGGAACTGGCCGGCGTAGCCACCCAGGCCGTACCGGGGGGCGATCGTCCGCGCCTGGCGCTCCAGGTCCGCCCAGGTCCGCGGGGGCTGCTCGCCCTCACGGTCGAGGATGTCCTTGCGGTAGTAGAGCATCCCCGCGTTGGTCACGTACGGGACGGCGTAGAGCCTGCCGTCGTACGTGGCGGTGTCCGTGACCGGTGGCAGGAAACTGTCCAGGGCGAAGCGGTCGCGTTCGAGCGGGGCTATCCACCTCGCGGCCGCGAATTCGCCGGTCCAGGCGACGTCGATGTTGAGGATGTCGAAACGGCCGTGGCCCGACCGCAGCCCGGTCGTCATCTGCGCCCGGGTCTCGTCCGCCGAGTCGGGCAGCTCGACGAGGGTCACCCGCTCGCCGGGGTGCGCCCGGTTCCAGCCTTCGAGCAGCGGGCCCAGGTAGCCGGTGAGGTCACCCGCCGTGGCCAGGGTCATGGGGCCGCGCCCGCCGTCCCGGGCCGCGCCCTGGGCGGTCCCGGCGCCGGGGGTGCCGGAGGCCGTGTAACCGGTGAGTACGATCATCGCCACGAGGAGTCCCCTACCGGCGGCACGTATCCACCGCATAGGTTCCTCCCTGGACAACGGCGCCGGGCATCTTCGTCCTGCGTCAGGGCATGTATACCCGTTAGGCATGGGTGATACTAGGCCCGTACCAGACTACGAGAGCGATCCCGGCCACACCACGGTCCGCGGCGGGATGGCTCCCGGGCCGGCCGCGCGACAGGGAGGAGGGGACCACCGTTGCGTCTGCCCCTCCTCGCACTCCTCTCCAGGGGGCCGGCCCACGGCTACGAACTCAAGCAGGACCTTGAGCAACTGCTGGGCGCCGCGTACCCTCAGCCGAACGTCGGCCAGATCTATGTGACGCTCGGCCGACTGGAGAAATCGGGGCTGATCGAGGGCGAGGAAGTCGCCCAGTCGAGCCGTCCCAACAAGAAGATCTACCGCCTCACCGACGCCGGGACCGAGGCGCTGCGTGCCTGGTTCGAGGAGACGGCCGACGAACCGCGGGTACGGGACGAGTTCTTCATGAAGCTCGCCCTCGCCCCGCGGACCGGACTCGCCGACCAGATCGCCCTCATCAACAAACAGCGACGCGAGTACCTCAACACCATGCGCAATCTGTCGAAGCTGTCCGCGACCGAGAACCGGGACAACCGCATCGCCCAGCTGCTGATCGAGGGCGCCATGCTGCATCTGCAGGCCGACCTCGACTGGCTGGAGCGCTGCCAGGAGGAGCTGGAGGGGCTGGAATGAGCCGCACCAACGAACCCGGCCCGGTGCCCCTGCTGCGGGCGGAGGGGCTCGTCAAGACCCACCACGGCGAGGGCGCACCGGCACACGCCGTACGCGGAGTCGACCTCTCCGTGGAGCACGGCGAATTCGTGGCCGTCAGCGGGCCGTCCGGAGCGGGGAAGTCGACCCTCCTGCACCTCCTCGGCGGGCTGCAGCGCCCGGACAGCGGGAGCATCTGGCTGGACGGCGAGTGCACCGACTCCTACAGCGAGGCCCGCTGGGCGACGGAGCGGCGGCGCCGCATCGGCATCGTCTTCCAGTTCTTCAACCTCGTCTCCAACCTGACCGTCGCGGACAACGTGGAGCTGCCCGCCCTGCTCGCCGGCACCAGCCCCAAGCGGGCGCGCGCCGAACGCGAAGCGCTGCTGGAGGAGCTCGGCCTGGACGGCAAGGCCCGCAGCATGCCCGCCGAGCTGTCCGGCGGTGAACAGCAGCGCGTCGCCCTCGCCCGGGCACTCGTCAACCACCCGCGGCTGCTGCTGGCCGACGAACCCGCCGGCAGCCTCGACAGCAAGGCCACCCGCGAGGTCATGCGGCTGCTGTCCCGGTTCCACCAGCGGGGCCAGACGATCCTGCTCGTCACCCACGACGCCCGGCTGGCCAGCGCAGCCGACCGCGTGATCAGCTTCTTCGACGGGCGGATAGCCGACGACGCGGAGCTGGGCGGCGGCCCGGCCCGAGGAACCGGCCTCCACGGCGTCCTCGAGCTGAAGGACTGAGCCGTGCGGGCCACCCTGCGCTGGGCGCACGCCGATCTGCGTACCCACCGCGGCGAAGCACTGTTCATCGCCGCCGCCACCGCGGGAATCGTGGCCGCGCTCCTGCTGGCCGCCGCGTTGTTCGGCTACGCCACCAATCCCTGGCAGCGCGTCTTCGCACAGTCCCACGGCGCCCACGTGTGGATCCACACCGGAGCGGACGCTGATCCGGCCCGCCTCGGGTCCCTGGACGGCGTCCGGTCGGTATCCGGCCCGTACCGCACCGCCCTCGCGACCGTTGAGTCCCGCGGTGCCCGTGCCTCCGTCGAGCTGCGCGGTGCCGGCGCGACACCGCCGGCGACGGGGCGCCCCCTGCTCACCTCGGGCCACTGGCTCACCCCCGGCACCCCGGACGGCGTCGTCCTCGAGAGCACCCTCGCCCGTGCCCTCGTCGCCGGACCCGGCGACACGCTCACCCTGCGCGGCAGTGGGCGCACCCTGACGGTCCTCGGCGTCGCGGACAGCGCGGAGACCCGCTACCGGCCCGGTGAGCGCTCGGGCACGGTCTGGACGTCGCCCGACGTGGTGCGGCAGACCGGGGACCGCCCCGGGTACGTCATCGGACTGCTCCTCGACGATCCCGACGACACCGACTACGCCGTGCAGCGCGCCGTCACCCGACTCGGCGCGGGAGCCGTCACGGACGTCTCCAGCTGGCAGCAGGCGCGCGCGGAGGCCCAGGACGACACCAGACTGCTCGGACAGGTACTGGGACTGTTCGGACTCGGCGCACTGGTCGCCGCGGCGCTGGCCACCTTCGGCGCGATCAGCACCCGGGTGCGCGGCCACCTCCGGGACATCTCCGTGCTGAAGGCCGTGGGCTTCACCCCGGGCCAAGTGGTCCGGGTGTTCCTGCTGCAGCACCTCGCCTACGCGGCCCTCGGGGCCATCGTGGCGAGCGTGCTCACCCAAGCGTGGGGCGGTCGGTTGCCGGGCAGGCTCGGCGAAGCCGTCGGCGTCTGGCAGGGCCTGCCGGGACACACCGCCGTACTGCTCGCGGTCCCCGTCGCCGTGGTGTTCTTCATCGGCGCCACGACCTGCCTCGCCGCGTGGCGGGCCGGACGGGTGCCGCCCGTGCCGGTGCTGCCGGCCGCGTCGGCCTCCGGAGGCCGGCTGACCGGTGCGGCCAGACGGGCACTGGGACTCGGCCTGCCGCCTGCCCTGGTCCTCGGCTGGCACCGGGCCTTCGGACGCGGCCCCCAGGCGCCCGCCACCGTCTGCCGCCTGGCCCTGCCCCTGCTGCTGATCACCGTGGCGCTCAGCGCCTGGACGACGATCGCCCGGTTCGACAGCAACCCGGAGCAGCTCGGGCTCGCCGCGGCCCTCACGGCCCGAGCCGACGACCGCCTGAACGACCGGGACGCGCAGGCCCTGCTCCGCCGCGACCCGCGGGTCGCGGCCGTCCACCCCGGGGTCGAGGTGGCCGCACTGGTGCCGGGCCAGACCGGCACCATCGCCCTGCGGGGCATCGGCACGCGCGACGAGCCCTATCCGTTCACGGTCGTCGAGGGGCGTGCGGTGGACGGCCCCGACGAGGCAGTGGCCGGTCAGGGACTCCTGGACCTGCTCGGCGTCCAGGTCGGCGACTGGGTGCGGATGACCGTCGCCGGGCACCCGCAGATCCTGCACATCGTGGGACGCAGCATCGAACCCGAGAACGGCGGCCGAACCGTCTCCACCTCGCTGGACACGCTGCGCGAGAACGACCCCGGGCTGCGCGCGACCCTCTACCAGCTCCGGCTGCGTCCGGGGGCCGACCCGACGGCCGTGCGGTACGCACTGACCAAGGCGGCCCAGGGCCGCATGGATGTCCACGAGGTGGCCAGTCCCGCGGACCGGCTCTCCGCGATGCGCGGGGTGGTGCTCGGGCTCATCGCCGTGCTCGCCCTGATCGGGCTCACCGAACTGTCGACGGCGATCGGCGCGAGCGTGCGGGACGGCGAGCGGGACCTGCTCGCCCTCAAGGCGATCGGGCTGTCCCCCCGCCAGATCACCGCGGTCACGGTGACGGCCGTCGGTTGCACCGCGCTGGCCGCCGCGTCGGCGGCGGCGATCGTGGGAGTGCCGCTCGGCCGCTGGCTGATCGACACCGAGGGACGCTCCAGCGGCATCGGCGCCGGTATCGCGCGGACTCCTTCGGCCGTCCATCTCCTGGTGCTGGTCGGCGCCGCGGTGCTGGGCGCCGCCGCCCTCGCGACCCTGCCCGCAGCCCGGGCTTCCCGCCGCAGGCTCGCGGACAACCTCAGCGCCGTCGCCTGAGCGGTCGTACCCCGGTCCCTGGGGCTCCCGCCGCTCGTCAGGCGGGTCGGCCGTCCAGGGACTCCGAAGGCGACCGGCGGCTCACGACGAGGGGGCTGATCTCCTCCCGCACCGTGCGCTCGCCGATCACCACCTTGGCCACGTCCTCGCGGCTGGGGATGTCGTACATGATGGGCCGCAGCACGTTCTCCATGATCCCCCGCAGGCCGCGCGCACCGGTGCCCCGTGCCATGGACTGCTCGACGATGGCTTCGAGCGCGGCCTCGCTGAACTCGAGCTCGACGTCGTCCATCTCGAACAGGCGCTTGTACTGCTTGACGAGGGCGTTGCGGGGCTCGGTGAGCGTCTTCAGCAGGGCGGCCCTGTCCAGGCCCGACACCCGGGCGATCACGGGGAGCCGTCCGATGAACTCCGGGATGAGACCGAACCTGATCAGGTCGGCCGGCAGTACCTTGGCGAAGGCGTCGGGACCGGGGTCGGCGTCCGCCACCGGGAGCTCGGCGGAGAATCCCAACCCCCGCTTGCCGGTCCGTTCGTCGACGATGCTCTCGAGGCCCGCGAAGGCACCGGCGACGATGAACAGGACGTTCGACGTGTCGATCTGGATGAACTCCTGGTGGGGGTGCTTGCGGCCGCCCTGCGGGGGCACGGAGGCGGTCGTGCCCTCGAGGATCTTCAGGAGGGCCTGCTGGACGCCCTCGCCCGACACGTCGCGGGTGATCGACAGGTTCTCGCCCTTGCGCGCGATCTTGTCGATCTCGTCGATGTAGATGATCCCCGCCTCGGCACGCTTCACGTCGTAGTCCGCCGCCTGCAGCAGCTTCAGCAGGATGTTCTCGACGTCCTCGCCGACGTACCCGGCTTCGGTCAGCGCGGTGGCGTCCGCGATGGCGAACGGCACGTTGAGCAGCCGCGCCAGGGTCTGGGCCAGGTACGTCTTGCCGCATCCGGTGGGACCCAGCATCAGGATGTTGGACTTGGCGACCTCGACGGGGGCCTCGCCCTCCTCCGTGCCGCGGACGCGCTTGTAGTGGTTGTAGACGGCCACGGCCAGTGAGCGCTTGGCCGAGTCCTGGCCCACGACGTACTGGTCCAGGAAGCTGTGGATCTCCGCTGGCTTGGGCAACTCGTCGAGGAGGGGTTCGGCGGTCTCGGTCAGCTCCTCTTCGATCAGTTCGTTGCAGAGTTCGACGCATTCGTCGCAGATGTGCACGCCGGCCGGTCCGGCGATGAGCTTTCTCACCTGCTTCTGGCTCTTCCCGCAGAAGGAACACTTCAGCGGGTAGCCGTCGTCACCGATGCGTGCCATGAACGTGCCCAGCCCCCTCGGATGGTCTCGTCATCCAGATGTTACGGTACTTTGGGCTGAGCTGGGGGACTGTACGGGACGGCCGCGGATGAGGTGGAATCCTCTGGCGGATCCGCGGTCCGCGCGGGATCCACGGGGATGAGGAGAACGATGGCTCGGCTCACCAGGGCGGAGACCCAGGAGCGCACCCGCGCCCGAGTGCTGGGCGCGGCCCGCGAGGAGTTCACCGAGAAGGGCTTCCGGGCCGCGAAGATCGACGCCATCGCCGAGCGCGCCGAGCTCACCCGGGGGGCGGTCTACTCCAACTTCCCCGGAAAGCGCGCGCTGTATTTCGCCGTGCTCGCCGACCTGGCAGAGCGGGCACCGCTGCGGCCGGCACCCGCACCCGAAACGGGCCGCACCGTGAGTGAGGCGCTGGGCGCGTTGGCCCGCGCCTGGGTCGCCCGGCTGCCCGTCGACGCATCCACGGGGCAGGGCGGCCTCGACCGCATCGGCGAGGACCTGATGCCGGAGATCCTGGCGGACGAGGGGCTGCGCCGGGTGTGCGTCCAGCTCATCAAGGTGGACGCATTGCTGATCGCGCTGTCCGTGGAACGGATCAGGCCACCCGGCGCGCCGGTGCGCGGTGCGCCGCCGCGGCGGGCGGTGCGCCTCGCGGAGACGGTGCTCACCACGCTGCACGGCGCCAGTCGGATGGCCGCCGTAGCACCGGGCTTCGTGGAGCCCTTCGACATCGTCAGCGCGTGCGAGCGACTGGCCGGGCTGGAGCTCGACGACTGGTGGGCGCCGCCGTCCGCGGTCGTGAGGGTCGGCGACTGCGACGGTCCGTGGTCGCCTCCGACCGTGACCGACCTGGTGCGCGGCGGGATCGTGCGGCCCGTGGAGGATGGCGTCGTGGCCGTGCTCGGGCTGCACAGGCTCTCCGCGATCGAGGAGGCGGTGAGGGCTGTTCCGCCGGGACTGGCGGTGACCGCCGTCATGGTCATGGACGAGCCGGACGAGTTGGCCCCGTTGGCCCGCCTCCTCGTTGCGGAGCTCGCCGGCTTCGTCCGGGAGGCGTTCCCACGGTCGGCGTGGCCGCGACTGCGGGTCGTCTGCGACAGCACAGGGGCGTTCGCCGCCGCGGCGGGCGCCACCTCGCTCGGCGACGACACGGAGCTCGCCGTCCGCATCAGCGAAGGTCGGGTGGTCGCCCGGGCGGAAGGGTCGGGGGCGTGTCACGCCGCGGCGTCGGCGGCGCTGAGCCCGCGACTCGCGGTGCACCATCAGATGTAGCGGCACGGCCGTTCTGCACCCCGTGCGCGCCCGCCGGCGCGTGAACCGTCGCGCCGCCCCGCACCGGCGCGACGCCGGTTTCGGGTCCTCGGCGGACCGCCGGCCGGCGTCGACGAACCCCGCGCGGTCATCACGGCGGCGTCCACCGCCGCGTACGCGGCGGAGGGGTGCCGCGGGCCGCGGGCCGGCAGGCCGTCGGTCATCACGGGCGCATCCCGCGCGCTCGGCGTCGCCTCCCCGCCGGGCGGGCGCCTTCGGCACGCGCGTTCGCGAACCGGCGTCCCACAGGTCGACGTCCGGGCCCGGACGCCGGCACGCAGCGGCCCCTCACAGAACCTCGCTGTCCAGGTCGAAGAGGTCCAGCAGGGCCTCGCCGTCCGCGTCCAGCGGCGATCCCTCGCCCGGCAGGGGCTGCTCCGCCCAGATGATCTTTCCGTCCGTCGTGTAGCGGGTGCCCCATCGTTCGGACATTTGTGCGACCAGGAACAGTCCGCGACCGCCTTCGTCCGTCGTCGCCGCGTACCTCAAGTGGGGCGATGTGCTGCTGCCGTCGGCCACCTCGCACGTCAACCCCTGGTCGTGCAGCAGGCGCACCGTGATCGGCTGGGATCCGTACCGGATGGCGTTGGTGAGCAGCTCACTGAGGATCAGCTCGGTCCCGAAGGACAGGTCCGTGAGCTGCCATTCCGCAAGTTTGGCGACCGCCGCGGCCCGCATCCCCGCGACGGCACTGGGGTCGGACGGGACGTCCCATTCGGCGACCCGATCGGGTCCGAGCGCCCGGGTGCGGGCGATGAGCAGGGCCACGTCGTCCTTGGGGCGCGCCGGCAGCAGAGCGTCCAGCACGTCCTTGCAGGTCTCCTCCGGCGTGCGGTCGGCTCGGGAAAGCGCACTGCGCAGCAGTTCGATCCCCACGTCGATGTCCCTGGTGCGGTCCTCGATGAGCCCGTCGGTGTAGAAGACGAGCCGACTGCCCTCGGCGATGTCCAGCACCGCGGTCTCGAACGGCATGCTGCCCAGGCCCAGCGGCGGGCCGGCCGGGAGCTCGGGGAACTCGACGGTGCCGTCGGGACTCACCACGGCCGGTAGCGGATGGCCCGCGCGCGCCATCGAGCACCGCTGGGTGACGGGGTCGTAGATCGCGTACAGACAGGTGGCCCCGGTCATCGCCGGACCCTCCGAACTCCCGTCCAGGCCCGCCTCGTCCTGGTCGATCCGCCCGACCAGGTCGTCCAGGTGGCCGAGGAGCTCGTCGGGCGGCAGGTCGAGCGTCGAGAAGTTGTGCACGGCGGTGCGCAGCCGCCCCATGGTGGCGGCGGCGTGCAGTCCGTGGCCGACGACGTCCCCGACCACCAGCGCCACCCGGCTGCCGGGGAGCGGGATCACGTCGAACCAATCGCCGCCCACGCCCGACTGCGCGGGCAGATAGCGGTGCGCCACCTCGACCGCGCTGTGCTCGGGCAGTACACGGGGCAGGAGGCTGCGCTGCAGGGTGACGGCGAGCGCGTGCTCGCGCGTGTAGCGGCGCGCGTTGTCGACCGACACCGCCGCGCGGGCCACGAGTTCCTCGGCGAGGGAGAGGTCGTCCTCCTCGAACGGCCCGGGTTTCTCCGACCTCCAGAAGTTGGCCACACCCAGCACCACTCCGCGGGCCTGGAGCGGGACCGTGATGAGGGAGTGGATGCCGTAGTCGACGATCTCCTTGGTGCGCTCGGGGTCCTGCGCCCGCCAGCCGAGCGCCCGGGACAGGTCGGTCACCACTTCGGCGCGACCGCTGCCGAGGCCGCGCGCCTGCGGCGTGGAGGGGAGGAACTCGATCAGCCTGCCGAGCTCGTACAGCGGGTGGTCGCCCCGGATCCCGCTGACCGCCGTCCGGCGCATGTCCGCACGCGAGCCGTTCGGCTCGTCCCCGCGGAGGACCGGGTCGGCGAGGTCGACGGTGACGTAGTCGGCGAAGGAGGGGACGGCGACCTCGGCCAGCTCCTCAGCCGTGCGCGTGACGTCGAGCGTCGTCCCGATGCCCACCCCGGCGTCGTACAGCAGCTGGAGCCGCTTGCGCGCCACCTCGGCCCGGCCGGTGAGCGCCTGGAGCTCCGTGGAGTCGCGGATGGTCGCGACCGTGCCCATCGGACCGCCGGGACCGTCGGTCGGCCGCTGGTTCACCACCAGCATCCGGTCCCCGGCCGCGTACACCTCGTCCGTTGCCGCACGGCCGGAGACGAGCAGTTCCGCAGTGGCGGGGTCCAGCCCGCGGAGTTCGCCGACGGGCTTGCCCTCGGCATCGGGGGCCAACTGCAGCAGTCGCCTCGCCTCGTCGTTGGCCAGGAGCAGCTTGCCGTCGCCGCCGACGATGACGACGCCTTCCCGCACTGCGTGCAGCACCGCGTCGTGGTGCTCGTACATGCGGGTCATCTCTTCGGGCCCGAGCCCGTGCGTCTGCCGCTTGAGCCGTCTGGTCGTGAGGGCCGTACCCGCCGTGGCCAGGGCGAGGCCGGCCGCCCCGGTACCGAGGATCACGGGGAGCTGGTGGTTGACCGCGCCCGTCACGTTCCGCACCTTCAGCCCGGCCGACACCAGGGCGACCACCGTGCCGTCGGTGTCCCTGACCGGTACGACCGCCTGCACCTCGTGACCGAGGGGTCCTTGCACGCTCTCGAGGATCACCTTGCCCGCAAGCGACGGCTCGATGGTGCCGACGAAGCGCTTTCCGATCCGCTCCGGAAGGGGGTGCGTGTAGCGGATCCCCTTGGTGTCCATCACGACGAGGAAGTCGACGCCCGCCGCCTTGCGGGAAGCCTCGGTGATCGGCTGCAGCACGCGTGACGGATCGGGCGAGTCCAGGACGTCGATGAGCCCCGGTGCATGGGCGAAGGTTTCCGCGACCGCGACCGAGCGGTTCCTGGCCTCACGGTCGAGGTCGTGCCGCGTCTGCAGGACGAGGGCGAGTATCGCCCCTATGACGAGCAGGACCACGACCGCCACCTGGAGGATGAATACCTGCCCGGCGACGCTCCTGGGGCGCTTACCGATCAGTGGCCGAACCGACACGCCCCGCAATCGGTCGAAGCGCCTGATCACGTTGTCCTTTCTAGCACCGCTTGGCCCGATCGGGCCATACGCCGCAGAGGCCGGTTACGGACAGGAGTAGGTGAAGTCCACCGCGGCACGGTGCGGGGTGGGGGAGGTGACCCGTAGTTCGGCCCGGGCGGGGAAGCTGCCCTCGCCGTGGAAGGTCCAGGACAACCGCAGCTGGGCGCGGGTCTGGCCCCGGGCGAGCCGCTCGTGCAGGTCACCGGACGTGGTTCCGTCGTTGCGGACCCAGTGGTAGGTGAGGCCGCCGGGCCGTCCGTCGGTGTCCACCAGGCCCGTGATCACCGCCGTACCGTCACAGTCGGCAACCGAGGGGGCCACCGTCACCGCCACGTTCCGGACCGTGGGTCCCGGACCGAAGCGCTGCCACAGGAGGAGGCCGACGACGGCGATGAGGACGACGGCTGCCAGGGTGTAGCGGCGTAGACCGGCCAGTCGGGACGGGCGTCGCCCTTCTTGGACCAGGGGGGTGTTCCCGGGGAGGGTGCCGTGCCAGACGGTGGCCGCCTCGTCCCGTTCGTGGCGTGCGCGGACGACCGCCGTGACCCCCGGGCCGAAGCGGAGCACCGTGCCTTCGACCACGTCGGGAGCCACGTCGGCGACCGTGGTCGCGTTCACCGGGCCGGGGACGGTGCTGCGTGGCACCGTTTCCTCGCGCAGCGTCCTGCCGGGCGGTTCCGTCCCCAGCCGCAACGTTCCGCCGCCCGGCTGTCCGTCCTCACGCAGGGTGACGGGTTCGCCCGCCGGCTGTTCGTCCTCGCGCAGGGTGGTGGTGTCCGTCGGAGCCGACTCCTCGCGGAGCGTCTCGGAGACGGTCTCCCCGTCCGCGGCCGGACGCTCCACCCAGTGGCTCGCCAGCACGGTCGCGCTGTAGTCGTCCTCGCGTTCCCGCTCGGAGCCCGGACGCTTCGTCAGGGGAACGCCTGCGTCGCTCATGTGATCGTGCACCTTCTGGTCAGGATGTCCTGCTGGGAGCCGCCGTTCGCGGCCGTCGGTGACGTGCTCGCCGCGACCTTCCAGTAACAGCCGTTGCCCCGGAACGTGTGCTGGACGGTGACGGTGTAGTGCGTCGCTCCGCTGCGCAGGATGCTGTCGCTGCCGTCGCCGGCACCGGCACCGCCCTTGGTGTCACCGGTAGCCCAGTTCAGGGTGAGGGTCACCGGGCCCGTCCCGTCCGTGGCGATGTCGACGGTAGCGGTCGCGATCGTCAGACCGATCTGCCGCAGCGAGGTGACGTTCACGGACGTGACGCCCACGACGGGTGGCTTCGTCGTCGACGGGGGTGCGGAGGTCACCGGTGGTTCGGGCGACGTGGACGTCGGTGTCGCAGGCCCCGGGCTCGCCGTGGGCGGCGTGGGCGTCGTGCCCGGCGTGCTCGTCGCCGTCGACGGGGACGGCGACGTGGAGTCGGAAGGGGACGGCGACGGCGACGCTCCCGTCGACGGTGGGACGCTCCCGGTGGTGCTCGGAGCAGCACTCGAAGGTGCTGGGGCCGCGCTCGTCGGGACCGCGCTCGTGGTGGCGACCGCCTCGGCCGTCGTCCGCGCCGGCGCTTCCCCGGCGGCCTGGGCGGCCACGGCCAGCAGGAGCCCCAGGACCAGTGCGAGCGCGGCGGCGGAAAGCCCCGCTTTGCCCGGGGCCAGGGACCGGAGCCAGGCGCGGCGTCCCAGCGACGTCGTCGCCTGCGCGGACACGCCCGCGGGAGGGACAGCCGCCGAGGGGAACAGCAGCGGCAACAGCGCCGCGAGTGCGGCGAGTTTCCGCTGTCCCCGCTCCTCCCAGTCCGGTCCGAAAGCCGCGCAGGCGATCTGCTCCAACTCGGCGACGAACTCCTCGGCGTCCACCGGTCGCTGCTCGGGGGTCTTCGCGAGGCCGCGCCGTACCAGCGGACGCAGCTGCTCGGGGACGTCCCCCTCCGGCACCGGTGCGCTGGTGTGCTGTACCGCCAGCTCGGCGACGTTCTGGCCGGTGAACGGTTTGCGACCGGTCACGCACTCGAAGAACGTCGCCGTCGCGGCGTACACGTCGGCGGACGGGGAGGCGGGCTCCCCGCTCCACTGCTCGGGTGCCATGTACGCGGGGGTTCCCGCCACCCCCGGTGTGTCGCCACGCCCCGCAGCGATGCCGAAGTCGACGAGTTTGGACGACCCGTCGGGCGCCACCAGGACGTTCTCCGGCTTGTAGTCCCGATGGACGACGCCCGCCCGGTGTGCTGCCGCGAGCCCCAGCAGGGAGCCCTTGAGGACCACCAGGGCCGGTTCCGGGTCGGTGCGCCCCTCCCTGGCCAGGAGCGCGCGCAGCGCGACGCCGTCGACGAGCTCCATGACGATGGCCGCGCCTTCCGGTGCTTCCACGTACTCGTACAGGCGGACGACATGAGGGGTGTCGAGTTCACCGAGCAGCCGTGCTTCCGCCCGGAACACCCGGAGGAACGCCTGATCCGCACGCAGTCGCGCCGCGAGGTACTTGACGGCCACGGCCGTGCCCGTGGCGTCGTGCACGGCGAGTACGACCCGACCGCTGCCGCCTGAACCGAGCTCCCTGGCCTCCGTGTATCCGGGGACCACCCACGCACTCATTCCGCCCCCTCGGCGACCTGGCCCGCTGCGCGCGGCGGGCCGCCGCGCGCTCGCATTGTCCCCACAACAGACACACTTTCGCCATGGCCGGTTCCCGGCGGACCACCGTGTTGCGTACACCGAACGGCGTCCCGGTGTACGACCTCCCGGGCGCGGCCCGGACGGCACCCCTGCGGCCGGTCCCGCCGAGAGCGTTCCGTGGGCCCTCCGCGGTGCCGGCAGGGCCGGCCCCCGCTGCGCGGGCCGGCGGGCCGTGCTCCTGCGCGAGGTGCCCGGCGCCGTCGTTCCCGTCCGCGCCGCGCTGTCCGGCGATCCGGTGTCGGATCGTTCGATCGCGCCCGTCGGGCCGGGCTCCTAGGCTGGAGTCCCGGTGCCACCGTGGAGGTGCCCCATGGCCCGCAACCACCACTTCCACCTCGATCAGGGTCAGCACTCGATCGCCGTCAACGTCGGCCCGGGCCGGCACGGGGGCATCGAGCTCCTGGTCGACGGCAAGGTGATCGCCTACCGGCGCGAACACGGCAAGGGGACCACGGTGCTGAGCGGAGAGCTGCCGGACGGCCCGGCACGCCGCTTCGTGGTCCGCGTTCACCAGCCGCACCTCGTGCGGATGAAGCCCGGATGCACGCTGGAGCTGGACGGCGTGGAGCGGCCCATGCCGGAGCGGTACGCGGCGTTCTGAGCGGCCGGGCGCTCCGCCACGGAGCTGCCCCGTGCGCGACCGGCCGGCCTCCGTGGACGGAGCGCCGCGCTCCATGGGCGGGTCCGGTGCCCGGCGAAGGGGACGGGCGGCCTCTCTTCCCGTCTTCCGCCCCGGTCCTCGACCGCGCCGTCACGACCGGTGGCCTCGTCACCGGCGCAGCCGCGTTCGCTCAGCACCGACACCGCCGTGCCGGCCGTCTCCCTCGAGGGCCGCGCCGCCGATCGGTCGTCCCGGCGGTCGCTTTCGAGTGACGCCGACGGCTCCGCTCCGACCGGGGCGCGCGCGGGTGGCCGACGATCGCAGGCGGCCGGACCCCTCGCCGGCCGCAGCAGCCGCAGCCGGTGGAAGGCCGCCATGCACATCCTGCTCGTCGCCAGCGCCTACAACAGCCTCACCCAGCGCGTCCACGCGGAGCTGCGGGACCGCGGCCACGCCGTCTCCGTGGAGACGGTCACGGACGCCGCGGCCGTTCGGCAGGCCGTGCGCCGACACGGGCCGGAACTCGTCATCGCACCCATGTTGAAGACCGCGATTCCCCGTGACGTCTGGACCCGGCACACCTGCCTGGTCGTCCATCCGGGGCCCGTGGGGGACCGCGGACCGTCATCGCTCGACTGGGCCATCCACGAGAACGCCCGTACCTGGGGCGTCACCGTCCTACAGGCGGTCGAGGAGATGGACGCCGGGGACGTCTGGGCCACGGCGAACTGTCCGCTCCCGCCGGTGGGCAAGAGCGACCTGTACCGCAACGAAGTCGCCGACGCCGCGGTCACCGCCGTGACCGTGGCCGTCGAGCGGTTCGACTCGGGCGCGTACGCACCCACTCCGCAGGGCGGTCCGACGGACGCGGGGGACATCCGGGACCGTCCGTACTTCCGCCAGGGACGACGGCGCATTTCCTGGCAGGACGACTCCACCGCAACGGTCGTGCGCAAGCTGCGCGCCGCCGACTCGCAGCCCGGAGTCCTCGACGAACTGCTGGGCGGCGAGTGGTTCCTGCACGGGGGCCACCCGGAGCACCAACTGCGCGGTCGCCCCGGGCAGTTGTTGGCCGCCCGCGCCGGCGCGATCTGCCGTGCGACGGTGGACGGCGCGGTGTGGATCCCCGAAGTGCGCCCGCGTCGCGCCCCCGGGGGGCCCGCCACGTTCAAACTGCCCGCGACCGTGGCCCTCGCGGGCTGCCTGCCCGCCCTACCGGAGCTGCCCGCACCGCTCAGGCCCGACGAGCACCGCCGCACTTGGAGCGACATCCGGTACCGCGAGCAGGGACCCGCCGGGCTGCTGTCGTTCTCGTTCCCCGGCGGCGCCATGAGCACGTCCCACTGCCGGCGCCTGCTGCGGGCGTACCGCTTCGCGTGCTCCCGGCCCACCTCGCTGCTGGTGCTCGGCGGGGGCCGGGACTTCTTCTCCAACGGCATCCACCTGAACGTCATCGAGGCGGCGGCCGATCCCGCAGCCGAGTCCTGGGCGAACGTCAACGCGATGAACGACCTGGTGGAGGCCGTCATGACGACCACCGACCGGCTCGTCGTCGCAGCGGTCGGCGGTAACGCGGCAGCGGGCGGCGTGATGCTCGCCCTGGCCGCCGACGAGGTGTGGTGCAGGGCGGGTTCGGTGCTCAATCCGCATTACCGCCGGATGGGCCTGTACGGATCGGAGTACTGGACGTACTCCCTGCCCCGCAGGGTGGGCGCGGCGACGGCGGCGCGTCTCACCCAGGAGGCGCAACCCATGACGGCGGCCGCCGCGCGCCGGATGGGGCTGGTCGACCACGTCGTCGACTGCGCCCCGCAGGAATTCACTGCCGAAGTCACTCGAATGGCGGCACGGCTCGCCCTGTTCCCCGGGATCCAGTCCCGCATCGCGGCGAAGAAGGCCGAACGCGACCGGGACGAGGGCGTACGTCCGTTGGCCGTCTACCGGGAGGAAGAGCTGGCGCACATGCTCCGAGCCTTCTCCGACCCGAACGCTCCTTACCACGCCCTGCGCCGGGCGTTCGTCCACAAGGAGCCACCGGGCGGCGCCCGGTCGGACCGCGGCCCGGTGGCAGCAGAACCGGCCGCCTGTTAGCAAGAAGACAAAGACCCGCATACGGGTCTTTGTCGTATACCTCCCCGGGAGACCTCCACATGGATGCAGCAACGCCGACCACGGTCGACGCCGCGGCCTCGTCCGGCGCGGCGGGCACGGACGAGAAGCCGATCCACGTCCTCTGGATCAACGCGGGTCTGAGCTGTGACGGTGACTCGGTCGCCCTCACCGCCGCCATGCAGCCCAGCATCGAGGAGATCGCGCTCGGCGCGCTGCCCGGCCTGCCGAAGATCGCCGTCCACTGGCCGCTGATCGACTTCGAGTGCGGACCCGTCGGGGGCGCCGACACGTTCATCGAGTGGTTCTTCAAGGGCGAGCGCGGCGAGATCGACCCCTTCGTCCTGGTGATCGAGGGCTCCGTGCCCAACGAGTCGATCAAGCAGGAGGGGTACTGGTGCGGCTTCGGCGACGACCCGGAGACCGGCCAGCCCATCACCACCAGCGAGTGGATCGACCGGCTGGCGCCCAAGGCCCTCGCTGTCGTCGCCATCGGTACCTGCGCCACGTACGGCGGCATCCACGCGATGCAGGGCAACCCGACCGGCGCGATGGGCGTACCCGACTACCTCGGGTGGGACTGGAAGTCGCAGGCGGGAATCCCCATCGTCTGCGTGCCTGGCTGCCCCATCCAGCCCGACAACTTCGCCGAGACGCTGACCTACCTCCTCTACCAGGCCGCGGGCTCCGCCCCGATGATCCCGCTGGACGACAAACTCCGGCCGGCCTGGCTGTTCGGCGCCACCGTGCACGAGGGGTGCGACCGGGCGGGCTACTACGAGCAGGGGCAGTTCGCCGAGAACTACGACTCGCCCACGTGCCTGGTCAAGCTGGGCTGCTGGGGCCCCGTGGTCAAGTGCAACGTTCCCAAGCGCGGCTGGATGAACGGCATCGGCGGGTGCCCGAACGTCGGCGGAATCTGCATCGCCTGCACCATGCCCGGCTTCCCCGACAAGTTCATGCCTTTCATGGACGAGCCGCCCGGCGCCAGGTTCTCCACCACCTCCAGCGGCGCGTACGGCGCGGTCGTCCGCCGGCTCCGGAACATCACGGCGAGGACCGTCGACAAGGAGCCGAAGTGGCGGCACACCGGCGAAAAGATCACCACCGGCTACCGGCCCCCGTGGCCGCGCTGACCGGCCTGCAGGACACCGACCCACCACCCGCGTGAAATCCGCAGAAGGGCACCGCACACACGATGGCACCGAAGACGAAGACGGCCGGTGACGGCACCGGCCTGGTGGAGATGTCCTGGGATCCGATCACCCGGATCGTGGGCAGCCTCGGCATCCACACGAAGATCGACTTCAAGCAGAAGCGGGTCGCGGAGTGCTACAGCACCTCCTCGGTCTTCCGCGGCTACAGCGTCTTCATGCGGGGCAAGGACCCGCGTGACGCCCACTTCATCACCAGCCGCATCTGCGGCATCTGCGGCGACAACCACGCCACGTGCTCGGTGTACACGCAGAACATGGCCTACGGGGTGAAGCCCCCGCACCTCGGAGAATGGGTCATCAACCTCGGCGAGTCCGCCGAGTACATGTTCGACCACAACATCTTCCAGGAGAACCTGGTCGGGGTCGACTACTGCGAAAAGATGGTGCGGGAGACCAACCCGGGTGTCATGGAGCTCGCCGAGCGCACCGAAGCGCCCCACGCCGCGGAACACGGCTACCGCACCATCGCCGACATCATGCGGTCCCTCAACCCCCTCGAGGGCGAGTTCTACCGCGAAGCCCTCCAGGTCAGCCGCTACACCCGGGAGATGTTCTGCCTGATGGAGGGGCGCCACGTGCACCCGTCCACGCTCTATCCCGGTGGTGTGGGCACGGTCGCCTCCGTCCAACTGTTCACGGACTACCTCACCCGCCTGATGCGCTACGTGGAGTTCATGAAGCGGGTCGTTCCCCTGCACGACGATCTCTTCGACTTCTTCTACGAGGCCATGCCCGGGTACGAGGAGGTCGGCCGCCGACGCGTGCTGCTCGGCTGCTGGGGCGCCCTCAACGACCCCGAGTACTGCGACTTCACCTACGCCAACATGACGGACTGGGGACGGAAGATGTTCGTCACCCCGGGCGTCGTCGTGGACGGAAAGCTGGTCACCAACGACCTCACCCAGATCAACCTCGGCATCCGGATCCTGCTGGGCAGCTCGTACTACGAGGACTGGGAGGGGCAGGACCAGTTCGTCACGCACGACCCGCTGGGCAACCCGGTCGACCCGCGCCACCCGTGGAACCAGCACACCATCCCCGCCCCGCAGAAACGGGACTTCGACGACAAGTACAGCTGGGTGATGTCCCCCCGTTGGTTCGACGGCAAGGAGCACCTGGCGCTGGACACCGGCGGCGGTCCCATCGCCCGATTGTGGTCCACGGCCCTGTCGGGGCTCGTCGACATCGGCTACGTCAAGGCCACCGGGCAGAGCGTCGTCATCAACCTGCCCCGGACCATGACCAAGCCCGAAGCCACCTTCGAGTGGAAGATCCCGCGCTGGAGCAATGCGCTGGAACGCAACCGCGCCCGAACCTACTTCCAGGCGTACGCCGCCGCCGTTGCCCTGCACTGCGCGGAGAAGGGCCTGGAGGAAGTGCGCGCGGGACGCACCCAGACCTGGGAGAAGTTCGACGTGCCGGACGAGTCGATCGGCGTCGGTTTCACCGAGGCGGTGCGCGGGGTCCTCTCGCACCACATGGTCATCAGGAACGGCAAGATCGCCAACTACCACCCGTACCCGCCGACCCCGTGGAACGCGAGCGTGCGCGACAGCTACGGCACACCCGGCCCGTACGAGGACGCCGTGCAGAACACGCCGATCTTCGAGGAGAACCCGCCGGAGAACTTCAAGGGCATCGACATCATGCGCGCCGTGCGCAGCTTCGACCCCTGCCTGCCGTGCGGCGTCCACATGTACGTGGGCGGCGGGAAGACCGTGAAGTCGCTGCACGTTCCCACCGGACTGAGCGGCCTCGCCGGATGAGCGCGACGACCGCGGAGGAGGCCGGCCGCCGCGTCGAGGAGATCCTCGACCGGCTGGCCGCCTCCGGTGACGACCAGGCCCGTTCGCAGGCCGAGGAACTGGTGCGGGTCCTGATGGATTTCTACGGTGCCGGCCTGGCGAGAGCCCTCGAATTGCTCGGCCGACCCGCCGCGCGGGAACCCGGTGGCGACCCCGTCGCCGCACTGCTCGGGGACGAACTCGTCGCGGGTCTGCTCGTACTGCACGACCTGCACCCCGAGGACCTCGACGCCCGCATCGGGCGCGCCCTGCACAGCATCCGCCAGCATCCCGTCGAGGAGGTGGGCTTCGACCCGACGACGGGGGTCCTGCGGCTGCGGACCTCCGGTTCGGCGGGATGCGGTTGCCCGAGCACGCAGGAGACCGTGCGGCGGGCCGCCACGGACGCGGTGGCCTGCTTCGCGCCCGAAGTGACCGGAGTGGAACTGGAACCCGCCGCGGCCGCGGGCGAGCCGGCGCTCCTCCAGATCGGCAGCGGCCCGCCGCGCGGCTCGGCGCCCGGCCGGCCCTCGGCCACGGCCCTGTGAGCGCGATGCCCGCCGGGCCGGGCCGGACGCGCCCCGCCCCGGCCCCGCGAGGCCTGCGCCGCTTCACGGCACCCCACCCGCCCCGCGAGGAACGGTGCGAACTGTGCGGTGCGTCCCTCCCCGACGAGCGCCACAAGCACCTGGTGGACACCGAGAACCGGGCCCTGGCCTGCGCCTGTGACCCGTGCGCTCAGCTCCTGGACCGGCCCGGGGCGTCCAAGGGCCGCTTCCGTGCGGTCCCGGGCCGCTTCCTGACCGATCCCGGGCACCGCATCGACGCCGCCACCTGGGAGCGGTTGGGCATCCCGGTCGGCGTGGCCTTCTTCTTCCGGAACACCGCGCTCGACCGGCTCGTCGCGCTCTATCCGAGCCCTGCCGGAGCGACCGAGAGCGAACTGGAGCCCTCGTCCTGGCAGGGGGTGCTCGACGGGACCCACCTCGCCGCGCTCCTCGAACCCGACGTGGAGGCGCTGCTGTTGCGGCGCGCGGACGGACGCACCGAATGCCACCTCGTGCCCGTGGACACCGCCTACGAACTGGTGGGGCGGATGCGACTGCGCTGGCAGGGCTTCGACGGGGGAGCCGAGGCCCGCGCCGAGCTCGACGCCTTCTTCGACCACGTACGCCGGCAGGCAGAACCGCTGCGGGAGACCGGGTCATGACCGAATTCGGCTTCACGTGCACCGGGGTACGCGCCGATCCGTACGCGGCGGGCCCCACGCTGGTCTTCCGGTTGCGCATCACGGCTTCACCGGGCACCAGGGTCCACGCCCTCGCGCTGCGCTGCCAGTTGCGCATCGAGCCCGCCCGGCGCGGATACGAACCGGACGAGGCGGCGGGACTCAGGGACCTGTTCGGCGAGCGCTCCCGATGGGGCAGCACGCTCCACCCGATGCAGTTCGCCCAGGTCCCCCTCATGGTCACCGGCTTCACCGGAGAGACCGAGGCCGACCTGGTCGTGCCGTGCACGTATGACATGGACGTCGCCGCGACCCGTTACCTCCACGCGCTGTCCGACGGCGACGTACCGCTTCTCCTGCTCTTCTCCGGCACCGCCTTCACCGGGCAGGGCGGATTCCACGTCGAGCCGGTGCCCTGGGACCGGGAGGCCGCCTGCCCGATGCCCGTGAAGACCTGGCAGGAGATGCTGGAGCAGCACTTCCCCGGCTGCGGATGGATCCGACTGCCCCGGGACACCATGGACGCGCTGCTCGCCTTCCGGTCCCGCCGGGCCCTGCCCTCCTGGGAGGCCGCCGTGCGGGAACTCCTGGCGGCAGAGCCCGTCCGGCCGTCCGACGCAGCGGACGAGAGGACGACGGCACCATGACGACCGCCACCTTCTCCCCGGAGACGGAAACCCGGCTCGCCACCGCCCGCCAGGTGGCGGACGCCGTCCTCTTCGAGGGCTACGTCCTCTACCCCTACCGGGCCTCAGCCGCCAAGAACCGGCTGCGCTGGCAGTTCGGCGTGCTCGTGCCCCCGGCCTGGACCGCCGTCTGCGAGGAGCACGATTTCCAGCACACCGAGTGCCTCATGGAGCCCAAGCCCGGGGCCGTCCTCGCCGTGGAGGTGCGCTTCCTGCACACCCAGCGGCGGACCGTCCAGCGGGCCGGTGCGGACGGGCGGTTCGAGACCGCGTCCGAGCTGCACCTCGACGACCGCGTCATCGTCCCGTGGGACGAGGGAGTGGAAGAGCGCGTCGAACTCGCCGTGCCCGTAGCCGAGTTGACGGGAGACGGCAAGACGTTCCCGTTCAGCCGCGCGGCACGCGAGGAGACCGAGCCGGTGGTCGACTCGGCGGGCCGCACCGTGGGCCGGCTCGTCCGTCGCCGTGCCGAAACCCGCGGCGTGGTCAGGCTCTCCGCGCAGGAACTCGAAGGTCCCTACCGTGTGATGCGGTTGACCGCGGTCGTGGAGAACACCTGTGACTGGACGCCGGAACCGCCTGCCGACCGCGACGCCGCCCTGCCCCACTCGCTCGTCGCCACCCACCTGCTGTTGTGCCTGGACGCCGGGGCGTTCCTGTCGATGACCGATCCGCCGGAGTGGGCCAAGGGAGCCGTGGCGGCATGCCGGAACCTGCACACCTGGCCGGTCCTCGCGGGCGAGTCCGGCACGACGGACCTCGTGCTCTCCTCCCCGATCATTCTGGAGGACCATCCGGCGATCGCACCGGAGAGCCTCGGGGAGCTGTACGACGCCACCGAGATCGACGAGATCCTCGCGCTGCGTACCGCGGCACTCACCGAAGACGAGAAGCGCGAGGCCCGCGGCACCGACGAACGGGCCGCGGCCGTCATCGACCTGGCCGACTCCATGCCCCCGGAGGTGCTGGAGCGGCTGCACGGCGCGGTGCGGGGTCTGCGCGAGGTCACCGGCCCGGGACCCGCCGGACAGGTCACCGAGCGTCCCGCGACCCCCTGGTGGGACCCCGGGGGCGACACCGGAGTCGATCCGGAACACGACCGGGTCGTGGTGGACGGGGTCCCGGTCGGCGCGGGCAGCCGGGTCGTCCTCCAGCCCGGTCTGCGCCACAGCGACGCACAGGACCTCTTCCTCCGGGGGTGCAGCGCCCGGGTCGAAGCCGTCCTGTACGACGTCGACGGGGCCGTCCACCTCGCGGTCACCGTCGAGGGCGACCCCGGCGCCGACATCCGCCGCGAACAGGGCCGCTTCCTGTACTTCCAACCGGACGAGGTCACCCCCCTGGAGGACGAATGAAGCGTCCCGTGCAGGGCCCCCGGACGCTGGTCGCCGGGATCGGCAACATCTTCCTCGGTGACGACGGCTTCGGCGTCGAAACCGTGCGCCGGCTCGCCGGAGAGCCTCTGCCGGACCACGTCGAGGTCGTGGACATCGGCGTCCGGGGCGTCCACCTCGCCTACCAGCTGCTCGACGGGTACGACACGGTCGTCCTCGTCGATGCCACGGCCCGCGGCGGTGCCCCGGGAACCCTCTACGTCATCGACGTCGGCGCGGTGGGCGGTGCAGGCAACGGTGAGCCGGGCGCCGCACCCATCGACGGTCACCGGATGTCGCCCGACGCCGTGCTGGCCCTGCTCGGGACTCTCAGTGCCGGAACGGGCGGCACCCCGCCGCGGAGGATGCTGGTGGTGGGGTGCGAACCCGCCGACGTCGAGGAGGGGATCGGGCTCAGCCCGCAGGTGACCGCCGCGGTGCCCGAGGCCGTGCGACTGGTCGCCGACCTGGTGCAACACGAAGCCGTCAGATGAGGAGAAGACCATGATGAAGACCGTCATCGGCCTCACCACCGCCGCCGCGGCGTGCGCGGCCGTGGTGAGACTGTTCCCCGACCTCAGGCGCTACCTGCGCATCCGCATGATGTGACGGAGCCTTGGCCCGGGTGCGGACGCGGCCCGGGTGCGGACGCCGCGTGGGAGCGGCTGCACCGAACGGCGTACGCAACCGCGTGCCGTCGGCGTGCCGGTCGACCTCGCCCCCTGACCCCGCCCTCTAATGGGGTCGGGGCGGGCCGACCGCCGCGCAGGACGGAGACCCATGCACGAGATGTCCATCGCGCTGGCCGTCGTCGACCAGGTGGAGGAAGCGGCACGTTCCCACGGCGTGTCCGCGGTGCGCACCGTACGCCTCCAGGTCGGTGAACTGGCCGGGGTGGTGCCCGACGCGCTCGGCTTCTCCTTCGAACTGGCCTGCGCGGGCACCGTTCTGGAAGGTGCCGAACTCATCACGGAGCCCGTGCCCGGCCGGGCACGCTGTGCACCCTGCGCGGACGAGTGGGCCGTCGGCATGCCCCCGCGGCTGCGCTGTCCCGTTTGTGGTGAGGCGACCGCCGAGCTGGTCGCGGGACGTGAGCTGCGCATCACCGGCGTCGAGTGGGAGGAGACGGCGGTGGACCCCCGCATCCGCGACACGATCCCCGAGGAGAGCTGACCCATGTGCCGAGTCGTCGACCTGCAGCAGTCCGTGCTCGCCAAGAACGACGCGACAGCCCGCACGCTGCGCGCCGAACTCGCCGCCCGAGGCACCACCGTCGTGAACCTCCTGTCCAGCCCCGGCAGCGGGAAGACCGCGCTGCTCGAAGGTGAGCTCCTCCTCGCGGGAGAGCGGGGCGTACGGGTCGCCGCCCTGACGGCCGACCTGGCCACGGAGAACGACGCCGTGCGGCTCGCCCGGTCCGGTGCACCGGTCAAGCAGGTCCTCACCGACGGCCTGTGCCACCTGGAAGCCGCGATGCTCGCGGGCCACTTGGACGGTTGGTTGCCCGGGGACATCCAGCTGCTCTTCGTGGAGAACGTCGGCAACCTCGTCTGCCCCGCCTCCTACGACCTGGGGGAATCGCTGAGGGTCGTCCTCGCCTCGGTGACCGAGGGGGAGGACAAGCCGTTGAAGTACCCCACCGCGTTCGGCCTCGCCCAGCTCGTGGTCGTCACCAAGACCGATCTCGCCGAGGCCGTCGGCTTCGACGAGACGGCGTTCCGCGCCCACGTCGAGCAGGTCAATCCCGGCGTGGAAGTGGTCCTGACCTCCGTACGCACCGGTGAGGGCAGGGGGGTCCTGCTCGACCGGGCGACGGCCGCGGCCGGGGGAACCGGCGTGCACGCGCCGGTCATGGCACGGTCCCGGTCGTGACCGTCCCGCAGCCGGAGCTCGTCGTCACGAAGGACGTCCAACGGCGCAGGGTCACCGTACGGGGTGTGGTGCAGGGCGTCGGGTTCCGCCCCTTCCTCTACACCCTGGCCACCGGACTGGAGCTCGCCGGCCACGTGACCAACACCGGTGACGGCGTGGTCGCCGAGGTGGAGGGGACACCGCTCGCCGTGGCCCGCTTCTGCGCGCGCATCACCGAAGAGGCGCCGCCCCTGGCCCAGGTCGAGTCGGTCCACGACCAGGAGGTGCCCGCGATCGGCGGGAGCGGATTCACCATCGTCCCCTCACGGACGGACGGCCCCGTACGCACCCTGGTCTCCCCGGACACCGCCACCTGTGCAGCCTGCCTGACCGAGCTCGCCGACCCCTCCGATCGCCGCCACCGCCACCCCTTCATCACCTGCACGCACTGCGGGCCCCGCTTCACCATCGTCACCGGCCTGCCGTACGACCGCGACCACACCACCATGGCCGACTTCCCGATGTGCCCCGAGTGCGCCCGGGAGTACACGGACCCGGGTGACCGCCGCTTCCACGCCCAGCCGGTCGCCTGTCCCTCCTGCGGGCCCCGGCTCCGACTCGTCGTGGCACCCGCCGCCCCCGGGCTCCGGCCCCGTGTCGTCGTCGCCGCGGACCCCAACGACCGCAGCCTGTCGGGGCCGCTCGTCGAGGACCCCGTCGCAGAGGCACGGGAACTGCTGGCCGCGGGCGCGATCATCGCGGTCAAGGGACTCGGCGGCTACCACCTGGCCTGCGATGCGACCGACGCGGCGGCCGTGGAACTGCTGCGCCGCCGCAAGTCCCGCGGCGACAAGCCCTTCGCCCTCATGGCCCGCGAGATCGAGCACGTCGAACACCTCGTCCACATCGGTGACGCAGAGCGCGACCTGCTGAGCGGCAGCACCCGCCCCATCGTGCTGCTCCGGCGCCGGACAGTGCCGTCGGTACGCCCCGGAGCGCCGGAACCGGCGCACGCCGTGGCTCCGGGCAGTCCCGACCTCGGCGTCATGCTGCCGTACACGCCGCTCCACCACTTGCTCTTCGGCCTTCCCGGCGAGGAGGGGCCGGCGCCCCACCTGCTCGTCATGACCAGCGGGAACATCGCCGGGCAGCCGATCGTCACGGATGACGACGAGGCCCTGGACAAGCTGGCCCACCTCGCGGACGCCTGGCTGACCCACGACCGTCCCATCCACGTCCCGTGCGACGACTCGGTGGTCCGCGTCTGCGACGGAGAACCCCTCACATTGCGCCGCTCCCGCGGCCACGCACCGCTGCCCGTCACCCTGCCGGTACCGGTGCGGCCGGCCCTCGCCGTCGGCGGCGACCTCAAGAACGCCTTCTGCCTCGGGCAGGGCCACAAGGCGTGGATGTCCGCGCACGTCGGGGACATGGGCGACCTGGCGACCCAACACGCCTTCGCCTGTGCCGAGGAACAGTTGGAGACGATCACCGGGGTGCGGCCGGGGCTGTTCGCGGCGGACAGCCACCCCGGCTACCGCTCCGGTGCCTGGGCGCAGGTCCACGCCGCGGACCGGCCACTCGTCCGTGTCCAGCACCACCACGCGCACGTCGCGGCGACGATGGTCGAGCACGGACTCGACGGCAGCCGCCCGGTCATCGGGGTCGCCTTCGACGGCACCGGCTACGGCGAGGACGGCGCGGTGTGGGGCGGGGAGGTCCTGCTGGCCGACTACGACGGGTTCGTCCGCCACGCACACCTCGCCTACGTGCCGCTCCCGGGGGGCGATGCGGCCGTGCGGCGTCCTTACCGCATGGCACTCGCGCATCTCTATGCAGCCGGGATCGACCCGAGCGGGGACCTGCCCTGTGTCGCGGCCTGCCCCGCGGACGAACTGCGCGTCCTGCAAGCCCAGCTGACGCAGGGACTGAACTGCGTCCCCACCTCCAGCATGGGCCGGCTGTTCGACGCGGTGTCCTCCTTGGCCGGCATCTGCCACCGCGCCGGCTACGAGGCGCAGGCGGCGATCGAACTCGAAGCGGCGGCGCTGAGCGCCCTCGGCGACGACGCCGGCAGCTACCACCTCGCGCCGGGCGGTCCCGGAGCCGACCCCGACGCCCCCCTCACGGCCGATCCTGCACCACTGATCGCCGCCGTCGTCGACGACGTGCGCAGGGGAACCGCCGCGCCCCTCATCGCCGTGAGGTTCCACCACGCGGTGGCCCGTCTCGTGCACACCGCGTGCACCACCGCACGGGAGCGGCACGGGCTGGAGACGGTCGCTCTGACCGGGGGAGTGTTCGCCAACGCCCTGCTCTCCTCGGCCTGTGCGCGGGCCCTGCGGCAGGACGGCTTCACTGTGCTGCGCCACCACCGCATCCCCCCGAACGACGGGGGACTGGCACTGGGCCAGCTCGTCGTCGCCGCGCGCACCGCCGGCGGGGACCTCGCCGGCCCCACGGGCGAACCGGGGGGCCCTACGGCGGACGGAACCGGATGAACCGGTGCGACACGAGACCACGACAGCGAGGAGGAACGCATGTGTCTGGCGGTACCCGGCAAGGTGCTGGCCGTCGAGGACCGGGACGGTACCCGCATGGCCACCGTCGACTTCGGCGGGGTGGTCAAGGAGGTGTGCCTGGAGTACCTGCCCGACCTCCGGGTCGGTGAATACGCCATCGTCCACGTGGGGTTCGCCCTCCAGCGCCTCGACGAGGAGTCGGCCCGGCAGACGCTGGAGCTCTTCGAGAACCTCGGCATGCTCCAGGAGGAGTTCGGCGACCCCTGGGAACTGGCGGCGGCCGAGGCGGGGGCGGACGGGCCCCCCGCGGCACGGGAGACGGGCGACGGCGCCGCGGAGGGCGCGGCACGGGAGGCGCAGCGGTGAAGTACATCGAGGAGTTCCAGGACCCGGCACTCGCCGAGCGACTGCTCGACGAGATCCGCGCCACCGTCACCCGGCCGTGGGCGCTGATGGAGGTCTGCGGCGGCCAGACCCACACCATCATCCGGCACGGCATCGACCAGCTCCTCCCGGACGAGGTCGAGCTGATCCACGGTCCCGGCTGTCCCGTGTGCGTCACCCCGCTGGAAGTGATCGACAAGGCACTGGAGATCGCCTCCCGCCCGGAAGTGATCTTCTGCTCGTTCGGCGACATGCTCCGCGTCCCCGGGACCGGCCGCGACCTCTTCCAGGTGCGTGGGGAGGGCGGCGACGTACGCGTGGTGTACTCACCGCTCGACGCCCTGCGCGTCGCCCGTCGGAACCCCGACCGCGAGGTCGTGTTCTTCGGCATCGGCTTCGAGACCACCGCACCGCCGAACGCCATGACGGTGTACCAGGCGCGCAAACTCGGGATCCCGAACTTCAGCCTGCTGGTGTCGCACGTGCGAGTGCCCCCGGCGATCGAGGCGATCATGCAGTCGCCGAGTTGTCGCGTCCAGGCATTCCTGGCCGCCGGGCACGTGTGCAGCGTGATGGGGACCGGCGAGTACCCCGAGCTGGCCGAACGTTTCAAGGTGCCCATCGTGGTCACCGGATTCGAGCCGCTGGACATCCTCGAAGGCGTACGCCGGACCGTGTTGCAACTGGAAAGGGGCGAGCACACCGTGGACAACGCCTACCCCCGCGCGGTCAGGCCGGAGGGCAACCGCGCCGCACAGACCATGCTGGACGACGTCTTCGAGGTCACCGACCGCGCCTGGCGCGGTATCGGCGTCATCCCCGAGAGCGGCTGGCGGCTGTCCGCCCGGTACCGGGAGTACGACGCCGAACACCGCTTCTCCGTGACGGACATCGACACCCGGGAGCCCGCCGCCTGCCGCAGCGGGGAGGTCCTGCAAGGACTGCTCAAGCCCCATGAGTGCGAGGCGTTCGGAACCGTCTGTACCCCGCGCACGCCCCTCGGGGCCACCATGGTCTCCAGCGAGGGCGCCTGCGCCGCCTACTACCTGTACCGGCGGCTGGACCTGACGGCCGCGACCCTGGAAGGCACCCCCGTTGTCTGAGACCACCCGAGCGCCGCAGCGCGGCGAAACCGTCCCCGAGGCACAGTGCGCGACCGGTGTCCCGGAGAGCACGGCCCCCGTCGGACCGGACGTCCTCGCCTGGACGTGCCCCGTCCCCGTGCGCGAGCAACCACGAGTGGTGATGGGGCACGGGGGCGGCGGGGCCATGTCCGCCGAGCTGGTCCGTGACGTCTTCGCACCCGCCTTCGGCGGCACGGCGCTCGCCGGACTCGGCGACTCGGCGACGCTCGAACTGGGCGGTGCGCGGCTGGCGTTCTCGACGGATTCCTTCGTCGTACGCCCCCTGTTCTTTCCCGGCGGCAGCATCGGCGACCTCGCGGTCAACGGGACCGTGAACGACCTCGCCATGAGCGGTGCCCGTGCCGCCTACCTGTCCTGCGGGTTCATCCTCGAAGAAGGTGTCGAGCTGGAGGTCGTCACCCGGGTGGCGCAGGCCCTCGGCGCGGCCGCCCGCGCGGCCGGAGTGGAGGTGGCCACCGGCGACACCAAGGTGGTGGAAGCCGGTCACGGCGACGGGATCTTCATCAACACCTCGGGGATCGGCCTCATCCCGGCGGGCGTCGACCTGCGGCCGCAGCGCGTCGTCCCCGGCGACGCCGTGATCGTCAGCGGTCCGATCGGGGTGCACGGCGTTGCGATCATGAGCGTGCGCGAGGGGCTCGAGTTCGGGGTGGAGGTCGAGAGCGACTGCGCCGCCCTCGGCGGACTCGTCGAGGCGATGCTCGCGGTCACCACCGACCTCCACGTGCTGCGCGATCCGACGCGTGGCGGTCTGGCGGCGGCGCTCAACGAGATCGCCGCGGCCTCCGGCACGGGTGTGGTCATCCGGGAGCGCGCGGTCCCCGTCCCACCGGCCGTCGCCAACGCCTGCGCGGTCCTCGGCCTCGATCCGATGTACGTCGCGAACGAGGGCAAGTTGGTCGCGTTCGTCCCCAGGGAGCACGCCGACGCGGTCCTGGAGGCGATGCGGACCCATCCGCTCGGCGGGCAGGCGGTGCTCATCGGCGAGGTCGTCGAGGACCACCCGGGGATGGTCGTGGCCCGCACCGGACTCGGCGGTACACGGGTGGTGGACCTGCCGCTGGGCGAGCAATTGCCCCGGATCTGCTGAAGCGCGCCGGGCGGTACGCGCCCCGCACCGTGGTCGTACGCCAGGCGCTGCCGCGCGTCAGACGGTCCGTCGCCGCGACGTCCCGCCCCGTCCCAGCCGTCGAGGCACACACCGCAGCGCAGGGAGGGCGCGCAGAGAACGGCCGTCGGGCTTCCCGGTGTCGCCCGTTGCGGCCGACACCGGGACCGGGCGTCGTCGCCTCGCCGCGGAACGACAACGACGAACCGTGGGGGTGGCCGGATCTCCGTACGCACAGGCCATGGGCCTCCTCACCGGGGCAGGATGAGTCCCGTCACGACGGCGTGGGGCACTGCCGTCGGATCCGGCGCTTCCGTGGTGTCCTGACCGGACCCGGCGAGGGTGTCACCCGATCGCCGGAGCGTCCCCACCTCGGTGTTCGTCCGCGACCGTCTCACGCACGACCACACCCTGCCCACGGACACCACGGCGGGTACCAGGGCGGAGCCCACGGCGGGTACCACGGCGAGCGCGAAGCACCACGCCAGCGGAAGTCCGCCGATCAGGAGGCCGACCGCAGCCGTGCCGCTCGCCGATCCGGCGTTGATCGCCGTGTTCACCCAGGCGCCGGCCTGGGTGCGCGTCCCGGGAGCGGCGACCTCGTCCGCGATCAGGTAGGCCGTGGTCATGGCGGGGGACACGAACGGTCCGGCGAGCACCATGACGACGGCGAGGACCCACGGACCGGACGAGAACCCGGCCGCCGCCAGGGCGAGCCCCGAGGCCGTGACGAGCAGGGGCAGACGGTCCCGGGCCGGCGTGCGCCAGGACACCGCACCATGGGCCGGCCCGCCCGACACGCTCCCTGCAGAGAGCGCGGCCAGGATCCAGGGGACGGCTCCGGACCGGTGCCGGTGTTCGGCGAAGGCCACGACCAGCAGATCCAGAGCTCCCAGGCAGACCCCCGGCGGACGGTTCGGAGCGCGCCCGCTGCAGCGGTTGCCGGCCCGCAGCACCGACCGGAGCCTCGTGGCCTTCCTCTAGAGTGCTCCCGTCCCCCGCGCGTACGTGGCACCGGCCCGGCACGCATCGACCCTGCCCACGGGCACCACCGAGGAGCAACCGTGACCGACCTGGCGTCCACATCCGAGCAGCAGGACATCGCCCGGGACCTCCAGGTGAGCGCGTCCTTCGACGCACTGCGGGAGATCGAGCGCCGGGTGGCCTTCCTCGCCGACCAGTTGACGGCCACGGGACTGCGTTCCCTGGTGCTGGGCATCAGCGGGGGTGTGGACTCCACGACCACGGGCCGGTTGTGCCAGCTCGCGGTCGAGCGGGTCCGTGCCACCGGGCGCGAAGCCACGTTCTTCGCGATGCGGCTCCCGTACGGAGCCCAGGCCGATGAGAAGGACGCACAGCTGGCCCTGGAGTTCATTCGCCCCGACCGGGTCCTGACCGTCGACGTGCAGTCCGCCAGCGACGCCGCGTTGGAGGCGGCGCTCGCCGCCGGGACGGTCTTCCGCGACGCGCACCACCAGGACTTCGTGCACGGGAACATCAAAGCCCGACAGCGCATGATCGCCCAGTACGCGGTGGCGGGGGCGCATGAGGGCCTCGTGGTGGGCACCGACCATGCTGCCGAGGCGGTCTCCGGCTTCTTCACCAAGTTCGGCGACGGCGCGGCCGACGTGGTTCCGCTCACCGGTCTCACCAAGCGGCGGGTGCGTGCCGTGTCGCAGGTCCTGGGCGCGCCGGCCGAGCTGATCTGGAAGACCCCGACCGCCGATCTGGAGACGCTGGACCCGGGCAAGCCCGACGAGGAGGCGCTCGGGGTCAGCTACGACGCCATCGACGACTTCCTGGAGGGCGACCCCGTGGACGGGGCAGTGTCCGCGGCCATCGTCCGACGCTACCGGCTCACCGAGCACAAGCGGCGGCTGCCGATCGCACCGTGATCCCTCGGCATCGGGGTCTGCACGCGGTACCGTCCTCCACGGCCGTCCGGGGAGCGGCATACGGTCTGCTCCGGGGGAGGTCGACGGCCGGACGTTCCGTGCCGGATCACCGCGGGGCCGCGACGCACGCCGCAGCGCAGACCGCCTGCTGGAAGGGCCGCCTGCTGGAACGCCGTCCACGGATGCCGTCCACGGACGCCGTCCACGGACGTTCTGTGCGGCGGGAAAGGGCATGAGGGGCGAGGCGGGGACGGCGGGTGCAGACTGCGTCGGACGGTACTCCACTCGTCGCGTGCGACGTCCGCTCGTCCCGGGCCTCCGCTCGTCCCGGGCCTCCGCGCGGCCGAGGCAGCCCAACACACCCGTCCCCGGCCGAGCACCGCTGCGGTCCCCCGTGCGTGCTTCCGGGGCGGCCCCGACGTCGACACCCGCCCCGCCGGTCCGTGGGGTGTGGCAGGATCGCGCGGTGACCTCCAGACCCACCGGGACGGACCGCCTGCGCGACCTCGCGAGGTTGCGCCGCGTCCGGGACCGGATCGACCGGGACTACGCACAGCCACTGGACGTCGAGGCGCTCGCCCGCGGCGTGCACATGTCCGCCGGTCACCTCAGCCGTGAGTTCCGGCGCGCCTACGGGGAGTCGCCGTACAGCTATCTGATGACGCGGCGCATCGAGCGCGCGATGGCGCTGTTGCGTCGCGGCGACCTCAGCGTCACCGAGGTCTGCTTCGCGGTCGGCTGCTCGTCGCTGGGCACCTTCAGCACCCGCTTCACCGAGCTGGTCGGGATGCCGCCCGGCGCGTACCGGCGCCAGGCGTCCACCGCGTCGGCGGATATGCCGCCGTGCGTGGCGAAGCGGGTGACGAGACCGATCAGGAATCGAGAAGCACCGGTGCCGGGCGACACCTAGCATGACCGGCATGAACGTCACCATTCACGCGAGTTTCCTCCCCCATGACGACCCGGACGCCTCCCTGGCGTTCTACCGCGATTCCCTCGGCTTCGAGGTTCGCAACGACGTCGGACACGGCGGGATGCGCTGGATCACCGTCGGCCCCGCCGGGCAGCCCGAAACGTCCGTGGTCCTCCACCCGCCGGCCGCCGACCCCGGGATCACCGACGACGAGCGCCGTACGATCGCCGAGATGATGGCCAAGGGAACCTACGCCAGCATCATCCTGGCCACCCCCGATCTCGACGGCTTCTTCGACCGGGTGCAGGCCGGTGGTGCGGAGGTGGTCCAGGAGCCGACCGATCAGCCCTACGGAGTCCGTGACTGCGCCTTCCGCGACCCGGCAGGCAACATGGTCCGGGTCCAGGAACGTCGCTGAGCGGCCCTGCGCTCGCGTCCGTGAGGCACCCACGACCGTCCGTGAGCCGCCGCACGGCTCCCTGGCGGCACTGCCTCGGAGCCCTGGGGACCGCGCGCGCGGAGGGGGTGAGCCCGCGCGCCGGGACGGGTGGTGCCGTTCGGTGCTCGAACGGCGATCCCCTGGCGGATCCCGGTGAACCGGACGTCCGGCCGCGAGCACGCACGACCGGCCCGCCGGCGCCGGCGCGCGGACCACCGGCTACCCAGCCGCCCGCCGCAGTCGGGCCCGCCACGAGACGCATGGGATGTCCGACCGCGAGCTGGCGGGGAACGGGGGTGGCTCATCTGACTCCTCGGCCGGTCCGGTCCGGAGACCGAACCGCCGAAGAGCGCCCGGACGACAGGGCGATCGAGCCGAGTGCGCCCCTCGGAGCCGACCGGACGGCCGTGACCGGCGCCTGACGGCCGTGGAGCAGCCGGGCGGGCACCACGGTGACCCGCACCGACGCACGACGACCAGTCCCAGACCCGGGTCCGCCCGCAGCCGACGCGATGAGCAGGGCGGCGCCCGACGCGGACGACGAACGCTGCCCGCGCAGCAGAGGAGAGACGATGAGCATGGCCAAGAGCACGGACACGCAGCCGCCGGCGCCGCACGTCGCAGACGCCCACGACATGATCCGCGTGCACGGCGCGCGCGAGAACAACCTCAAGGACGTCAGCATCGAGATCCCCAAGCGCCGGCTGACGGTGTTCACCGGCGTCTCCGGCTCGGGCAAGAGCTCGCTGGTGTTCAACACGATCGCCGCGGAGTCGCAGCGGCTGATCAACGAGACGTACAGCGCCTTCGTCCAGGGCTTCATGCCGACCCTGGCGCGGCCCGAGGTCGACGTCCTCGACGGGCTGACCACCGTGATCACCGTCGACCAGCAGCGGATGGGGGCCGACCCGCGCTCGACGGTCGGCACCGCCACCGACGTCAACGCGATGCTGCGCATCCTCTTCAGCCGACTCGGCACCCCGCACGTCGGCCCGCCCAGCGCATACGCCTTCAACGTGCCCTCGGTCCGGGCGAGCGGCGCGATCACCGTCGAGCGCGGTGCCAGGAAGGCGGTGAAGGCCACCTTCTCCCGCACCGGCGGCATGTGCACGCACTGCGAAGGCCGCGGAGAGGTGTCCGACATCGACCTCACCCAGCTCTACGACGACACCAGGTCGCTCGCCGAGGGCGCGTTCACCATTCCCGGCTGGAAGTCAGACAGCTTCTGGACGGTGCGGGTCTACGCCGAGTCGGGCCTCCTCGACCCGCACAAGCCGATCCGCGAGTTCACCGAGAAGGAGATGCACGACTTCCTCCACCGGGAGCCGACCAAGGTGAAGGTCGAGGGGGTCAACCTGACCTACGAGGGACTGATTCCCAAGATCCAGAAGTCGTTCCTGTCGAAGGACAAGGAAGCGATGCAACCGCACATCCGGGCGTTCGTGGAGCGGGCGGTCACCTTCACCACTTGCTCTGCCTGCGACGGTACGCGGCTGAGCGAGGGCGCCCGGTCGTCCAAGATCAGGGGGATCAGCATCGCCGACGCCTGCGCGATGCAGATCAGCGACCTGGCGACCTGGGTACGCGGTCTCCAGGAGCCGTCGGTCGCGCCGCTGCTCGCGTCGCTGCAACAGAGCCTCGACTCCTTCGTCGAGATCGGTCTCGGCTACCTCGCGCTCGATCGGTCGGCGGGAACCCTGTCGGGCGGCGAGGCCCAGCGGGTGAAGATGATCCGTCACCTCGGATCGTCGCTCACCGACGTCACGTACGTCTTCGACGAGCCCACGGCCGGTCTGCACCCCCACGACATCCAGCGGATGAACGACCTTCTGCTGAGGCTGCGGGACAAGGGCAACACGGTGCTCGTCGTGGAGCACAAGCCGGAGACGATCGCGATCGCCGACCATGTCGTCGACCTCGGTCCGGGTGCAGGTACGGCAGGCGGAGCCGTCTGCTTCGAGGGCACCGTCAAAGGGCTGCGGGCCGGCGGCACCGTGACGGGGCGCCACCTCGACGACCGGGCCGCGGTCAAGGAGACGGTCCGCAAGTCCACCGGCACCCTGGAGATCCGCGGCGCCTCGACCAACAACCTGCGCGACGTCGACGTCGACATCCCGCTCGGGGTGCTCGCCGTCGTCACCGGCGTGGCGGGATCCGGCAAGAGCTCGCTCGTGCACGGGTCGATCCGTGCCGACGCGGGTGTGGTGTCGGTCGACCAGAGCCCGATCAGGGGCTCCCGGCGGAGCAACCCGGCGACGTACACCGGGCTGCTCGACCCGATCCGCAAGGCGTTCGCGAAGGCCAACGGCGTGAAGCCGGCGCTGTTCAGTGCCAACTCCGAGGGAGCCTGTCCCACGTGCAACGGCGCGGGCGTCGTCTTCACCGACCTGGCGATGATGGCCGGCGTCGCCAGCACCTGTGAGGACTGCGAGGGCAAGCGGTACCAGACATCGGTGCTCGACTACCACTTGGGCGGGCGGGACATCAGCGAGGTGCTCGCGATGCAGGTGACCGAGGCCGAGGAGTTCTTCGGTACGGGCGAGGCGCGCATTCCGGCGGCGCAGCGCATTCTCGGTCGCCTGTCCGACGTCGGGCTCGGCTATCTCACGCTCGGCCAGCCGCTGACCACGCTGTCCGGCGGCGAACGACAACGGCTCAAGCTGGCCACGCACATGGCAGACAAGGGCGGTGTGTACGTCCTCGACGAGCCGACCACGGGTCTGCACCTCGCTGACGTGGAGCAGTTGCTCGGGCTGCTGGACCGGCTCGTCGACTCCGGCAAGTCGGTCATCGTCGTCGAACACCACCAGGCGGTCATGGCGCACTCCGACTGGATCATCGACCTCGGTCCCGGTGCAGGCCACGACGGCGGCGAGATCGTCTTCGAGGGCACGCCGGCCGAGCTCGTCGCCGCCCGGTCCACCCTGACCGGCGAACACCTCGCGGCCTACGTCGGCACCTGACGTCCTGCGTGGGCGGTCCGGCTCCACGGCGTGACCGTGGTCCCGTCCGAGGCGCCCGTCCTGCGCGACCACTGCGGTCTGCCGGGGGGATCCGCGCAGGTGTCGGCTGCGTGGTGCGGCGGAGGCGCGTGGCACGTCCCATGAAGAAGTGCGCGATCACCCCGAGCTGGATATCACTCGAAAAGCGGGTAAAAGTCACATAATGGCCATCTAAGGGGTGAGTCTGCGCGTGGCAGACCGCAGAGGAGGGCGTTATGGTCCGGGACGAGGTATTCGAGCTGGTCTTCGCCGGTGCAGCGGCGGGGGTGCCGGGTGGCGAAGACGCCGTCGTGGTGCACCGCACCGACCGCAAGGGGGCGGGTGGGCATCCGATCTACGCCGACGACACGGGCATCGTGCAGGCGGAGATCAGCGACCGGGGTGAGGTACGCATGATCGCCAGCGGAGCGCACCAGCAGCCCCCGGCGGGTGTGGAGGTCCGCCCCGTCGTCCAGCCCTGACCAGCTGGACCAAGCCGCCCCGGCCTGTCCCGGCGGGTGGCGCCGGGCCGCTTTCGGTGCATCCCGATGCGGCAGGTCCCCCCGGGGAGCGGACTGCGCCGCAAGGGCACCTTCCCGGCGTGCCGCGGGTGAACCGCCGGGCGTCGACGACCGCCCGCGCCGCGGTTCCGCGGCGAACGGGGTGTCGTCGGCGTCGAACGGCGGGCCCCGCGGCACGTTGGAAGTCGATCGCCGAGGACTTCCCCGACCGGCTGGAAGGGACGGCCGTCGTGGATGCCGCCCACCGCGGCTCGTTCGCGGCCGGGACGTCGGGCCGGTCGGCTCGTCGCCGCACAGATCGGGTTCGCGCCGTCTTCCGGTGATGGAGTCGGCGAACGGGGGCGAGGCCACGACCGTGCTCTCCGCCCCGTTCGGACGCACGGCGGACTGTTGGCGACGCGCTTTCGGGTAGGCGAGGGCACATGCCCTTCAGATTCGGCGCAGACGACGCGGCGGCCCAGCACGGCCACTGGTTCGCGCGGCTGCACCGGCGCGTGCGCACCTCGGTGGCCGGGATCGTGTGGAATCGCGGCCGCGAGATGGAGCTGATGCACCGGGCCATGGGATTCGCGGCACTCTGCTTCCTGACCCTGGTGCCGCTGCTGGTCGTGGTCGCCGCGGCCGACCCGGCGAGCGGCCAGGGCTTCGCCAGGTGGCTCGTGCAGGGCCTCGGAGTGTCGGAGGTGTCCCAGGAAGAGGTCCAGGAGCTCTTCGCCCGCCCGGGGCAGGCCCTGCAGCGCACCACGGCGCTCGGTCTCGCCGCACTGGCGGCCTTCGGTGTGACGTTCGGGTCAGCCGTACAGACCGGGTACGAACGGGTGTGGGACTTGCCCACGGCGCGCTGGCACACGATGTGGCGCCACGTGGTGTGGCTCGCGGTGCTCGTCGTCGCGCTGCTGCTCTTCGTCAACGCGCCCCCGCCGAAGGAGTCGTCGGCGGGGGACACGGCCCTGGTCGCCGTGGGGGACCTGGTCGGCACCTTCCTGTTCTTCTGGTGGTCGCAACGGTTGTTGCTGTGCGGGCGGATCCGCTGGCGCGCACTGGCCCCGGGGGCCGTGCTCACCGCTGCGGGAATGTTCGGGTTGCGGATCTTCTCGCAGTTCGTCTTCTCGCCGCTGATCGCCGCCAACGCGGGTACGTACGGACCGATCGGGACCGTGCTGGTCGTCCAGTCCTGGCTGGTGGGCGTGGGGTTCGTGGTGTACGGCGGTGCGCTGGTGGGGCGGCTGTGGCACGAGCGCCAGGTGCAGCGCCGGCTGGAGCTCATGAGCTGACACCTGGGGCGCTCCGGGCCCGGGGCAGGCCCCTCCCGCACGCCGGCCGTGTCGTCGCGTGCCGCCCCCTGCCGCCGGGCGCTTCAGGAGCGGTACGTGACCACGTCGAACGCTGGATGGCCTTCCGTGCTCACCGGCTCCCGCCGCCGGACGCTCGCCGACGGCCGTCCAGCACGGCCCGGCGAAACTGCTCGCCGCCCGGGGCGACGACGGCACGTCGCTGTTCGCCGGGTACCGCCGGGCCTGGGCCACCCGTGCGGAGGAGCCGCAGGCGGGCTCGCGGACCGGGCGAAGCGGCTCCCCGGGACCGTCTCGTGGACCTCGGCCAGGGCTCCCGGGGAGGCGATCCCTGGGCCCCGCACGCCGTGGTCGACCGCACCCGCTACCCGGGCCGGGACCCGGCCCCTTCGGCCCCGCTCCCGGCTGAGACGGCCTGGGCCCCGGCTGATCCGCACGCCGTGCTCCGGGCCGGGGCGACTGCTCCACCAAGCGGTCGGCCCGGCCCGGAAGTATGATGAACGACGGATTTTGCAGGGTACGAGCCGATGCACCTCGGAGAGGCCCATGACGCGGCGTCGCCCCCCGCGGTCGGCGAGCGCTGACGACCTCCTGGCCACCCTCGGGTTGCTCACCGCGCAAGCGCGGGAAGGGGCGGAACTGCAGCGCGCGAGGGTCGACCTGGCCGAGGCACTGCAGCGCGAAATGCTCCCGGCCGCGCTTCCTGCGCTGCCCGGTCTCCAGGCCGCGGCCCGGTACACACCGGCGCGCGACGGCCTGGACGTCGGCGGCGACTGGTACGACGGCTTCGTGATGCCCGACGGATCACTCGCCTTCTCGATCGGCGACGTCCAGGGCCACGACGTCGAGGCCGCCGCCTTCATGGGGCAGATCCGCATAGGGCTGCGGGCCGTGGCCCTGGCGGCCACCGATCCCGGCGAGGTGCTCTCCCGGGCCAATGACCTGCTCGTTTCGGTGGCCCGCGAGCTCTTCGCGACCTGTACGTTCATCCGCTTCGACCCCCGCACGTCGACCCTGGAGAGCGCACGAGCCGGCCATGTGCCCGCGGTCTGGGCGTCCCCCGAAGGCCGCTACGGCACCGCGCAGGACGAGGGCGGGCTGCCCCTCGGCATCTATCCCGGCGAGGTGTACCCGGTGTCGACGCGCCGACTGGACCCGGGCGACGTCTTCGTACTGCTGACGGACGGGGTGATCGAGGGGCCGACCGTGCCCATCGAAGTGGGTCTGGCGTACGTGGCCAGGCTGGTCGGGGCGGGTGCCACGGCAGACGCGGACGCCGGCGAGCTGGCCACGGAAATCATGAAGGCCGCCGAGTTCACCGGGCACAAGGACGACGCCGCCGTCCTCGTGCTGCGCCGCGACGCGGCGGCCGGCACGGACGGGGCCCACGGCCAGGGCGCCCGACCGCAGGAGTAGTGCCCCGTCTCCCGTCGTCGAGCGTGTCACGAGCTGCGTCGGACGACGTGACGTTGTGTGATGCTGGGGTGCGCACCCTGGAACTCCGGCAACACGGCACCGTGGTCGTCCTGATGCTCGCCGTCGCCGTCGCCTACTTCATGGCGGCGCAGATCGGCCTCACGCTCCAGGTGGTGATCGAGGGCGCGGTCGTCACCCCGCTCTGGCCGCCCACGGGCATCGCCCTGAGCTGCCTCCTCTGGTTCGGGATCCGGATCTGGCCGGGAATCGCACTCGGCACCTTCTTCGTCATCCTGGCCATCAGTCCGCTCCGGGCTTCGGCACTCGGCATCGTGGCGGGCAATACCCTCGCGCCGGTCTGTGCCTACCTCATGCTCCGGCGCGTCGGGTTCCGCACCGAGCTCGACCGGCTGCGGGACGGGCTCGCACTCGTCTTCCTCGGTGCCCTCGCCGGGATGCTCATCAGCGCGACCGTGGGCGCCGGAGTGGTCGTCCTCTCGGGTCAGCTCGCCCCCAGCAGCTTCTGGCCGATCTGGTCGGCCTGGTGGGTCGGGGACGCGATGGGCGTCCTCGTGGTGACGCCGCTGTTGCTGATGTGCCGGACGTTCGGGGTGCCCCGTGGCGTCAGGCCGGCCCGTTGGGTGGAGGCCGGATGCCTCTTCCTCACGGTCGCCGTCGTCTCCTTCGTGGTGATGCACAGCAGCGTGGCTCTGCTGTTCCTGGTGTTCCCCCTGCTGATGTGGGCGGCACTGCGCTTTCAACTCCCCGGTGCGGCGCCGTGCGTGCTGATCGTGTCCGTGCTGGCCATCCACGCCGCCACCGAGCGAGCCGGACCGTACGCCGACCACGGTCTGTTCGCCGTGATGGGTACGCTCCAGGCCCTCAACGGGGCGGCGGCGCTCACGGGACTGCTGCTCTCCGCGATCGTGACCGAGCAGTACGGCGTCCGTCGCAAGATCGAACTGGCCTGCATGGAACTCGCGGACGTCGTGGAGCGGCTGGCGCCGGGCGCACCCCGGCGCTGGCCACCACGGGAGGACGAGGAGCCCTGAGGGACGTCAGGCCCACGGGGCGAAGCCCACGGCCTGGCCGCTCCCGTCGCGTTGCACCTCCAGCATGCCGACGACCGCCGATCGGTCGATCGGTCCGTAGACGTGGGGGAAGAGGGTGCCGGGGGCGACACCCGGGGGCGGGACCGAGCCGGCGGGCTCCCGGCGAACCGGGGCGAGGAGCTTGCCCTCGTCGATGAGCAGCGCCATCAACGGGCCGGTGGTCTCACGGTAGAAGGCGTTGACGACGGCGAGCGTCGTCCGCTCGTCGGGCGAGCAGTGCACGAAGCCCTCCGCGGCGAGCGAGGCGGGCGCGTACGGGCGTTCCGGGATGGCGAGCCAGTCGTCGAGCGGTGCCACGTGAATGATCATGATCCTGTTATAGCTCCTCCGAGCCGCTGCCCCGCGGGGACGTAGCGGCGTCTCAGACCGGGAGCACGGTCACGCCCGCCTCCGTGAACCGGGCGACCGTCGTGTCGGGCACGGCGGCGTCGGTCACCAATGTGTCGACCTGTTCCGTGGCGCAGATGCGGGCGAAGGCGCGCGCCCCCAGCTTCGTGGTGTCGGCGGCGACGACGACGCGTTGCGCGCGCTCGCACAGCAGCCGGTTGATCGCGGCTTCGTCCTCGTCGTGTGCGGCGGCGCCGTGCACCACGTCGAAGGCGTCCACGCCCAGCACCGCCACGTCCATGGTGATCTGGCCGAGCACGCCGTCCGCGAGCGGCCCGATGAGTTCGTAGGACTGGGGTCGGGCTACCCCGCCCGTGACGACGATCTTGAATTGGGGTCGGATCGCCAGCTCGTTGGCGATGTTGAGCGCGTTGGTGACGATGGTGAGCGCGGGGGACCCGGACGCGAGGTCGGGGCGCGCCGCCAGCGCACGGGCGACCTCGGTCGTCGTGGTTCCTCCGGTGAACCCGACCGTTTCGCCGGGCGAGATGAGTCCGGCGACCGCCACACTGATGCGCTGTTTCTCCGCGGCGCGCCGGGAAGTCTTGTAGCGCAGCGGGAGTTCGTACGAGACCCCGTGCACGACCGCGCCGCCCCGTGTGCGCACCAGCATCTGCTGCTCGGCCAGCTGGTCGAAGTCGCGCCGGATGGTGGCCGCCGAGACGTCCAGGGCCGCGGCGGCTTCCTCGACGTCCAGCCGGCCCCGCTCAACCAGCAGTTCCAGCAGCGTCTTCCAGCGCGCGTCGCGCGACATCGACCGCTCCCTTCCTCGGATCCCGGAGCTGACCCTAGCGCACGCCACACCACCAGGGATGCTTGAAGTTGCTCGAAAGTCGACGTTAACTTGCAGAAATGCGCACTCAATGGAGAGGGTGGAGCGGACATGAGTCATGTCGGCAACGAGCTGGCGAGCCAGCCGGAGTGCTGGGAGAAGGCAGCGGAACTCGCCGGCGTTCAGGGGGCGGTGCTACCGGCGGCCGGCGAGCGGGTGGCGTTCGTCGGCTGCGGCACGTCGCTGTTCATGGGACAGGCGGCCGCCGCGCTGCGTGAGTCGGCGGGGCAGGGTGAATCGGACGCCTTCGCGGCCTCCGAGTTCCCCGCAGGCCGCCATTACGACCGGGTCGTGGCGCTGACCCGCTCCGGTACCACCACCGAGGTGCTCGAACTGCTCGGCCGGCTGCGCGGACGGACGCGCACGACCGCGATCACGGCCGACCCCGCCACCCCCGTGACCACCGTCGCCGACGACACGGTCGTCCTGGACTTCGCCGACGAGGAGTCCGTCGTCCAGACCCGGTTCGCGACGACGGCGCTCACCCTCGTGCGCGCCCACCTCGGCCTGCACGGTGACGGTGTCGTCGAGGACGTCCGTGACGCCCTGGCCGAGCCCCTGCCCCCCTGGCTGGTCGGCTGCTCGCAGGTCACCTTCCTCGGTCGCGGCTGGACCGTCGGTCTCGCCCACGAGGCGGCGCTCAAGGTGCGTGAGGCGTCGTGCTCCTGGGCCGAGGCGTACCCGGCGATGGAGTACCGACACGGCCCGATCAGCGTCACCACGCGGGGCACGGCGACGTGGATGATCGGCGACGCGCCGGCGGGCCTGGCCGACGAGGTGCACGCCACGGGCGGGATGTGGGTGGCCGGAGGCCTCGACCCCCTCGCGGAGCTCGTGCGGGCCCAGCGCCTCGCGGTGGCCGTGGCGCAGGCCCGCGGTATGGACCCGGACCGTCCGCGCCACCTCACCCGGTCCGTCATTCTGGCCGGGGCGTGACCGATGCCGCTCGCAGAGACCGCGGCCCTCGTCGCAGCGGCAGCGGCGGAGCGCCGCGCCGTGGCCGCCTTCAACATCATCACGCTGGAACACGCCGAAGCCGTCGTGGCAGGAGCCGAGGCCGCCGGGGCCCCGGTGATCCTGCAGATCAGTGAGAACGCGGTGAAGTACCGCTACGGGCGCGTCCGTCCGCTCGCCCGTGCGGCGGCCGAGGCGGCTGCCGTTGCCGATGTTCCCGTCGCGCTCCACCTGGACCACGTCACGAGCGACCCACTGCTGCGCGCGGCGGCCGGTGCCGGGTTCAGCTCGGTGATGTACGACGCGTCGCACCTGCCGTACGAGGAGAACCTCTCCGCCACCCGCGCCGCCGCCGCATGGGCGCACCGCAACGGTCTGTGGGTGGAGGCCGAGCTCGGGGAGGTCGGCGGGAAGAACGGGGCGCCGCCCCTGGACGCCCATGCTCCCGGGGCGCGCACCGAACCGGAGGAGGCACGGGCGTTCGTCGAGGAGTCCGGCGTGGACGCCCTCGCCGTCGCCATCGGTAGCGCGCACGCCATGACGACCCGCACGGCCTCGCTCGACCACGGACTGCTGGCCCGGTTGGCCGGGACCCTCGACGTGCCGTTGGTCCTGCACGGCTCCTCGGGCGTACCGGATGCGGAACTCGCCGCCGCGGTCTCGGGCGGGATCGCCAAGGTCAACATCGGGACGGCGCTCAACCTCGCCATGACCGGAGCCATCCGCACGTACCTGGCCGCCAACGCCGACGCGGTGGACTCCCGCGCCTACCTCTCGGCGGGGCGTCTGGCCATGGTCGACACGGTCACCGCACTGATCGGGGTCCTGCGGGCGGAGGATCCGGTGCCCGCGGTCGGCTGACGCCCGGACGGGGTGCGGCAGGCGGGCGCCGGGCCGCACCTCCTCCGGAAGGACCTGCCGCCAGCGAGCGGCGAACCAGGCGACGAGCCCGAGCAACCGGTCGGTGGTCTTCAGGGCTCGGTGACGGACGGGAGAGCCGGCGGAGAGAAGGGCCCGCGATCGGTGCGGCGCGGATGCTGCCTCCGTCCCGCCGCCCGTTGACCCGGGCCACCCCTGTGCCCGCAGGCGTAGAACCGCCTACCGCGCGACAGCCGGAACTTCCGGGCGGGGGTCGACCGGCGTGAGCACGCTGAGACGGTTCTCGATCGCCTGGGCTGCGGCCAGGCAGAGGTCTTCTCGGAACGCGCGCCCGATGATCTGCACGCCGGACGGCAGTCCGTCGCTGACCCCGGTCGGCACGGCCACCGCGGGAACGCCCACGAAGCTGGTCACCGTGCACAGGCGCATGCCCGAAGCGACCCGCTCGTGTCCCGCTTCGTCGCGTGACTCCAAACCCGGCTCGACGGGCGGCTCGGTGAACACCGGTCCGAGCAACAGCGGGTACGCGTCGAGGAACTCCGCCCAGGAGCGGCGGATACCGAGCCAGGTCCCCATCAGCTTCGTGAGCTCTTCGGCATTCGCAGGAGGACTCTTCTCCATGGCCATCTGGATGTAGCGGTCTCCGCCTTCGCCGAGCAGCTTCCGCACCACTGGCCAGGTCGGCGTGAATTCGGTCACGGTGATCCGTCCGTATGCCTCGAGTGCCTCGTCCAACCGCGGAACGTCGGCCATCTCCCGCACGTCGTACCCGGCGTCGCTCAGGGCGTCGGCCGCGGCCGTGACAGCCGCGCGGACCGTGGGATGAACACCGTGGCCGCCGGGGTCGGTCACGACCGCGACCCTGACCGGCCTCGGCAGCGGCTCGCCGTACAGGGGTACCGGCACGGCCCGCGGGTCCCGCGGGTCGGTCCCGGCCAGTGCCTCGTATGCCAGCCGCAGGTCGGCGACCGTGCGGGCCAGGGGGCCGTCGGTGACCAGCATTTGTGAGGCCGGTCCCGGGTCGTCCGGGCCGAGGACGCGGTGGTCGGCGGGGAACCGCCCGGTGGTCGGCTTCAGCCCCGCCACGCCGCAGAACGAGGCCGGGATCCGTACTGAACCGCCGGAATCGTTGCCGAGACCGAGCGCGGCCATGCCGGTGGCGACGGCCACGCCGTCGCCACCACTGGTGCCACCGGGGGTCCGGCTCCGGTCCCACGGGTTGACGGTGTCGCCGAACAATTCGCTCCGGGTGTGCATCCCGGCCAGGATCAGGGTGGGCATGTTGCTGTGGCCGATCGGAATGGCCCCGGCCGTGCGGAGTCGTGCCACCGGGAGAGCGTCCGTCGATGCCACGTGGTCGCGGAAACGTGACGTTCCGAGCGTGGTCGGCACCCCTTCCACGGCGGTGGACTCCTTCACCGTGAACGGCACGCCGGCCAGCGGCCCGAGTGCTTCGCCCGCTGCCCTCCGTCGGTCCGTCTGCGCCGCGGCCTCACGGGCTCGTTCGGCCGTCAGCTGCGTGACGGCGTTGACCTGTGGGTTCACCTCAGCGATGCGTTCCAGGTGGCTGTCGACCAGTTCGAGGGCCGATATCTCGCCGCCTCGAACCGCTTCCGCCTGGGCGGCTGCCGTCCTTGCCCACGGGGTGTCATGCCTGATCATCGTGCTCCCTGTCCACCTGCCGAAGAGTTGGTGTCCGACCATACCCGGGAAGCGATACGATCGTATCGAAATAAGGAGGTCGACCGCGCATGCCCAAACAGGTGGACTACGAAGGCCGACGCCGCCGGATCGCCGAGGCCGTCTGCCTCCTTGCCGACGAACACGGGGTGGAGGGGGTGAGCATGCGTGACGTCGCCGCCCGCGCGCAGGTCTCCCTGGGCGCCGTTCAGCGCTGCTTCCGCAGCAAGGAGGAGATGCTCCTGTTCGCCGTCGACCACGTCGGCGAACGCATCACCGAACGCATGAAGGCACGGCTGGCCGCAAGCCCGGCCCAGTCGGTCGCCACCGCCCTGGGCCACGCGACCAACGAGATCGCCCTGCTCCGCGAGGAACACCGCACCGAAGCGCGGATCTGGCTCGCATTCGTCGCCCAGGCCACCGTCAACGAGTCACTCGCCCGCCCGCTGAGGAACAGCTACGCGGCCCTCCAGGACCTCCTCGCCCGCCTCATCACGGAGGCCGCCGAGGAAGGCGCCGTCGACGGAGGCACTGCACCGCCCAACCCGCAGGGCGAAGCTCGAACCCTGCTGGCCCTAGCCGACGGCCTCACCACCCACGTACTCATGGGCCACTTGACCACAGAGGAAGCCGAGGAAGTCCTGCACGCGCACCTGCTCCGCCTCTGGGAACGCCTCGGTAGCGCCCGCCCGTGAAAGGCCGTCCGGCAATGATGGTGCCCATCGCCTCGCGCGTGCCCCGTCGGCTGCACCGAACTGCCGGGTGTCCGCGGGCAACTGTTGAGAGCGGGGTGCACCTGGCAGTGCCCGTCCGGCAGACGCCCGGTCCCACACCGGGGCCCGGTGCCGCCGACACGGCCGAACCACCCGCGGTCCCTACCGGCGTCGCGGCGTGATCCGGGACACACTTTCCACGCAGCCCGTCGACCGCGGGCGCCGGGACGCGCTTGCTGGTACGGACGCCCGGACCACCGGGAGCCACGAGCCGCGAGCCGCGACGCCGCCGTACCCCACCGAACCGACAGGATTCCCATGGCTCTCATGACCTTCCCGGCCCTCCGGCGCAGGGGCGGGCTCGCCCTCGCCGGCGGGCTGGCCGCCGCGCTCCTGACCGGCTGCACCGGCTCCCCGGACGAGTCGGGCTCACCGGGGCCGTCCGGTGCGTCCGGCAATCCCGCGGGCAAGGGCGGTCCCCGCTCGGCCGTGCTCCTCGCGGACGCGCTCAGGACCGCGCTGATCACCGAGACCGAGCTGCCCTCGTACCAGGCCCAGGACATCAGTCCGTCGGAGCGCCGTCCCGAGACCGACCGCGCGGAGTGCAGCCCGCTGGCCGAGATGACGGCATCGGGTGCGGCCCGCACCCCCGAGGCGGCGGACTGGGCCAGCCGCTCGTTCCTGTCGAGCGGCACGCCGGGGCTCACCGTGACGGTCAGTCTGTTCTCGTACCAGGGCGAGGGCGCGCGCACGACGCTGGCGAACGTCCGCAAGGCACTGAAGGCGTGTGCCAACGGCTTCTCGACCTCGGGGAACACCGACGGCGGGACCGTCAAGTACGTCGACGTGAAGAGCGAGGACGCTCCGGAGGGAGGGGATGAGGCGGTGGCCTGGACCATGACGGGGACGACTCCGGGCAACGCGATGCCGGTACACCTCACGGCGGTGCGGCAGGGGAGGAACGTCGCGGTTTTCTTCGCGCTCAACCTGCTGGAGCCGAAGGAGGCGCAGTTGCCCGATGACCTGCACGCCCGTCAGGTCGCCAAGCTCGCGAAGGCGGTCGCGGCGGCGGGGAAGTCCTGACCGGGGCCGGTGGCGAGCGCCGTCGCCCTCGCCGTCGAGGCCCTGCGAGGTTCCGTGCTGCAGCCCGCGGGCCCGGCCCCTGCCGCTCTGAACGGCCCGGCGGGGCGCACGCCCGCACGTCAGGGGCTCCGGGGTGCCTGAAGGCGACATCACCGAGGGATGCACGTGGTTGGCGGAAAGTGATAGGTGTTGCTCAACTGGCATGGGGATAAGTCTGGTTGATCGTAAGATCTGATTGCTCCCGGTCGCCGGGAGAGCCCGTGTGTGCTCTGGAAGGAATGCATTCTCCGTGGTCGCGATATCCCGGAAGGCCGTGTCATGGACGTGCTACTGAGCGCGGGCTGTGGCGTGGCCGCCGCGCTGCCGCTGCTCCTCTGGGCGCTGCACCTGCGCCGTGCGCTGCGATCCGAACGCGCCGAACGGGCCCGCGCGGCACGGCTGGCGACGGCTCGCGGCGCGGAGGTCCTGCACCTGGCCGCGGCGCGAGTGCCTGCCATCGCCGAGCGGTTACGCAGCGGTCGACGGCTCGACACCGTTCCCGGAGCCCTCGGCCCGCAGAGCGAGATCGGGGAGGATTTCGCCCGGGCGCTCGACACCGTCGTCACGGCGCTCGGCTCCGACGAAGCGGTGCGCAGGGAGCGGGCCCTGCGCGACTCCGTCCAGTCCGCCTTCGAATCGGTCGCCCGCACCATGCACGCCATGGCCACCGTCCAGCAGCAGGTGCTGGACCACGTCGAGCGGTCGATCGAGGACCCGCGGCTGATGGCCGAAGTGATGAAGGCCGACCACGCCGCCGCCCAGATGACCCGCAAAGCCCAGACGCTGCTCGTGATGTGCGGGATCTGGCCGGCACGACGGGAGACCCGGCCGGTGTCCCTCTACGACTGCGTCCGCGGCGCCCAGTCCCGCATCGTGGAGTTCGGACGGGTCGAGGTCCACGGCGGACAGACGCTGCACGTGGTGCCTCCGGCAGTCGAGGGACTCATGCACGCCATCGCCGAACTCCTTGAGAACGCCACGGTGTTCTCCCCGTCCAGCACCCACGTCGTCGTCACCATCAGGGAGGTGGGCGCGGGGGCCGTCGTCGAGATCGACGACGCAGGGCTCGGCATGCCGCCCGACGTCCTCCAACACGCAACGGCCCAGCTCCGCGACGACCTCGACCTGACCCGGCTCGGCGCGGTGCCCCGGCTCGGGCTGGCCTGCGTCGGCCGGTGGACGCGGGAGCTCGGCTTCAACGTCGAACTCACGGGAGCGTCCGCGTACGGCGGCACACGCGCCGTCACCTTCGTGCCGCACCGACTGCTCACCGAGGCGCCCCCCTCCGCCGCTCCTCCGCAGCAGATCGCCTCGGCTGCGGCTGCACCGCGGGCCGCGTCGCACCAACCGCTGCGTCCTACGACGGACACCGTCGAGCCCGCGCACGAGCCCGCCGGCGCCGTGCCCCCGGCCGCCAGGGACGACACATGGGCAGCCGCTCCGGGAACCCTGCCGCGGCGCCGGAGCCGGCGTGCAGCCCGTGGCCCAGCCGTGGACGTGCCCGCGCCACCGCCCGCACCCGGTGACACCTGGACCCCGGAGGCCGCCCGCGCGTCGATCGCCAGCGTCGTCTCCGGAACGCGGCGCGGTCGCGCCGCCCTGGAGGACACGTCCCTGCCCGACGACACCGACCACGACGGAGGCCGGCCGTGACCGGAGCCATAACGAGACTGCCCGACCTGGGATGGATGCTCCGCCCGCTGACCGAGATCCCGGGGGTCCGGCACGCCGTGGTGGTGTCCGAGGACGGACTGCGGCTCGGCCACGCCTCCGCCGAGAACCTCGAAGGGCCCGTCGCCCGGCTCAGTGTTCCCGAAGCGGAATCGCTCTCCGCCGCGTGCGCGGCCATGACGATGACCGGACGCTCCACCGCGGCACTCCTGTTCGGCGGCGGCGCCGGCGTGCGCCAGTTGATGCTTGAGTCCGACCACGGGTTCGTCCTGTTCACCCACGCCGGGGTCGGGGCGCACCTGGGCGTCGCCACCGACGCCGGGGCCGACGTCGGTCTGGTGGCACAGCAGATGCAGCTCCTCGTGGCGAAGATCGGCGCGCACCTGAGCGCACAGCCGAGGGACCCAGTGGATCCGTCCTCATGACGGACCGTCCGCAGGAGAGGACCACCACCCGAGCGGTCCGCCCGTACGTCATCTCCCGCGGCAGGTCGGGCGCCGGTGGGAACCCGCTGCCCTGGGAAACGCTGGTGATGGCCGCGGACACCGCCGTGCCGGAGTCCCTCCAGCCGGAGCACCGCACGATCCTGGCGCACTGCCAGGGGCTGTTGTCGGTCGCCGAAGTGGCGGCACACCTGGGGCAGCCGCCGTCGATCCTCCAGGTGCTGCTCGCCGACCTCCTCGACTGGGGGCTGATCCTCGCCCGACCGCCCGTCCCCCCGGCCGAACGTGCCGATGTGAGCATGCTGAGAAAGGTCCTCCATGGCCTCGAAAGCCGTCTCTGACGCCCCGGTTCCCGGTGCGTCACCGGCCGCGTCCGCGCCGGCCCCACCGTCCAGCGGTGCTCCGGACGGCAAGTACCTCACTTCGGGCGTCGCCGGCGCGGCGAAGATCCTCGTCGTGGGCCCGCTCGGCGTCGGGAAGACCACGCTCATCGGGACCGTCTCGGAGATCCGGCCGCTGTCCACCGAAGCGGTGATGACGCAGGCCGGCGCGACGGTCGACACCGGCGGGGAGCGGTCCAAGACCACGACCACCGTCGCCCTCGACTTCGGCCGCATCACCCTCGACGGCGAGCTGGTGCTCTATCTGTTCGGCACTCCAGGGCAGCAGCGCTTCCTGCCGGCCTGGCGTGACCTCGCCAAGGGCGCTCTCGGTGCGCTCGCGCTGATCGACACCCGCGACCTGGCGGCCTCCTTCGACGCCCTCGGCAACCTGGAGGACCTCGACCTGCCGTTCGCCGTGGCGGTCAACGTGTTCCCGGGCAGCCCCCGGCACTCCGAGGACGACCTGCGCACCGCTCTCGACCTGCTGCCCAGTACACCGCTGGTGGCGTGCGACGCCCGAGACACCCGCTCCTCGGTGCGAGTCCTGATCGCCCTCGTACGCCACCTCATCGACGCCGCCACGGAGTCCTCATGACGCTTCCGCACGCCGGTACCGGCCCCGGCGGGCGATGCCCGGCCGCCACCGCCCTGTACGGCCCGCACCTCGACGGCGACGCGATGCCCGCGCTGTACGAGGAACTCCGCAGCGCACACGGCCCGGTGGCACCGGTGGTGGTCGCGCCGGGCACCGGGGCCTGGCTGGTGCTCGGGCACCGCGAACTGCTCCGAGTCACCCGGGAGGAGCAGGACTTCTCCCACGATCCGCGCCGCTGGAGCCTGCTGCGGGAAGGGAGGGTCCCCGCCGACTCACCCATCCTGCCGATGGTCGGCTGGCGGCCCGCGCTGCTGTACGCCGACGGGCAACAGCACCGGCGCATGCGGGCAGCCGTCTCCTACGCGCTCGCCAGGATCAACGGGCACGAACTGCGGCGCAGTGTACGGACGGCGGCCGAGCAGCTGATCGCCTCGTTCGCCGAACGCCGCAGGGCCGATCTCGTGCCGCACTACGCGCGCAGGCTCCCGATGCTGGTCATCACCGGACTGCTCGGCCTGGACGAACGCACGGGCCGGCAGCTCGTCCAGGACATCGCCGGCACGGTCGTTGCCAACGCCGACTCGGCCGGTGCGAGCAGGCGGATGGGCGCGACCCTCCTCCAACTGATCGAGGAGAAGCGGAGCAGGCCGGGCAACGACGTGACGTCGGCCCTGCTGCACCATCCGGCGCGGCTCACCGACGAGGAAGTCCTGCACAACCTCGTGGTCATGTTCGTCGCGGGGAACCAGACCACCGTGAACTGGATCGCCACGACGCTGCGCATCCTGCTCTGCGACCCGGCGTTCCGCTCCTCGCTCACCGGAGGACACCTCACCGTCGACGACGCCCTCGACCTGGTGTTGTGGCGCTTCCCCCCGACCCAGAACTTCCCCGCACGCTACGCGACGCGGGACCTGCACTTCGGCGGCCAGGACATCAGGGCGGGGGACATGCTGATCCTCGGGCTGGCCGCCGCCAACGCCGACCCGGCGGTGCTGCCGCCGGACGGCAGTCCGATCGCGGGCAACCGCTCCCACCTCGCCTTCGGCGCGGGCCCGCACACCTGCCCCGCCCAGGACCCGGCCAGACTGATCACGCGTACCGCGGTGGACACCATCAGGCACCGGCTGCCCGATCTGGAACTCGCCGTGGCCGAGTCCGACCTGTCCTGGATCTCGTCCCCGTGGAGCAAGGGTCTCGCCGCGCTCCCGGTCCGGTTCACCGACCCGCAGCTGCCGCGCGTACCGCGCCCGCCGCAGCCGCCCCGTGCAACACCATCCCCGTCAGCGCGAGCGACAGGAGGCCCACGTTGAACACGTCGTCTACCACCCCCCACCGGATGGACCCGGCCGGGGGATGCCCGCACGCGGACAATGCCCGGCTGCTCGCGCAGGGAGCGGTCACCCCGGTCGTCCTCCCCGGCGACGTGGCCGGGATGGCCGTACTCGGTCACGATGCGCTCAGGGAGTTCCTCGCCCACCCCGATGTCGCCAAGGGCGCCGCCCACTTCACGGCACTGCGCGAGGGAAGGATCGAGGACGGGTGGCCGTTGAAGACGTTCGCCACCGTGCAGGGCATGACGACGGCCGACGGCGCCGACCACCGCAGGCTGCGGTCCCTCGTGAGCAAGGCGTTCACCGCGCGCCGGGTGGAGGAACTACGACCGCGCATCGAAGCGGTGACCGCCGAGTTGCTCGACGCCCTCGGCCGGGCGGCGGCCGAGGGGGGCGGCGCCGCCGATCTGCGCCGGCACTTCGCCATGCCGCTGCCGATGGGGGTCATCTGCGAACTGCTCGGCGTGGACGTCGAGCACCAGGACCGGTTGCACCACCTCTCGAACCAGGTCGTCGCCACCGACATCGGTCCCGAGGAGGCCGTGGCCGCCAACAAGGAGCTGGTGGGGGTGCTGACGACGGTGGCGGCCGCCCGGATGCAGGACCCCGGCGACGACCTCACCAGCGCCCTGATCGCCGCCCGCGAGGAGGACGGCGACCGGCTCAGCCGGCACGAGCTCATCGGCACCCTGCTGTTGATGATCATCGCAGGTCACGAGACCACGCTGAACCTGATCACCAACGCCGTACGCGCCCTGTGCGGGCACCGGGACCAGCTCGCGCTGGTGCTGTCCGGCGGGGCGAGCTGGGCGGACGTGGTCGAGGAGACACTGCGTTGGGACAGCCCGGTGAGCTACTTCCCGTTCCGCTACCCGACCCGGGACCTCACCCTCGACGGGACGGTGATCCCCGAGGGCACCCCGGTGCTGGCCGGGTACTCGGCCGCCGGGCGCGACAAGGCCGTGCACGGCCCCGACGCCGACCGCTTCGACGTGACCCGGAACTCCGCGTCCCGACACCTCTCGCTCGGCCACGGCCCGCACTACTGCCTCGGTGCGCCGCTGGCCCGGATGGAGGCGACCATCGCCCTGGAGCAGCTCTTCGTCCGTTTCCCGGACCTGGACCTCGCGGTGCCGGAACCGGAGCTCACCCGGCACGCCAGCTTCGTCGGCAACAGCGTGCAGGAGCTGCCGGTGCGGCCGGTCCCGTAGCAGCGGGACGGGTGCGCGGTCCGCGGGGGCCGCAGGGGCCGGGGCCGTGCACGAGCACGGCTCGCCTCCGGTGCGGGGCCCGCGGACCGCGCCGGACGGCCGCAGCAGGCACCGCCGGCTCCCGACGGGTGCGGCCGCTCGAGGTCTGCGACCCTGGGGGAAGTGCGGTGCTCCTCGGCGAGCCGACCGCGTGAGCCGACAGGGAGAGACCGATGGCCGGACGGTTCGAGGCGACGGTCGTGATCGACCGCCCCGTCGAGGAGGTGTTCGCCTTCCTCGCGGACGGTGAGAACGACCCCGCGTTCAGCCCGAGGGTGCAGCAGATGGCGAAGACGACGGACGGCCCGACCGCCGTCGGCACGGTCTACCGGAGTACGGTCAAGGACGCCGGGATGACCACCCACCGGGAGTTCCGGATCAGCGAGTTCGACCCGCCCCGTCGGATCCGTTGGACGGAGTTGTCGAAGAACCTCGTGACGGCTCCCGAGGGCGGGTACGACGTGGAGCCCGTCGACGGCGGGCGCACCCGGCTGAGGGTCTTCAACACCCTGGAAGGACACGGCCTGGGCAAACTTCTCGTCGGCCTTGCGCTCGCGGCCGCCCGCAAGGACGCGGACGCCTTCGCCGGACGCATCAAGGCGGCCGTCGAGGCTTCCTGACGTCCCGGTTCCACCCGTCGGGCCCGCACACGCCGCGCCGCCCCGCCACGAGCGCCGGTCTGCCGGCACAAAGGACGGCACCGTACGGTCGGCCGGAGGACCGGGCCCCACGACCGCCGTCCGCGTCCGTCGCCGCGGGCCCGGTCCGGGAGACGCCGAACGACTCGATCGTCGCCGCTCGCGTGTGGTTCCGGCCGGACCGTGGATGGGAGCCGAAGGGGGACGCCCTCCGGCTCCGACACGCCGGTCAGGCCCGGCTCGACCGGTGGCGGGCGCGTCCGTTCGGCCCTGTCGGTCCGTGGCGGGCGCGTCGGGTCACCGGGCCTCAGGCGGCGAGGGCCGGCGCCGTGTCCAGCCGCAACCGGACCTGCTTCTCCCCGTCCCCCGAGGCCGTGAGCTCCACTTCGACGGCGAACCCCGAGGCGAGTGCCCTGGCGAGTTCGTCCACGGCGTGGTGGGAACCGGAGAGCTCGGCTGCCACGGATCCTCCGAGGCTGGTCGCCGCCACCGTCCCGACCGGTGCCCGGCACGCCACGTCGTAGGTGGCGATCCAGATCGTGGGGTGGCCGTGGCCGCCCTCATGGGGGTGCTCCTCGACGCCCCGGTCGCAGGGGTACGCCGTGTGCAGCGCGCCGAAGACCGCGTCCGCGTCCTCCGGCTTGCCGCTGATCTGCACCGATACTTCATGGTGGTGCTCGGGAACGGTCACGGTGATCGCCGTCCTCTCTCACGCTGGTCCCGGGGCCGGCACGGTGCCCGGGCGGCGGCTCTCCTCCAAGGTCGCACGCCACGGCCCGTACGGCACGGTCTGTGGTTTCGACGGCACGGGTAGGCCCACGGCAAGGGCAAGGGCAAGGGCAAGGGCAAGGGCAAGGGCAAGGGCCCGCGGGACGGCCGCGTGCCCGACACGCCTCAACCGCCCGGCAGCTCACGCGTGCGTGTCCAGCGCAACAGCTGCTGCACGCCCCAGGTGTTGATCACGCGGTCCTCCGGCACACCGCATTCCTCGGCTCGAGCGCAGCCGTTGATCAGCCAGTCGAGCTGTCCGGGGGCGTGGGCGTCGGAATCGACGGCGAAGAGCACCCCGGCCTGCACCGCCCGGCGCAGCAGTCGCCGAGGGGGATCCAGGCGGTCCGGACGGCAGTTGATCTCCACGGCCGTCCCGTATTCGCCGCACGCCGCGAAGACACGGTCCGCGTCGAACACGGACTCGGGACGGCCGCGCCCCGCAACCAGCCGCCCCGTGCAGTGACCCAACACGTCCACCAGCGGACTGCGGACGGCCGTGATCATCCTTCGGGTCATCGGCCGGGCCTCCATGCGGAGCTTGGAGTGGACGGAGGCGACGACCAGGTCCAACCGGTCCAGGAGCTCCGGTTCCTGGTCGAGGGTCCCGTCCGGGAGGATGTCGCACTCGATGCCGGTGAGCAGGCGGAACGGCGCCCAGGTCCGGTTGAGCTCGGCCACCGCGTCCAGTTGTTCGCGCAAACGGCCCGCCGAGAGCCCGCGTGCGACCGTCAGCCGGGGGGAGTGGTCGGTGAGCACGGCCCACTCGTGGCCGAGGTGCGCCGCGGTGCGTCCCATCGCCTCGATGGGACTGCCCCCGTCCGACCAGTCCGAATGCAGGTGGCAGTCGCCGCGCAGCGCCGCTCGTAGCCGGGCGCCCCCGCCGCCCTGCGGAGCCGGAGCCTGCGCGTCGTCCATCATCTGGAGCTTGTGCAGGTACGCGGGGACCCCGCCGGCCAGGGCCTCGCGCACGACCTGCGCGGTCTTCGGCCCGATCCCGCGCACCGTCTCCAGCGAGCCGGCCGCCGCACGTTCCCGGGTCTGTTGCTCGCCCAGTGCGCTGACGGCGGCAGACGCCGTCCGGAAGGCCCGCACCCGGTACGTCGGAACTCCGTCGCGTTCCAGTAGGAACGCGATCCGGTCCAGCGCCTCCACCGGATCCACGGCGGGCCCCGGCACCGTGCGACCGCCGTCAGGTCTGCCTCGGCGCCCCGGAAGGCGCGGGCGGTCCGAACACGGACGGGACACCGTCAGCCGGGTCCCTGCACCAGTCGTCAGCCGGGTCCCAGCGCCAGGGGATGCCGCGGCCGCGGGCGGACCCGTTCCCGTTGTGCTCGAAGTCCGTCGAGGGCCCGAACACCACCGCGCGGACGAGGAGTCCGACGCCGGCGGCGGACACGGCCTCCGCCGGGACGTCGAGAACGGCGAACGCGGCCGGTGCGCGGCCCCCGTCGGGGTGCACGAGGACGGTCGTGGCACCGGGCGGATGCAGCGACGGCCTCCTGCGGGCCCCGAACACCGTCTGCCGGGGCGTCCGGCCGACGAAGCCGCGGGCCTGCTCGACGCCGTCGAGCCGGAAACCACCAAATGCCCTGCTGCTACCCGACATCGCTGTCGCCTTCCGCTCCGGTCACGCCGTTGTCGTGTCCCGTCTTGCGGTACGGCCGGCCAAGGCCGTACCCCCATCCTCCTCCCGGGCGTCCCCCCGGGCGACCGACGCGCACGTCCGGTCCACCGCGCCAGGGATCCCGTGGGGTCAGCCCCTCCCTGATCTGGAGGAGTGCGGCGGGATCGGCGTCCGAACCCTCAGCGGCCCCCGTCCAGGAACGTGCGGAGCCGGTCGAGGAACACGCGCTGTCCTGGGACGAGGAGCTGCCCGGCGCGCTCCGGCGAGAACCAGCCGACCCGGTCGATCTCGGGGAACTCGCACAGCACGCCGGACCGCGGAGGCCACTCCATGCGGAACGTGCCAGGCACGATCCGGTCCGGATCCACATCACCCTCGACCGCCCAGATCGTCACGATCTTCCCGTTGCGCTGGACGCTCTCCCCGAGCGGGATCCGCTCCCCGTCGGGCGGCGGAACCCCGAGTTCCTCCTCGAACTCCCGGTACGCGGCGGCCTCGGGCAGTTCCTGCGGACCGTACTCGCCCTTCGGGATCGACCAGGCGCCCGCGTCCTTCGCCGCCCAGAACGGACCGCCCATGTGTCCGATCAGCACCTCGAGGCCCGGGTCGGCGACCCGGAAGAGCAGCAGACCAGCACTCCGTTTGTCCGACATGACGTCGAGTCTGGTGCCGCCCGCAGCGCACCGCCAGGGGGTGGGGGTCCCCACTCACCCCACCAGGTCCATCACGGTGGACAGGTCGACGGTGTCGCTCGCCGGCGGGGTCGCCGTGGGAACCGGCTCGTCGTAGTCGGTGAAGTCGACCGTCGCCTTGGCCGCGCCGGCGCTGGTCACGACCAGCCGCACCGGGTAGTGCTTGCCCTCGGTCGCGACGTACAGCGTCAGCGTCCTGCCGGCGTGCTTGCCCGTGACGGGGATCGCCGGGGTCCCGTCGACCTCGGTCTTCGCGCCCTTGGTCAGGGGGACCTGCGTGTCCTCGGCGCCCGTGAGCCGGTCGAGGAAGGTGTCGAGGTCGCACACGTCGGCCAGGCCCTCGAGCACGCTGTCGTTCGTGGAACCGCGCAGGTAGCGGTCGCCGAAGAGTTTCTGCGCCTCCTCGCCGTTCCCCGGCACCTGGCTCTTCCAGAAGGCCGCGTCCGGCTTCAACCACACCGTCTCGCCGCGCTTGATGATCTCCACGGACCCCTTGGAACCCATGCTCACGGTGCCGGCGCAGTTGCCCGCGCGGTCCAGACTGAGGTCCAGCTCGTCGGGTGCGTGCGGGTGGCGCAGATCGCCCGTGCTGGAGATGTGCACCGACCGGGCGTCCAACAGGGCTTCCCTGGCCTCGTCGGCGATCTGCCGTGCGGTCAACGAAGTGATGTCGTCGTCGGCCTGGGCTCCTGTCGCGCCGCCGGCCGCGAGTGCGACGGCGACGAGCGCGGTGAGGCACGCGGACGCCCGTGCGGAGCGGCGCTGTCCGGTCACGTCGCCTCCCTGGAGGAATGGCCCGGGGCAGCTGATCCGTACCCTGACGAGCCTACGTCGCGCACCCGCCGCCTGCTCGTTCGGCGGGCGTCGGGACTCCCCACGTGAGGCAGTCGGCCGGGAGGAGCGCCCGACCGGATCCGCGGACCGGAGGGAGCGACAGCACAGCCGCGTTGCGCCGACGCGCACCCCGCGGCAGGGTCGTAGGTGCCGGCCGAAGGAGGACACGCTCATGCCCATCGCCACCGTGAACCCCGCGACCGGCGAGACGCTCAAGACCTTCGAGCCCCTCGGACCCGAAGAGCTCGAGAGCCGCCTGGCCGCCGCCCATGAGGCGTTCCGCGCCTACCGCACCACCGGGTTCGGCGAGCGCGCCCGGATGCTGAAGCGGGCCGCCGCCCTGCTGGAGGAGGACCAGGACGACATCGCCCGCACCATGACCACCGAGATGGGGAAGACGCTCGCCGCGGCCAGGGCCGAGGCGGCGAAGTGCGTGAAGGCGATGCGCTGGTACGCCGACCACGCCGAGGAACTGCTGGCCGACGAGTACCCGTCCGAGGCCGACGTGGTGGACGCGGGCGCGTCGCAGGCGAGGGTCCACTACCGGCCGCTCGGCGTGATCCTCGCCGTGATGCCGTGGAACTTCCCCCTCTGGCAGGTCGTACGCTTCGCGGCGCCCGCCCTGATGGCGGGGAACACCGGGCTCCTCAAGCACGCTTCGAACGTTCCGCAGACAGCGCTCTACCTGGGGTACCTCTTCAACCGGGCAGGCTTCCCCGAAGGCTGCTTCCAGACCCTGCTGATCGACTCCCGTGCGGTCGAGGGAGTGCTCCGCGACCCCCGCGTCGCCGCGGCGACGCTCACCGGCAGCGAGCCCGCCGGTCGATCGGTCGCCTCGATCGCCGGGGACGAGGTCAAGAAGACGGTCCTGGAGCTGGGCGGCAGCGATCCGTACGTCGTGATGCCCTCCGCCGACGTGGACCGGGCCGCGCGGACCGCGGTCACCGCACGGGTCCAGAACAACGGGCAGTCGTGCATCGCGGCCAAGCGCTTCATCGTCCACGAGGACGTCTACGACGGTTTCACGGAACGGTTCGCCGCCAGGATGGAGGCACTGACCGTGGGGGACCCGCTGGAGGAGTCCACCGACATCGGGCCGCTCGCCACCGAACAGGGCCGTGCGGACCTGGAGGAACTCGTGGACGACGCCCTGCGGCTCGGCGCGGAGGCGCTGTGCGGCGCGGCACGCCCCGAGGACCGGCCACGCGGCTGGTTCTACCTCCCCACCGTGCTCACCGGCATCACCCCGCAGATGCGTATCGACCGCGAGGAGGCCTTCGGGCCGGTCGCGACGGTGTACCGGGTCGCCGACCTCGACGAGGCGGTCTCCGTCGCCAACAGCACGCCGTTCGGACTCAGTTCGAACGTCTGGACGCGTGACGCCGGCGAAATGGAGAGGTTCGTGCGCGACGTGGAAGCGGGCGGCGTGTTCTTCAACGGAATGACGGCTTCCCACCCGGCGATGCCCTTCGGCGGTGTCAAGCGGTCCGGATACGGACGGGAACTTTCCGGGCACGGCATCAAGGAGTTCTGCAACGCGACCACCGTCTGGACCTCGGCCTGAGTCCTGGCGGCCCGCCCCACCCCTCTCCGGCGTCGTCCTCGTGACCGTGCGGCGGTTCGTCGACCGTCGTGGGCAGCACGCCGTCCTCGTACGGGAAGGCCCGTGGGCGGGCGGGGATCGCCCAGGGCATCATCCGACGACGGACCGGCGCGCGGTGACGGCCGCGCTCCGGTCCGCCGTTCGTGCCGCGCGAACCGTGGGCAGGAAGACACCGCAGCGAGGTGCGGACGACGAGGAGCAGATCGATCATGGAGCGGCAGACGGGCTGGCAGTTTCTCGACGACCGTGGCCACATGGCGACGGCGGACCGGCGTCCGGTGAGGGTCGTCGCCTACGTGCAGGCCGGGGCGACCCTCTTCGACCACGGGATACGTCCGGTGGCGCTCTACGGCTCCCACCACGACGCCGCGGGGCCGGACCGGACCAAGACGGGAGCCCTGCCGCTCGAGGGCATCGCGTACCTCGGGTCCGGTGCGGCACTCGGCGCGGACGTCCTGCTCGGTACGCGCCCGGATCTGGTCCTCGCCGTCAGCTACGGCGGGGGCCAGGTGTACGGGCTGGCCCCGGAGACAGCCAAGCAGGTGGAGGAGCGTGTGCCCCTGGTGGTGCTCGACGTCGGGCCGGGGCGGGCCCCCGCCGACGTACGCACCCGGTTCACCGCGCTCGCGCGCGCCCTCGGCGCCGGAGAGTCAGACTCGGGCGCGGCGGCGCTCGGCCACGCCGCCGACCGGCTGCGTGCCGCGGCGCGACGCTGCGTCGCCCCACCGGTGGTGCTCGCACTCTCCCCGGCCTCCGCCGACGGCGCCCACCTGGCCAAGCCGGCTTCCTGGCCCGACCTCCGGGAGCTGACCGGGCTCGGTCTGCACCTGGTGGCTCCGGAGGGCGGGCCGAGTTCCAACTGGTTCACCACCGACTGGTCGTACGTCGCACGGGCCGAGCCCCGGGTCGTCCTCGTCGACGTGCGGGCCAATGCCTACCCCCTCGCCGCGCTGCGGGACGACACCGCGTGGCGGGCCGCGGTGGCGGGGGCCGTGATCGTCCCGTGGAACCCGGAAGCACCGTGCAGCGAAGCCGCCCACGCCCGGTTCTTCGACGAGGTCGCCGACGCCGTCGAGGCGTGCCGGAACGGCGGATCGGGCGGTGTGCGCGGTCCCGAGGGCGCCGGCGGTTGATCGTGAGGGGCGCCGCCTCCCGACAGTCCGTCCGTCATCGGCCGTTCTCCGCCGGCCCCGGATGCGGGGGCGGCCTGGCTGCAGGACGAGCGGGACGTGCCCGGGGTCGGCCGCGGCGGGTGCAACCGCCGCGGCGGTCGGTTCACTTCGTGGGGAAGTAGCCGAGCTGCTTCAGCAGTCCCAACTGGTCCTCGACGCCCCACCGCGCGGCGATCTTGCCGTCCGTCACGCGGAACATCGCCATCCCCTGCACGGTCACCCGCTTGCCGGTCGGAGCCACCCCGTGGAACTCCCCCTGGTGCGTGCCGGTGAAGGTGAACCGCTCCGCGACCGTCGGACCTTCGGCCACGAGCTCGTCGATGGCACAGGCGAGGTCCGGGAACCCCTTGCGCATGGCCGAGAAGACGGCCTTCACACCCTCGATCCCCGGCGCCACACCGGCCATCTTGCTGTCGAACTGCACATCGGGGTGCACGAGGTCCTTCAGCGCTGCGTAGTTGCCTTGGTTGACGACCTCTTCACTGAATCTGCGGATCACGCTCTTGGGCGAGACCTCGCTCGCCCGATCGGCTCCTGACATGGCTGCACTCTCTCGTCGGTGCTCGGTGCCTCGACGCTGAACCGGCACGATGCACAGGAAACGGACGTTCCCCGGCGCACACGATAGGGACGCGGCCCGAGAGCGACCACGACCGTCCGGCGATGTCCACGGCCTGTACCCGGATGGCCGGGTCGGCGGTACGGGGCGTACGAGGCTGCACGCCGTGCTGTGCCGGGGCGCAGGGAGCGTCGGCACGGCACCCCGTCAGGCGTCCGCATCCTCGCGGTGCATCGGCGGCGCGTCGGGAGTGCCGGCCGCGCCGCCGAAGAGCACCGCCCGCGCCACCTTCGGTGCGAACAGCGCGTTCACGGGCGCGGTGAGGGTCAGGACGGACCGGAAGGCCGCACCCACCAAGGCGTCGGACGGGTAACGCTGCTGAACGCGTCTCATGTACCAGGCGACGGGACGGTCGACCGCCCGTCGGCCGAGTGCGTTGCCCACCGCGCCCGGCATCTTCCGGTCCGCGCCGGCAGAGATGTCCCAGGCCTGCCGCGATGCTTCGAACAACGCCTGCTGGACGCGGTGCGTCGTCGGGGTGCGGCGTGCGTCGGCCAGCGCGTCGCGCAGGGCCACCGCGCCCATCGCGGCCACGGCCATGCCCTGACCGTAGATCGGGTTGAACGTGCAGAGCGCGTCGCCGGTGGCCAGGAACCCGGCCGGACGACGGCCGGGACGGTCGTACCGGCGCCGCAGGTTCGAGGTGCGGCGGAAGCCGAAAGGGGCGGTCTCCGGCTCCGCATCGAGGAGCCACTCGTGGATGAACGGGTGCGGAAGCCTCGAGGCGAACGCGGTGAACCCGGCGGCGTCCGTCGGCGGTTCGTCACCCCGCAGGCCGGACAGAACCACCATGTGGCGGCCGTCCTCCAGCGGAAGCACCCCGCCGCCGTACACCTGGGCGGGGTCGGGGACGACGTAGCAGCCGAGCGCATCGCTGCCCAGGTGGGGGCTCTTGTTGCGGTAGATGCGGGAGGCGTACGCGAGGCCGGTGTCGATCGTCTCCTCCTCCGGGGGCTCGGCACCGACCGCCGCCAGCCACTGCGGGGCCCGCGATGCCCGCCCGGAGGCGTCCACGACCAGGTCCGCCCGCAGCGGGTACGGCTCGGTGTCGGTGCTGCCGCCCCGTTCGCGCAGCATCACGCCGCGGACCCGACGGGCATCGCCCAGCAGGCCCACGGCCTCCGTGGAGTCGATGGTGGTGATCACCGGATTGGCCACCACCCGCTCGCGGACCAGGTGCTCGATCTGACCGCGAGATCCCGTATAGATGTACGTGGTGGCCTGCGTCCTGCGGAACCAGCGGCCGTTCTGCCACTGCACCATGTCGGCGGGCATACCCACACGGGGCGCGCCCGCCGCCCTCAATTCGGCCATGAAGCCGGGCAGCAGTGCATCCAGGGCGAGTTGTCCGCCCTCCAGCAGCACGTGGGCGTGCCGCCCCTGCGGTACACCGGGACGCGAGTCAGGGCCGTCCGGGCAACGGTCCCGCTCAACGACCGTCACCTTGTCCGCATGGCCGGCGAGCACCTGTGCCGCCAGCAGCCCGGCGAGGCTGCCCCCCACGACGACGGCGTGGCGCCCGCGCGCCCCCTGCTGCCATCCGCCCGTCTCCCGCGCTTCGTTCACCGTGTCCGCCCCTCGTCGTCGGCGACTTGATCCGGGCCGACCAGTATTCCGGCTGGGCGCCGGAAGATCACGAACGCCCAGCCGCGGACACCGGCTGTGGTATAGGCGATGCAGCCGCCGGCTCCCGCCGGGTCACCGGCCCAGTTCCGCCAGCGCATGGGTCAGCCAGCCGATCCAGAACCGTTCCAGGTCGATGCCACCGCGCAGCACGACATGGCGCAGACGGTCTTCGGGGGCGTCCCGCTCCGGTGGGAAGTGCCGCTCCTCGATGTCGAGGTACTCCGCCAACTGGCTCTCGTGGAGCGTGAGGTGGCGCCGCAGCTCGGCTTCGAGCCCGTCGGCCCCCACCACGGCGGCCGCCCGCAACCGCAGCAGCAGGGCGTCCCGGATCGGTTTGGGGTCCTCGGTCCTGCCCACCCATTCCGCCAGTTCCGCACGGCCCGCGGGCAGTACCTCGTACTCCTTGCGCCCGCCGCGGGTGGGCTGGGCGGAGGGCAGGGCACGGATGTGCCCCGCCTCCTCCAACTTCCCCAGCTCCCGGTAGATCTGTTGGTGCGTGGCCGACCAGAAGTAGCCGATCGACCGGTCGAAGCGGCGGGTCAGCTCCAGACCGGAGGACGGCTTCTCCAGGAGTGCGGTGAGGATGGCGTGCGGGAGTGACATGAGCGCATCCTAAGGACGGTCCCTAGACCGTCGCCGCCAGCCGGGTTCCCTGGTCGATGGCGCGCTTGGCGTCGAGTTCCGCGGCGACGTCCGCACCGCCGATGAGGTGCGCGGTCACCCCCGCGGCGGTCAGCTCCTCGTACAGGTCTCGGCGTGGTTCCTGCCCCGCGCAGAGGACGACGGTGTCCACGGCGAGCGTCGAGGACACGCCGTCGACGGTGATGTGGAGGCCCTCGTCGTCGATCCGGTCGTAGGTGACCCCAGCGACCATCGCGACACCGCGGTGCTTGAGTTCCGTCCGGTGGATCCAGCCCGTCGTCTTGCCGAGGCCCGCGCCGACCTTCGTCGTCTTGCGCTGCAACAGGTGGACCGTGCGCGGGGGCTTCGGGCGTTCGGGGGCCCGCAGCCCGCCGGGAGCCGTGTAGTCCGTGTCCACGCCCCACTCCCGGAAGTAGGTCTCCGGATCCAGGCTCGCCCCTTGGCCCCCGTCGGTGAGGTACTCCGCGACGTCGAACCCGATGCCCCCCGCACCGATGACGGCCACCCGGTCACCGACCTCGGCGCCGCCACGCAGCACGTCGAGGTAGCTGACGACGCTGGCGTGGTCGACGCCCTCGATCGCCGGGGTACGGGGTGTGACGCCCGTGGCCACGACGACCTCGTCGAAGCCGGTGAGCAGCTCCGGCGTCACCCGCGTCGCGAGCCGGACGTCGACTCCGCGCAGCGCCAACTGGGTGCGGAAGTAGCGGAGGGTCTCCTCGAACTCCTCCTTGCCGGGCACCTTCTTGGCGATGTTGAGCTGTCCGCCGATCTCGTCGGCGGCGTCGAAGAGGGACACGTGGTGTCCGCGCTCGGCCGCCGACACCGCGAAGGCGAGCCCGGCGGGGCCGGCGCCGACGACCGCGAGCCGCTTGGCCAGCCGGGTGGGGGAGAGGACCAGCTCCGTCTCGTGGCAGGCGCGCGGGTTCACCAGACAGGACGTGATCTTCCCGCTGAACGTGTGGTCCAGGCATGCCTGATTGCAGCCGATGCAGGTGTTGATCGTCTCGGCGCGGCCCTGACGGGCCTTGTCCACGAACTCCGGGTCGGCGAGGAACGGCCGCGCCATGGACACCATGTCGGCCCGCCCCTCGGCGAGCAGCCGCTCGGCCACCTCGGGCGTGTTGATGCGGTTGCTGGTGACCAGCGGCACCGACACGGCGCCCATCAGCCGCCGCGTCACCCACGTGTACGCGCCGCGCGGCACCGAGGTCGCGATGGTCGGGATGCGGGCCTCGTGCCAGCCGATGCCCGTGTTGATGATCGTCGCGCCCGCGGCTTCGACCGCCTTGGCCAACTGGACGACCTCTTCCAGGGAGGAGCCGCCGGGGACCAGGTCCAGCATGGACAGGCGGTAGATCAGGACGAAGTCCTCCCCGACCCGCTCCCGGGTGCGGCGGATGATCTCCAACGGGAAGCGGACGCGGTTCTCGTAGCAGCCGCCCCAGCGGTCGGTGCGCTGGTTCGTCGCACTCGCGATGAACTCGTTGATCAGATAGCCCTCGGAACCCATGATCTCGACGCCGTCGTACCCGGCGGACTTCGCCAGCTCCGCCGCCCGTGCGTAGTCCTCGATCGTCTGCTCGACCTCGTCGTCGGTGAGGGCGTTGGGGACGAAGGGGCTGATGGGGGCTTGGATCGCGCTGGGCGCGACCAGCTGCGGGTGGTAGGCGTACCGGCCGAAGTGCAGGATCTGCATGGCGATGCGCCCGCCCGCCGCGTGCACCGCGTCGGTGACGATCCGGTGCTGCGCGGCCTCCGCCTCGGTGGTGAGCTTGGCGCCGCCCTCGTACGGGCGTCCCTGGTCGTTCGGCGCGATGCCGCCGGTCACGATCAGTCCGACGCCGCCGCGCGCGCGGGCGGCGTAGAAGGCGGCCATGCGTTCGAAGCCGTTCTCGGCCTCCTCCAGGCCGATGTGCATCGAGCCCATCAGCACCCGGTTGGGCAGCGTGGTGAACCCGAGGTCGAGCGGGCTCAGCAGGTGCGGGTACGGGGTCGGGGTCATCGGGGCGCCTCCTCGCGCAGCGTTGCGTCGACCCCCTTTTTGTAGACGCCCCAGCCCCATTATGCAACTAGTTGCACAATGGGGCTGGGGTGATGTGCGCTACGCCGGTGCTGCCCAGCGGTCCAACTCCTCAGGGGTCCGCGGACCATCCGCGTCCGCCCCGAGCAGCCCATACCTGCGCAGCACCCCGGTAGCTGCCATCGCCCACGGCCGGCGCAAGCGGGCCGCCTCCAGCAGCTCCCGGTCGGCGAGGAGCGCGGCGACCGGGCCCGTCCGCAGGCCGGCGGGGGACAGGACGGCCGCGTCGTCCGCCCACCGCAGGGCGAGGTCCACGTCGTGGGTGGCCATCACCACGGTCGTTCCGGTCGCCCGCAGGCCGTCCAACGCCTCGAGCAGTCGCTCCTGGCCGTGGGGGTCGAGACCCGCCGTCGGCTCGTCCAGCACGAGCACCCGGGGCCGCATCGCCACCGCGCCGGCGATCGCGGCCCGCTTGCGCTGGCCGTACGAGAGCAGATGGGTCGGCCGGTCCCGGAGCGCGTCGATGTCCAGCGCGTCGAGGGCCCCGTCGACCCGGGCGCGTACCTCGGCTTCCGGAAGGCCGAGGTTCATCGGCCCGAACGACACGTCCTGGCCGACCGACGCGGCGAACAACTGGTCGTCCGGATCCTGCACGACCAGCTGCACGGTCGTCCGCAGCCGGGTCAGCCCCGCCCGGTCGTACGTGACGGGCTCGCCGTCCAGCAGCAGGCGTCCCCGGCTGCAGCGCAGCCCCCCGCTCAGCAGCCGCATCAGGGTCGTCTTGCCGCTGCCGTTCCGTCCGAGCAGGGCCAGCGACCGGCCCTCGGCGACGGTGAAGTCGACCCCGCTGAGCACGGGCGGACCGTCCGGGTAGGCGAAGCCGGCACCGGCCAGCTCCACCACGGCCGGCGGGCGGGTGGTCGTGCTCATGGAAGGAACCTTTCCAGGACGAGGGTGAGGATGACGATCCCCGTGAGCAGCCCGGCGGCGGCCGCGAGGAAGCGGGGCGACACCGCCGCGGGGGGCACCAGGACCCGCAGCGTCCCGTCGTAGCCGCGCCCGGCGAGGCCCGACTGCAGCCGTTGGGCCCGGTCGAAGGCGCGCACGAATGCGGTCGCCGCGAGGCCCGCGAGGGATCGCCAGGCCGCCGTGTGACTGGTGTGGCCCAGCCGCGCCGCCTGTGCCTGGCGGACGCGGTGCACGGCGTCCAGCAGCAGGAAGCTGATCCGGTACATGACGACCGCCACGTCCACCACGGGCGCCGGAACCCCCGCGCGCACCAGCCGGGGCAGCACGTCGGACACGGGAGTGGTGAACGCGAACAGCAGCACCCCGAGGGAAGCGGCAGACGTGCGCAGCAGCAGTCGGAGTGCGTGCAACGGCCCGTCGGGCGCGAGCGCCACCCACCCGTCCGGCCCGCCGACTGCGAACAGCAACGGCACCGCCCCCGTCACGCAGAACCCCAGGGGGATGCGCCAGGCCCGCCAGAGCTGCCGGGGCGCGACCCCTGCAGGACCCAGCAGGACCACGAGCGTGCCGGCGGCGACCAGCACGGCACCGGGCCACGGTGGCAGTGCGACGGCGCACAAGGTCAGCCCGAGCGCGAGTACGGCCTTCTCACCCGGATGGCGGCGGCGCCAGCGACTGCTGTGCGCCGCCGCGTCGATCGGCAGCATCGGCGATCAGGTCGCGGTGCTGCCGGCGCCGGAGCCCGCGTGGGCGTCCTTCGCCGCGGCCGCAGCGGCACGGACCTCACCCTGGCGACGCCCCCTGCGCAGACCGAAGTAGTACGCCAGCACCCCGGCGCCGAGGGCAGCCTGAAGGGCGAACAGCGCGGACTCGATCTCTCCGGACGGCGGTTCGTACAACGGTGAGAACCAGGGCTCGTAATGCGGTGCCATCTCCGTGATCGCCGTTTCCGCCTGGGCGTCGGCGCCGGTGAACGGCTCTTCCTTGTCGTCTCCGAGGCCGAGTACGAGCGGGAGCACGGCCAGCGCGGCCACAGCGATCAGCAACAGCGTATTGATCTTCGCGTGACGTGTCATCGGGCCACGGCCTCCTTCTCCTCGTCCCGGCTCTGGAGCAGCACGCCCAGTCGGGTCAGTTCACTCTTGCTGGACTGCACCAGCAACCGCGTCACCAGCACGGTGAGCAGTCCCTCGCTGACCGCCAGCGGGATCTGGGTGAGCGCGAAGATGCCGCCGAACTTGCCCAGGGCACCGAGGAATCCGCTGCTCGGGTCGGGGAACGCGAGCGCCAGTTGCACGCTGGTGACGCAGTAGGTGGAAAGGTCCGCCATGAACGCACCGAAGAACACCGCCACCATCAACGGCAGTTCGAAACGCCGAAGGAGCCGGTAGGCCCCGTAGCCCACCCAGGGGCCGACGATCGCCATCGAGAAGACGTTCGCGCCGAGCGTGGTGAGGCCGCCGTGGGCCAGCAACAGCGCCTGGAACAGGAGGGTGACGGTGCCCAGCACCGCCATGATCGGGGGCCTGAAGAGGATCGCGCCCAGGCCCGTGCCGGTGGGGTGCGAGCAACTCCCGGTCACCGACGGGATCTTGAGTGCGGACAGGACGAACGTGAAGGCGCCGGACGCCCCGAGCAGCAGCGTGGACTCGGGATGCGCCCTCACCTCCCTGCTGAGCGCTCGTGCTCCGTGGACGACGAAGGGGGCGGATGCGACGCCCCAGGCGGCCGCGTGCAGCGGGGGCAGATACCCCTCGGCTATGTGCATGGTCGGGAGACCTCTCCAACACCTCGTGGATGGACGACACGCCCTGGCCGGTCTCCTGGCTGACGGGTCCTGCCGCCCGAGCCCCGCCTTCCCGGACGCCGCGGTCTCCCGCGGGGTGTCCAGTGGCTTCCTCGCGGAGGGGGCCGGACTTCCCGATCACAGTGGCGAGGGCCGCACCGGTTCCGCACCGGTTTCCCGTCACCAAGGCGGTGCGACACTAGTGTGTTGACCACCTACATCACAAACCGCGCACGGTTGTGCGGGTATCACACCTTGCGGTAGCCGTACGCCTCTTGTGCAGCTGCCTCCACCGCGTCCAGATCCCCGCCCGCTGACGCGGTGACCACCGCGGCAACCGCACCCTCCACGAACGGGGCGTCCACGAGACGGGTCGCCTCGGGCAGCTCGTCGCCCTCGGCGAGCAGGGCCTTCACCGTCAGGACGGCACTGCCGAGATCGGCCAGGACGGCCACGCCCGCGCCCCGGTCGACCTGCCGCGCCGCGGCGGCGACGAGCTCCGAGCTGGTGCCCAGCCCCCCGTCCGGGGTACCGCCGGCGGGCGCGACCGGCACCGACGGGGCCCCGCCCGCGAGCCCTCGGGCGAGGTCGGCGACGGCCGAGGCGAGCTGGGCGCTGTGTGACACGAGGACGATGCCGACCTGGCTCATCGCGCCGCCTCCTCCAGCGCCGCGATCAGCAACGCGGACGACGTCGCCCCCGGGTCCTGGTGCCCGATGCTCCGCTCGCCGAGATAGCTCGCCCTGCCCTTGCGGGCCAGCATGGGTACGGTCGCGAGCGCGCCCTGCTCGGCCGCCTGCTCGGCCGCCGCGAACGACTCGCCGAGGGCTTCGGACGCCGGTTGAAGTGCGTCGAGCATCGTCTTGTCGCCGGCCTGTGCGCCGCCGAGCTGTGCCACCGCGGCCACGCCCGCACGCAGGGCGTCGGCGAGCTGCTCGCGCGACACCTCGGCCGCGTCGCCCAAAGCCTTGCCGGTCCGCCGCAACAGCGTCCCGTACAGCGGTCCTGACGCCCCGCCGACCGTCGAGATCAACTGCCTTCCGGACAGTGCCAGTACGGCTCCGGGAGTGTCGGGGGCCTCCCTGTCCAGGGCGTCTACGACGGCGGCGAAGCCGCGCCTCATGTTGGTGCCGTGGTCCGCGTCCCCGATCGCGGAGTCGAGTTCCGTCAGCCTGACGGCCTCACGGTCCACGGCGGCGGCCCCGGCGGTCATCCACCGGCGAAAGAAACCGGCGTCCAGCACGAGTTCTCCTTCGTCGTGTCCCACGGATCAGCGTCCCCAACGCAGCCCGGGGGTCGCCACTGGAGCGTCCCACAGCCGCAGCAGTTCCTCGTCCGCCTCGCACAGCGTGACCGAGCAGCCCGCCATGTCCAGGGAGGTCACGTAGTTGCCGACGAGGGTGCGGGCCACGGGAACACCGCGCTCGGCCAACACCCGGTGCACCTCCGCGTTGAAGCCGTACAGCTCGAGGAGGGGTGTCGCGCCCATACCGTTGACGAGCAGCAGCACGGGATTCGACGGCTGCAGGTCCTCCAGGACCGCTTCCACCGAGAAGTCCGCGATCTCCCGCGCGGTCATCATCGGACGCCGCTCCCGGCCGGGCTCCCCGTGGATGCCGATGCCCAACTCCAGTTCGCCCGACGGGAGGTCGAAGGTGGGGCTGCCCTTGGCCGGTGTCGTGGGCGCGCTGAGCGCCACGCCGAAGCTGCGCGACCGCTCGTTGACCGTGCGCGCGACGGACTCGACCCGCTCCAGGGGTGCGCCCTCGTCGGCGGCTGCCCCGGCGATCTTCTCGACGAACAGCGTCGCCCCCGTACCCCGCCGGCCCGCGGTGTAGAGGCTGTCCACCACCGCTACGTCGTCGTTCACCAGCACCTTGGCGATCTGGACGCCCTCGTCCTCGGCGAGCTCCTGCGCCATGTCGAAGTTGAGCACGTCACCGGTGTAGTTCTTGACGATGAACAGCACCCCGGCACCGCTGTCCACGGCCGCCGCGGCCCGGGTCATCTGGTCCGGGACCGGCGAGGTGAAGATCTCCCCGGGGCACGCCGCGGAGAGCATCCCGGGGCCGACGAACCCGCCGTGCAGCGGCTCGTGCCCCGATCCGCCCCCGGAGACCAGCGCCACCTTGCCCGCCACGGGTGCGTCGGCCCGGACCACGACGCGGTTCTCGACGTCCACTCTCAGCTCGGGGTGCGCGGCGGCCATCCCCCGCAGGGCATCCGCGACGACGGTCTCCGGGACGTTGATCAGCATCCGCATGGCTACCTCCTGCGTGAGAGTACCGACTCTATGCCGACTCCGCTGACGGCTCATCAGTGCCTGCACGTGTCGTTTCGTGTCTGGTCGCCTGGGTCCAGTATCGACCCGTGCCGTCATGATCACGCAGCGACGGCTCCCGGCGACAGGAGTCGTCGGACGTCGCTTCCGTCCGCCGGGCGCGCCGCCACGGGCCCGCCGGGATCGCACGCATCTCCACGATCAAGGAGACCGCCTGGTCGGGACGGGTTCCGCAGCTGCTCGCTCCGTCGGCGTCGTCCGTTCCGGGCAGTGTCCCGGCCGCGGCACAGCCGGACGTGGTGGCTGCGGCCCGGCGGGTCGTCCGCACGGGCCGGCTCAGGCGCTCGACGGGGAGCGCCTCGGCGCGGGGCCCCTGGCGGGCGTGTCCCGTGGGGCGGCGACACGGTCACTGCCGCTTCGCGGTCCCCGGGCGCCGCCCGCGGTCCCGCAGGAGCACGACGTCCCGCCCGCGGCCGCGGGCGGGACGCGTTTCCCGGGGTGTACGGGTGGTCCCGAGGGGGTGGCCGGTCACGGCCCTGATCCGCGCAGGGTCGGTGGTGCCGCGCGGCGTCGCCCGGCCCGTTCAGTAGCGCTGCGCCTTCGCGACCGTCGGGGTGAGGCCGGCCGGCTTCCGGCTGATGGCCAGTGCCTGTTCCCGCTCCCCGGGGGCCAGGTTCTGTGCGCCCACGACCCGGCTCTCCACGACCTCGCCCGATGAGTCGGTGAAGTCGATCTGCACGGCGTACGAGGCCGTTTGGTCCGTGCTGTTGCGGATGGTGACCACCACGGCCTGGACGCCCTGGGTGTTGGCCGTCGGCCTGCCGGTGAGCGAGACGTCGGAGCGCGCGTTGCCGCCGCCCTGCACGTTCTTGAGCTGCTCGGCGGCCTCGGCGTTGGCTCGTGCCACCTCGGCGGAGACCGATGCCTCGAAGGAGGACGCGGCAGCCGACGCGGACGACGCGGCGGCCGAGGCCTTGGCACGTGCCGAGGCCTCGACGGAGGCCAGGGCGGACGCCGCGGTGCCCGAGAAGGAGGCGGTAGCGGGTGGTGTCGGCCGTGGGCTGAACGGAGTACTGCTGCCGGACTCGCCGCTCCCGGTGCTGCACGCCACCAGGGCGGCCGCACCCAACGCCGTCATCATCACGGACAACGCCACCGTGACGGATCGCCGGGCCGTGTCGGCGGAGCTGGGGTGCGGGCGCATGGAAACCCTTTCGGAGCGTCAGAACCCCCGTCGGAGGGTCCGTTGATGCGTCGACCCGTGGTCCTCGGGGATCGACGCATCAGCAAAGAGAACCATATGTCCGTTTTCGTGCTCGGGCACCAGGGGGCGCGGCGGCATGGGCTCCCGTGGGTGCCATGGGCCCGGTGGCTCATCCACGGGGCCACTGGGGAGAGGTGACGTGGAAGCGCTGCCCCGACAGGCCATCGTCGAAGCCCTGGAAGGGCCGACGGCGGCGAGCGGTAGCGGTGCCGGCGGCGGCTCCCGAAGGACCCTCTTCGCCGGGACGATGCTCGGCTCGGTCCACCTTGACGATGACGACCGCCCCGCCCCGCCCCGTCCGCCCCGCCCGGTCCGTCTCGACCTGTGCCTCTCGACGGACCGCGTGCTGCGCCCGCGCGGCGCTACCGGAGCCCGGGCCACCAGCCGGAATCGGATCCTCGGACGCATCGACGCCCCGCACGCCGTGGGCGAGTTGGAGGTCTCCGCACTGCCCCCACCGCACCGCGGGCCCGTACGCTCGCCGAGCTGGACGACACCTCGCCCGCACCGGGACGGGGCAGCTGCACCTGTCGGCTTACCACCCCACCGGGACGGTTGCGGCGGGTGCCGATCCGGAGGTCTTCCGGGCCGACGTCGAGGGACGGCTCCGCGGCGTCGACGGGGTGTTGCTCGCCGACGCCTCGGTGCTCCCCGGGTGCCCCGAGGTGAATCCGCGGCTGAGCATCATGGGTCGGCACTTGCGGTCAGCGGGTCCTGGTTGGAGCGTTGAGAGGGTGGGGTGCACCGGTGTCCGCGGGAGCCGGGTCGACACGCCGACGCGTCGGGCCGAAGGGCCCGGACCGTCGCCGGACGGCCCCTTTCCCGCAGTCACCGGGGGTGCCACGGTTGGCAGCAGCCCCGCGTCACCCTGTCGGACGAAAGGCGGTGGCGCCCGATGGAGCTGCCCGTCGTCGTGGGCGTGGACGGATCGGACGCCGGGCTCCGCGCGGTCGACTGGGCCACCGACGAGGCGGCCCGTCACGGACTCCCGCTCCGCCTCGTGTACGCCAGCCGGTGGGAGCGCTACGACCTGGGCGCACTGGTGCACGGGCGCGACCGCCCGTCCGGTCAGGAGTCGGCCGAGGACGTGGTTGCGGCAGCGGCCGAGCGCGCGGGACGACGCGACCCCGACGTTCCGGTCACCACCGACGCCCTGGCCGAGGACACCGTGGCCGCACTGCTCGCCGAAGGACGCCGGGCCTCGATGCTGATCACGGGATCGCGGGGGCACGGTGCACTCACCGAGCGCCTCCTGGGTTCGGTCAGCCTCGCCGTGGCGACCCGGGCGCCGTGCCCGGTCGTCGTGGTCAGGGGCGACCCGGACGGGACCGGCGGGGCGCACGGGACGGTGCTCCTCGGCGTGCCGGATGCGACACACGGGCCGGCAGCGGTGGAGTTCGCCCTCCGCGAGGCCGCCGCCAGGGGCGCAGAGCTGGACGCCGTACGCACGTGGCGCTGCCCCGCCCACGCCGGCGCGGACCACCCGCGCCGACCGGGCGACCCGTGCCTGCCCTGCGAGAAGGAGGCGGCCACGCTGGTGGACGCGGCGCTGGACCTGTTCGCCGCGCGCGCCGGCACCGTCGTGCGCAGCTCCACCGTCGAGGGGGCGCCCCAGCGGGTGCTCCAGCGCCGTTCGGCGGACGCGGACCTCCTCGTCGTAGGAACCGGGCGACGCGCGAAGAGCCCCGATCCGCACCTGGGGCGCACCGCCCACTCCGTGCTGCACCACGCCCACTGCCCGGTAGCGGTCGTCCCGCAGCCGGAGTGAGAGACGTGCAGGGCCTACTCGGCCTGCCCGGTTCCGGCCCGCAGCCGCGCCGCGTGGTCGGGGACGTAGTGCTGGAGGTCCTTCGGTGGACGCCGGTAGCCGCTGCTCGGCGGGCGCTCCGGCAGGTCGATCACCGGCAGGGGCACCGCCTCGTAGGGCAGCGTCGACAACAGGTGCGCCATCATGTTCAACCGCGCGCTCCGCTTGTCGTCGCTCTCGACGACGTACCAGGGGGCCTCCGGGATGTCGGTGTGCACGAACATGTCGTCCTTCGCGCGGGAGTACTCCTCCCATCGGGTGATCGAATCGAGGTCCATGGGGGAGAGCTTCCAACGGCGGGTGGGGTCGGTCAGCCGTCGGCGGAACCGTTCCTCCTGCACGTCGTCGCTGACGGAGAACCAGTACTTGCGCAGCAGGATGCCGTCCTCCACGAGCATCCGTTCGAAGATGGGGCACTGGTGAAGGAACCGCTGGTGCTCCTCCTTGGTGCAGAAGCCCATGACGCGCTCCACCCCGGCGCGGTTGTACCAACTGCGGTCGAAGAGGACGATCTCCCCCGCGGCGGGGAGGTGTTCCACATAACGCTGGAAGTACCACTGGGTGCGTTCCCGCTCGGTAGGCTTCGGAAGGGCGACGATCCTCGCCACCCTGGGGTTGAGGTGTTCGGTGACGCGCTTGATCGCACCGCCCTTGCCGGCCGCGTCCCGCCCCTCGAACACCACCACCAGGCGCGCGCCTTCTGCCCGCACCCATTCCTGCAGTCTCACCAGCTCCGTCTGCAACCGGAGCAGTTCGCGCTCGTACGACGAACGCGACAGCGCCGCGTCCCGGCGCGCGTGCTTCTTGTCGGCCATACACCGACGTTACGGAGGCTTTGATGGGCGAGGTCAAGCGTCACGGCCGCACGGCACCCAGCCGTCAGGATCCGGAGGACCTCGACGCCCAGTGGCCGCGGACTGGAGGTGGAGCGGCTGACGGCGCAGTGCCGGGCCTTCCGGGGCGGCGGTGGTGGCCCCCGGGACGCCGGGCCGGCTGCGGCGGTCCGTGACCACGTGGACATGCACCGCGTGGCGGCTCCCGCGTGGCGGACGGCCCGGAGATAACGCAGCGTGGATGTCGGGGTCTGCGAGAAAGGTGGAACGGCATGGGTACGAGCGATGCGGCGCCGCGCGTCGTCGTGGGCATCGACGGCTCGCCGTCGTCGTACTCGGCGCTGCGCTGGGCCGTCAGACATGCCGGTCTCATCGGAGCGACGGTCGACGCCGTAGCGGCGTTCGAGGTCCCGGGGGCCCATGGTTGGTCGGCACCTGCGGTGGACGCCGACTTCGACGCGCACGAGGCCAAGCGGGGACTCGTCGCCGAGGTACGCGAAGTGCTCGGTGAGACGGGAGAGACCCAGGTGCACGAGCATCTCGTCCGGGGCAACCCGGCCGAGGTCCTCCTGTCCGCCGCCGAGGGGGCGGAGATCCTGGTCGTGGGCAGCCGCGGCCGCGGCGGGTTCGCCCGCGCGCTGCTCGGTTCGGTGAGCCAGCAGGTCGCCCTGCACGCGACCTGCCCCGTCGTCATCGTCCGCGAGGGCATGGACGTCCAGGGCGGTGCGGCGAAGGCCGCATGACGAGCTGACGGAGGCGAGCCCGCGCCCGTCCGCCGCACGGGTGCCGGGCCGTCCCGGGACCGCCCCGACGTCCGTTGCCGTCAGGGCGGCCCGCTCCCGGGGCTTCCCAGGCGGTCGTTCGGCAGGTTCCGGGTGAACGCGCAACCGACCAGGGTCACACCGGCAGCCGCGAGGATCGCCGCCTTGAGGCTGCTGAGCTGTGCCTCGGCGTACGAGTCCACGACCGCGTCCACTTCGGTCGGCGGGAGGCCGGCCTCCTCGGCCGCGGCGCGCACCTGCTCCGTGGTCACGAAGCTCACCCCGGCCTCGATCGAGATGCCCGCCTGCTCGCGGGCGGCGTCGGAGATCTGCGGGTCGTCGGCGATGCGACTGCTGAACACCCCGGCCAGGGCGCCGATCAGCAGCGACCCGATGAGTGCCGTGCCGAGGGACGAGCCGAGATTCTGCGCGGTGTACTGCAAACCGCCGGCCTCGCTGCGGTCCGCCTCACTGACGCTCGACTGCACCACGTTGCCGAGCTGCGAGGCGAGGAGCCCCATCCCGAGCCCCAGCGCACCCATGGAGAGGCCGAACTGCAGGTCGTTGAGCGCGGGGTCGATGACCGCGAGCAGCCACAGGATGGAGGCCAAGAGCACCAGCAAGCCCAGTCGTACGACGGTTCGCGGGCCGGCGACGCGGCCGAGGAGCGGTCCGCACATGGACGCCACGAGCATCGTGGCCGACACCGGTAGCAGCCGGACCCCCGTCTGGAAAGCGTCGAGTCCCTGGACCACCTGGAGGTACAAGGGGATGACGAAGAACAGGCCCAGGAGGATCAGGTTCTGGCTCAGCAGCATGGTGAGGCCCGAGCGCAGGGCGGGGACGCCGAACAGCGAGAACCGGACGAGCGGATCCCGTCCCCGCGCCTCCCGGTGACGCTCCCAGGAACGGAACAGCCCCAGCACCACACCACCTGCCGCGATCACGAACAGGGTGGGGGCGAAGCCGAACACCGTGAACGGGGAGTTCCGGGGCCGCAGCCAGCCCCACGAACTGCTCTGCAGCCCGCCCAGGACCACGAGGGCCAGCCCCAGGGCGGACAGGGCCGCTCCCACACCGTCCAGACGGACGCGCGGACCCGGGAGGGCGTGGTCCTCGATCCACCGCACGAACAGCAGGACGGCCACCACGACGACGACCTCGGCCGCGAAGACAAGGCGCCAGGTCAGATACGTCGTCACCCAGCCGCCGACGAGCGGCCCCACGGCGATCCCGGCCCCCGCCAGACCGCCGATGACGCCGTAGGCGACCGACCGGTCACGGCCGCGGTACGAGCCCGCCACGAGCGCCGCGAGGGCCGGCAGGACGAGGGCGGCGCCGAGGCCCTCGACCACCGACCAGCCCGCCGCGAGCACCCACAGCGTCGGGGCCACCGCGGTGATCGCCGACCCCGTGCCGTACACGACGAGCCCGACGGCGAACATCCGGCGCCGTCCGAACATGTCGCCCAGCTTCCCGCCGGTGATCATGAAGGCGGCCATGACCAGGGTGTAGAGGGTGATCACGCCCTGGATCGCGGTGACCTCGGTGTCGAAGTCCTCCACCAGCTGACTGATCGACACGTTCATCACGGAGGTGTCCAGCACCATGAGGAACTGGGCGGTGCCGAGGATGACGAGAGCCTTCCAACGTCCCACTGAGCACTCCTCCCGAGGAGGGTCAAAGGGCCTGGGTGCCCTTCCGCACAGCCAGGACACCCCCGGCCCAGCATCACAGCAGCAGCCGGCGGGGGGAGTGCGCAGCTGCCCGTCGCGCCCCGCGGAATCACCCCGTACGGGTGAGTCGCCGACCGGTGCGCGCCGGATACTGGAAGCCGACGAGGGAGGCACGATGACCACATCGTCGAATTTCGGGTCCGGTTCGTCCGGTTCGGCGTCGAAGGACCCCCAAGAGGTGCTCGGCGAGCTCGGGTCGTCGTGGTGGTGGGCGCTCGGCCTCGCCCTCGCCACGCTGATCCCCGGCATCCTGGTGCTCGTGTGGCCGGACGAGACACTGAAGGTCCTCGCCATCATCATCGGCCTGCAACTGCTGCTCACCGGCCTGTTCCGCTTCGTCACCGCGTTCTCCAAGAGTCGCGGTCGGGAGGGGAACCGGCTGTTCGCCGTGCTGATCGGCCTCGTCGCCGTACTGGCGGGCGTGCTCGTGCTCCGGCACCCGATGCAGACCATCGCCGCTCTGTCGCTGATCGTCGGCGCCTTCTGGCTGCTGTCCGGGATCCTGACCGCGTTCATCGCCGCGGCCGACCGGGAGCTCAGGCACCGCGGGCTGGCATTCGCGACCGGTGCGCTCGGAGTCATCGCGGGGATCGTCGTCCTCGCCTACCCGGTGAACTCCGCCGTGGCCCTCGCCCGGCTGCTCGGGCTGTGGCTCGTCCTGCTCGGCATCGTCGAGCTGGCGGGGGCGTTCGCCCTCCGTTCCGCCCTTCGGGACGCCACCCGCCAGAACAGTGTCGGGCCGCCCGGTCGATGAGGCGTGCCGTCCGGAGCCACGCCCAGAGGCACCCCCGTCCATGGCGGGAGCAGGCTCGAACCCGGCCCGGTCCCCGGAGGACGGGGCCGGACCGGTGGAAGGCCGCGCGGCCGTCCGCGACGGGGGATCCTGAATGCAGGACGCGACCGCACGCGGGTGAGGAGGAACCCATGGCACGGACGCTGGAGTGGAGGGTCCGCATGCGCCTGTCCGAGGACGAGGGCACGACGCGGGCGCGCGTGGACCTCGACACGGGAACGACGACCCTCACCGGTCACGGCACCGCCCGCTGCAACCCGGCGGACGTGGACGTTCCCGAGATCGGCGACGAACTCGCCGCGAGCCGGGCGATGGGCGACCTCGCCAGGCAACTGATGCGGGTGGCCGACCGGGATCTGGAGGCCGTCGGTGCGGGTCCGGCGAAGGCGGAGCCGGACCCCGGCTACGGCTGGCCCGGGGCCGGCTAGTGCGTCGGGCCCCGTGCGCCGGGGTGCCGGGGGCGGCCCCTACCGTCCGGGGTCCGGATGAGGACACGACGCCGGCTGGCGGAGCGGCCCGCCGGCGTCGTGCACGTCACCCCCGGGGTGCAGCGGCCGGGCCGTCGCCGCCGGCCGCTGCGTCCCGGGTGTCGTCCGACGCGAAGACGAGGCGGTCGGTCACGTCCACCACGCCGTCCACGCTCTCGCACAGCCGGAGGACGACGGGAACCATGCTCTTGTGCTCCACCGTGCCGCTCAGGGTGACCCGTCCGTCCGCGACGTCGACCGTGACCGCGGCGGGGGACAGCCCGAGGGTCCGGGTGAGCACGTCCTCCAGGATCTCCTCCTGGATCGCCCGGTCCCGGCGCAGGAACAGTTGCAGCAGGTCGCTTCTGCTGATCACTCCGATGATGCGGCCGTCGTGGTCCACCACCGGCAGCCTCTTGATCCTGTTCTCCTGCATCGTCCGGGCGGCCCGGATCACGCTCCAGTCGGGCAGCGCCACGACGGCGGGGGCGGACATCAGCTCCCCCGCCGTGCTTCCGATGTCCCCTGAGGTCTGTCTGCGCAGCAGGTCCGCCTCGGACACCACGCCGACGGGGCGCTCGTCGTCGTCCACCACCGGTACGGCGGTGATGCCGTACTCGTCGAGCAGCCGGGCGATTTCCTTGAACCCGGTGGCGGGCCGCACGGCGACGGCCTCGGGCGTCATCAGATCGGCGACATTACGGTGCCTCATGGCGTGCCAGTTCCTTCCGGACGTATCGCACCCACAGTGTGCCCCGTCCAGCCCGTCCCGGCCGCAGGAAGCCCGCGCACACCCTTGCGGCGCCTCCGCGCCCCGGGGCGTACCACGACGATCCGCGATGCCGCACGATCCGGCCGCCCCGCCCCCTCTGGGCCCGGCAGGGCGGGCGCACCGCCGGTTGTGCCGTGCCGCCCCTCCCCGTCCCGGAGCGTTGTCATGGGGCCCGCCCGGCGCAGCGCTCCGTCAGCCACGACCGGAGGTGGCTCTTCCGGCGGCAGCCCGCACGGCCCGCCGGCAGTACGCATCCGGACGCGCGCGATGGCCACGCCGGCAGGACCCGGGAGCTGGCGCAGCGCTAACGTTGAGGGAAGCGAAGTGCACCATGATCGTTCGACACCGGCGGAGGACTCATGGGCGGGGATCACCCGAGCGACACGACTCGCCTTCCTCGGCTGCGGCTCGACGAGCTGCTCGAGGAGCTCCAGGTGCGCATCGACGAGGTCCGCGGCACCCGCGACCGGCTCACCGGGCTTCTGGAAGCCGTCCTCTCCGTAGGCCGGGGGCTCGACCTTCCCCAGGTGCTCCGCGAGATCGTGGAGGCGGCCGTGGTCCTCGTGGACGCCGAGTACGGTGCGCTCGGGGTGATCGGGGAGGACGAACGACTGTCCCAGTTCCTCCCCGTGGGCATCAGCGACGAGCTGCACGCCCAGATCGGGGACCTCCCCACCGGGCACGGTCTGCTCGGCGAACTGATCAGGCACCCCAAACCCTTGCGCCTGGCTGAACTGTCCGTTCACGAGGCATCCTCCGGTTTCCCGGAGCACCACCCGCCGATGCACTCGTTCCTCGGCGTGCCCATCCGCGTCCGGGACGCGGTGTTCGGCAACCTCTACCTCACGGAGAAGCGCGGCGGCGCCGAGTTCGACGCGGAGGACGAGGCGGTCCTGTCGACGCTCGCCGTGGCAGCGGGAATCGCCATCGAGAACGCACGCCTCTTCGAGGAGGTACGGCTCCGGGAGCAATGGCTGGCCGCCAGCGCGGAGTTCACCAGCGCCCTGCTGTCCGGTTCCCCGGAGGGGCAGGTGCTGCGGTCCATGCTGGATCGTGCCCGGAAGATCACCTCGGCCCGGATGGGCGTCGTCTACTTCGCGGAGCAGGACGGACGACTGCGCACGGCCCTCGCCCTGGGCGAGGGCGCGGAGCGGCACCACGGCGTCGTCCTGCCCGATGGCGAAGGGGCGTCCGGTGGCGAGGGGACGCTCGTCCATGCCGCGCTGGTGAGCGACAAGGGGCTCGTCACCACCCCCGACGCGGCCAATGACCCCCGCGTGACCTTCCAGCCGGAGCGGTGGAAGGACTGCGGGCCCGCGGTGGCGGTCCTCGTGGGGGACCGACGGCACCTGCGGGGCGTCCTGATCCTGGCCCGTGCCGTCGGCGACCCCGCCTTCACCGACACCGAAACGGCACCCCTTTCCGGGTTCGCCGGGCAGGCGGCGCTCGCCCTGGAGCTGGCGGCGCGGCGGCGGGACGCCGAGCAGATGACCCTGCTGGCCGACCACGACCGCATCGCGCGTGATCTCCACGACCTCGCCATCCAGAGGTTGTTCGCCACCGGGATGACGCTCCAGAGCGCCCAGCGGTTCATCGAGCACCCCGAGGCGTCCGAGCGCCTGGGCCGGGCGATCGACGACCTCGACGCCACCATCAAGATCATCCGGTCGACGATCTTCGGGCTCCGTGAGCACGAGGCCCCCGGCTCGTCGCCGGGGCTGCGGATCCGCGCCGTACGGGCCGTCGAGGCGGCCGCACCGGCCTTGGGGTTCACCCCGGCACTGAGGATGGAGGGCCTGCTCGACACCGAGGTGCCGCGCACCGTCGCCGACCAGGTCGTGGCCGTGCTCGGCGAAGCCCTCGCCAACGTCGCCCGCCACGCCCGGGCTTCGCGGGCCGACATCTCGATCGGTGCGCACGCCGGGACGCTGACCGTGACCGTGGCCGACGACGGCGTCGGCATCTCCCCCCACGGCAGACGCAGCGGCCTGCGCAATCTGGAAGAGCGCGCTGGGCAGTTGGGCGGCGGGATGGACGTGGGGCCCGGTCCCACGGGCGGGACGCGGCTGGTGTGGCACGTACCCGTGTCCGCGGCCGGCGGTGATCCCGACGCGTCCGAGGGACGGTGACGTCGACGTGCCGGACGGAGGGTGGCCCTGTGCCCCGTCCCGGGAGCGCCCCACCTGTCCGCCACCGGTGCTTCAGGGGAGGGGCACGGCCCCGTCTGCGGGATGCACCGTCAGCCGTGCAGGTGTCCCTGGTCGTGGAACTGGGCCGCCAGGACCGCCGCCTGGACGCGGCGCTCGACACCGAGCTTCGACAGCATGCGTGAGATGTGGTTCTTGACGGTCTTCTCCGACAGGTACAGCCGTGCACCGATCTGACGGTTGGTCAGGCCCTCGCCGATCAGCTCCAGCACGGCCCTCTCCCGTTGCGAGAGCGCGGCGAGCCGCTCGTCCTCGCCCTCGTGGGGAGAGGCCGGAGCCCTCAGGGAGTGCATCAACCGGGCCGTCGTCGCGGGATCGAGCATCGACTGCCCGGTCGCGACCGTGCGCACCGCATTGACCAGATCGGACCCCTTGATCTGCTTGAGGACGTACCCGGCCGCCCCGGCCATGATCGCGTCCAGCAGCGCGTCGTCGTCGTCGAACGACGTCAGCATCAGGCAGGCGAGGTCCGGCATCCGCGACCGCAACTCGCGGCAGACCGTGATGCCGTCGCCGTCCGGCAGCCGGATGTCGAGCACCGCGACCCGGGGCCGCAGCGCGGGCCCGCGCGCCAGCGCCTGCTCGGCAGTGGCGGCTTCGCCCACCACGTCGATGTCGGGTTCGCCGTCGAGCAGGTCATGCAGACCGCGGCGAACGACCTCGTGGTCATCGAGCAGGAACACCCGAATGGGTGAGGCTGAGGAGGTGGTCGGTGCCTCGGACATCAGGAACCCCCTGCCGGTCGGTGGTGCCCATCCGCATCATGGCGGCCCGGGAGAGCCGCGCAATAGGGCCGAACGGTCCCCACGGACCGCTGTGCAGCCCTGCCCCGGCGGGCCGCCGGGGCAGGCGCGCACCCCCGGAACACGGGTGGCGGACCCCGCCGCGCCAGCCACCCGGCCGCCGCACGGGAGTCTCCCGACGATCCCCGCGGACCGCACCAGTGGCCGGTGGACACCCGCAGGCCGTAGGGGGGAACCGCGGCGGTGGCGCCGGGAGACGGTCGCCGGGGGGTGCCACGCCCCGGGTCCGTCCGTGCGCACCGGGACGTGCGGGGACTCCGCTTCGGGGCGGCATCACACCGGCCCCGCGAGCACCCCACCCCCCGCGAGCATTCCGCCCCCCACGAGCACCCCGCCGGCACCCAGCAGCGTCCCGCCGGCCCCGGTCACTTCCGCCGCCCGCTCCACACGGGCTCCGTACGGGCCCACTCCCGCTCCCACTCCGTCATCCTGTGCCGGTCGGCCGTCCGTCGTACCGCCAACCGCAGGCCGGCGGCGGACACCGCAGCGATGGCCGCGGCACCCGAACCGGCCGCGACGGTGTTCAACCAGACGTCCTCCACAGCGGCCGGAGCCTCCGTACCCCGCCCACGGTCGTCCAGCCACACGTCGACCGGGTCGCCCCGCTTCAAGCCCGCGGGCACCGGCGCGACGGCCTCGCGGCTCCCGCCCGGGTCGCTCCAGCGCACCGCGACGGGGTACTTCGCGTCGTCGGTGGTGCCGTCCGCCGACGGGTTCGGCGGTGGTGCGTCCTTGGCCAGCACGGCGTGGACGCGGTGCCTGGTCGCCGTCTGTTCGGCCACCGTCGCACGGCCCTCGGTGTACACCGTCCAGCCGGCTGCCAGCCCCGCCGCCGGGGCACCGAGGAAGAGCACGGCACCGAGGACGAGTGAGGCCCAGGCTTCCAGGACGTCCGATGTGCGGCGCAGCGGGGCTGACCGCCCCTGCCGCACGTACGACCGCCACGGAGCTATCACGGTTCAGTGCCGTTCCGGTTCGATCGCCACCAGATCGGCGGCGATGCGCTCGGCCCAGGCCGTGATCTTCGGGAAGTCCCGGAAGTCGCCGCCGCGGCCCTGTTCGAGGAGCAGCCGCGCCATGCGACCGCGCGCGCCCTCCTGGAGCCGGCCGCCGAACGTGACGTGCTCCTCGGCTCCCAGTCGCCTCTCGGCCCGGTGGGCGCTGCGTACCGGCGGGACGTCCCGCTGCGACGCGGAGAAGTCGAGCGGACCGCTGCTGAACAGCCACACCGGGATCGGCGCCAGCGCCCGGTGGTGACGGCGGGCGAAACGCCGGGCGTCCCGGTGCCAGCGTCCCTCGTACAGCGCACCGCCGAGGACGACCACGTCGTACGCATCGACGTCCTGTACCTCGGCGGCCGGCCGTACGTCGGTCCGGATGCCCTTGTCCCGTAGGACCGATCCGATGAATTCGGCGATTTCCGCGGTGGAACCGTTCGTGGTGCCGTAGGCGACCAGCGCCGAGCGGGTCATCGCGGCCACCTCCTTCGTCGCGGCGTCATGCGGTCCTCCGGCGTGTCCCACCAGGCGGCTGCTGCAGGGGCGAACAGGCAACGGGGTCGGGCCGGTGCCCATCGACCCGGGGCGCCCGCGCGGCACTGGTCGCAAGCGCCGCGGCCCGGTGGCGGTCGATCTCGCCCTCGACGCTCGCGGCGATCGGTTCGACCATGGCGGCGACGGCGGGGGAGAGCCCGGTGCCGAGGGAGGCGTCGGCGCCCTGAACCGCGTACACCACGAGCCGACGGGGCAGCCGTCCGAGCATCCGGGAAAGCTCGACGGCCTCGTGGAGCACGCGTCCGCAGACGCGGCGGTCCGCGGGCCGTACGAGGCGCTCGGCGTCCAGCTCCAGACGGGTCACCCGGCCCGGATGCCCCGGGTGGGCGTGGCAGGCGTCCACCACCACGGCCAGGTCCGCTTCGTGCCACAGGCCGACGAGGCGTACCGCGTCGTCGTCGCAGGTGCCCAGGGCGACCCCGGGCGGCAGCGGCTGCTCGACGGCCCGCCCGCACAGTGCGTCGACGACCGCCCGGCCGACTCCGTCGTCGCGCCGGAAGCCGTTGCCGAGGCCGATGAGAGCGATTCGTGTCCGGGGCTCCATGGCGCGTCCTCCCGTTCTATGACCACGCTTCCCGCTCCCCCGCCCCCCGCACATGGGCCGAACGGCCCATGTGCGGGGGGCCGGCCGCCCCTCCCGCCCGGCGGGCGCGGTGCACGACCCGAGGAGGCGTGCCGGGCGCGGCGTGGGAAAACCGCTGGTCCGACGGGAGCGAACCGGCCGGGTACGGGCCGGACCCACGCCCCGTACCATCGTGTGCACGCCGCGTGCCGGCGAGAGGTCCGGGCGGCCGCGCCGGGCCGCCCCCGGGCTCGCGCACCGGAGGGCCGCAGGGCGCGGCCGCAGACGAGCTTCAGTTCGCCAGCAGCGACTCCAGGACCGCTTCGTCCTGCCGTGCGGGCAAGGCCCTGACCGTGCCCGCCGGGCAATCCGGGTCGAGCTGGAATCTCGCCAGGTCGCGCCCGGAGACGCCCCAGGCGTGCCAGGACGTTCGCTCCCAGGCCAGCTGTGGGGGGTTGTACCAGCCGTCACCGAGACCGCCGAGTACCTGTCGTGCCTCCGGGAGGTCCGGTCCGATCCGGTACACCCAGCCCCCGAAGACGGAGGCGAACACCTCGCCGCGGTGCACGCTCAACTCGCCGTAGCTCGGTAGCTTCCCCGACCGCAGGACCTTCCGGGTCGCGAGGTCCAGGGCGAACCACGTCCCCGCGAGCCGCTTGTAGACCCCGTAGAGCACCCCGTCGTGGACCTCGATGTGCTGCAGGCTGGCGTAGCCCTCGAACGGCGCCACCTCCCACAGCACCTTGCCGCGCCACAGGTCGAAGGCGACGATCGTGGCACTCGGGCGCGTCGGGGTGACGCTTCCGCCGCCCCACGTGTCACCGGCGAGGTAGGCGATGCGGCAGCCCGGACGGTCGTCCAGTGCCACCGACATCACGCTCTGGTCCGAGATGACGTCGGGATAGACGGTCAGACGGCGTCTGAGCCGGTCCACCAAGGTGAGTGCGCCCTTGAGCCGCCCCGCGGGCGGTGCGCTGGACACCAGCAGGAGCCCCTCGCCGAGCACGGACACCATGTCCGTCGGCCGCTGCTGGTCGTGGTCGATGAAGCCGAGCGAGCGGACGAGGCCCGCGTCTGGGGTGAGTTCCAGCACCTCCGTGCTCGGGTACAGGGCTGCGTAGAGCCGGCCGCCGGCCACCCGAAGTTGCTTCGGCTCACCTGCGACGGGGATCCGGCGTCGGGTACCCAACCGCGGCCGGTGCGTCGTGACCGAGAAGTGGCCGCCGACGTGCACGACCCCGTAGGAGCCGTAGGCCATGGACTGCACCGGGTCGGGCCCCGACATGTCCGTGTCGATCAGTTCGAGGACGTGGGAGGTGCCGTCCGCCAGGTCCAGCCACCAGAGGCGTCCGCTCCCTGCGCCGCCCAGCAGCGTTCCGTCCGTCAGTGGGAAGAGCCCGCGGTGCTCGTCCGACCGGGCCGGTGCGGCGACCGGTACGAGCGCGTCGCCGTCGCGCCGGTAGACGGTGCCCGTCGGGCGGCCGATGCAGTACACCGTGCCGTCCGCGTCCGTCGTGATGGCGTCGACCAGCCGTTCGGCGGCCGGTATCGGGATGACCCGCGCGTCGGTGCCGTCGGGGGCCAGGTCGACGACGGACCTGCCGAAGCCGCCGACCACCCGCCCGCCACGGGCGAGCATGCAGGCCGCGCCCCCGTACGGCGTCGGCGTGATCGACTTCTTCGCCCCGGTCGCACGGTCGTAGGCGACGATGTGGCCCTGCGGCAGCGTGCCCGCGTAGACGAACCGATCGTCGGCGGCGATGGCGCGCACGTACTGCTCACCGGGCATCGCCACACCGAGGTTGCGCAGTACGCCGGTCGCCGGGGAGTACTCCCAGACCTCGCCCCGCGGGTACGTGCCGGCGTACACCGTGCCGTCGGGCGCCGTTGCCAGGCACCAGACGAAGCCGCCCGCCGGACCCACCGAGCCGATCGTCGTCACCGTGCCGGTGGCCGGGTCGAAGCGGTAGATGTCAGGGGACGGGTACGTCCCCACGTAAACCTGCCCCCCGGAGACGGTCGACGCCCAGCCCCCCTCGCCGCGGGGTAACCGGACCGTCCGGACGAGCTTCTTCGCGACCAGGTCGACCTCCCCCAGCAGCGGCGGGTTCTGACCGCGTGCCACCACGTACGCGCGGTCGCCGAGCACGGCCATGCCGACGATGGCTGCGGTGTAGGTGGCGATCCCGTAGGTCGAGACCGGAGGGCCGTCGCAGCGGCCGGGTGTCCCCGGCGTACCGGGTGCGCCCACCGTGCCCGGGGCACCTGACGTGCGAGCCGTGTCGGCGCGTGCCACGGCGGGGGTGGCCCGCCCCGCCAAGGACACCGCGACCAGCCCGGCTCCGGCGTGCAGTAACTGTCTGCGTTCCATGAGAGCCTCCCAGATGTGCGGACCGTTCCCTAGAGGATGGCCGGCCGGTCAGGGGGGAACACCCCGCCCCGTGCGGATTCTGATGCCTTGTCAGCCCACTGCATACTCGGGAAGCGGCATACGGGTGGCCGCCCCCGCCGGTGCGCGGTGCATCGTCACTCGGTCGGCTGCACCGGCGCCCGGCGCGTACGGCTCACGGCATCAGCCGCTCGACCGCCCCGACCACGGCGCCCGCACCGTCCTCCGCGGACATCCGGCGGGCGGCTGCGGCAGCTGCCGCGGCGTACGACGGATCGCCCACGGCGCGCACGAGGGCGTCGGCGAGCAGGTCGGCCGTCAGCCCGGCGAACGGCACCGGGGCCACTGCGGCTCCGAGGCGTGCGAGCCGGCCCGCCCAGAACGGCTGGTCCGCCGCAACGGGTACCGGAACGGATGCCACCCCGGCCCGTAGCGCGGCGGCGGACGTCCCCGCGCCCGCGTGGTGGACGACGGCCGCCGTCCGCGGGAACAGCAGGGCGTGGGGCAGCTCGCCGACCGTGAGGACCCCCTCGTCGCTCTCGGCGCGGAGCCCCGCCCGGCCCGACTGCAGGATGCCGCGCAGTCCCGCCCTTCGCAGCGCCGCCACCACCAACCCGCCGAGCCGTTCGCCCTCGCCGGCCGCCATGCTGCCGAACCCGATGAACACCGGTGGGGCGCCCACCGCCAGGAAGTCCTCGACCGCGGGCGGCAGCGTGCCCCCGGGATCGTGGTGCGGCCACCAGTTGCCGACCACTTCGAGACCCGGGCGCCAGTCCGCCGGCCGCGACACGACGGCCGTGCTGAACCCGTACAGCACCGTCCTGCCCTCTGCCGCCTCGCGTGCACGCAGCGCCCCCGCGGACGCCCGGGGCAGTCCGAGCCGCTCGCGCAGCTCCGCCTCCGCCGGGCCGAAGACGCGGTCCACCATGGCGAGCGCCGCCCGGCCCGCCCAGCGGTTGCCCCAGCGGCCCAACGAGCGGGCACCACCCACGGGCGGGGCGAAGTCCCCGGTGGGAGCATTCGGTTGGAGGGGGACGTCGAGCGACGCGATGCCCAGCGCTTCGGCGACGTGCCTGGCCAGCGGCGCCGTCGTGGTCGACATCAGCAGCATCTCGGCACCGGCCGGCACGGCCTCGGTGAGTGCCGAACCGAGCTCCTTCGCGAAAGTGGCCGCGGTGCGCACCAGGTCACGGCGGCGGACCGCAGGGCCCCGGCCGCTCGGCCCCGCCGGCAGCCGCCGGAACTCCAGCCCGGCGTCGCGGACGAGAGGGGCGTACGCGTCGTGCGCCGCGACGGCCACCTGGTAGCCGGCTTCACGCAGGCGGACGCCCAGACCCGTGTACGGGGCGACGTCCCCGTACGATCCGGCCGTGGTGATCAGTATGCTCATTCCGTTCCTCGATCGGGGCTTTCCCGGTTTCTCCGGGAGCGGGCTGACGGGTCGCGGCATTGGCGCGGATCGCGGTCCGCAGGTACGACGCGAGGCCGGGCCGCTGCTGTGACGGAGGCACGACCAGGGCGAACGCGCGCGGGTCCCCGGCGAAGTCGTCGGCGATGCGTACGTGCATCTCCGTGGGGCACGGGGTGAACCACCGGGCGATGTGCTGCCGGTGATCCTCCGCGAGATCCCGCGCCAGCTCGCCCTCGGGGCACTCCCCGCGGTCGAAGGCGGCCAGGAGCTCCTCGCGCCAGGAGCCCGCCTCGCCCATCAGCCGCGCCCAGCTCTCCTTGGTGTGCCCGGCTGCACTCGCCATCGCCTGCTGGTGGCCCTCGCTGTGCTGCCACTTCAGCTGGGCCTGTGTGGCGTAGCTCAGGTCGAAGGCGATCTCGCCGAACACCGAGAAACGCTCCTCGGGGGTCAGCCGCACGCCCGTCTGCTGGACCTCCATGGCACGCTCCGCGACGTCCATGAGTCGTTGCAGGGTCGCGATCTGCTCGGCCAACGCCCGGTGTCTCACGCGTAGTTGCTCCAGAACGTCGGCTCCGGGGTCCCGGAGGATCTCGGCCGTCTCGCCGAGCGAGAAGCCGAGCTCCCGGTAGAAGAGGATCTGCTGCAACCTGGCCAGATCGGCGTCGGTGTAGCAGCGGTAGCCCGCCGCAGTGCGCTTGGTGGGTGACAGCAGCCCGGTCCGGTCGTAGTGGTGCAGCGTGCGCACGGTGACCCCGGCGAAGCCGGCGACCTGGCCGACGGAGTAGTTCATGGACCTGCCTTTCGTCGGGGTACAGCATCCGGCCTGACGTGGCGTGAGGGTCAAGCTCCATCCGGACGGTCCGCCCGGTGCCCCGCTCCCGGGCGCATCCGGGTCGGGGCGCCGTCGGTCCTGCATGACGCCACGAGGACGCGATCCCTGCTCTCCGGTCGCGTTCCCCCGTGCCCACGACCCTTCCGAATTCTTGTAACGCGTTCTACTCTGTGCGCCGCCGCAGGGACTCCAGCGTGAGAAGCCGGGAGGCGCCGTGCACCTCGAATACACACCTGAACAGCAGCAGTTGCGCGCAGAGCTGTGCGCATACTTCGACGCCCTGGTGCCGGACAACGCCTACGCCCGCCACGCCGACCCCGCCGCCAGGAAGCGCTTCTACCGCGACACGATCCGCCGTCTCGGGGCGGACGGCTGGCTGGGTGTCGGCTGGCCCCGGGAGTACGGCGGCCGCGGACTGACGCCCATGGAGCAGTTCATCTTCTTCGACGAGGCCGCCCAGGCCGGCGTACCGCTGCCGCTGATGGCCCTCAACACGGTCGGTCCGACGATCATGCAGTACGGCACGGACGAGCAGAAGGCCTACTTCCTGCCGGGAATCCTCTCCGGCGAGATCGACTTCGCGATCGGCTACAGCGAGCCCGACGCGGGCACAGACCTGGCCGCGCTGAAGACGCGTGCCGTGCGTGACGGCGACCACTACGTGGTCAACGGACAGAAGATCTGGACGACCAACGGGGACACCGCCGACTGGGTCTGGCTCGCCGTCCGCACCGATCCCGACGCCCCGCCGCACAAGGGCATCACCATGCTGCTCGTCCCGACGTCGGACCCGGGCTACTCCTGCACGGTCATCAACACCCTGGCGTCCCACGACACCACCGCCAGCTACTACGAGGACGTCCGGGTGCCGGTCTCCCGCCGCGTCGGCGAGGAGAACAAGGGCTGGCGACTCATCACCAACCAGCTGAACCACGAGCGTGTCACCCTCGCCGCGCACGGCACCATGGCCGTGCGCGCCCTCCACGACGTCCGGCGCTGGGCTGCCGGAACCAAGCTGGCCGACGGGCGGCGCGTCATCGACCTGGGTTGGGTCCGCGGATGCCTCGCCCGCACGCACGCCCGGCTGGAAGCCATGAAGCTGCTCAACTGGCAGATGGTGGGGGCGGTCCAGGACGGTACCCTCACCCCGCAGGACGCCTCCGCCGTCAAGGTGTACGGGTCCGAGGCGCGACGCGACGCGTACGCCTGGCTGATGGAGGTCGTCGGGGCCGCGGGGGCCCTCAAGGAGGGATCCGCCGGCGCGGTGCTCCACGGGGAGCTGGAACGCGGCTACCGCTCGGCTGTGATCTTCACCTTCGGCGGCGGGAACAACGAGATCCAGCGCGAGATCATTTCCTGGATCGGACTCGGGATGCCACGGGTGCGGCGTTGACCTCGTTGTGACGAGGCTTTTCAGACCGTGTCCTATGTGGTGATCGGTCGTTCGGCTGTTCATGGCGCGGGGTACGTGGAGTTGGATTGTTCCGGACGGGCTGTGGGAGATCGCCGAGCCACTGATCCCGCCGTCGAAGGCGCGTCCGCAGGGTGGCGAAACATAGGACACGCCTGATGAGCCGCTGTTCGCGGCCATCATCTACGTGCTGGTCAGCGGCTGCGCCTGGCGGGCACTGCCACCGCGCTTCGGCATATCGAAGTCCACCGCACACCGACGGTTCCTGATCTGGTCCAGGGCAGGTGTGTGGGGCCGGCTGCACGAGGAGATCCTGCACCGACTCCACGACGCACAGCTCCTCGAACCCTCCCGAACCGTTCTCGACTCCGCCCACGTCAGGGCCACAAAGGGGGCGAACTCACAGGTCCGAGCCCCGTGGACCGGGGCAAACCGGGTTCCAGGATGCACGTCCTGTCGGACGCGAACGGACTGCTCCTCCTCGTTGGCATTTCGGCCGCCGACACCTCGGCACGCCGGCACGGTAGTCGTGCCCGCTGACAGGCACCGCACCGGACTGATGTCAGTACGTAGTGGCATGCTCGCGTCCATGAACAAGGAGCAGTTCTGGAAGCTGATCGAGAAAGCCCGTGAACACGTACCTGACACCAGGGACGGTTCCGATATCGCCTGCCGTGCCTCCGCGTTGCTTGCTCGCCGCTCAGCCCAAGAGATCACCACGGCACAGCAGACCCTGTGGGATCTCATGGCCGACTCCTACCAGAACCCGCTGTGGGCCGCCGCCTATGTCGTCAACGGCGGGTGCTCGGACGATGGCTTCGACTACTTCCGCGGCTGGCTGATCGCACAAGGACGCTCAATATATGAGCGCGTCGTCGCAGACCCCGACACCCTTGCTGAACTCCCCGGTGTCCTCACTGCCGTGGCTGAGGGTACCGACCTCGACTGCGAAGACATGCTGTGCGTCGCCTGGAACGCCCATCAGAAGGCCACTGGCCGGGAACTTCCCGCCGACGCCTTCACCATCCGGTACCCGGACCTGGACCCTGCCTGGAAGTTCAATTTTGACGACCGTGAAGAGATGGCTCGCAGGCTCCCCGCCTTGACCGCCCTGTATTCGTACTGACAGTAGTCGGCGACGTCCCGTGATTCCGACAGGGCCCAGCCTGAGCTGACCCACCGTAGCCGCTACTCGCGTCCTATCCGGAAGGCCATGATGAGCTGGGACGTGATCCTCCTTCGCCTGCCCGACGGCGTCACCTCGGTGCAGGAGATCCCCGCCGACTACACCCCGGACTCGCTCGGCCGGCGAGACGACGTACTCGCGGCTGTCATCCAGCCCGTGCCCGATGTTGATCTCTCGGACCCCGCGTGGGGTGAACTTTCCGGCCCCACGTGGTCCATCGAGCTCAACATCGGCTCAGAGGAGCCGGTGGACTCCGTCATGCTCCACATCCGGGGCTCCGGAGACGACGTGCTGACGCCCGTCATCCGTCTTGCCGAGGCTCTGCGGTGCAAGGTGCTCGACTGCGCCGAAGGGGACCTGATCACCCCGGGTCAGACATCGGACTGGCACGCTTTCCAGCAGTTCCGCGATCGAGTGGTGGGACCCTCTCAGTGATACCTCCCGGTCACCGCGCCGGCATCCACCCCATGGACCCCGGAGCCCGATCGGGCCTTCTGCCCGGTCGGATGGTCACGTCCGATGAGGGCGACGGAGATGTACAGCCCCTGTGGCTCAGTGACGGGCCGGCCACGGCCGAGCTGTGGACGCGGATGCACGCCGAACACACGCGCTCCGGCCTGTGGCCGCTGCTGCTCGACTCGCTGGATTCGAGCGACGGCGAATTCCGCCCATGGGGATCTGGGGAGGTTTTCCCCGAGCAGATGTCCTCCCCGGCAGGCCACGACCCTGCCAGCCTCCTCGCACAATGGTGGGCGACCCACACAGCCGTCGACGAAGGCGACGACATGCTCGACACCGACGGGCGCCTTGCCGTCACGGTTCCCTTCGGACAGACCTGGCCTGGCCTCGCGCCCAGCCGGGAGACGGCGACGAACCCCGATCAACTGGCCGACGAGTTCGCGCAGGCGTTCCTTGCCGACCGCCCACAGACACGTCTGGGGCTGGTCGCCGCAGCGTCCGGTGCCGAGGCGCTGACGGCCGTGGGCTGGGCCGGACCCTGCAACTACGACAACGACACCGCGAAGTTCTCCGCGGTCCTCCGTGACTGGGAATACCGGTTCGGTGCTCGTATCGTCGCGGTCGGGTTCTCCACGTTGCAGCTCAGCGTCGCCGCGCCACCGGCGGACGAGCACGAGGCTCTCCTGGTCGCGGCCGAGCACTTCGCCTTCTGCCCGGACAACATCTGGCAGGGCAGCAGGCCGTACACACTGGCCGCATACGCCGAGCGGATCACCAGTGCCCACCACTGGGACTTCTGGTGGGACTGATCCGCTACCCAGAAGACGTTCGACCGGGAAGCGGCCTTCAGAGTGCGGTTCTGGGCTGTCGGGCGGCTGGCGACAGCCTGTTCCACCAGTGACTGCACCCGCCAGAGCAGAAGCGCTCGCGGCGCTGCGCGTCGGCAATCGAGAGCACCGCCATCAGCAGCCTGAACGCCTTGCGGCGTTCGTCGTTGAATCAGCCGTTCAAGGCGTTGGACAGCAATCCTGCGATCACCAGGAAGACGACGGCCGCCGCGAGACCGACCCCCAGCATGGCTGCCACCTTGCCGGCAGTCGGCAGCTGGGTCTTGGCGATCTTCACGTTGGCGATCATGCCCAGAGCGCCCAGCCCACCGCCGATCGCGCCGCCTATGAGGAGCAGTCCCAGCGGGAGCAGGGAGAGGACCAGCTGCCACGGGGCGAGTCCGTCAAAGAACTTCTTCTTGGCGAGCGGCGTAGGGGGGCCGACCTGCGGCGACTTTGACATGGCTGGTCCTTCCGATGCGCCCAACGTGCGCAGTCGATTCAAAGCGGGCGGGCGCGAGATGGTGCGCCCGAGCAGAGGGTGCCCGCAGGACGTATCGCACGGGTGTTCGTGATCCTATCTACTTGATGCCGTGCATGCATGCGTCGTGTCGGCCTCCATTCGGGCACGATCTGCGCGCTCCTGGCCGATCTGGTGCTTGAATCGCCATCAATCCGGACGGATCCATTGAACGACGTCGCCTTGCTTCCTGGGGCGTGACCGTGCGACGCCGGGAAGATCGTGGCTCAAGTTGGCCAGGAATCCGATGCGGCCCAGAGCCTCGTCAGGGGAGTTGTCCTGCGCCACGTGCTGTGCGCTTCCGGCCAGATGGCGGATCTCGGTGAACGCCCTGGCCGCCAGAAGCGCGGCTATGTTCCGGTCGAGTTCGCCAAGCAGATGGCTCGCTGTCCTCAGGTCCGTGCAAGTGCCCACCGCCGGTGGCTATTACGCCCCGGGCCCGCTCGGACAGCGGCCGGCCCACCTGCGGCCAGTAGTCGATCCAGCCTGCCATCCCCAGCACGAGCATCCCGGAGGGCGCCGTGACGGTGCCAAGGTCGACATCAGTCTCAGTCATCTGCTGATTGAACAGGCACGAAACCGAAAGGATCAGGATACCGCCGCGTCCGCGGTCCGCGTGGCGCGCTCCTGCGGGGTGTGCTGCTGCGACAGGAGCGGGCCGAGGTGCAGGTGGCGGTCCCAGCGATGGGGCGGACAGGACTACAACCAGGACGACGGCATGGTCAACGTCCCCGGCCGGCCGACACGACTCCGCACCAATGTCGACGAAATCGCCGCCGCAGACCCCACAGGCGTCATCATCGACACGGACGACAACACCCCGCCCAACTCGCCGACACCATCACCGCCTACCTCACGGAAACGAGCCCATGCCCCAGCTTCAGGACGCCTCCGTGGTCGTCGCCCGCACCAATGACGGCCGGGGAGCCGTCCTGTCTCCCGCAGCGCCGGCCACGGGGAGATCTTCCTTCCCGGTGGCCGGCGCGATCCGGGGAAGACTCCCGAGGACTGTGCGCGGCGGGAGCTGAAGGAAGAGGCCGGGGTCGAGGCCACCCGGTGGCAGCATCTCGGCACCTACGCGATCACCCTCGGAAACAACGTCCGCCTGTCGCTGTTCCTCGGCTAACACCTCACGCTCGGACCACCGGAACTCAACGTCACCGAGGAGGACTTCAGGCTGTCCTGGTGGCCGATGAACGAGGTGATCCAGGCCGCGCAGGACGGCCGGCTCCACCTCCCCGGCGGTCCCCTCGCCCTGCTGTTCGCCGACCGCACCCAACCCAAGGAGCACCTGAATGCTGAAACGTACGGGAACTGTCGCGGCCGCTGCTGCCGTTGCCGCACTTGCCCTCCCCGCCGACGCCCACGCCGCCGCCATCGCCTGCGGCGGGTCCGTCTCGACCCAGGGCATCTCCGGTAACGGCTGTATCAGCGCGGAGCGGTGGAAGGACGGCCACGTCTTCATGCGCAACATCACCGCGCACACGGTCCTGACGAATACGCGCCCGCACGCCTCCTGGGTCGAGTACGAGGCGTACTTCCGCGTCGTCTCGGGCGGTCACTGGGTGAAGATCGGCAACGGGCGTACTGTCGTCCAGCGACGGTCCACGGCCGGCCCCATCGCCATCGGCTCCACGGACCGCGTCTGCGGCCCGGTCAACGTCAAGGTCGAGATCCGCGTCCATGTCAGGCCCGCAGGGGGCGCCTGGTCCAACTGGAGCAGCGCCGCGACCTCCCAGTGCCAGACCTGACGCTGCCAGACCTGAGCATCAGCACACGCAGCGCCCCCGCTTCCGCGACCAGGAGGACGGGGGCTCTCGCTGTTTTCTGCGGTGGTCAACCTCGCGCTTTCATGAAGCGGTCTGTCCGGCAAGTGATCAGGCAAGCAGAAGTTGGAGTCCAGCTCCTTCGACGCCAGCGCGAGCGCCTCTGCGATCCGGTCGACAATTCTGCCCACGGTTGTCATGTTGGTGTCAGTGCAGGCCGTGAACGTGGCCTGGTGCCAACGAGCGAGCCCGGTCACACTCGTATGACCACCGAGGCGCGTTGCCGCACGCCCCAGGTGGATGGCACCGAGAACCAACGGGATCTCCCGAAAGGCGAAACGGTGGAGAACAGTGGGCACTGCGACACGAGGACGGGAGTCGCCGTCGACTCGGACCCGACAGCGAGGTGGCCCGTTTCAAGAGCGAGTGGTTGCCTCCTTCTGGGCCGCGAGTTCTCCGGCCGGCGCACCGCGTCCGTGGTCGCCCGTGGAGCACACCTGCGGCAACGGGCCTTCTGGCGGGGACGGGTATCCACCCGCTCCCTTCCGCCCGCGAGCCGACGAGCGCGTCCAGGACGGTCCGCAACTGGCTATGCGGGTGGGGCGCTGGATGCCGTCGAGCGGCGGGGGGCGGCCGGGCGGAGCTCTTGTCCGGCGGCCAGTTCGCGGTAGGTGGAGCTGGTGCCGAGCAGTTCCTCGTGACGTCCGATAGCGGTGGCGTGGCCGTTGTCCAGCACGATGATCTGGTCCGCGTGCTGGACTGTGGAGAGGCGGTGGGCGATCACCAGGATGGCGCACTCCTGGGCGACGTCCTTCATCACCGTGGTCAGCGCCGTCTCGTTGATCGCGTCGAGGTGTGACGTGGGTTCGTCCAGCAGCAGGAGTTGAGGACGGGCCAGTAGGGCGCGGGCGAGGGCGACGCGTTGGCGCTCGCCTCCCGAGAGGGTGTTGCCGCGGTCGCCGAGCACGCCGGACAACCCGCCGCTGAGGCGGCGTACGACGTCGTCGAGCCGGGCGAGTTCGACGACGCGTTGCACGTCGGCGTCGGTGGCGTCGGGCACGGCGTAGGCGATGTTGTCGCGCAGCGTGCCCTGAAGGACATGGGTGTTCTGGTCGACGACGGCTATCCGCTGGCGGCATTCCGCGCGTGACAGTTCCGCGGCGGGCTGCCCGTCGAAGAGAACGGTCCCGGAGTCCGGTTCGTAGAACCTGGCTACCAGTGCGAAGATCGTGCTCTTCCCGGCACCCGACCGGCCGACCAGTGCCGTCTGGCAACGGTGCGGGACGTCGAAGGTCACGCCCTGCAGGACCGGCCGGTCGGGGACGTAGCCGAATGTCAGGTCCCGCACGGCAAGGGCCGGTCCCTCGTACGAGGGGCTCTGCCGGATCGCGGGTTCACGCGTCCGCACCCGTGCCTGTGCCGGTGAAGGCTCTGCGGGGAGGGCGAGGGCGTGTTCGATGCGCTGGTAGGCGCCCATGCCGCGCTGCATCAGGCCGACGGCACGGAAGACCGATGACAGCGGCAGGACGAGGTAGGAGGCGTACAGCAGGAAGGCGACCAGGTCGCCGAGGGAATTGGCGTGACCGGTGACGCTGAGTCCGCCGATGACCAGGACGATCAGGAAGGAGCCCTGGACGGCGAGTTCGACGGCCGGGCTCATCAGAGAGGCGAGCTTCGCCGTCCCTACGCCGGCATCGTGTGCGGATTCGATGCGTTCGCCGATGCGCTGTGCTTCCCGGTCTTCTGCGCGGTGCACCCGCACCATGGGGAGAGCGCCGAGCGCGCGCTCGAGGTCGGCTGCGATCGCGCCGACGGAATTCTGCATGCGTTCGGAGGCGGCCCTGATGCCCTTCAGCAGCGAGGCCACGACCGCTGCGGCCACCCCGACGGTCAAGGCGACCAGGACAAGCAGGAGCGGGGCGATCCACGCCATCAGGACGATCGCACCTGCCGCGACGAGGGCTCCGGTGACGAGTTCGACGAGGGCTTGGGACACCACTTCTCTGAGCAGGGCGGTGTCGGTGGTCACCCGGGAGATCAGGTCGGCGCTGCGGCGACGGTCGTACTCCCGCATTTCCAGCCGCAGCAGGTGCGAGACCAGCCCGTGGCGGAGCTGTCGTACGACTCCTTCGCCCATGCGTTCCAGGAGGAAACGGCCGACGGCTCCGGTGGCGGCTTCGGTGACGAACAGCGTGGCCAGCAGGAGGAGTAGCGGCCAGAACGCCCGCGCGGAGCCGCTCGTGTCGATGATCTGCTTGGCGACGAGTGGCTGGGCGAGCCCGAGGGCGGAGCCCGTGAGGGTCAGGACGGTGGCGACGATGACGGGGCGCCGGTGCCCGGTGGTCAGGTGGTACGTGGCGGCAACCGCGGCCCGGGTTGAGCGGTCCGGAGCCGATGCACGGGAGCACGTCATGGGCTGGGCGGCCGGTGCGCGGTGACGGGCTCCACGACGAGCAGCCGCGTGAAGTAGTCGTCGGGCACGCCTTCGCCGACGGGTCGGCCCTCTGCCTCGATCCACGCGTGCGCGTTGAACGGGGGCACCATGCTCGCGCCCGTGCACCACGTGGGCCAGCTGCCTGCCAGCCGGCACAGCAGGGCAGCGCCCAGCGAGCGGGGGAGACAACCCTTCGGCCCGGCGCAGAGCAGGCTGACTGCGCACATGGCGTCCCTGGCGTTCCTCGCCCGTGTGGTGGTGGCCGGCGCGGCTCCACGGCGTACGGCGCCGAGGACGGCGCGGATCCGGCGCGGTGGGAGAAGCGAGAGCGCGACGGCCGGGAGCAGCACGAAGCGGGCGGCCATGCGCCGGGAGAAGGGGACGCCGCTGGGCCGTTCCAGGGCGCTGGGTGTGGTCACGCGGCCAACCCTGCCTTCCGCAGTTCCTCCACGAGAGCCCTGACGTCCTGCGTCGCCCGCTCGTGCTCGATGTCGAACTCCGTGACGAGCGCGTTGACGGCTTCTGCCTCGTCGCCGCCTCCGATGAGGGTCTGCACCACCACACTGCCGGTGGGGTTGAGCTCCCAGTAGATTCCGCTGCGCTGATCCAGCAGGACTGTGCCGTAGTCCGTCTTCGCAGTGGAGACGTCCGAGCCGAACCGCAATGCCATGGTGGGTGAATGCTTTTCTCTGGACGCGAGGGCGTCTAGCGGGTGCGGGTGCGGGTGCGGGTGGGGGACAGGCCGCGCAGCCAGACCTCAGCAGCGATGGTGGAGTAGAGGATGGCGTCGCGCAGCCCGGGGGTGGAGGGGCGTTGGGCGAGGCTCCGCAGTACGTTCCCGTCCACCAGCCCGAGGTGTTCCAGCCGCGAGTCCTCCCACAGGGCAAGCAGGTCGGCTCGGTGCCGGCGTAGCCCGTCTGCGGCGTCCATGGAGGCCGCGGCCTTGTTGGTACGCCGCAGGCACGCCTCGGGCACGATGCCTCGCATGGCCTCGGTGAGGAGTGGTTTGTAGGTCCAGGGCGACACACGCTCGCTCGGCCGAACGGCGAGGCATGCCTCGATGACGCGGTCGTCGAGGAACGGAGAGGCCATGGGCACACCGGCCTTGGCGGCCATGCGGTCCCATTGGCGGATGATGCGGGTGCCGGAGCGGATCTGCTCCAGGTCGGCGTGCAGGCCGCGGTCCGGGTGGAGCGGCCTGGCCGTCACGGCCGCCCCGCGCAGTGCCCGCTGCGCCATCCGTTCGGCGTCGGGGGTGACCCAGTCGAAGAGTCGTGGGGGCATGCCCCAACCGAGGCTGGTGGTCACGGTGGCGGGGAGGGGGGCACGCAGGTGGTTGCTGGAGTCGGCGAGCCACTTTCCGTAGGGGCGGGAGTCGGTGAGGGCGCGGACCGTCGTGCCGAGAGGCCACTGCCAGAGGGCTCTGAAACCGCGCAGCTGTTTCAAGGCGAACAGGGGGCGGGTACGCGCCAGTCGGTGGTAGTACGCCTCCGAGCACCAGGCCACGTGGTCGCCGCCGATGCCGGTCAGGTGCAGCCGACTGCCCCGCTCGGCCATGGCCGGCAGGTGGTGAAGGACCCTCGAGCGGTCCATGACGCCGATGGTGGGTTCGTCCAGCAGGTCGTCGATGGCGAGCAGGTTGTCGTAGACCAGCGGTGAGGCGTCGGCGTCCCACACCACGTGTTCGACGTCCGGCAGGTGCTTTGCCGCCAACTCGGCCCAGTGCAGATCCGTGTCGGCGGGATCGCGTCCCGGCCAGGTGCTGGCCACCACTTTGGCGGGGGACTGGCTGGCGAGGAAACACATGGAGGTGGAGTCCAGGCCGCCCGAGAGGTCGCAGCTGACGGTGCCGCCCTGGGCGGTGCGGGCGTCGACGGCTTCGGTGAGGGCCTGGCGAACCAACGGGGCGCCGTCGGCAAGTGTGCGGACCGGCTCGGGCGGCGTCCACCAGCGCGAGTAGCGTACGGTCCGCCCGTCCGAGGCGACCATCAGCGCGTCCTGCGGAGGGACGGCCGCGACGTCACGCCAGAGCGACGTCTCGAGCAGCGGATGGGGGACCGGCCACAGCAGTCGCACCGCCAGCCGTTCTTCATCCGGCTCTGCACCGAGCGCCTCGGCGAGTACGTCCGCGCGGGAAGCGGCCACCTGTACGCCGTCCACAGCTGCGTGGAAGACCAACCGAAGCCCCGACGCCGTGCCCTGCACCCTGAGACCGCCGCCCAGCGCGGCAACCAGGTGGAAGCTGCCGGGCAGTGAGCGGGCCAGCGCGTCGAGTTCCGTCAGTGCGCGTAGGTGTTCCGCGTGGCGCTTCAGTTCGGTGGCGTCGATCGGGCAGCAGCCGACGACGGCGAGGGACGCAGGTCCGGCGTTTGCCGTGACGACTTCCTGGTCACCCCACTGCCCCACCAGCCACGGTCGGCCTGACGGGTGCTTGAGGATCCGTGCTCCGGGGTGGGCGAAGGAGCGGGCTGCGGCGGCAGCGTCTTCGCGATCGGTGAAGACCGCGAAGTACGCGTCACCGCAGCCCGTCCCCGCACTTGCGTGCGATGCAGTCATGACGTCAGGTCAGGAACCGTCCGTCGTCAGTTCTTGCTCAGGATCAACCGGTCGTTGCCGGAGCTCTGCAGGAGCCCGGTCTTCTTCCGGAACGTCCCGAGCCGGACCAGCGTCGGTGCTTCGTATGCCTTCTTCATGTCATCTCCTCAGGTGCGGATTGCACGACCGGGTCCCTACCGGCGGCGCACGGGAACTCCGTCCGCCGCCGGCCTGCCTCAGGCTCATGGGAGCCTCAGGAACGAGGAAGCGGGCGCAGCACATAGCTATCGGTATTACCCGGTGGTGAGACAAGTCCCCCAGAGAAAAACGGATGATATGCAAAGTTCGAATTCGACCAGACGGTGTGCCGTCATCATCTGCTTCGTCGAAGATTGCACAATTGAAGAAGGTTATCTGTGGGACCTGGCAGAATCGTTTCTACCAGTGTGGTGATCGCCGACCGCAGGTCCTGTTGCGCGAAGGCGGCGATGAGTAGTGCGCGAGGCTGTCGGGAGCGCGCGCCGCTCGCACGCGTGCGCTTTCCTTCTCGTTCCTTGCTCGAACGACCAGGATGCTTCCCGGCGTCGGCGGCCTGCCGCACGTCGATCTCCGCCACTCGTCCGAGGGGGGGATGTCGTCGTGCCGACTGCGACCGGGCAGTCCGGAAGGCCCGCGGGGCCAGACCCGCAACCGCGGGAAGCTCGGCTCCAGGGGCGGGCGGCCCAACCGCCGGGGTCGTTCGGCCCATGCGCGTGACGCCGGCCATCGTCGAGACTGGTTCCACAGCGGTCCCTTGCGCCGTGGCGCGGGCTGCCGGCGGAGTTCGTGGCTCCCGAGCGGAAGGGGCCTCCGTAGCGAACCGGCCTCCGTGGCGAGCGGGCCCGAGGGGACGGGGCGAGCAGCACACCAGGAGACGTGCGATGACCGATGCACCCCACACCGTGAGCGATGTCATGACCCGTGCGGCCATCGCAGTGGGACGCCGTGCCACCTACAAGGAGATCGTGGCGCTGTTGGAACAGTGGAAGGTCAGTGCGCTGCCGGTGCTGGAAGGCGACGGTCGGGTGATCGGTGTGGTTTCCGAGGCCGACCTGCTGCCGAAGGAGGAGCACCGGCTCGACGAACCCGCCCGGGAGGCGGGCGTTCCGGAAGACGCGGCGAAGGCGCACGCGGTGTCCGCGGAGGAACTCATGTCGACGCCCGCCATCACGGTGCATGCGGACGCCACGCTCGCCGAGGCCGCTCGGATCATGGCGCGGCGCGCGGTGAAGCGGCTCCCCGTGGTCGACGGTGTCGGGGTGCTCGAAGGTGTCGTCAGCCGCAGTGACCTGCTGAAGGTGTTCCTGCGTACGGACGAGGACATCGCCGACGAGGTGTCCCGGTGCGTCCTTGCGGCGCTTCCTCCCGCAGCCGGCGTCGGTGCGTCCGTGGACGACGGTGTCGTCACCCTGCACGGAGTCCTGCCGGACCCTGCACTCGTCTCGCTGCTCGCCCGGGCCGTGCGTGCTGTCGAGGGTGTGGTGGACGTGCGGATCGCCATGGCGTGACCCGAGGGGGCCTGCCCGGCTGCTGTCGCGGGCCGGTCTTCGGGCGCCTCCCGTGCTCCCGGCGGCGCCTGATCCCGTGCCTTCCACGGCAAGAGGCCGAGGGGGCCAGGCCCCCTCGGCCTCCTATCGGTTCGCTCGTGGTTCGCCCGAGGGGCTATTTCGACATGACCGCGCGGATCGTCCCCGCGGTGGTCGCCTCGAATTCGCCGAAGGCCGTCGTGCCGTCCGCGAACTGGGCGTAGGCCCGGGCACCGACGAGATCCAGCACCCTCACCCCTGCCGAGGGGGAACCGGTGAAGTCCGGGTCGACCCCGGAGAACGTCACCTGTTCCCCGGGCGAGAAGCCGGTGAAGTTGGCGATCACGACTTCGGTGTCCACTCCCACGGTGCTGGAGAGCGTTGCCGGGCCCGCGAAGGTGCCCATGCTGTCCCAGGTCACGGGGAACTTGGCCGTACGGCCGCTGATGCCCACCGACCGGACATCGGAACCACTCGCGTTGCTGAGGGTGAGGTTGATGGAGAACGAGTTGAGCGGACCAGCGAATGTGGCCACGACTTCTTCGGCCATGAGCGATCTCCTGTTCCGTCATTGCTGAGCCTCATTCGGCCCATGCGGTTACTCCCCATGGTGGACACAAAAGGGCCCCGAAGGTCATAGCTGAGGACAACCCGAAGGAAGCACAGTATTTCTGAAGGGGATTCAGGAGTGAGGTCGCGCATCCCCCGAATGCATCCATGCGCTGTTTCGCCGTGCCGTGGAACGGGAAATTCACGAGAAATTCTCGGACAATATGAAAAATAAAAGGCCGGGTGAAGTGTCGTCATGGGGCACACGTGCGGTGGTCGAGCATTTGTGCGCGTGACCGCGAAGGGTGTTCGGGGGGTCGACATGCCCGCCGATGTCGTCGATGCGAACGCCTCGACGGTCGTGTGTCGTTGCTCAGGGGAGCGGAACCCCCCCGGGAGTGTTCCTCGAACGGCGGTGCCGAATCCGCGCAAGGGGGGCGGCGTTCACGCAAAGCCCTCCGAGGGGATCGGCAGGTCGTTTCCGGGGCGGTCGTCGTGGTGGCGCTGTGGGGGGCGGCCGGACGGATGAACCGGATTTCTGGCGCGGCTCTGCGAATTGACACCCCATCGCATGATACGAACCCTGATGCTACCCATCGACTGTGTGCATCAGGGGAGGACGAAATGATTTCCCTTTCGAAATGGGGCGTGGTTGCGGCGACGGCGTTGTCGCTGGCGACCCTCGCGGGTTCCGCCGCGGCGTCCAACGACCCGTTCCCCCTGGGCTGGGGCGAGAGCGTCAGGCGCACCGAGATCATCAGCCTGACGTCGATCGGTACGGGCACCACCATGGTCGACAACGGGACCCCGGGACCGGGAACCGGGGACCAGATCATCATCACCGCAAAGCTCTTCCGCAGGGGCGCCGACTACGGCACCGAAGGAGCGGTGTGCACACGGGTCGCACCGCAGACCAGCCTCTGCACGGGCACCTTCATCCTTCCCCGCGGGCAACTGGCGTGGCAGCACCTGCACACCACCCCGGTGGGCGCCCCACCCAGCGACTTCGACATCGCCATCACCGGCGGGACCGGCGCCTACGCGGCCGCCCACGGCTACGCCCACGTCGCCCGCACCTCGGAACAGGGCGGCGCCCTCACCCTGCACCTGGTGCGGTACTGACCCGCGCACCCGCTACACAGGGCCGACACCGCTGCACCGGAAGACGCCGCCCCGCCGGGCTGTGCATCGGCTCGTAGGCGAGTCACCGGCCGGCCGGGCCCGCGACGACCCCGTCGGCATCACCCGGCGTCCCCCGGTTCCCTCCCACGGTGGGGCAACGTGCGTCAGGGAGCCGGGGAGGTTCCGAGCCAATGCCTGCTCTGGAGCGGCAGGGGTGCCGCCTGCGGGGCGACGCTGCTTGCCAGGGGCAGCCGCACGTCGATCCGGGCACCGGGGCCGTCCGGCTTGTCCCGGACGTCGATCCGCCCCGAGTGGAGCGCGGTCTGCTGGGCGACCAGGGTCAGGCCGAGCCCGGAACCCGGGCTGTCGGGACGCCGGTGGAAGCGCTCGAAGACGGCCGGGCGTTCCTCGGGAGCGATGCCCGGACCCTCGTCGTCCACGGTGAGCACGGCGACCGGACCGCCCACCTCCTCCACGCGGCGCAGGACCACCTCCGCCCGGAGGGGGCCGCCGTGGCTGCCGCCGTGCACGAGTGCGTTGGAGAGCAGGTTGTCCACCACCAGGCGAAGCCCCTCCTCCCAGCCCTGGACGACCAGGCCGGACGGGCTGTGCACCACCACCCGCGCCTTCGGGTGGCGGCGGCGCACATCCGCAACGGAGGCGTCGACCACCTCGGCCAGGTCCACGGGGCCGAAGGAGTCCGCCCCGACCAAGTCCCCGTCGGCGAGCGCCTTCAGCATCACCAGCAGCCCGAGCAGCCGGGCGTGCTCTCCCCGCAGGTCCTGGATCACTTCGTGCTGCTCGGTCCTGGGCAGGTCGGGATGGCGTGCCAGGACGTCCAGGTCCGTGCCCATGCTCATCAGGGGGTTGCGCAGCTCGTGGGAGGCGGAGGCGGCGAACGAGCGTGCGGTGGCCAGGGCCTCCGTGGTCCGCAGGGCCTGCTGGTCGTAGCGGGTGAGAGCGGTCTGCAGGGCGCGGGCGAGGTCGTCGACCTCGGTGATCCCGGTCGGTGCGTGGTCCAGGCGCGCGGTACTGGTGAACGGGTCGAGGCCGCTGGTGCGCTGCTGGAGCCGCCGCAGCGGGCGGGTCGCGCGCGCCGTGGCCGCCCAGGCCAGCAGCCCGGCCGCCGGAGCGGCGAGGACGGCGGTGGTGACCACGCGGCGGCGCACCGCGCCCAATTGGGCCCTGGCGGCCGTGTCCGGCGAGAACAGCCACAGCGTTCCGCGGGCCTGCGGGCGTGAATTGGCCACGGGCAGCGACAGCACCCGCCAGCGGGAGCCGGATGCCTCCAACGTCACGGGAACGGGCGCCCGCGCGGGCAGCGGCTCCGAGGAGTCGGGCTGGGGCCCGCCGGACACCGTGCCGTCCGGTCCGACCAGTCGGACGCCGACGTCCATGGCCGCGCTGAAGAGCTTGCGCTGTCGTGCCTGCTCCGCGGCTTGACGGCCGGTTGCCGTCGCCCGCAGCAGGGCTTGGGCGTCCTTCGCCACGGCGTCGGCGCGTTCACGCAGATGGGCGTCCTGCTGGGCGTGCAGGTCCCTGGTCACGAGCTGCAGCAGCAGGAAGCCCGAAGCCAGTACGAGCAGCGGCACGACCGTCCCCGCTGCCAGCGCGATCCGGGTGGACAGCCTCATCGTTCGACCTCCTCGGCAGCCGTGTCCTCGCGCAGGATGAATCCCACGCCCCGCACCGTGTGCAGGATCCGGGGGCGGCCACCGGCTTCGAGCTTGCGCCGCAGATAGCTGACGAAGGTGTCCACCGCATCGGTGCGTACGTCGAAGTCGTACCCCCAGACCCGCTCCAGCAGTTGGTCGCGGGTCAGCACCAGGCCGGCGTTGCGGGCCAGGACCTCCAGCAGCGCGAACTCGCGGCGGGTGAGGGCCAGGGGCACGCCGTCCAGACGGGCTTCGTACCGGGCGGGGTCGATGAGCAGCCCTCCGGTGCTCACCTGGGCGGCGGCCGGTGCCGGCCTTCGGCGCAGCAGGGCGTGCAGCCGCAGCACCAGCTCCTGCAGGGCGAACGGCTTGACCACGTAGTCGTCGGCACCGGCCTGCAGTCCGGCCAGCCGGTCCGCGAGTTCGTCGAGCGCTGAGAGCATCAGCACCGGCACGTCGTTGCCCCCGGCCCGCAGGGTGGCACACACCTCGATCCCGTTCACACCGGGCATCGACACGTCGAGCACCACTGCGTCCGGCGCCGCCTCCGCCACGGCCGCGAGCGCGCTGCGTCCCCCGTCCGCCTCCGCGACCGCGAATCCCTCCAGCCGAAGACCGCGCCCGAGTGCCCTGCGCACGGCCGCGTCGTCGTCGGCCACCAGCACCCGTCCCGCGTGCACGCTCCCTCGCATGGCGGCGATGATATGCGGGGCCGCCCACCACGGGCAGTCCCGTTCCGGGGCGGCACACGCACCGTTCGCATGCCCCCGAACCGTTCGCGGCGGGCGATCGGCCACCGAGGAGACCCGGTATTCCGGTCAGCGGCCCCAGCGGGGAGAGCGCAGCCGCGGCCGCCGCGAGAAGACGCGCCGCAAGGATCCCCTCCTGCACCGTCCCACCCGTAGCGGCGCGTGTGACGGCCCCAGCAGCGAGCGTCGGCACGACGACGATCCGGCAACGTCAGCAACTCCGCCCGGTGACGCGTCTCCTCTGTGAAAACGTGGATGCGGAAGCACAGTGGGCGAAGTCCCAAGACCGGTCCCGACCGGCTCCCGGGCTACTGGTGCCCTCGCGGGCCGGGCGTCGCCCGCGGGCACGCGTGCCGGATCCGTGCGACGCCCCACCATGCGGACGACGGTGTTCCGGACGTCTTGAGGATCATTTGAGACAGGACGGCTGTCGCGAGTGCACTCACCTGACCTACCGTCTCCTTGATCGTTTTCAGTTACGTCCAGGGGGAATCAACACCGTGTCCGACAGTACGAGCCAGGTCCCAGGCACACCACAGGCGTCACCGGCCCACAACGGATCCGCCGCGGCGATCGGGTGGATCCTCACCATCGGGCTCAACGTCGTCGCGCCGATCATCACCTACAACACCTTGGCCGACCACGGGTGGAGCGAGTTCGGTGCGCTCCTGGTCAGTGGCGTCTGGCCGGTGGTCGACAGTGCGATCCACATCGCCTGGCACCGCAAGCTCGACGAATTCGCCGTCGTGACCCTGGCGTTCATGTTGGTCACGGCCCTCGTCTCACTCGTCGGCACGCATTCGGCCCGTGCCCTGCTGGTGAAGGACTCCGCCGTCACGGGGCTGTTCGGAGCGCTGTGCCTGGCGACCCTGCTCGCGCGGCGTCCATTGATGTTCTACTTCGGCCGGAGGTTCGCCACCGACGGCACTGCGCAGAGCACCGCCTGGTGGAACGGCATGTGGCAGTACGAGGGCTTCCGCACCACCCTGAGGACGATGACGGTCGTGTGGGGTGTCGCCTACCTCATCGAGGCGGCGGTTCGTATCGGCCTGGCGTACGTCCTGGACACCGGGACCATGGCGTCGCTCAGCCCTGTCATGATCTACACCGTTCTGGGCGGTCTCATCCTGTGGACCACGCTCTACGGCAAGCGGTCGCGGCAGCGCGGGGAGGCCCGCGCGGCGGCGGTAGCGGAAGCCGCCTGACGCCGGCACCCGCCCGCGGAACCGGTGCGTGCCGACCCGGCCTCGGCCTCCGCTACCACTGTGCCCGGTCGAGGGGCTGCGGCCCGGGGTCGGCCCCGGGGCTTCCGGCGCCCTTCCCCGGCCCGGGGCCGTACGAGGGGCCGCTGCCCGCCGCCGGGTCACGAAGGGCGCGGCGGGGCGGAACAGACCGGAAGCGTTGCCTCCGTCGGGTGAAATACGGCCGAATCATGCGTAGACCAGATAGATGCCTGGGGCATGTAGTGGGGATCGGTATGCCGGATCTTCGGAAGCGAGGCCGTGATGGCGGAATCCGTTGCCTTCCCCCAGGACCGCACCTGTCCCTACCACCCGCCGGCCGCGTACGACCCCTTGCGGGAGGCCGGGCAGTTGGCGCGCGTGACCCTCTTCGACGGACGCACCGTGTGGGGCGTCACCGGACACACCGCGGCCCGCGCGCTCCTCGTGGACCAGCGGCTCTCCACCAACTCCACCCACCAGGACTTCCCCGCGCTCACCGAACGCTTCGCGGCCGTACGCAGACGCCGACGTGCTGCTCTGCTCGGTTTCGACGACCCTGAGCACAACCTCCAGCGCAGGAAACTCATCCCGAGTTTCAGCCTCCGGAGGATCGGTGAACTCCGGCCGCGCATCCAGGACATCGTGGACCGGCTCCTGGACGACATGGTCCAGCAGGGTCCCCCTGCCGAGCTGGTGGAAGCGTTCGCCCTGCCCGTGCCGTCCATGGTCATCTGCGAGTTGCTGGGCGTGCCCTATGCCGACCACGACTTCTTCGAGGAGCAGTCGCGCCGGCTGCTCCGCGGTCCCACGGCGGCGGACACGGAAGAGGCCCTGGATCTGCTGCGGGACTACCTGGGGGCGCTGGTCGAACGCAAGCGCCGCGAACCCGGTGACGGGCTCCTCGACGAACTCATCGCCCAGCAGGACGCAGAGGGGCAGTTCGACAGGGAGGAGATGATCGACCTCGGGTCGATCCTGCTCATCGCCGGCCACGAGACCACGGCCAACATGATCTCGCTCGGCACCTTCACCCTGTTGCAGCATCCGCAGCAACTGGCGGACCTTCGGGCGGACCCGGCGCTGCTGCCGGCCGCCGTCGAGGAGCTGCTGCGGTTCCTGTCCATCGCGGACGGGATGGTGCGGGTGGCGACCGCGGACATCGAGATCGCCGGGAGGACCATCCAGGCGGGCGAGGGCGTCGTCTTCCCCACGTCGGTCATCAACCGTGACGCCGGTGCCTACCTGTCCCCGGACGTACTGGACTGGCACCGTTCGGCCCGCCACCACATCGCGTTCGGATTCGGTATCCACCAGTGCCTGGGGCAGAACCTCGCTCGAGCGGAGATGGAGATCGCATTGGGTACGCTCTTCGGCCGTTTGCCCGGCCTCCGGCTCGCGGTGCCGCCGGCGGAGATCCCGTTCAAACCGGGGGACACCATCCAGGGGATGCTCGAGCTTCCGGTGGAGTGGTGAGAGCCGTGACGGTCAGGATCGAGGTCGACAGGGACGTGTGCATCGGCGCGGGGCAGTGCGCCCTGACGGCACCGAACACCTTCACCCAGGACGACGACGGCTTCAGTGCTCTGCTGGCCGGCAGGGAGGACGGGGGCGGGGACCCGCTGGTCCGGGAGGCCGCGCGGGCCTGCCCGGTCCAGGCGATCTCCGTCACCGCCGACCGGTAGCGAGGGTGCAGCACGGGCGGCGCGGCCCACCCACCTGGCCGGCCCGCGCGCGGCGGGTGCCGGCGCGCGCTCCCGTCCGCCCGTGGCGGGTGGCGCCGCGGTCGTCGCCCCGGCACCGCGGTGCGACGCGGGGACCCTGCCCTCACGGCGGGGGTGGGGGCCGCCGACCCTGCCGGCCGTGAGGGGGATCCCGTTCCTGCGCGGTCGGCGCGTGCCGACGACCCGTACGGGGAACGAGTGCCGCATGGGCATCGACGCGGCGGACCGCGACCCCGGTCTGTTCGGTCCGGGCTCCGTCACCTGGCAGATGCACGGTGACCCCATGATGTGGATCGCCGGGGTACGGGCGTTGTACCTCCAGGCCCTGCACCCCCGCGCGGTGCGCGGCGTCATGATCAACAGCTCCTTCACGGACGATGCCTGGGGGCGGCTGCTACGGACCGCGGACTTCGTCGGCACCATCACCTACGGCACCACCGCGGCGGCGGAGCGGGCCGGGGCGCGCGTCCGCAGGATCCACCGGCTGCTCGGCGTGGACGATCCCGAGCTGCTGCTGTGGGTGCACTGCGCCGAAGTGGACTCCTACGTCGACGTGCTCCGCCGCTCCGGGTTCCCGCTCGATGACGCCCAGACCGACCGGTACGTCGACGAACACCGGACCAGCGCCCGGCTCGTCGGACTCGACCCGGCGCGGGTGCCCGCCACCGCCGCGGAGCTCGCCGGCTACTTCGCGGCGGTACGGCCGGAGCTCGCCGCCGGTGCCGACGCCCGCACGGTCGACGCCTTCCTGCGCCGCCCGCCCGTCCACACCTGGCTCGTCCCGGCGCGCGAACTGCTCTGGCGGCGCGTTGCGGCCCTCGCCTACAACGCCCTGCCCCGCTACGCCCACGCGTTGTACGGCCGCCCGGCACCCCCTCCCGAACGGGTCACCCACCAGCTCATCGCCGTGGGGAACGCCCTGCGCTGCATTCCCGCAGGGTTGCGTTGGAAGCTGCCGCCGGGCCACATCCTCAGGGCGACGGCGCGACTCGGCCCCGACGCGCGGCCCGCCCCGTACACACTGCGCACCCAGGCGGCCATACTGGACGGGCCGGGGAGGGCGGAGCGAAACGACGGGGGCGACACCACACGATGGGGGAAACCAGGCTGATCCACGGCCGGTACCGGCTGCTCGACCTGATCGGGCGCGGTGGCATGGGCGAGGTGTGGCAGGCGCGCGACGAGTCACTGGGGCGGCGCGTCGCCGTCAAGTGCCTCAAACCGCTGGGACCGCAGCAGGACCCCTCGTTCGTCCAGGTGCTGCGCGAACGCTTCCGCAGGGAGGCCAGGGTGGCCGCGTCGCTGCAGCACCGCGGCGTCACCGTCGTGCACGACTTCGGAGAACACGAGGGAGTGCTCTACCTGGTGATGGAGCTGCTGGAGGGACGCAACCTCAGCCAGCTGCTCGAGGACAACAAGCAGCACCCGCTTCCGGTGCCCGACGTCGTCGACATTGCCGACCAGGTCGCCGACGCCCTCGCCTACACCCACGAACAGGGCATCGTCCACCGCGACTTGAAGCCGGCCAACATCATGCGGCTCACCGACGGCACGGTGAAGATCTGCGACTTCGGCATCGCCCGCCTGGGTCACGACATCGGCTTCACGTCACGACTCACCGGTACGGGCATCGCCATGGGCACCCCCCACTACATGTCGCCCGAGCAGATCAGCGGTGGTCAGATCGACCACCGCAGCGACCTGTACTCCCTGGGGTGCGTGCTGTACGAGATCGCCACCGGCGTCCCGCCGTTCGACCTGGACGACGCCTGGGGCATCCTCGTGGGCCATCGGGACACCCCGCCCGTACCGCCCCGCTCCCACCGGGCCGAACTTCCCGACTTCATCGACCGGATCGTCCTCGACCTGCTCGCCAAGACGCCCGAGGGCCGTCCCACGGACGCCAAGGACATGCGGCGCAGGATCATCGCGGCCCGGTCCGCCCCGGTGCCGGTCAGCCCACCGGTGGCGTCGCCCCGGCACCCGCACGCGGTGCGCGAACGACGGCTGCCGTCCTGGACCCACGGCATGACCACGGGCCACAAGGCCGTCGGCACCGCCGTGCTCGGCTCCGCCCCGCCGGACTACTCGGCGGGCCTCACCGGCGAGTGGACCACCCCGGTGGATCTGAGCGGGCGGTTCCCGGCCCGGCCGATCCGCTCGGAGCGTCCCACTCCGTCCCCGGACGTGCTCGCGGTCCTCACCGGCAGGCACAACGCGGCTCTCAGCCTGAGCCGGTTGGGCCGCTGGGAAGAGGCGGGCGAAGTGCACCGCGCGGTCGCCGCGGAACGGGAGTACGCGCTCGGTCCGGACCATCCCGACACGCTGGCCAGCCGTTACGAAGTCGGCTTCACCCTCGCCAGGACCGGGCGCACGGCGGACGCGCTGCGCGAGTTCGGTCGGGTAGCCGAGGGACGCGAGCGGACCATGGGCGCCGACCACCCGGAGACGCTGGCCGCGCGCCAGGAAACGGCGTACGTCCTCGGCCAGCTGGGCCGCCACTTCGAAGCGCACCAGGTCTACACGGCGGTGCTCGCCTCGCGGGAGCGGACCGTCGGCCCCGACCATCCCGACACCCTGCGCTGCCGCCACAACCTCGCGTTCAACCTGGGCCGGCTCGGCCGGCTCGAGGACGCGTACCGGATGGCGCAGGAGGTGGCTGACGCGCGCGCCCGGGTGCTGGGCGCCGGGCACCCGGACTCCCTCGTCTCGCGCTACGAAGTCGCCTACGCGCTGGGGCAGCTGGGCAGATGGGCGGAAGCGCTGCAGACCTACCACGAGGTGGCGGCGGCGCGTGCGCAGGTGCTCGGCGCCGACCACCCGGACACCCTCTCCGCGCGCTACGAGGTCGGGATCAGTCTCGGCCGGCTCGGTCGCAGCGCCGAGGCACTGGAGCTCTACCGCAGCCTCGTCGACGACCGGACCCGGGTGCACGGCGCCACCGACCCCGAAACGCTGCGCGCCCGGCACGGACTCGGTGTCAACCTGGGGCGGCTGGCGCGCTGGGAGGAGGCCCTCGCCGAAGCGCGGGAGGTCTACGCCCTCCGGGAACGGGCGCTGGGCCCCGAGCACCCGGATACCCTCGTCAGCCGCCGAGAGGTCGCCGTGGGCCTCGGCTGGCTCGGCCGGTGGAGCGAGGCCCTGGCCGTCTACCGCCAGGTCGCCGACGCCCGGGAGAAGGTGCTCGGCACCACCCATCCCGATGCCCTGGCCAGCCGCAACGACGAGGCGCACTGCTTGGAGCAGCTGGGCAGGCGGGGCGAGGCGGTCGACCTCTACCGTCGTGTCGCAGCGCTGCGACAGCAGTACGCCGGCCGCGGCCGCTGAAGCGCGTGCCGTACGAGCCTCGGCCCTCCTGACGGCCCGCCGGGCCCGCGGCCCCGCCCGCGGTCGCGCCGCCACCGGCCCGACCGCACACTGGCACCATGACGGACGTCGCCGAACAGGAGCGTCGCGGTCGCGCCGCCCGCAAGCGGGTACCCCGCTCCTCGCACGGTCGCTGGATACCCGCCGCGGACCGGCCGGAGCCGCTGGCCGTCCTCCAGGAGCAGGCGAAGAGCCGGGAGCCGGAGCTGGTCCCCATCCGCTACGGCCGGATGGCGGTGTCCCCCTTCACCTACTTGCGGGGCGCCCCGGCCGTCATGGCGGCCGACTTCGCCGCCCTCCCGCACAGCGGACTCAGCGTGCAGCTCTGCGGCGACGCCCACCTCCTGAACTTCGGAGTGTTCGCCTCCCCGGAACGCGTTCTCCTGTTCGACCTGAACGACTTCGACGAGACCCTGCCCGGCCCCTTCGAGTGGGACGTGAAGCGCCTGGTGGCGAGCGTGGCCGTGGCCGCGCGCGACAACGGCCACCCGGATGAGAAGGCCCGTCGTGCGGCGCTTGCCGCGGCCGAGTCGTACCGGGCCTCCATGCGCCGGCTCGCCGGCCTCAGCGAGCTCGAGGTGTGGTACGAGCGGATCGCCGCCGAGGACCTCTTCCCCCTCGTGCAGAAGCTGGAACGAGCCCGCTTGGAGGCGCGAATCGCCAAGGCGCGCCGGCGGACCAGTCTGAACGCCCTGGAGAAGCTGACCGAGGTCGTCGACGGTCGACGCCGCATCGTCCTGGACCCTCCGCTCCTCGAAGCGGTCGAAGGGCTCGACGCGGCCTCCGTCCGCAAGATCCTCAGCGACTACCGGAGCACGCTGCCCGACGACCGCCGCGTGCTGCTCGACCGCTTCCAGTTCGTCGAGGCGGCCCGCAAGGTCGTCGGGGTCGGCAGCGTGGGCACCCGCTGCTTCGTGGCGCTGATGACCGGCCGGGACGCGGACGATCCGCTGTTCCTCCAGATCAAGGAGGCCCAGAGGTCCGTTCTCGAGCCCCACCTCGCGCCGTCGACGTTCCGCCACCAGGGGCAGCGGGTGGTTTCGGGCCAGCGGCTCCTCCAGGCGGCGAGCGACATCTTCCTGGGCTGGGTCAGCGGTCCCCAGGGTCGCCACTTCTACTGGCGGCAATTGCGCGACATGAAGGGGTCGGCGGACATCGACGGCATGTCCCCGACGCTGCTGCGCGAGTACGCGGGGCTGTGCGGGCGGGCGCTCGCCCGCGCCCACGCCAGGTCGGGGGAGCGGATCGCCATCGCCGCCTACGTCGGTGCCTCCGACACCTTCGACCGATCCATGGCCGATTTCGCGATGGCCTACGCGGACCGAACGGCGGAGGACCACGCCGCCCTCCTGACGGCCATCGCATCGGGCGGCGTCCCGGCCCTCGCGGGCGTCTGACGATCGGGTACGGCCCGCCGTGCGCGGAGCCGGCCCGGGCACGTCCGTGCGGGGGGCCGTGCGGCGTCGGAGCTCCCCGGAGCAGGCCGAAGGGGGCGCCGGCCGGAGCGGCACGGGCGACACGTCGTGGCACGCGGCTGGCGGGTTGCGTTCACCGCGGATCTCCGACGGCTGCGCCGCAGGCGGCACCGGTGTGCCTCGCCTGACGGAGCGTCCGCCCCCTGGTCCGCGCGATCATCACGTGTTACCAAGAGGCATGCCAGCAGCCACTGCAGAATCGTTCGGTCGATCCGTGTACGACGTCGTCATCGTGGGCGGCGGTCACAACGGGCTCGTCGCCGCCGCGTACCTGGCCGGAGCCGGGCGCTCGGTGCTCGTCCTGGAACGCCTCGGGCACACGGGCGGGGCGGCGGTCTCCACCCGCCCGTTCGCCGGGGTCGACGCCCGGCTCTCGCGGTACTCCTACCTGGTGTCCTTGTTGCCGGACAAGATCGTCAGGGACCTCGGCCTGCGCTTCGCGGTGCGCAAGCGAACCGTTTCCTCGTACACGCCGGTGACCCGGGACGGCCGGGCGACCGGGCTGCTCGTGGGGAGTGGGCGGACCCGCGGTTCCTTCGCCGACCTCACCGGGTCCGACCGTGAGTTCGCGGCGTGGGAGTCGTTCTACGGTGTGACCCGGCGCGCGGCAGAACGGATCTTCCCGACGCTCACCGAACCACTGCCGGCCCGTGAGGACCTGCGGTCCCGGGTCGACGACGACGTGACCTGGCGGATGCTGTTCGACGAGCCGATCGGCGCCGCGATCGAGGAGCGCTTCACCGACGACCTGGTCCGCGGCGTCGTGCTCACCGACGCGCTCATCGGCACCTTCGCCGACGCCCACGACCCGTCCCTCGTCCAGAACCGCTGCTTCCTGTACCACGTCATCGGCGGCGGCACCGGTGACTGGGACGTGCCCGTGGGCGGCATGGGCGCCCTCACGGACGCACTCGCCGAAGCCGCCCGCGCGGCTGGGGCGGAGATCGTCACCGGACACGAAGCGGTCCGGATCGACACCGACGGAGTGGACGCCGAGGTCGCCTTCCGAACCGACCACGGGGAGGGCGCCGTCGCCGCCCGCACCGTGCTCGTCAACGCCTCTCCCCAGGCCTTGGCCGCACTGCTCGGCGACGAGCCGCCCGCGCCCGCGGAGGGAGCCCAGCTGAAGGTCAACATGCTGCTGCGCCGGCTGCCGCGCCTGCGCGACCACGCCGTCGACCCGCGCCAGGCGTTCTCCGGCACCTTCCACATCGCCGAGGGCTACGGCCAACTGGCGGCCGCCTACGCGCAGGCTGCGGCCGGGAGGCTGCCGGAGGCGCCGCCGTCGGAGATCTACTGCCACTCGCTCACCGACCCGTCCATCCTGGGCCCCGAACTGGTCGCACAGGGCTACCAGACCCTGACGCTCTTCGGCCTGCACGCTCCGGCGCGCCTCTTCGCCGACGACCACGACGCGACCCGCGACGCCCTGCTGAAGGCCACGCTCGCCGAGCTCGACGCCCATCTCGAGGAGCCGATCGCGGACTGCCTGGCGCTCGACGGCGACGGGCGGCCGTGCATCGAGGCCAAGACCCCGCTCGACCTGGAGCGCGACCTGCGGCTGCCCGGTGGCCACATCTTCCACCGCGACCTGTCCTTCCCCTACGCGGACGGAGCAACCGGGCGCTGGGGCGTCGAAACGGCGCGTGCGAACGTGCTGCTGTGCGGTGCCGGAGCGGTGCGGGGCGGCGGGGTCAGCGGTGTCCCCGGCCACAATGCGGCGATGGCGGCGCTGGGTCGGTAGTCGCCCCTCAGAGGGAGACGACGACCTTGCCCCGGGCCTGACCCCGCTGCGCGTACCGGATGGCCTCGGGCACCTCGGCCAGCGGGAACGTGCGGTCCACGACCGGCACGACGGTGCCGCTCTCGATGGCCTCCCGTAGGGACCGGAGGTCTTCCGGGCGTTCCACGGTGAACAGCGCGCGCAGCTTGTGACGCACGAACGGCGCCAGCAGGACCGCGCGGAGCACCCGCTCGGTCCCACCCAGCCACCTTCCCTCCCCCTCGCCCCCGATGATGACCAGGGTCCCCCCGGGGGCGAGGGCACGCCGCAGCTGCCGCAGGGGGCGGTTGCCCGCGGCGTCGAGGACGAGGTCGTACCGGGGCCCGTGTTCTGCGAAGTCCTGACGCGTGTAGTCGACGACCTCGTCGGCACCGATCGAGCGGACCAGTTCCGCCTTCGCCGTGCTGCACACCGCGGTGACACGCGCCCCGTACTCCTTGGCCAACTGCACCGCGAACGTGCCCACACCGCCGCCCGCACCGATGACCAGGACCTGCTGCCCCGGCTCCACCCGCCCCTTGTCGCGCAGCGCCTGCAGCGCGGTCAGGGCCGACACCGGGACGGCCGCGGCCTGTTCGAACGTGACGTTGGCGGGCTTCGCGACGAACCGGTCCTCCGGAGCGCAGGCGTACTCGGCGAAGGTTCCCTCGCTGGTGCCGAACACCTCGTCGCCCGCCCGGAACCGGGTCACGCCGTCACCGACGGCCTCGACCACGCCTGCGACGTCCCTGCCACGGATACGGACCTTCGGGCGCCGCAGCCCGAAGCCCATCGTGCGCAGCAGCAGGGGCAGGCCCGTCATGAGGTGCCAGACCCCCGGATCGACACCCGCCGCCCGGACCCGGACGAGCACGTCACCCGGACCCGCCACGGGCGTGGGGACGTCCCTGAGTTCGAGCACGTCGACCGGTCCGTACACGTCCTGGACGATCGCTTTCATCGGGGCCTTCTTTCGTGGATACCCCGGCCTTCAGGCCGGGGAGGAAGCGAAGCTCCTGCGGAGCAGGGCAGGGAGAGCCGGTTCGCCGCCGGGGCGGACCGGCGTCCACCGGGCACCGGTCAACAGCCGTCACGCACACGGAAGCTGATGCAATGTGAGGCATGGCGCAGTCCCGCCTCCAGGGCGGGGGAGGAAGTCAAGATGCGTCTCCTGCACTGTCGGGGTACTGGAACACCGCGTCGAGCGGCACCTTGAAGACCCGGGCGATCTGGAAGGCCATCTCCAGGGAGGGGGAGTAGCGTCCCCGCTCGATGGCGATGACGGTTTGCCGGGTCACTCCGATGCGTTCGGCCAGGTCCGCCTGCGTCATCTCACCGTGCGCGAAGCGCAGGGCGCGGATCTGGTTGGTGACCCTGGTCGGCTTCACCACGGGAAGCCCCGGCGGTAGGCGAAGATCTTGGCCACGGAGCCCAGGACCGCCGACAGGGCGAACGCCAGGTAGATCGCGTTGGCGATCCAGAACGGCGGCGTTTCGGCCATCGCCATGCCCATCGCCGCCAGGCCCCCGATGACGACGAAGGAGTGGCCGACGTACTCGCCGAACCGGCCGATCTCCTTGTCCCGCTGGTCCTTGCGGCGGGCGTTTCCCTTCGCGGTGAGCGAGACCGCGACCTCCAGCACGATCGACGCCGCGATTGCCGCGACGACCGTCCACACCAGCGTGGATACGTACGACACCTCGGCGAGGGGTGTGTGGTCGGCTCGGCTCAGGACGACGGTCAGGTAGACCGCGTACGTGCCGAGCGTGACGACGGCCATGATCCAGGCGCGCTTCTCTTCGAACGCCATGCCCTCTCCCATGTAAAAGAAAGTTGACATGAGAAAAGTAAAGCAGTGCGGACACGGTGTCAAACATTCTTTACCTCTCGCAGATGGTCCTCCCGCCGCGGCGACATCCGTCGCACGCCGTGTCCGGCGGTTCCTCGGTCGCTTCCGGGGCGGGTTCCTCAGTCGGCGGAAGGCGTCCAGCCGACGGCCCGGATGCGTCGCGCGTCGAACGGCCGCCGCTCGTCGAAGAGCACGTGCCCGCCGTCCTCGACCCGGAGGTCGTCGACGTACACCCCGCGGCCCACGTAGCGCTGGTCCGTGGTGTACCGCCAGCGCAGCCGGAGGGGGCGGCCGGCCCATGGTGCCAGCGAGGCTTCCAGCCGGTGCCAGGTACGTCCCGACCAGCCGCTCGCCGAGCCGTCGGGGTGGTGCCGCGGCTGCCGCCCGCCGTCCGTGGTCGTGAACGGCACCGGTCGCCAGGTCGTGCCGTCGTCCGCGGACGCCTCCAGGAGGGCGATGTCCGAGGCGGGTTCGGTGTCCCACCACACGGCGCAGCGCAGACGGGTGTGTTCGGACCGCGGGGCGAGCGGAGGCAGGGTGAGGGTGGCGGTCGCGGCGGAGTTCATGCCGGAGAACCAGGCGGTACGGCCGTGCGGTGGGCGCACCGGCACGGCGCGGGCCATCCGGTCGGCGGCGGCGACGCGCGGGGCGCTGCCCGAGCGCCAGGTGCGCACCGGATGCACGGAGTTGCCGAGGAGGACGAGGAACGCGTCGGTCGTCGGGTCGAGGACCACGCTCGTGCCGGTGAATCCGGTGTGTCCTGCCGTACGGGGCGTGGCCATCGCGCCCATGTACCAGTGCTGGTGCAGCTCGAAGCCCAGGCCGTGCTGATGGCCGGGGAACGCCGTGTTGGCATCGGTGAACATCAGCTCGACCGAGTGGGGGGCGAGGATCCGTGCGGCCCCGTAGGCACCGCCGTTGAGCAGCGTCCGGGCGAGTACCGCGAGGTCCCAGGCGCAGGAGAACACGCCCGCGTGGCCGGCGATCCCACCGAACCCGTACGCGTTCTCGTCGTGCACCTCCCCCCACACCAGGCCGCGGTCCAACCCCGACCACGGGGGGCGGGCGTCCTCGGTCGCGGCGATCTTCGGTTTCCAGGAGGAGGGCGGATTGAAGCGCGTGCGGTGCATCCCGAGGGGGGCGGTGACCTCGTCGTGCAGCAGTGTGTCGAGACCGCGGCCCGTGATCTTCTCCAGAACCAGCTGGAGCGAGATCATGTTGAGGTCGGAGTACAGGTAGGCGCTCCCGGGCGAACTGATCGGAGGCTCGTTCCACAGGCGCCGGAGTCGGCTCTCCCGCGTCGGCTCCTGGTACAACGGGAGCCACGCACGCAAGCCCGAGGTGTGGGTGAGGAGCTGGCGCACGGTGACGTCCTGCTTGCCGGCGGCTCCGAACTCCGGCAGGTACGAGGCGACTTCCCGCTCCAGCTCCAGCGCACCCCGTTCGATCTGCTGCACCGCGAGCAGGGAGGTGAACAGCTTGGACACCGAGGCGAGGTCGAAGACGGTGTCCTCGGCCATGGGGATCTGCCGGTCGGCGGGGAACTCCACCCCCCGGTCGGTGGTCTCGTCGTACGCCGCGTAGCGGACCGCCGTGCCGATCGGACGGTGCAGGGCGACCGTGCCGCCGCGGCCCGCGAGCAGTACGGCGCCGGCGTACCAGGGGTGCGTGGGGGACGGGGAGAGGTACGCCTCGGCGTCGGCGACCAGTCGGTCGAGGTGCTCGGTGAGGAGCCCCGCCCGACCGGGAGAGCCGCGGCGCAGCGTCGTGCACCGGCCTGCGCCCCCGCCTCCGGTGTCCGGTGCCGCGGATGCGCTCCCCGAGAGCGGTCCGATCACGAGAGCACCTCCCAGGGCCAGGACGGCGCCGCCCAGCCGGCGGCGGCTGATCCCTCGGTCTGCCGAAGCCTCCGTCATACCGCACCCTCTCGGGAAGAGACCATCGAAGAGCACGCAACACGTGGCACTTTCTTGCGGGCCGGATGAGGATTCAAGTAGCGGCACGTATCTGACAGTGCATCAGAAAAACTCTTCCCTCGGCCGTCCGGCTGCGGCATCCTGCCGCCATGGAAACGGAGCTCAGCAAGAGACTGGGAGTGGAGCACCCCATCTTCGGCTTCACGCCGTTCCCCGCGGTCGCCGCCGCCATCAGCCGGGCCGGGGGCTTCGGCGTCCTCGGAGCGGTCCGCTACACCGCCCCCGCGGCACTCGCCAGGGACCTCGACTGGATGGAGCAACACGCCGGGGGCGCGCCCTACGGCCTCGACGTGGTCATGCCCGCGAAGAAGGTGGAAGGTGTCACCGAAGCCGACGTCGAAGCGATGATCCCCGAGGGACACCGCCGCTTCGTCGAGGAGACGCTCGCCAAGCACGGGGTTCCCGCACTCCCCGAAGGTGAGGCGTCCGGTTGGCGGATCACCGGCTGGATGGAGCAGGTCGCCCGCAGCCAGCTCGACGTCGCCTTCGACTATCCGATCAAGCTCCTCGCCAACGCCCTCGGCTCCCCGCCGCCCGACGTCGTGCGCCGAGCACACGACCAGGGCGTCCTCGTCGCGGCGCTCGCCGGCAGCGCGAAGCACGCCCGCAGCCATGCAGACGCGGGCATCGACGTCGTCGTCGCCCAGGGCTACGAGGCCGGCGGTCACACGGGCGAGATCGCCTCCATGGTGCTCACACCCGAGATCGTCGAGGCCGTGGGGCCGCTGCCCGTCCTCGCCGCCGGGGGCATCGGCAGCGGCGAACAGATCGCCGCCGGGCTCGCCCTCGGCGCCCAGGGCGTCTGGCTGGGCTCGATCTGGCTCACCACCACCGAGGCGGACCTCCACTCCCGCGCCCTCACCGACAAGCTCCTCGCCGCGAGCTCGGGCGACACCGTGCGCTCCCGTGCGCTGACCGGCAAGCCGGCACGCCAGCTGCGCACCGAATGGACCGACGCCTGGGACTCCCCTGAAGGGCCGGGACCGCTGCCCATGCCCCTCCAGGGCCTGCTCGTCGCCGAGGCCGTGAGTCGCATCCAGAGGTTCGGGGTCGAGCCGCTGCTCGGCACGCCCGTCGGCCAGATCGTCGGCCGGATGACCTCCGAACGGAGCGTGCAGGATGTCTTCGACGACCTGACGCGTGGATTCGAACGCGCGGTGGACCGCGTCAACCGCATCGCCGGGAGGAGCCGGTCGTGAGCGCACAACCAGGGGCCTCCACCCGGGTGGAGTCGGCGAAGGGGTTCTGGGCACAGGCAGCAGCCGACCCGGACCGCACGGTCCTGATCGCACCGGGAGGCGAGGAGTGGACCGCCGGCCGGCTGCACGCCGACGTCAACCGTCTGGTCCACGGGCTGCGTGCCGCGGGGCTCGAACGGGGTGACGCCTTCGCCGTCGTCCTGCCGAACGGCGTCGAGTTCTTCACCGCCTATCTGGCGGCCACCCAGGCGGGGTTCTACCTCGTGCCGGTCAACCACCACCTCGTCGGCCCCGAGATCGCCTGGATCGTCGCCGACTCCGGGGCCAAGGTACTCGTCGCCCACGAACGGTACGCGTCGGCCGCCGTCGCTGCGGCCGACGCGTCCCGCCTTCCGGCGAGCCACCGCTACGCGGTCGGTGACGTGCCCGGCTTCCGACGGTACGCGGAACTCCTCGACGGGCAGCCCATCGTCCCGCCCGGCGGCCGCACCCTCGGCTGGGTGATGAACTACACCTCCGGCACGACGGGCCGCCCGCGCGGCATCCGCCGCCCGCTGCCGGGCACGCTGCCCGAAGAGACCCACCTCGGTGGATTCCTCGGCATCTTCGGCATCACACCGTTCGACGGCAACGTCCACCTTGTCTGCTCGCCGCTGTACCACACCGCGGTGCTCCAGTTCGCGGGGGCGTCCTTGCACATCGGCCACCGGATCGTGTTGATGGACAAGTGGTCACCCGAGGAGATGCTGCGCCTGATCGACCGGCACGCCTGCACGCACACCCACATGGTGCCCACCCAGTTCCACCGGCTGCTCTCGCTGCCGGACGGTGTGCGAAGCCGCTACGACGTGACATCGATGCAGCACGCCATCCACGGTGCCGCCCCCTGCCCCGACCACGTCAAGCGCGCGATGATCGAGTGGTGGGGGAACTGCGTCGAGGAGTACTACGCGGCCAGCGAGGGCGGAGGAGCCTTCGCCACCGCCGAGGACTGGCTCAAGAAGCCCGGCACGGTGGGCAGGGCCTGGCCCATCAGCGAACTCGCGGTGTTCGACGAGGAAGGGCATCGACTTCCGCCCGGGGAACTCGGCACCGTCTACATGAAGATGTCCACGGGAGGATTCAGCTATCACAAGGACGAGGACAAGACCCGGAAGAACCGGATCGGCGACTTCTTCACCGTCGGCGACCTCGGCTTCCTCGACGAGGAAGGCTACCTCTTCCTCCGCGACCGCAAGATCGACATGATCATTTCCGGTGGGGTCAACATCTATCCCGCCGAGATCGAGGCGGCGCTTCTGGCGCACCCGTCCGTCGCTGACGCGGCGGCCTTCGGGATTCCGCACGCCGACTGGGGCGAGGAGGTCAAGGCCGTCGTGGAGCCGGCCGAGGGCAGCGAACCGGGCCCCGAGCTCGCGGCGGAGATCCTCGCCCACTGCGAGCGGCAACTCGCCGGGTACAAACGTCCGAAGACGATCGACTTCATCGCCGCGATGCCGCGGGACCCCAACGGCAAGCTCTACAAGCGGCGCCTGCGGGATCCCTACTGGGAAGGGCGTGAGCGCCCGCTCTGACCAGCGGCCGGTTGCGGACCGGTGTGCGGGTGTGCGCCTCCGCGCAGAGGCGGACGGGGTGGAGTCGGCGGGACTCTCCGAGGCGGCCGTCGGGGTCGTCATCGCCCTCGTGGTCCTCATGCCCGAGACGCTGGCCGCGGTGCGGACCGCCCGGCCCCCGACCACCCCACGGGCGAGCGGCACGGTCCGAGCGTCGGGGCCCGCGCCGGGCAGCCGGCCCGCAGAGGGGCGGGCTGCCCGGCCTCCATCGGCCGTTCGGCGGCTTTGAGCCGCTCGCGCCACGGCCTCATGTCGGTCAGCGCTCACCCCGGGGTTGCGGAGTGCGTTGCTCCGTACGCCCGCGAAGGCGGTGCCGGGAAGGGATCCCGGAGGCCGCTGCGGGTGGTACCGGTGTGGTGGTGACGACCGGGTCCAGCGGGGCGACGAGCAGACGTTCGGCCCGGGCGCCGGGGCGCGGTCGCCACGAGCGCGCAGGAACAGGACGCGGACAGGGTACGAGCCGCCCAAAGTGCCGATGACGTACGAACGTTGGTTCCCGCGCCGGCAGGGACCGGCCCCGCCGACATCGCTTCCGGCACCGGTGCTTGACCCTCGCTCCCCGGCCGCCCAGGATCCAGACATGGCAGCCACGGAGCGTCTCCTCAGCAGCACCGTCGACGGCGTCCTGCGCCTCAGTGCCCGTCGCACCCCCGACCGCACCGCGGTCCGGTACGCCGACCGGAGCTGGACCTACGCCGAACTCGACCGCGCCGTCTCGACGGCAGCCGCCGTCCTCACCGACCGCGGCCTCGGTGGTTCGGCGCGCGTGGCGGCCTACGGGCACAACTCCGATGCCTACCTCATCGCCTTCCTGGCCTGTGCACGGGCCGGACTCGTCCACGTTCCGGTGAACCACCACCTCACGGGGGACGACCTCGACTACATCCTGCGGCAGTCGGGCAGTTCACTGGTCCTGGCGGACCCAGGCCTCGCGGACCGCGTTCCCCCGGACATCCCCGTGACGGCGCTGCGCGATGCGGAGGGTTCGCTCCTCGCCGCCCTGGCCCAACCACGGACCCACGACGCCGACCACGACGCCGGGGACGTGGTCCAACTGCTGTACACCTCGGGAACCACCGCGCTGCCGAAAGGCGCGATGATGACGCACCGGGCGCTCGTCCACGAGTACGCCAGCGCCATCGAAGCGCTCGACCTGGACGGGGCTGACCGGCCGGTGCACTCGCTGCCGCTCTACCACTCGGCCCAGATGCATGTGTTCCTGCTGCCGTACCTGGCCGTCGGGGCGGAGAACACACTCCTCGACGCCCCCGACGCCGAGGAGATCTTCGACCTGGTGGAAGAGGGGCGCGCGGACAGCCTGTTCGCGCCGCCGACCGTGTGGATCGCGCTCGCGCAGCACCCGCAGTTCTCCACGCGGGACCTGGGCGCCCTCCGCAAGGCGTACTACGGTGCGTCGATCATGCCGGTGCCCGTGTTGGAGCGGCTCCGTGAGCGGCTCCCCGACCTCGCGTTCTACAACTGCTTCGGGCAGAGCGAGATCGGGCCGCTCGCCACCGTCCTGCGGCCCGACGAGCACGAGGGCCGGATGGACTCCTGCGGCCGGACCGTGAGGTACGTGGAGGCGAAGGTCGTCGACGAGGACGGGAAGGACGTCCCGGACGGTACGCACGGCGAGATCGTCTACCGCTCGCCCCAACTGTGCCGGGGCTACTGGGCCAAGCCCGAGGAAACGGAAGCGGCCTTCCGCGACGGGTGGTTCCGCTCGGGCGACCTCGCCGTGCGCGACGGCGATGGGTACTACACGATCGTCGACCGGGTCAAGGACGTCATCAACTCCGGGGGAGTGCTGGTGGCTTCACGTCAGGTCGAGGACGTCCTCTACACGCATCCGTCCGTCGCCGAAGCGGCCGTGATCGGCCTCCCCGACGACCGGTGGATCGAAGCGGTCACCGCCGTCGTCGTCCGCCGCGACGAGGTGACCGAAGACCGACTCCTCGACCACGCACGGCAGCGACTCGCCGGCTTCAAGGCACCGAAGCGCATCCACTTCGTGGACTCCTTGCCCCGCAACGCCAGCGGGAAGATCCTCAAGCGGGAACTGCGCGACCGGTTCGCGACGGGATAGGTCCCGAGCGGAGATCCCGGGCGCCTCCCCGCACCACCGGCCGGGTGCCCGCCGAACGGGAGCGGGAGCCCGTGCCACCCGTCCGTCGGCCGAGTACGACTAGCCGAAGGTGTTGATGGTGAGCCGCGCGCCCTTGGCCCATCCGCGGGACACGTCCGAGGGGTGGAAGAACTCGAGGTCCCCGCTGGCAGCGGCGACCCGGTTGGCTCCGTGCAGATTGATGATCTGGTTGTACAGGTCCTGCGGGCCGGGTACGGCACCGCCGTTCTGGTTGGCGAAGGACTCGGCGGCCCAGGCCACCGTCAGTACCGCGTCGTGATTCATCATGGCGTAGCCGTCGCCCAGGCGACGATCGGTGTAGCCCAGCGCCTGGAAGCTTTCGTGGAACGGTGCGAACCCCGGCGGGACGGTGCTGCCGCGGTTCCAGTCCTCGGGGCTCAGCACGGACGCGTCGAGCACGGTGATCTTCGCCTTGCGCAGCTCCTTCTGCCGTTCCGGGTTGCGGCTGTACGCGGAACGGCCCGACCAGCAGGTCACGACCGTGAGCGGACGCAGCCCGCCGTCGGGACTGCACCGCCCCCGGTTGGCCAGGGCGGAGATGAGGGCAGGGAAGTCGTTGTCGCGTCCCGCGTAGAAGACGACGTCCGCTTTGGTGTAGCAGATGTCCTGGACGGCGGGACCGTAGAGGCGGGGGACGGCTGCGTCGTCCGTCGAACCCGCGAATCCGGCCCTGCGCTGCCCGATGCTCGGCGCGAACTCCAGGTCGAAGGCTTCCCGTAGCGACTGTACGTAGAGGTCCTCGTTGGTGTCGAACACCAGGAACCCGCGGCGCTCAGCCTGACCGGACTCCAGTCGTGCCCGGAGCGCCCGGACGTGTTCCCTGTTGGACGGGGAGGCTTTGAAGAGGTAGGGGGATTCCAGCGTGGTCGCGGTCGGCGGCCCGGCGACGGCCGGGATCTTCAGTTCGGACAGCCGGTCGGCGACCGCTTGCGTCTCCGGAAGGCTGACACCCAGTCCGGAGACCCCCACGACCGGATGGTCGCCCGACGTCATGGTGCCCAACTGGTCGGCGACGGACTTCCACTCCTGCTGGTTCCGCCCCTCGTTGGCCAGGAGGAGCTGCACCTTGGGCACCGTTGCCGGGAGGTGCGTCGCGCCGGCCCCGCGCAGTCCGGGACAGGCGTTCACGCGGCACTGCGCGGCATAGGCGCCCTCGAGGCTCTCCCTGATCGCCTCCCAGGAGAGCGGGCTGCCGCTGTCGGCGCCGTACGGCATGAGGTGGGCGACCCTGACGTACGGCTTCCGCGGGTCCGCGGCAGCCTCGTCGGCGACGCGCTTGTTCTCCCGGACGATCCGCCCCACCACGTCCTTCAGCTCGGGGCCGAAGAGCGAGGCGTCGCTGAGCGGGTCGGCGACCCCGACACACTCGTCGGTGACCGTGCGGTGGAGTCCGGCCGAGCAGGTGTTCGATGATGTGTGCAGCCATGTGTAAGCCGTGACAGCCACCACGGCCAGTGTCGCCGCGGCCACGGCCGCCGTCAGCCGTCGCCTCCGCGGACGCTTCGGCGTGTCCGTGGAGGCGGATGCGCCGGGGTGCGCCGCGCCGGTCGGCTCGGTGCGCGGTGCGGTGGCCCAATCGGCTCTGCGCAGGGCGTTCACCAACTCCCTGCTCGACGGCCGTCGCCCGGGATCCTTGTCGAGCGCGGAGCTGATCAGCGGCAGCAGGTCATCGGGGATGCCGTCGAGTTCGGGGGCGTCGTACACACACCGGTACTGGATCTCCACGGTGCCGCCCTCGCCGAAGCAGCCCCGGCCGCGGACGGCGTGACCCACGGTCAGGGCCCAGGCGAAGACGTCCGCTTCCGGACCGGCCTGCTGGCGGCCGGTGGCCAGCTCGGGGGCCAGGTACCCCGGCGTCCCCGGGAGGTGTCCCGTCCGGGTGAGGTCGTCGCCGTCGACGAGGCGGGCGATGCCGAAGTCGATGACCTTGGTCCCGTGGGGCCCGAGCAGCACGTTGGACGGTTTGAGGTCCCGGTGCACCACCCCGCGGGCGTGGACGGCCTCGAGCGCCCGGGCGAGGTCCAGTGCCAGTGCCCGGGCCGCCTGCGGGGTCAGCGCCCCCTCCTCGCGCAGCCGGTCCGCCAGGGTGGGGCCGGGAACGTACTCGGTGACGAGGCAGGGGCACCGGGGGTCGGGGAAGGCCGCCAGCACGGAGATGATGTGGGGGTCGCGCAGGGACTGGAGGATCTGTGTCTCCCGGGCGAAGCGCTGCTGGAACTCCTTCTCCGTCGCGTACGTGCCGAGGATGGTCTTGACCGCCACCTCGTCGCCCGCGGCGTCGCGAGCCAGGTACACGACCCCCATTCCGCCCTGGCCGAGCCTGCCGAGCAGTCGGTAGCCGTGGAGTTCGGAGGGGTCGTCTTCCCTGAGTGGCGTCCATGCCATGTGTGCTCCCTTCCCCGGTGCCGTCCAGCTCCCGACGGCCACTCCTGGCTATCACCTCCCGATCAAGTCATCGACGTGTACTTCGATACATGGCAATATCTGCAGGAAAAGGATCGACTTGCGGTCGATTTCTGACTGTTGATCCTGATCATGGGAACCCGTCCCGCACCGCCGGCCTTCCCGGCCGGCGCGCGGGGACACCCGGACGCAGGGGGCGCCCCGAAGGTCCGCCCGCTACCGCAGGTCGACGATCCGCTTGATCTTGCCGACCGAGCGCTCCAGCGTCTCCGGGGCGACCACCTCCACCGCCACCGACACCCCGATGCCGTCCTTCACCGCTGCCGCGATCTGCCGTGCCGCGGCATCCCGCTGCTCCGGCGACATCCCGCCGCGTGTCTCTGCCCGTACCGTCAGCGCGTCCATCCGGCCCTCGCGGGTCAGCCTGAGCTGGAAGTGTGGCGCGACCCCGGGCGTGCGCAGCACGATCTCCTCGATCTGTGTCGGGAAGAGGTTCACACCACGCAGGATGATCATGTCGTCGCTGCGTCCGGTGACCTTCTCCATCCGCCGGAAGACCCGGGCCGTTCCCGGCAGCAGGCGCGTCAGGTCCCGGGTCCGGTACCGGATGACCGGCATCGCCTCCTTGGTGAGCGAGGTGAAGACCAGTTCGCCCTCCTCGCCGTCCGGCAGGACCTCCCCGGTGAACGGATCCACGACCTCCGGGTAGAAGTGGTCCTCCCAGATGTGCAGACCGTCCTTGGTCTCGACGCACTCCTGCGCCACACCCGGGCCCATCACCTCGGACAACCCGTAGATGTCCACCGCGTCGACGGCGAAGCGCTCCTCGATCTCACGCCGCATTTCCTCGGTCCAGGGCTCCGCGCCGAAGATCCCGACCCGGAGCGAGGTCGAGCGGGGATCGAGGCCCTGCCGCTCGAACTCGTCGAGCAGGGTCAGCATGTACGAGGGCGTCACCATGATGATCTCGGGCCGGAAGTCCTGGATCAGCTGCACCTGGCGGGCCGTCATGCCGCCGGAGGCAGGGATGACGGTGCAGCCGAGTCGCTCGGCCCCGTAGTGGGCGCCGAGCCCACCCGTGAAGAGGCCGTAGCCGTAGGCCACGTGGACCTTCTGCCCGGGCCTTCCCCCGGCCGCGCGGATCGACCGGGCCACCACATCGGCCCAGGTGTCCAGATCGCGTTCGGTGTAGCCGACGACCGTCGGCCGCCCCGTCGTCCCGCTGGAGGCGTGAATGCGCCGCACCTGCGACTGCTCCACCGCGAACATCCCGAACGGGTACTGGTCGCGCAGGTTGGTCTTCGCGGTGAAGGGGAAGCGGGCCAGGTCCTCGATCGAGCGGCAGTCCTCGGGGCGCAGCCCCGCCGCGTCGAACGACTGCCGGTAGAAGCCGACGTTCTCGTACGCGTGCTCCAGCGTGGCCCGCAGCCGCTCCAGTTGGAGGGCCCGCAGCTCCTCCCGGCCGAGTCGCTCTCCGGCGTCCCACAGCTCCGTCCCGTTCGTCCGGCGCGTCCGGTCCGTCATGCCGAGGCCTCCCCAGTCAGGCTCACACATCGGACGACCGATCATTCGGTCGAGCCGTTCGGGATCAGTAATTCAGCCCCCCGGCCGGCCGTCAAGGGAGCTGTCCGGTCCGGGGCGACGGTTCCGCGTCCGGTGGCAGCGGATGCGGAACCCTGAATGCGTTGGCGGGATCGCGCTCGCCCGGAGAGGATCGCGGTATGCCGGTGTTCAGCGCCCACGACGGCACCACGCTCGCCTACCACCTGGAGGGTGAGGGCGAGCCGCTGGTCTGCCTTCCCGGCGGGCCGATGCGTGCTTCCGCGTACCTGGGTGACCTCGGAGGGCTCACGGCCCACCGCACCCTCGTGCGGCTGGACCTGCGGGGCACCGGGGACTCTGCGGTCCCGGACGACCCGGCCACCTACCGCTGCGACCGGCTCGTCGACGACGTGGAAGCGCTGCGCGAGCACCTTGGACGGGAGGACGTCGACATCCTCGCCCACTCGGCCGCTGGCAACCTCGCCGTGCTGTACGCCGCCGCGCACCCCGCCCGGGTGCGTTCCCTGACCCTCGTCACCCCCGGCGGCGGCGCCCTCGGGACCGGCGCCTCGGAGCAGGACTGGCGCGAGGCGGTCGCACGGCGCGAGGGCGAGCCCTGGTACGCGACCGGCCGCGCCGCATGGGAGCGGTTCTGGGCCGGGAGCGACCCCGACGACCTCTGGCCCGACATCGTCCCGTTCCTCTACGGGCGCTGGGACGCCGCCGCCCGGGAGCACGCGGCCGACGACGCGCACCAGGCCAACCAACAGGCGCGGCGCGCCTACTACGCGGACGGCGCCTTCGACCCCGCCGCCACCATCGCCGCGGTCGCGGACCTGCGGGCACCCGTGCTCGTCCTCGCGGGCGAGTACGACGGAGGCCCCAGCCCGTCGCGCGCGACCCGGATGGCGGCACTGTTCCCGCACGGGACGACGCAGGTGCTGCCGGGGGCGGCCCACTACCCGTGGCTCGACGATCCCGACGCCTTCAGCGCCGCCGTCGCAGCCTTCCTGGACTCGGTGCCGCCGAACCTGCGCACGGAGCGCTGAGACGCCGGCGACGGTGAGCGACGTACACCCGACCGGGCGTACGCGCCCCGACTGTTCGTCGGCGCCGCCGCGGGCACCGCACCCCCCCGGCGAGTGCGGGCAACTCGGCTCCGCGCCAACGCAGTTGCGGTCAGATCCGGGTGTGACGGGTGGGGCGGCCCGGACGGGCGTGAAGCTCTGCTGTTGCCCCGCTTAAGAAATCCTCGATGGACTGAACGGTTCGTCGTCGGCAGATTGGTACGGGTCCACGATCAAGCATCACGCCTGGTCAGCACCTCCTTGCACAGCTGGAGCACCATCCCATGAAGGCACTCGTCAAGCAGCACGCCGAGCCCGGGCTGTGGCTCGTGGACGTCCCCGAGCCCGAGTACGGCCCCGGTGAGGTGCTGATCAAGGTGCTGCGTACCGGGATCTGCGGGACCGACCTGCACATCCGCTCCTGGGACGGCTGGGCCCAGCAGTCCATCGCCACTCCGCTGGTCGTCGGACACGAGTTCGTCGGCGAGGTCGCCGCGGTCGGTGCCGACGTCGAGGACCTCGCGATCGGGTCCCTGGTGAGCGGTGAGGGGCACCTCGTGTGCGGCAAGTGCCGCAACTGCCTGGCGGGCCGCCGCCACCTGTGCCGCAGCACCGTCGGGCTGGGCGTCGGCCGCGACGGCGCGTTCGCCGAGTACGTCGTCCTGCCCGCGTCCAACGTCTGGGTGCACCGTACCGAGGTCGACCTGGACGTCGCCGCGATCTTCGACCCGTTCGGCAACGCCGTGCACACCGCCCTGTCCTTCCCGCTGGTCGGAGAGGACGTCCTGATCACCGGAGCGGGTCCCATCGGCGTCATGGCGGCGGCCGTGGCCCGCCACGCCGGCGCCCGCAACGTGGTGATCACCGACGTCAGCGAGCCCCGCCTGGAGCTGGCCCGGAAGGCCGGAGCCACCCTCGCGGTGAACGTCGCCGAGACCTCCATCGCCGATGCGCAGCGCACCCTCGGCCTGAAGGAGGGCTTCGACATCGGCCTGGAGATGTCCGGCCGCCCGGAAGCCGTCCGCGGCATGCTCGACAACATGACCCACGGTGGCCGCATCGCGATGCTCGGCCTCCCCTCGCAGGAGTTCCCGGTCGACTGGTCGAAGATCGTCACGTCGATGATCACCATCAAGGGGATCTACGGTCGTGAGATGTTCGAGACCTGGTACGCGATGACCGTCCTCCTGGAGGGCGGGCTGGACCTCAGCCCCGTGATCACCGGTACCTACGGCTACGAGGACTTCGACGCGGCCTTCGACGAGGCCGCCACCGCCCGCAGCGGCAAGATCATCCTCAACTGGGACGCCTGATCCCCGGGCAGCTCGCCCGTCCGCTCGCCCCGCACACCCGGTCACCCAAGGAGCACCCCCTCATGTACGCGTCCGTACGCGATGACCTGCGCACCACCCTCGACGAGATCCGCGCCGCGGGGCTCCACAAGCCCGAGCGCGTGATCGGCACCCCGCAGTCGGCGTCCGTGGCCGTCACGGCCGGCGGCACGGCCGGTGACGTGCTGAACTTCTGCGCCAACAACTACCTCGGCCTCGCCGACCACCCCGAGGTCATCGCCGCGGGCAAGGAGGCGCTGGACCGCTGGGGGTACGGCATGGCCTCGGTCCGCTTCATCTGCGGAACCCAGGAGGTCCACAAGGAGCTGGAGCGCCGCGTTTCGGCATTCCTCGGTCAGGAGGACACGATCCTCTACTCCTCCTGCTTCGACGCGAACGGCGGCGTCTTCGAGACCCTGCTGGGCCCCGAGGACGCCGTCATCTCCGACGCCCTGAACCACGCCAGCATCATCGACGGCATCCGGCTGTCCAAGGCTCGCCGCTACCGCTACGCCAACCGCGACATGGCCGAGCTGGAGGCCCGCCTCAAGGAGGCGGCCGAGGGCGGCGCCCGCCGCAAGCTCGTGGTCACCGACGGCGTGTTCTCCATGGACGGTTACGTCGCCCCGCTGCCCGAGATCTGCGACCTGGCGGACCGGTACGACGCCATGGTCATGGTCGATGACTCGCACGCCGTCGGGTTCGTGGGTCCCGGTGGCCGCGGCACCCCCGAGCTGCACGGCGTCATGGACCGCGTCGACATCATCACCGGCACGTTGGGCAAGGCCCTCGGCGGCGCCTCCGGCGGCTACGTGGCCGCCCGCGCCGAGATCGTGGAGCTGCTGCGCCAGCGGTCCCGTCCTTACCTGTTCTCCAACTCCCTCGCCCCGGTGATCGCCGCTGCCTCCCTCAAGGTCCTCGACCTGCTGGAGTCCGCCGGTGACCTGAGGGAGAAGCTCGCCGCCAATACCGCGCTCTTCCGCACGAGGATGACCGAGGCGGGCTTCGAGATCCTCCCCGGCGACCACCCCATCGCCCCGGTGATGATCGGCGACGCGGCAGAGGCGGGCCGCATGGCCGAGCTGCTGCTGGAGCGGGGCGTGTACGTGATCGGCTTCTCCTACCCCGTCGTGCCGATGGGCCAGGCCCGTATCCGGGTCCAGCTGTCCGCCGCACACTCCACCGAGGACGTGGAGCGGGCAGTGGCGGCGTTCGTCGACGCCCGCGCGACAATGGCTGGGTGATCGACCCTCGCAGACTGCGCATCCTGCGAGCCGTGGCGGACCACCGTACGGTGACCGCCGCGGCCGCGGCGCTGTACCTGACCCCGTCCGCCGTCTCCCAGCAGCTCGCCGCGCTGGAGCAGGAGAGCGGTCACACGCTGCTCATCCGCACCGGCCGCGGGGTCCGGCTCACCGCGGCGGGCGAGATCCTGCTGGCGCACGCCCACACCGTGCTCGCGCAGCTGGAGCGGGCCGAGGCGGAGCTCGCCGCCCATGCGGGCGGAGTGACCGGTGAGGTCACCGTCGCGGCCTTCGCCACCGGCATCGCCGAAGTCCTCGCCCCGGCCATCGTGCGGCTCGCCGAGGAGCGTCCCGGGATCAGGGTGCGCGTCAGGGACGCCGAGGGCGACGAGAGCCTGCCGATGGTCCTGGACGGCGAAGCGGATCTGGCCCTGGCCGTCGAATACCGGGGAGCACCCCGCGAGGACGACCGGCGCCTCGCTCGCGTCCCCCTGTACGCGGAGCCGTTCGACGCGGTCCTCCCCGCGGCTCACCCACTGGCCGACACAGGCCGGGTGGAACTCGCCGAGCTGGCGGACAGCGACTGGATCGGTCCCCACCCGGGCAACCCCTGCCATGACGTCATGCTCCTGGCCTGCGAACTCGCCGGCTTCCCGCTGCGGCTCGTGCACACCTCCGACGACTTCCGCGCCGTTGTGGCCCTCGCCGGCGCAGGCGCCGGCGTGGCACTCGTCCCGCGTTCGGCCCTCCTGGGCATGGAGCTCAAGAACACGGTGGTCGTGCCCGTTGCGGGGCCGGCAGCCACCCGCCGCGTCTTCGCGGCGGTCCGGCGCGGGGCGGAGACCCACCCCCTCCTCAGCCCGGTGCTCGAGGCTCTGGCCCGGGCGGCGGACGGGCTGTCCACGGGCTGATCCGGCCCGGGGTGCGGACGCCGCCAGACCTTGCCGACCGGTCGGACCCACGGACTCACCCCGCCGGCACCGCACGCTGCGCCGGGCCGTCCGATGTCGGGCCGCGCACGCCCGCGGTGCCCCGGTCAGGCCCCCCGAACCAGCCGGTCCACCGCGGCGGTGCCGGATCCGTACGGGAGGACGTACGCGGGCATCGGGCCGGGGGCCTGGGCCAGTGCCGGCGTCAGGGCGGGGGCCGACGCGGCGACCGCGGCGGGCCGGGACACCGGGACCGGCGGCGCCTGTGGTATCGGCACCGTCCGTTGCACGGCGAACTGCGGCACGGGAGCCTGTGCCACGGGCGTCTGCTGCGCCGGGGCCTGTGGCACGGGCTGCTGCTGGCCGTAGGGAACCTGCTGGCCGTAGAGGGTCCGGTGCAGCCCTTCGACCAGCCGTTCCACGTCCGCCTGGGGGCGCACGACCAGCCGGAGGAAGCGGCTGGAACTGCCGATCTTGTTGCCGCACTCCCGGACGAGGAGGCCGTGCTCATCCAGCAGCCGGTTGCGCAAGACAGCTCCGTCAACGCCGTCCGGCAGCCGCACGTAGGCGAAGTTGCCCTGTGACGGGTAGACGGTGAGCCCGGGCAACCGGCTCAGCTGCCAGATCATCTCCTGCCGGTCGCGTTGCACCAGGCGCAGGCTGTGCTGGTACTCCGGACGGTGCTCCTTCAGCATGAACACCACGGTCTCGGCGAAGGAGTTGAGGTTCCACTTGGGCAGTGCGTCCCGCACCCGTGCCGCCAGGCCGGGATTGGCGACGAGGTAGCCGAACCGTACGCCGTGGAGTCCGAAGTTCTTCCCCAGGCTGCGCAGCACGATCGTGTTGGGACGCAGCACCGCGTCCGCGACGACGCTCGTCTCCGCCTCGGCGTCCGCGAACTCGAGGAAGGACTCGTCCACGACGACCAGGTCGAGGTCCTGGAGCGCGTCGAGGAGGGCGAGGACGCCGTGGCGCGGCAGCAGGCCGCCGTCCGGATTGTTCGGGTTGCAGATCACCGCCGCGCGGGACCCGCGCATCCGGATGAACTCCACGAAGGAGGCGGGGTCGAGGGCGAACCCCGACGCCTCGGGGAGTGGGAACATGTCCACCCGCTTGCCCGTCTCCATGGGTTGGTCGGTCCACCTGCCGAAGGTGGGCACCGGCACGGCCAGGGAGTCGCGCACCAGCAGGTGGTCGATCCAGGTGATCAGCTCGGTCGAGCCGTTGCCCATGGCGACCGTCTGCGGGTTGAGGCCGAGGACGGAGCACAGCTCGGCGGTGATGGTGTCGGCGCTGCTCGGGTAGTACGTGAGGATGTCGCGCAGCCGTCCGCCCAACTCCTCGAACATCTCGGGCGTCGGGTAGTACGGGTTGCAGGGGATGCAGAAGTCGGTGATCTTCTGCTGCCCCCCTGCTGCCCGGCTCAGTGCCGCGTACGACGGACTGTGCGCCGTCGACGCGCGGAAGAGCTCGGTGACGTTGCTGCCCGCTTCGGCCATGTGGGTCCTCCGGAGGTGCCTGGCTTCTGCCTGCCGGGGAATACGTATGCGCGCACGACCTTGCTCAACGGGACGCGGCGGGAAGCGGCGAGCGGCCGCGCCGCGCTACCGGACGGCCGTCGACACGCGGCCGCACCAGCGGGGGCTTGCCGTGGAAGGCCAGTCGGCCATGAACGAGGACCACCGGGACCTCCGGGGAGGGTGGGGTCGGTGAACTCCACCACGCCCGGAGGTCCTTCCACGATCAACGATCGACACCCCGCGTCACGGGCCCGCCGGCCGAGTGCATCTAGTACCACGCCTCTTGTGACACGGGCGCCGCGTGCCGGTGCCTCGGATGGTCCGGCTGCAGGAACCACCGCCTGGCGGAGACGAGCCACCACGTGCCGGAGAAGACGAGCACCACACCGACGGCGACGGGAGCGTAGTTGAAGGTTTCTGCGGTCACCGGACCGACCTGGGGCAGCATGAAGAGCAGGGTGATGAACGCGACCCAGGCCACCGCGATCACACCGACCGGCCTGGACCAGCGGCCAAGGTGCCACGGGCCGTGGCGGAACGCGTCGCCCTGGCGCAGTCGGAGAAGGGTCGGGATGACGTAGGCGATGTAGAGGCCGATCGTCGCGATGGACGTGACGGCTGCGTAGGCGGTGACGTTGACCAGGTAGGGCAGGCCCAGGACGAAGGCGCCGCCGGAGGCCAGCCAGACGGCGTTGGTCGGGGTGCGCGTCCCGGGGTTGAGCCTGTGCCACACCTGGGAGAACGGCAACGCGCCGTCACGTGAGAAGGCGTAGATCATCCTGCTGTTGGCGGTCACCGAGGCCATACCGCAGAACAGTTGGGCTCCGATGACGATGAGCAGCATCATCTTGCCGGTGCTCGCGCCGAGGGCGTCCATGAAGATCTGGGCCGGAGGTACACCGGTCTCGGACGAGAGGGCGCCGCTGTAGGACTGGATGGCGAAAGTCAGGCCGAACAACAGTACGAAGCCTGCTACCCATGAGACGAGGATGGAGCGGACGATGCCCCTCGGCCCCTCCACGGACGCGTTCTTCGTCTCCTCCGTCATATGAGCGGACGCATCGTAGCCGGTGAAGGTGTACTGGGCCATCAGCAGGCCGATCAGAGCGACGTAGACGGCCGAGCCCCATCCCGTGTTGTTGACGAACTCGGTGAACACGAAGGTCGGGGACTGGTGCTGGTCGGGGATGAGCAGCAGCGCGCCGACGATCACGACGACGCCGATCAGGTGCCACCAGACGCTCAGCGTGTTGAAGAAGCCCACGACGCGCACCCGGAACGTGTTCACGAGGGCGTGCAGCACGAGGATGATGCCGAAGAGCAGGATGGTGTGCTCCGGCGTCGCGGCGTAGCCGAACTGGAGGTTCAGGTAGGCGTTCAGGAACGAGGCGGCGCCGAAGTCGATGCCTGCGGTGACGGCCACCTGTCCCAGGGTGTTGAACCAGCCGGTGAACCAGGCCCATGCGGGCGCGGACTTGCGGGGGGCGAGCTTGTGGGCCCAGAAGTAGAGTCCGGCGCTCGTCGGGTAGCTGGAGCAGACCTCCGCCATGGCCAGCCCGACGAACAGTGTCATCAGGCCGACGATGACCCAGCCCCACATGATCAGCGCCGGCCCGCCGGTGTTCATACCGAAGCCGTACATGGTCAGGCAGCCGGAGAGGATGCTGATGATGGTGAACGAGACGGCGAAGTTCTGACGCCCTGACATGGAGCGGTCCAGGGTCTGGGTGATGCCGAGTTCTGCGAGGCGCTCTTCTTCCGAAGAAGAAACGCTCGGTATGTCCAGGGGCATGGGGACGACCTCTTCATCAAGGTGAGCGGTGGGGGCGCCCGGAGCGGATGGATCGGTTGGAGCAGGCGGATCGGGTCGGCGATGGGTCGGGTTGGGCGGTGGGTTGGGGAGAGGGATGGGTGGATTGAGCGGTGGGTTGGGGAGAGGGGGTTCCGTGGCTTGGGTGCCGATCGTGGTCGGCGCGCCGAGGCGGCTATCGCGAGGAGGCTTCCGCGGCCCAGGTGCGGTGGCGGTTGAACAGCGTGGGTGCGTCCCCGCAGTAGCTCCATGGCACGTCGGTCGCGTACGGGCCGATGGCGTCGAACACCCAGGCTGCCTCGCTGCGCCGGCCGGCGAACGACAGGGCGTGGGCCAGATAGTTGGCGTCCTCGTGGAAGGCGGCGTGAGGGCGCTGCGGATCCCGGAAGGCCCACCAGTTCTCCCAGGCGTGCCAGGTCGACGGGTTGTCCGTCCAGGGGTGGACGGTGAGCCCGTATTTGTTCCCGTCCGCTTCCATCCGCTGCCGGTGCGACTCCGCGAGCGCGACCAGCGGCAGGACGTGCAGCGGTAGCCCGGCAGGCACCTTGGTGCACTCCTCGTGCACCCAGTGGAACATGTCGCCCCCGGTGCCGTGCCAGGACGGGAACAGGTAGGTGAGGAGCTCGTGGTGCGCCTCCCGGTTCCATGGGTCGCGCTGTTTCACCTGCAGCCACAACTGCCGCATCGTCGAACGCCATTCACGATCCCGGGGCGGTGAATGGAACCGGGTCAAGGCGAGCATGACGACATACGGTGCGGGGTCGTTCGGCATCGCCTCCGAGGCGGCGTCACAGGTGGCCCACGCTTCCGTCAGGTCCTCGCTGCTGCCGCGACCCCGGCCGTTGGCCATGGACCGCAGCGCCCGGACGTTCGCGAGCAGGGCGAGTGCGTGTGGAGACCGCGGCTCCGCCTGGCCCCAGGTGTCTGCGAACGTCAGCCGGGCGCCGACGCGGGCGAGCACCTGGAGACGGAAGATGCGACGGTCCCAGTCCGTTCCCGTGGAGGTCAGCAGTTCCCGGGCGCCTTCCCAGCGACCCATCGCTGCGTCCTCCAGAACGGTGCGCAGACGGGCGTCGTCGCGGGCCGGATGCCGGTCGAGCGCCGCATCTCCGTGGCTACTCACGGCGACCCCGCTCGGGCGCGGCCGGTGGGGCAGCGGTCCGCGTATCCGTCGTGAGGCCCAGGGGTTGTGCCAACCGTACTGATGAGGCCGAGGACACCTTTGACTCCGTGGATGAGTTCGTCGACAGCAACGCATACGACCCCGCGGCTAACGGAGCGTGTCGCGGGAGCCACAAGACTGATGGAAAAACTCTGGGTTCACACCTGCCGCAAGTGAATCGATAGAGTGACGTCGGTCACATCAGACTCGTCTGAAGTCCGTCGGGCCGGGCCGGAATTGCCGGCCTTCCAGGGCCGACCAGCAGCGGAACCGGACCGGTTGACGGCCGGGGCCGGAGGCGATGTACCGGCCCGGAAAGCGCCCGACGTCCCTCCGGGCCGGGGGCGAGACGGGCGCGACCGGCCGGGGACACCCTCAACGGGGGCGTGGGGGGTGTCCCCGCAGGGGGCAACCGGGCGGCGGCCCGGGTTGCCGATCGCGCCGTCGTACCGGCGACCGGGCGCACTCCGTCCGGGAGCACCGGGGCCTGCCCGTCGCCCTCACGTTGCTGCGCCGCCGACGAATCCCTGTGACGTCCGGGCGGCACGGGCCTACGCGTACGCGGGCGGGGGATCCGGCCGCTCCGCCATCACGGAGGTGACCAGGAACTCGGCGCGGGGACGGCGGGTCCGGGAGCGGGCCGGACCGGTGAAGACTGCGGGCGCGCCGACTTCGACCTTGAAGCCGGCCGAACCGCCTCGGCGGGGTACCTGTGCATGACGGCCCAGTCCCCGTGGGGCCACGGCCTTCCGCAGTCCGCCATGAGGGTGTCGCCGCAGGTCAAGGGCTCGTGTACGCCCTCAGGGTCGCTGGCCTTGGGTCCCGCCAGGCGGCTGGCCCCGGCGGCCGGGGTCGGACCGCCGGGGCGATCCGTCCCCCGCGGCCAGTGCGCGGGCCCAGCGGTAGTCGGCCTTGCCGCTGGGCGAGCGCTGGATCTCCGTCGCCAGCACGAGCTGCCGGGGGATCTTGTACCCGGCCAGGCTGCTGCGGCAATGGGCCCGGACCGCTTCCAGGTCCAGGGGTTGAGCGCCGTCCCGAAGCTGCACGACCGCCGCTACGTGATTGCCCCACGTGGTGTCGGGGACCCCTGCCACCAGGGCGTCGTACACGTCGGGGTGTGCTTTGAGGACTTGCTCGACCTCCTCCGGGTAGACTTTCTCCCCGCCCGTGTTGATGCACTGCGATCCGCGGCCGAGGACGGTGACGACGCCTTCTTCGTCGACCGTCGCCATGTCGCCGAGGAGCACCCAGCGTTCGCGGCCCTTCCGGAAGAAGGTCTCTGCTGTCTTCTTCGGGTCGTTGTAGTAGCCCAGCGGCACGTGGCCGCGCTGGGCGATGCGGCCGGGCACCCCGGGCGGGACGGGTTCGCGGGTGATCGGATCGACCACCTGGGTGCGTGAGTTGACGCGCAGGCGGAATCCGTTGGCGTGTCCGGAGTCGTCCGTGGCCGTCCCGTTGAAACCGGACTCCGAGGAACCGAAGTTGTTCAGGACGATCGCGTGCGGTGCCAGCGACGCGAGCTGGTCGCGCACCGTCTCGGACATGATGGCGCCCGAGGAGGAGATGCTGAACACCGAAGAGAGGTCGGTTCCCTTGAGGGGCCCGTTGAGTGCGTCGATCAGCGGGCGCAGCATCGCGTCCCCGACCAGTGACACGGAGGTCACCCGCTCGCGTTCGATCGTGCGGAGCACCTCCTCGGGTACGTACTTGCGGTGCAGCACCACCCGCTGGCCATAGTTGAGGCCGACGAACGTGGTGAGCGTGGACGTGCCGTGCATCAGCGGGGGAGTGGGGAAGAAGGTGATGCCCTCACCGCCGGCGGCGGCCCGCTCGGCCAGCTCCTGCGGACGCCGGACGGGATCCCCCGTCGGTGCGCCGCCGCCGAGCCCCGCGAAGAAGAGATCCTCCTGCCGCCACATCACGCCCTTGGGCATCCCCGTGGTGCCGCCGGTGTAGATGATGAACTGGTCGTCGGCGGAGCGCGGTCCGAAGCCTCGTTCCGGTGATCCCGCCGCCTCGGCGTCGGTGAACTCCGTGCAGTCCGGCACCGGCCGGCCACCGGCTTGCGCGGGAGCCCACCGGGTGGGGTGCCCGGGGCGTCCCACCCGGATCAGATGGCGCAGCTTCTCGGCTCGGGCGGCGGCTGCCGCGACCCGGTCGGTGAACTCCGCGTCGAAGACGAGGGCGGTGAGATCGGCGTCGCGGTAGAGGTAGACCAGTTCTTCTTCCACGTAGCGGTAGTTGACGTTCACCGGGACGATGCGCGCCTTCAGGCAGCCGAGGAGCGTCTGGAGGTACTCGACCCCGTTGTAGAGGTGGAGGCCCAGGTGTTCTCCCGGTCGTAGCCCGGAGTCGATCAGGTGGTGGCCGATGCGGTTGGCGGCGCCGTCCAGGTCGGCGTACGTGAGTCGGCGCTCCGCACCCGTACCGGGATGGTCGACGTAGACGAGCGCCTCGCGCCCGGGAACCACGTCCACGACCGACTCGAACAGGTCGGCAAGGTTGTACTCCACCGTTCCTCCTGACCGCGTCCGTGCGTACGACTGCCCCCGGAGCGGTCATTAGAGCGCCGTCGGATCCAACAGGGAAGGGCCGCGCCCAAGAAATCTGACTGACTGTCAGAAACCTATTGAACTGGACCCCCGCCTCCTGCAACCTGTTCTAGGTCGTGAGACAGGAGGACGGTCATGGCGGGTACGGAACACCTCGGCGTGCACCGCGAAGGCGCCACGCTGGTACTGACCCTGAACAGGCCCGAAGCGAAGAACGCACTGTCGCTGCCGATGCTCGTCGGGCTGCACGACGGATGGCGGGAGGCTGACGAGGACGACGGCATCCGCTCCGTCGTCCTCACCGGCGCCGGCGGTTCGTTCTGTGCCGGGATGGACCTGAAGGCCCTCGCCGGGAACGGGATGGAGGGACGACGGTACCGGGAGCGGCTGGACGCCGATCCCGACCTCCACTGGAAGGCGATGCTGCGCCACCACCGTCCGCGCAAACCGGTCATCGCAGCCGTCGAAGGCCACTGCGTGGCCGGCGGCACGGAGATCCTGCAGGGCACCGACATCAGGGTCGCTGGGGAGAGCGCCACCTTCGGGCTCTTCGAGGTGAAGCGCGGCCTCTTCCCGATCGGCGGCTCCACCGTGCGCCTGCAGCGCCAGATCCCCCGCACCCACGCCCTGGAGATGCTGCTCACCGGGCGTCCCTACACCGCGGCCGAAGCCGCGCGCATCGGGCTCGTCGGCCGCGTCGTCACCGACGGCACCGCCCTCGACGAGGCGCTCGCCATCGCTGCACGGATCAACGCCTGCGGCCCGCTCGCCGTGGAGGCCGTCAAGGCGTCCGTCTACGAGACCGCCGAGATGACGGAGACCGAGGGGCTCGCGGCCGAACTGAAGCGCGGTTGGCCGATCTTCGACACGGCCGACGCGAAGGAGGGCGCACGGGCCTTCGCGGAGAAGCGCCCCCCGGTGTTCCGCCGCTCCTGATCCCCCTTCCCCGCCGCGCAGAAAGGCAGGCCCATGTCAGCCGACCCCGCACTCGAGGTGCTGCGCGCACCCCTGGTCCTCGAGTTCCCGTTCACCCGCTCGCTCGGCCCCGTCCAGTCGGCCTTCCTCAGCGGCCTGCGCGAACGCACCGTCCTCGGCGTGCGGACCACGGGCGGCCGGGTCCTCGTCCCGCCCGTCGAGTACGACCCGGACACCGCCGAGGAGATACGGCACCTCGTCGAGGTCGCCCCCACCGGCACCGTCACCACCTGGGCGTGGAACCCCCGGCCCCGTCGCGGCCAGCCCCTGGAGCGCCCCTTCGCCTGGGTGCTGGTGAGGCTCGACGGCGCGGACACCTCCCTCCTCCACGTGTTGGACGCGACCGGCCCCGATGCCGTACGCACCGGAATGCGCGTCCGCGTCCGCTGGGCCGCCGAACGCACCGGCGCCATCACGGACATCGCCTGCTTCGAGCCGTGCACGGCCGACTCCACCGCGACCGCGCCCGTGCGGAACCACGACGGGCGGTTCGAGAACCCCGTCACGGGCATCGTCGCCCCGGCCCGGCTCGACTACGCCTACAGCCCCGGCCGCGCCCAGACCCGCTACATCGGTGCACTCGCCGCACGGCGGACCACGGGGGAGCGCTGCCCGTCCTGCCACAAGGTGTACGTCCCGCCCCGCGGGGCCTGCCCCACCTGTGGTGTCGCCACCTCCGAGCAGGTCGAGGTGGGACCGCGCGGCACGGTCACCACCTACTGCATCGTCAACATCAAGGCGAAGAACGCCACGATCGACGTGCCCTACGTCTACGCGCACATCGCCCTCGACGGCGCCGACCTCGCCCTGCACGGCCGCATCGGCGGCATCCCCTACGACCAGGTGCGCATGGGGTTGCGCGTGGAACCGGTGTGGACCGAGGACGCCCGGTACCCCGACCACTACCGGCCCACCGGCGAGCCGGACGCGGACTACGAGACGTACAAGGAGCTGCTGTAGCCATGCGAGACGTCGCCATCGTCGCCTTCTCCCAGACCGACACCCGGCGCAGCACCGACGAGCTCTCCGAGGTGGAGATGCTCATGCCGGTCCTCCACGACGTCCTCGACACGACCGGACTGCGAACCGCCGACATCGGATTCACCTGCTCGGGGTCCTCCGACTACCTCGCCGGCCGCGCGTTCTCCTTCACCATGGCCCTCGACGGCGTCGGCGCCTGGCCGCCCATCTCCGAGTCCCACGTCGAGATGGACGGCGCCTGGGCCCTGTACGAGGCATGGGTGAAGCTCCTCACCGGCGACGCCGACACCGCCCTCGTCTACTCCTACGGCAAGTCCTCGCCCGGTTCGCTCCGGGACGTCCTGACGCGTCAGCTCGACCCCTACTACGCCGCCCCGCTCTGGCCGGACTCCGTCGCCGTCGCCGCGCTCCAGGCACAGGCCCTCATCGACGCGGGCCGCACCACCGAACGCGAACTCGCCGGCATCGCCGCGCGCAGCCGCGCCGCGGCCGACTCCCACCCGCACGCCCAACTGCGCGGAGACGTGCCCGCCGGGGAGTACCTCGTCCGTCCGCTGCGCACCGGTGACTGCCCACCGATCGGCGACGGCGCGGCCGCCGTGGTCCTCGCGGCCGGTGACCGCGTGCGGGAGCTGTGCGCACGGCCCGCCTGGATCCGGGGCATGGACCACCGCATCGAGCCCCACGGGCTCGGCGTGCGCGACCTCACGGACTCGCCGTCCACCCGACTCGCCGCCGAGCGGGCCGGGGCGTTCGAACGACCCGCGGACACCGTGGAACTGCACGCCCCCTTCACCTCCCAGGAGGTCGTGCTCCGCCGGGCCCTCGCTCTCGAGGAGACGGTGAGGGTCAACCCGTCCGGCGGAGCACTCGCGGCGAACCCGGTCATGGCCGCCGGACTCATCCGCCTCGGCGAGGCCGCTGCAGCCATCCACCGCGGAGACTCCGACCGGGCCCTGGCCCACGCCACCTCCGGCCCCTGCCTGCAGCAGAACCTGGTCGCCGTCCTCGAAGGAGAGCCATCCCATGCCTAAGGAGCCCGTGGCCGTCGTCGGCATCGGCCAGACCAAGCACGTCGCGGCACGCCACGACGTCTCGATCGCCGGGCTCGTCCGGGAGGCGGCCCGCCGCGCGCTGGACGATGCCCAGCTCACCTGGGCCGACGTCGACGCCGTCGTCATCGGCAAGGCGCCCGACTTCTTCGAGGGCGTGATGATGCCGGAGCTGTACCTCGCCGATGCGCTGGGCGCCGTCGGCAAGCCGATGCTGCGGGTCCACACGGCCGGGTCGGTAGGCGGCTCCACGGCACTCGTCGCAGCCAACCTCGTCGCGGCGCGCGTCCACCGGACCGTACTGACCCTCGCCTTCGAGAAGCAGTCCGAGTCCAACGCGATGTGGGGGTTGTCGCTGCCCATCCCGTTCCAGCAGCCGCTGCTCGCGGGTGCCGGCGGCTTCTTCGCCCCCCACGTGCGTGCCTACATGCGCCGGAGCGCGGCACCCGACACCGTCGGCGCGCTGGTCGCGTACAAGGACCGGCGCAACGCGCTGAAGAACCCCTACGCGCACCTCCACGAGCACGACATCACCCTCGAGAAGGTGCAGGCGTCGCCCATGCTGTGGGACCCGATCCGCTACTCGGAGACCTGCCCGTCCTCCGACGGGGCCTGCGCCATGGTCCTCACCGACCGCTGGGGGGCGGCCCGCGCGCCCCATCCCCCCGCCTGGGTCCACGGCGGGGCCATGCGGAGCGAACCCACCCTCTTCGCGGGCAAGGACTTCGTCTCCCCGCAGGCGGGCAGGGACTGTGCGGCCGACGTCTACCGCCAGTCCGGCATCGCCGACCCGCGCCGCGAGGTCGACGTGGTCGAGATGTACGTACCGTTCTCCTGGTACGAGCCGATGTGGCTGGAGAACCTCGGATTCGCCGCGGAGGGGGAGGGGTGGAAGCTCACCGAGTCCGGCGTCACGGAACTCGACGGTGACCTGCCGGTGAATCCGTCAGGAGGCGTGCTCTCCACCAATCCCATCGGTGCCTCCGGGATGATCCGCTTCGCCGAGGCGGCGCTCCAGGTGCGCGGGCGGGCGGGGGAGCACCAGGTGGACGGGGTCCGCAGGGCACTCGGGCACGCCTACGGAGGAGGTTCGCAGTTCTTCTCCATGTGGCTCGTCGGTGTGCAACCCCCTTCGAACTGACCTGCGCCACCACGGGGATCGGGAGCGCGACGCTCCGCCCTGCGACCTGTGCGTGTCCCGCGGTGCTCGCTAGTCTGTGCGCGGACGACGAACCGGGAGGAGTACGGACGTGGCCGAGAGCATCACCACGCACCAGCCGCTGACGGGGTGGAACAAGCCGGAACTCGATCTCAGCAAGGCGGACTGGCAATCGGGCAGCCAGGGAACGGGTGACGTCCAGATCGCCTTCGTCGAGGGTTTCATCGCCATGCGGAACGGAGGCCGTCCCGAGGGCCCGTCGCTGATCTTCACCCCGGCCGAGTGGCGTGCGTTCGTCATCAATGCCCGCGAGGGGGAGTTCGACCTCACCTGACGCGACCGGAACGCTCCCGGCGGTACGGCCGGGAGCGTACGGGAACGGGAACCGAGCCCGGGGAGGCTTTGCCCGGGTACGCGAGCACCGAAAATGCCACCGAATCGTTCCTTGATGGGTGAGATGGCCTTCGCTTCCATGGCTGGAGGGGGTCCTGATTCTGAATCCCCCATGGGGCTAGAGTGGCGATCATGACTGCGGAGACCGACCTCGGCCGCCTGCTCAGCGGTATGCGACCCGAACTCAACCAGGGCCCCTACGTCTTCACCTCCGTGAGCGGTCCCGTCCCGCCGGGCGTCCGGCCGGTCGTCACCGTGGCCGAGGAGGAGGGCCTCACCCTCGTCGTACGCCAGCCGGACGCCGATGCCACCGGACTGGCCTACGACTACGTGGCCGGCTGGATCACCCTCCGCGTCCACTCCGCTCTGGAGGCCGTCGGACTGACCGCCGCCGTGGCCCGTGCCCTCGCCGATGCAGAGCTGAGCTGCAACGTCGTCGCGGGCTTCCACCACGACCACCTGTTCGTCCCCTACGAGCGGGCCGAGGAAGCGGTCGCCCTCCTGCGGGAGCTCGCCGAAGGGCCCCACTGAGGACGGCGCCGGTGACCACAGGAGGACGCCCGCGACGGTGGGGCGCCCGGTCGGCGGGAGCGCCCACCTGACACGTACCATGGCGGCATGTCCTTCCTCCGCCGCCGTAGTGCCGCCACCCCCGCCGGCCCGGATTTCGACGTCCTCGCCATGGACCCGGGCGACTGGCCCGGCAACCTGGGCGCGGGGTTGCTCCCCGCTCCCGACGGCAGCTGCCAGGGCGTCTTCCTGCGGTACGACCTGTTCGGCGGCCGTGGCCCGGCAATGATCATCGGCAACCTCCCGGAGGGCTCGCCGGCGCGGGAGCTCGAAGACGGCCAGGTCCCCTTCGAGGTTGCCCAGCTCCTCGCGGCGCTGGAGAACGACGAGGACGTCACCGTGGTCGACACCGAGGACGTTCCCGTGATGCAGGGGGACAACCTGCTGATCGTCCGGCGGATCAAGCTGTCAGAAAGCCGCATCTCCTGCGTCCAGTTCGACCGCAGCGACAACATCCTCGTCACCATCGCCAGCTGGGACCGCCCGATCACCGACGACCTGTACGCGCTGCTGAAGCCGCTTCCCGCAGAGCTCTTCCAGCAGGGCTGAACCGCCTCGGGGCCGGTACTCCTCACAGCCCCGCTGCACCGGGGCGCGCCGCACTGCGCCCCGCCGCGCCCCGCATCGAACCCCCGGGGACGCGCGGCCCACGGGGCGCGTCCGCTCCCGGGCACCGGCGGGTCCACCCGCCCCCGAAGGCCCCCGACTGTTCGCGGCGCAGGGCCGGCCCGTGCCAGGTCTCACCCCGGCCTCACCCGGAGGCTAGGACCGGCCCTGAGACACGAGGAGGGAAGCGATACGCGTCGAGGCGGTACCCGGTCCCGTCGGCCGGTCCGGCAACAGCGGTCGACCCGGGAGGAGCGGTGCACTCCCCGGGCGGTGCAGGTCCTCCTCTCCGTAACGGCGCACTCCGCGGTGCCAGTTCAGGATTCCCGCCAGCCAGTCCTCCAGTTCGCGGACGTAGGCGTCGAGAGCTGCCCTGCCATCTCCGTCCAGGTCGAACTCCTCATACAGCAGAGGAAGTTCGTGCTCCTTCACATGCAGGAACTGGCGCAGCCGTGAACGCATCAGGTCGTCCACGATCGCCACCGCGGCGGGATAGTCGCAGCCGAAGAAGTTCTGCACCACGAGGGCGATGTTGTGCAGCTCGCCCTCGACCTCGATCTCCTTCTGGTAGGAGAAGAGGTCATTCAGGAAGCACGCGTAGTCGGCCGCGGAGTTCTCCAGGCTGCGAACAGCTCCCGTGTGGTAGATCCCGGGAGGCAACGAACCCCCGTGGCGCAGTCGGCACAGCCCCATCGTCAGGTCCGAACCGAAGGTGAGTCGACGCATCTCGATGTAGTCCACGGGATCCGGAACCCGGTGCTGCGCCTGGTTGTGCAACTCCCACAGCCAACTCTCCAGCATCGTCTCCACGGACCTGCGGAAGACGGCACGCGCTGGCGGCTCCATGGGCCCTGCCGTGCGCGCCCACAGGTCGGCGAGCCCCCGCTCCATCGGACTCTCCGCGAGCGCCGCGCCCGCCCCGGGGTCATCGACGGGCATGCAGGCCACAAGCCGTTCGTGGCAGGCCTTCGCCCCGATGAGGTTGCGCGGGCGGCCGAACACGACCGGGTAGTAGTCGTCCCCGTACGTGCCCCACGTCAGCCATTCCGCGCTGAGTTCCAGCTCTTCGGGTGTGGCGTCCGGATCCAGCCCCGCCGAACAGAGGGCGAAGTCGAAGCCGTACAGCGTCGTCTCGTCCCAGATGTCCGAGAGGAGCCCCATCCGCTGCGCCCACGCGACGGACTTGCGCTTGGCGTCCTGCCAGTGCGGGCTGATCGTCAGGGGGAAGGGCAGGTCGAACGCGGGGAGCAGGGACGGGCCCGTCGGGTGGTGCGGAACGCGGGTGAGACCGCGTAGACGGGCCGCGGCAGGACGGCCGAACAGCGTCGTGACGTCCATGGCCGACGTGCCGAGCACCCCACTGACGAGGGTAGGTCCGGTCGTGACGCCCTTGTTCATGTAGCGACTCGAGCGCATGTGCCACTCGTGCCCTCCCGACTGCCAGTCCTGCAGGCCCTTCGTGTACGCCGCGATCGCCGCGCACTCCTCCGGGGTCAGACCCGCGGTGACGCAGAGCGCCGGTACTTCGCTCAGCGCCGTGTTCTCGAACTGTTGCAGCCGCGAGGTCAGCAGGTCGTTCACGGTCTCGGCCGCTTCCTGGGTCGTACAGCCCAGGAAGGTCTCCATGACCAGGACGCCGTTGCTGTTCTCGCCCTCGTCGCGAACCTCCCGTTCGTAGGAGAACAGGTCGTTGCGCAGGTGGACGGCGTCCGCGAAGGCGTCACGCAGGACACGCAGCGGCCGGGAGTCCGCTGCCGCAGCCGGTACCTCCGCAGCAGCGGCGTACTCGACCAGTCCGGCGGACCAGGGGGCGCCGCCGACTTTGCGGCGCATCTCGATGTACTCGACCGGGTTCGCGATCCGCCCCTCGTTGATGTTGCCGAGCTCCCACAGCGACTCGTTCAGCAGGTGCTCCGTCGCCTCCGCGAAGCGCGCCCGCCACGCCGCGGACATGGCCGGAACGGTCCGTGCCCACAGATCGGCAAGACCCGCCTCGACCTGGTTCGTCGGCTCGGGAGTGCCGTGGGCCGGATCCAGCGGCATGAACGCGGGCAGCCGCTCCAGGTACGCCTTGCCTCCCGCCATGTCCCCCGACCGCTTGAAGACCTCCAGGAAGTGGTCGTCGAAGAAGAACACCCACACGTACCAGTCCGTCACCAACGCGAGCGCCTCGGCCGAACAGTCCGGGTGGGTGTACGCGCAGAGCAGGGCGTAGTCGTGTGCCTCCAGGTCCTCCAGCTCCCAGATCCCCGACCCCTCGAGCATGCCCATGCGGCGCGCCCAGTCGCGGGTGTGCTGCCGTGCCGCGTCGACATGGGGGTTGAGGCGTGCCGGATACGGTACGTAGAAGTCCGGCAGTTGGAAGGGCTGTGCCATGCGTGCCCGGCCTTTCGGTGAGCGTCCGCGCGGCTGACGCGCGGACCGGTCGGCGTACGGGCCAGCCCTACCCTTCGGCGGTCCGCGGCACGCGGCGCCGGTGATCACCCGTCCGGATGAACCGTCGTGGCCTTCCCTCCCGCCGAGACGGGACACCTCGAACGGCGCTCGCACGAGACGGTGTTGACCTGCCACCAGGACGGGCGCCCCACCGCTCGCACCTCCTGGCCGTACGAGCGGTCTGCCCGGCCCGCCCGGAGAGGATCCTCGTGGTTTGCGACAGCGGATCCCGCGACCTCCCGGCGGCAACTTCGTTCGGTAGTGTCGAATGTGCGAAGCGTAATCGAATTGGCGAGAACCCCACTTGAGACGACCGCCGCCAGGGCAAAAGACTTCTCCTGTGCCCGAGGCGGGCAGCCCCGATCGGGCTGCTGCGGCGTGCCCACCCCCTTCGCAGTTGTGAGGAGACCTCAGCATGCCCGACGCCGGCCATCGAGGCATCGCATACCCGATCACCCTGACTGACGGGACCACCACCCGGACCCGTGAGGTGACCCCGGCCGATCTCGGCCCCGTCCAGGCGCTGCACCGCCGCTGCTCCCCTGGCAGCAGGGCCTTGCGCTACCACACCGGCAAACCCGAGCTCTCGACCGCGGGGTGGCGTCTCCTGTCCGACCCCGAACGCGGCACCACCTTGGTCACCACGACGGTCGGTCACACGGACCGCATCATCGCCATGACCAACGTCATGCGCACCGATCGCCAAGGGGTGGGAGAACTGGGCCTGTTGGTGGAGGACGCGTGGCAGTGCAAGGGCCTCGGGACCGCCCTGACCGCGCACGCGGCCGACGTGGCCCGTAGGGACGGTCACCACACCCTCACCGCCGCGGGGCGGTCGCCGCGGTCAACACCCCCATGCTCCACGTCCTCGAAACCCTCGACGCACCCCCCGCGCGCACCTCGGGGTCCATCCTGGCCATCCACATACCGCTCTAGCGGGCGGGGTGTCACACGGTCGTTCCCGGGGACGCTCGGCCGGCGGCCCTCACCACGTCCCTATTGGCGTGGAGTTTCGACCCGCCGGACATCCTCGGGCAGCCAACACCCGTGCGCACGGCAGCAGAACGCTGCGCGTCCGGTGTGTCGGCACGGGACGCGCAGCGTTCTTCCCCCTCGCTATCCGGTCAGCGCGTGCCGACCGCAGCGCGCACGGCCCGCCGTGCCAGTGCGCAGTCATCGTGCAGTCGCCTCAAGAGGAGCCGCTGCTCTTCTCCCGTGGAGATCCCGCCGTGCTGCACCACGGTCCCGGCCGGAGCGGCTTCGCGCATCGTCCGTTGCACCGCCGTCTCGTACGTCCGGATCTCCCGGGTCAGCACCAGCATCAAGTTCACCAGGAACGCGTCCCGCGCGGCGGGTCCGGACTGCTGGGCCAGCTGGCTGATGTGGCGCCGCGCCGCCGGTGCATCACCGAGCACCGTCCACAGCGTGGCGAGGTCGTACCCCGGCAGATACCAGCCCGCGTGCTCCCAGTCCACGAGCACCGGACCCGTAGGGGCCAGGAGGATGTTGGACAGCAACGCGTCGCCGTGGCAGAACTGACCGAGACCCTGTCGACCGCCCGCATGGGCCAACCCGTGCAACAGCTTCTGCAGGTCGCCCAGATCCCGGTCGGTGAAGAGCCCCAACTCGTGGTAGCGGGCGATACGGGACGCGTAGTCCAGTGGGGCGTCGAACATCCCGGCAGGCGGACGCCACGAGTTCAGCCGAGAGATCGCACCGACCGCAGCGCGTACGTCGGCGCGGGGCGGAGCTTCGGACGGGTGGCGGGTGAGGGCGGCCGGGCGGCCGGGCATCCGCTCGATGACCAGTGTGCAGTTGTCCGGGTCCGCGGCGATGAGCCGCGGCGCCCGCACCGGCGGACGGTGCCGGACGAACGCACGATATGCCGTTATTTCGTGCCTGAAGTGCTCCGCCCAGACCGGTGACTGGTCCAGTAAGCACTTGGCGACGGCCGTCATGCGCCCCGTCGTGCCGACCAGCAGTACCGAACGGCCGCTCCTGCGCAGCACCTGGACGGGATTGAACTCCGGGCAGATGCGGTGCACCGACGTGATCGCCATCCGGAGCTGCGCACCCTGGGGGCCGGACAAGTCGATCCTCCCGCTGAGCGGTTGGCCGACCGTTCCGGGCCACCGCCGTGTCCGCGCGACGGGGGAGGGGTCGAGCAGTGGCCCGCCGCCGGCCTGCATCGGGCGCAGCGGCCGGGGCGGGGCGGACACGGGGGACGATGCTGTGTACATGGGCGAACAGATCCCTTCGTGTGCCGGCAAGTCGCGTGCGCAGCCCCGCCCCGGATGCCTTCGGCACCCTGGGGAATGCTGTTGGACTCCCGGGCCGGGGTGGCGCGTTCCTACCTGACACCGGGGCGTGGGTGGCACACCATCTGGCGGACCCTGGCGAACCCTGGCGAATAGTCGCCACGCATGTGGCAGGGGGTTAGTGTCAAGTCAGCCGAGAACCTGGGGGCTTGACGTGACCGGAGAACCCAACACCCGCCTGGCAGACCTGTTCGGCCTCACCGGCTGGTCCAAGGGCGAACTCGCCAGGCTGGTCAACCGGCAGGCGGCGGCCATGGGCCACCCGCAGCTGGCGACCGACACCTCGCGGGTGCGGCGTTGGATCGACATGGGGGAGATCCCGCGCGATCCCGTGCCCAGAGTGCTGGCAGCTCTGTTCACCGAGCGACTCGGCCGTGTCGTGACCATCGAGGACCTCGGCCTCGTACGGCACGGGCGCACGGGGAAACGGCGCGACGTCAGCGGGTCGAAGAACCCCGACGGCCTGCCCTGGGCGCCCGAACGTACGGCGGCGGTCCTCACCGAATTCACGGGAATGGACCTCATGCTCAACCGACGCGGCTTGGTGGGCGCGGGCGCCGCGCTCGCCGCAGGCTCCGCACTCAGCAACGCCATGCACGACTGGCTGCACACCGACCCCGCATTCAGTTCCGACTCCGCCACCCGCAATTCCCTGCACGCCGACCCCGCCGGGTTCGACCGCTACGAGGCCGCCCCCATCGGGTCGCAGGAGATCGACGCACTGGAGCGCTCCGTCGAGGTGTTCCGCGCCTGGGACGCCGCCCGTGGCGGCGGTCTCCAGCGCAAGGCCGTCGTGGGTCAGCTCAACGAGGTGGGCGGCATGCTCGCCTATCGGCACCCCGACCACCTCCAGCGACGCCTGTGGGGCGTTGCGGCCAACCTCGCCGTGCTCGCCGGCTGGATGTCCCATGACGTCGGCCTCGAGCCCACCGCACAGAAGTACTTCGTCATCGCCGCACACGCGGCTCGCGAAGGCGGCGACCGCCCCCGGGCCGGCGAGGCGCTGTCCCGTGCGGCACGCCAGATGGTGCACCTCGGCCGCCCGGACGACGCCCTCGACTTGATGAAGCTCGCCAAGTCCGGCTCGGGCGACGAGACGCTGCCCCGCACGCACGCCATGCTCCGCACCATCGAGGCGTGGGCGCAGGCGTCCATGGGCCGGGGACAAGCCATGCGTCGCACGCTGGGTGAGGCGGAGGAACTCTTCGTATCCGACAAGGGCGACGTACCGGCGCCGAGTTGGATGCAGATGTTCGACGAGGCCGACATGCACGGGATGCAGGCCCTCGCCTACCGCACGCTGGCCGAGCACGAACCGGGGGCCGCCAGGACGGCACAGCGACACGCCAAGCAGGCCCTCGAGCTGAGGGAGGGCGGCCGTCAGCGGTCGAAGATCTTCGACTACATCTCGCTCGCCTCCGCCTGCTTCATCGCGGACGACCCGGAGCAAGCCGACCGGTACGCCCGGCTCGCGCTGGTGTCGATGGGGGAGACCTCCTCGCACCGCACCTGGGACCGACTGCGCGAGATGTACCGGCTCACGGGACAGTACGCGGGCTACGCGAAGATCCAGGATCTTCGGGAGGAAATCCAACTCGCCCTGCCCACCAGCTCGTCGAAGCGCGCGAGGAGCGTGGAGGTCTAGTCACGCCGGGCGCGTGGGCCTCCGGGGCGCGCGGGATGTTCCGGAGCTTCCGGAGCATCGGCAAACGCGGTCGACTCGACGAGTGTCCTGTGGCCGTTTCCTCCGACCGCGCTGTGCTGTCCTCCGCCCATCCGTTCCGGATACCGACACGGGACGACGCCCCTCTACACCGGGCTCACCCCATCGATACCGGCTCAGGTACCCCGGTGCAGGCCGCTGCTCCCTGACGTTCCTATCCGCTGATCCGCACGACCATCACACAGGCGTCGTCCTGGCGCTCCCCGTCCCCGAACTCCTCGACGATCAACCGGATGCACTCCTGGGCGTTCAGGCCGTCGAATCGGGGAGCAAGGGCGAGGAGCCGGTCCACTCCCGATCCGTCCCGGGCATCCGCGCCGCGGGTCAGTCCGTCCGTGTGCAACACCAGGAGATCTCCCGGGAGCAGTGCAGCCTGGGCCTGCTCGTACGCTGCTGCGGACGCGGCGCCGAGCAGCATCCCGTCGGGCTGTGCCATGGTGCGCCCCGTCCCTCCACGGAAGTGCAGCGGGGCGGGGTGCTCCGCCTGCGCCCATGACAGCACACGACTCGCCGGGTCATAGTGACAGCAGAGGGCGCTGCCGAGTGCGGGTTGGCCCGATGAGTCCAGTACCTCGTTGAGGTGGCCCATGAGGGGGCCGGGTCGGATCCCGGCCAGCGCCATGCCTCGGAGCGCGCCGAGGAGCATCGCCATCGACGATGTGGCGCTCACTCCGTGGCCGGTGAGGTCGCCGGTGCTCAACAACATCTGTTGGGAGGGGAGTTGGAGAGCATCGAACCAGTTCCCCCCGATCAGCGTGCTGTCGGTGGCGGGAAGACGGTGTCCGGCCACATCGAGGGCCGCCGGACCGCGCTCCGGGTAGGCGAGCGCGCCGTTCCACGGTGGCAGGACCGTCTCCTGCATCTCCTTGGCGATCCGACGCTCCGTCAGGTCGAGGTGCTGTCGGCGGGCGAGCGTGTCCCGGGAGTCGTGAACGGCGCGCTGCGATCTGCGGAGTTCGCTGACGTCCCGTAACACCGCCCACATCGAGGCGGTGCAGCCGTCGGGGTCGAGGACGGGCTCGCCCATCATGTGCAGGGTCCGCACCCGGCCGTCCGGCCGAACGATGCGGAACTCCCCGTCGATCGGCTTCCCGTCGACGAGGCACTCCGTCACCATCGTGGTGAGGTGGCCCTGATCCTCGGTGAGCACGATGGCGGGCAGCTCGTCCAGCGACATCGGTCCGCCCTGCACGGTGCGGCCGAAGATGTCGAACAGCTCCTCCGACCAGTTGATGTCGTCGGTCAGGAGGTTCCACTCGGCGCTTCCCACGCGACTGAGGAGCGAACCGGTGTGCGGGGCCGGGTCCTCGTAGGGGAACGATCCGAAACCCTCCCCGGTCGCGGTCGAAGGCTCACCCGGCTGGGCCGGTACGCCTTCCCTGAGCTGGTCCAAGTGCGAGCCGAGGTCGTCGAGATGGTGGACGGCCAGATCGCACAGCGCACGCTGCCAGCGTCCTTGGGGGTCGTCCTCGTCCAACGCGGCGTCACGGCGGACCGCGGCGACGTCACCCCGCAGCCGTCGGGTCTGCGAGATCAACTCGTCCACCGTGCCGCGCGGGGACGGCTGATGGGCGGGACGGTCCGCGAAGAGGTGGGACGGCATGTGGTACTCCGATGCAGGCGCGGCGCGGTCGGTCTGACGACCGGGTCAGTTACGACTGTTGCACAGGGAGCAAGGACGCGTAAGGGATTCGGCAACACTCGATACGGTGGTGCTTCTGGCATATGTCTCAGGCCCTGGGGTGCGAGTGCCGGCGGCCGGCGGTCCCAAGGATCCGGTGGCCACGGCCCGGGCCGCTGCGCGCGGCCGTCGAACCGCCCGCGCGCCCCGTTCCGCGGCCCTCCCGACGGTCGTCGAACGCCGCCCCCTTCCCGCGGGTGCGCCCACCCGGGCCCCCTGGTGTGCTCCCGGATTCCCCGGTGGCTCCGGGATTCCGCCCTCGACCAGCAAGCGTTCCGTCGGGCGGCCGCGCTCCCCAGCCGGTCACGCCGGCCGTCCCCGCCCGCCCGTGGCCCCGGTACGTCCGGTCATCCGGACGCCGCGGTGCCGTGGTCCACCGCGGGGAGCAGCCGCCCACGTACCGGGGACCCCGGCTGGAGCGTCAGACCCGTCCTCGGCGCCACCTCGTCGGGGCCCGTGTCCACGTGGACGTGCTGCGCGAGCGTGGCCAGTACCAGGACCGCCTCGACCATGGCGAACCGCGCGCCGAGGCAGGCCCGGGCGCCTCCGCCGAACGGGAACCACGCGTGGTCGGGCGCCGCCGGCCCGACTGCCGGGTCCCAGCGCTCCGGCCGAAAGGCCTCAGGGTCGGGGAACCAGCGTGGATCGCGGTGCGCGCTCCACTGGCTGGACCACACGACCGTCCCCGCCGGCAGGGGAAGTCCGCCGATCGTCGAGCCCTCCTTCGCCACGCCGGTCATCAGCCACACGGGCGGGTACAGCCGCAGGGTCTCCTTGACCACCTGTTCGGTGAACGGCAGCCGGCGCAGGTCGTCGAATTCCGGTGTGCGGCCCGCGAGGACGGTCCGCAACTCCCCGTCGAGCCGAGCCCGCGCCCCGGGGTTCCGCGAGAGCAGGTACCAGACCCAGGTGAGCGTAGTGCCCGTCGTTTCGTGCCCGCCGATGTACAGGGTGACCGCCTCGTCGCGCACCTCCCGGTCGGACAGCGGCTTCCCGTCGTCGTCACGAGCCGCCAGCAGCCGGCTCAGCAGGTCGTCCCGGTCCCCGGTGGCGCGCCGTCGTTCGTGCGTCACCCGGGCGACCTCGGCGTCGATGACCTCCACGGCCCGGCGCAGTCGGCGGCGTCCAGGGGTGGGTACCCACGACGGCAGGAACAGCGTGAGGCCGCGGAACTCGTCGCCGATCGCGCGCTGGGCCACGTCCATGGCCGACCCGATCACGTCTTCGCGCCCGGTGCTGTCGGTGCCGAAGAGCGTCCGCACGGCGATCCGCTGGGTGAGCGCCAGCATCTCGCGCCGTACGTCCACGATCCGACCGGGCTGCCACGCGGCCGCCAGCTGCGCGGCGCACTCGGTCATCGTCGCGGCGTACGAGCGCACTTGACGGGGGCGTACCGCCGGCTGGACGAGTGCCCGCTTCCGCCGCCAGGCAGCTCCCTCGGACGTCACCACACCGTCCCCGAGCACCAGCTTGAGGGCCCAGCCCAGCTCGGGGTGGCGGAAGACGGTCTCGATTCCCGTGAGCAGCTCGCCGATGTGCTCCGGACGCGAGACGAACAGGGCCCGCTGGGGGCCGAGTCGCCATTCCACGAGATCTCCGCCGACCCTGAGCCGTTCGAAGAATCCGAGCGGATCGCGCGCGAACGCGGGCAGATTACCGAGGCCCGGCAGCCGTCGCGGACCGGGTACGACGAGGTCCCTTCCGCGAACGGTCGTTTCACTGGCCATCCCCATGCCTCCCGGAGGTGCCCGCCACCGGACGGCCCGGTGGCGCCACGTACGACATGTGCACGACCAGTCTGGACGATCCTGACGTCGCGGCGCACCGGGTTCCGCGTCCGCCTCCTCTGCCGGCCGTGATGCACGCCACGTGCGCCGTCTGAACGGCGGGTCTGCATGATCCGTAATGGAATGCGACGGGCGTGAGGTCGACGACCGGACTCCTCCGGTGCCGCTGGATCCCCACGTCCTCGGCAGGGGTGGCGGAGGACGGGCGGCGGGTGCGTGTACCGGGGGCACGCATCCGCCGCCCCGCCCGCCCACCGGTGTGCGTTCGGCAGGCCGACGACGGCCGGGCCAGGGGCCCCGCCACTGTCCTTGTGCCCTGCGGGGCCGGCCGCCCCTCAGTCAGGCCCCGCGTCCTGCGCCGCGGTTGGGCTCCGCCCGCTCGCGCGCCGCGGGTGTGCGGCGGCTCCGCGTGCCGGTCGTGGCGTACCGCCATTGCGGCGAGCGGGCCGCGAGCGCGTCGCCGGGAGCGACGGCCGGAGCCGGCGCAGTCCACAGCGAACGGCGGATCGAGCTCGCGCCTCAGGCCCGGCAGGCGGTGGACGGATGCCGGACGTCGAGCACGAAGCGTTCCGGAGAGTGCATCCTCGCTGTCCTGAACACGGGCTTGGCGTCGAAGGCCGCCCCGAAGGTCACCGCGCCCTCGAAGTCGCCCGTCAGGGCGAGCCCCTTGAGCGCGGGCAGCCAGATCCTGACGGTTTTCGGGCCCCGGTAGACGGAACGTCCCCTGTCGTCGTGGGCGGCGGCGGGGGAGAGCTTGATCTCCAGGAAGTATTTCCCGGCGAGCGGGACCCTGCTCCCCGAGCCGTCATGGCGCAGCGTCCTCACCGGGCGCACGGTAACCGGCGGCAGTGTGCCGCGGACGTCGATCACGAGCCGGTCGAAGGAGCGGTGACCGCCCCAGCGGGCGTTGGTGACACGTGCCGCGGCGAGAGTGGGCGCCGCTGCCGCGGACCCGGGCGCAACGGCGGAAGCGGGGATCGTCGCGCCGACCCCGGCGATGAGGAAGATGCCGGCGGCGATGGCCGCCAGGCGCGGAGGGCGAAGCATGGCGTCCCCCATTTCTCCTGATTCGGGGGCAGTGGTGTCATCAAGGGAGACACTCGTGCAAACCAAATGGTTGCACGGCCGTTCGCCGGATTCGTCCCCGCCGCCGAGCCGGCCGTCGACGCCCGCCCGTCGCGCCGGTTCCTGCGCGCCGCACCGGCCGACCGGATTCCCCCGACCGCGGACGCCCTCCCCAACCAACCCAACCCACCGGGGAGTTCGGCCGCAACCGGCGTCGATCCGGGGCTGCCGACCCACGGGTAGGGTGCGGGGATGACCAAGGAAGCGGATCACGACACCCCTGGTACAAGCGGCGACGACGGCTGGTCCGCGACCCGCGCATGGGTCGAGAAGACCCTCGGCGGGCAGGTCGAGTCAGCCACCCGGTTGCGGGGCGGCTGGACGTCCCGGATGCTGCGGCTGACCGTCACCGGAGCGGAGGGCAGCCGGCCGGTTGTCCTGCGGTCGTTCGTGGAGCCCTTCTACCTCCGCCATGCGGAAGGACTGCTCACCCGGGAGGCGGATGTGCTGCGCCTGCTCGGGGACACCGGCGTGCCCGCGGCCCAGCCGCTCGGCGTCGACGCCACGGCAGGACAATGCGACCACCCCTCGCTGCTGATGTCCCTGCTGCCCGGCACCGTGCGCCTCGACGACGAGCACGCCGGACGGAGGTCCCGGCTCCTCGCCCGCCAACTGGTCGACATCCACCGCCTGGACGTCCCGGACGGCGCCCGGCCCCGTAGGTACCAGCCGTGGGCCTCCGCCGACCACGTCCGGGTGCCCACGGCGACGGCCAGGCCGCAGCTGTGGGACCGAGCCGTGGACGTCATCCGCCAGGAACCGCCGCCATGGGCCGGGTGTTTCCTCCACCGGGACTTCCACCCCGGGAACGTGCTGTTCACGGGCGACGGTGACGATCTGGTCGTCTCCGGCGTGGTCGACTGGGTGGAGACGTCCTGGGGGCCGGCCGACCTCGACGTGGCCCACTGCGCGACCAACCTCGCCCTGCTCCACGGACCCCGGGCCGCCGCCGAGCTGGTCGACCACTACCTGGCCGCGGGCGGCAGCCTCGACGAGGATCCCGCCGCCCACCTGTACTGGCGGCTCCTGGATGCGCTCGGCTTCGCCCCGGACGCCGAGAAGGTCGCCGTCCCGTGGCGCGAGCTCGGCCGGCACGACCTCCTTCCCGAAGTGGTCGCCGCCCGGCTGGAGGATTACGTCGCGGACCTCCTCGTACGCTACGGACGGGGCTGAGCCGTCCCTGCGCGCCGCATCAGACGGCGGGGAACCCCGGCGCCACGCCGAGCGCCCCCGCCACGGCACCCCAGATCGCGTTCTGCGCCGTTTCCAGGTCCACCTTGGGATCGTCCAACATCAGGCGGATCCCGAAGCCGTCGCACAGGGCGAGCAGCAGCGTGCTCGTCGCGTCGACGTCGCAGGGGGCGAACTCGCCCGAGTCGACGCCCCGCTGCAGGGCGTTCCCGACCCACTCGTGCAACTGCTCGTAGAGGTCGACCGCCAGGTGCTGCGCCGTGTCGTCGCGCAGGGCCCGCACCCAGAGTTCCTGCCACAGCCGCCAGTCCTGCCGGAGCTCCGGGTCGGTCGGGAGCAGGGCCCGCAGGATCCGCGCCAGGATCACCGCCGCGGACACCGAGTCGGCATCCCGCTCGAGCTCCGTGCCCGTCTGCGCGAAGGAATGCGTCATCGCCTCGGTGAACAGCTTCTCGCGCGTCTCGAAGTGGTAGTGCAGCAGGGCCGTGGACACCCCGGCGCGCTCCGCGACCATCCGCATGCGGATCTTCTCGAAGCCGACCTCGGCGATCACCTGGCACGCGGCGGCGAGGATCCGCTCACGCGTCTCGCGAGTGCGTTCGGCCTTGGTCACGTGGATGCTCCCGGTGTGGTCGGTTCCGGCGCTGCTCGGCGGACTTCCGTCCTGCCGCGTTCCATCTTGGCGCATCTTCGCCGTCCCCGGGCCCCGGGCCCCACGATCCCCGGGGCCAACGGTGCGACGGCTCACGGGTAGGTGTGGAAGCCGCGGCCCGACTTGCGTCCGAGCCAGCCCGCGTCGACCATCCGCGCCAGCAGCGGCGGCGGAGCGTACTGCGCCTCGCGGAACTCCTCGTACATCGACTCGGCGATCGCCCGGGTGGTGTCGAGCCCGATGAGGTCGACGAGTGCCAGTGGACCCAGCGGGTGCGCGCAGCCGAGGACCATGCCCCGGTCGACGTCCTCCACCGACGCGGTGCCCGACTCGACCATCCTGACTGCGGCCAGCAGGTAGGGCACCAGCAGAGCGTTCACGACGAAGCCGGCCCGGTCCCGGGTGCGGACGACCTCCTTGCCGAGCACCTCCGACGCGAACGCCTCCACGCGTGACGTCGTGGCCTCGCCGGTCAGCAGCGACGGCACCAGCTCCACCAACGGGAGGACCGGCACGGGGTTGAAGAAGTGGAGCCCCACCACCTGCTGCGGCCGGGAGGTGGCGGCGGACAGCCGGATGACCGGGATGGACGAGGTGTTGGTCGCCAGGATCGCGTCAGGACGCCGCACGGTCCGGTCGAGCCGCGCGAACACGTCCGTTTTCGCCGCCTCCTGCTCGGCGACGGCCTCCACGACGAGGTCCCGGTCGGCCAGCCCTTCGAATTCCGCGGTCACCGTGATCCGGGCGAGGGCACCGTCCCGTTCGTCGGCGGACAGCTTCCCCGCGGTCGTCGCCCGGTCCAACGACGCGGTGATCCGTTTCCGGCCGGCGGCCGCCGCGCCGTCAGTGGCCTCGACCACCACGACGTCCAGGCCCGCACGCGCACACACCTCTGCGATCCCGGACCCCATCAGGCCGCAGCCCACGACCCCGATCCGTTCGACACCCGTCATCGGTACTCCTGTTCTCGGTGGTAGCGCAGAACCGGCCCGGGGCCCGGCGGCGTGCCGGTCCCCGGGCCGCAGCGGACTCAGTCGGCCGCGGGCATCTGCAGCACGCCGGTGCCGCGCTTGATCAGTTCGCCCGCGATGATCAGGCGCTGGATCTCGGAGGTGCCTTCCCAGATGCGGTCGACGCGCAGTTCGCGGTAGAGGCGTTCGACGGGGTAGGAGCGGTCGTAGCCGCGTCCGCCGAAGATCTGCACGCAGCGGTCGATGACCCGGCCGGCTGCTTCGCTGGCCGAGAGCTTGGCGATGGCTGCTTTGGCGTGGAGGGTCTTGCGGTCGCAGGTTCCCGCGTCGACTTCCCAGGCGACCTGGTGGGTGTAGGCGCGGTTGACGGCGATGTCGGCGGCGCAGTCGGCGAGCATGCCCTGGACGAGTTGGAAGTCGGCGATGCGGGTGCCGAACTGGCGGCGTTCGACGGCCCAGTCCCGGGCCAGTTCCAGCGCCCGTTCGGCGGCCCCGATCGTCCGGGCCGCGATCATTAGCCGCTCTTCGGTGAACCAGGAGCGGGTGATGTCGTAGCCGTTGCCGATGCCGCCGAGCACCGCGTCGTCATCGACGTGCACGTCGGTGTACGTGAACTCCGGGTGCTCGTAGACGAACGTGTGCATGAAGCGCGGTACCCGCGTCATGTCGATCCCCGGTGTGTCCTTGTCCACCAGGAACAGGGTCGGTGCGCGGTCCTCGCCCGCGGCGGCCAGCACGATCATGAAGTCGGCGTGGTCGCCGACCGTGACGAACCACTTCTCGCCGTTCAGCACCCAGCCCCCGGTGGTGCGCGTCGCGGTGGTCTGGATGCTCTGCGGATCGGAGCCTGCCTCCGGCTCGGTGACCGCGTAGCAGTCGCGCCGCTGACCCCGGATGACCGGGACGAGGTAGCGCTCGCGCTGGTCGGGGGTGCAGAAGCGCAAGGCGTTCGCCGGACGCCAGACCATGTCCCACAACGCACCGGTCAATCGGCCCAGTTCCTCCTGGACGACGGCTTGTTCCAGGATCGTCAGCCCGGCGCCGCCCCACTCCTGGGGCATGTTGACGGCCTGGAGCCCGCTGGCCAGCACGGCGTCGCGGACGTCGGCGTGCGCCTGGGGCGGCAGGCCGTTGTTCTCCTCGCAGTCGAGCTCGTACTTCATGATGAACTCGGTGAGCCCGCGCGCGGAGCTCTTGAGCTCCTCCTGACGGGCGGTGAGACGGAAGTCCATGTCAGTCCTCGGGGTCTTGGGTGGCCGGTGCTTGGGACGTGGGGTTCAGGAGGAGGTGGGCAGGGAGAGCGCCCGGGTGCCGCGCTTGATCAGCTCGTTGGCGATGATCAGGCGCTGGATCTCGGAGGTGCCTTCCCAGATGCGGTCGACGCGCAGTTCGCGGTAGAGGCGTTCGACGGGGTAGGAGCGGTCGTAGCCGCGTCCGCCGAAGATCTGCACGCAGCGGTCGATGACCCGGCCCGCGGCCTCGCTGGCCGCGAGCTTCGCCGTCGAGGCCTTCGCGTGCAGCGCCTTGCGGTCGGTGTGCGGCTGGTCGGCTTCCCAGGCGACCTGGTGGGTGTAGGCGCGGTTGACGGCGATGTCGGCGGCGCAGTCGGCGAGCATGCCCTGGACGAGTTGGAAGTCGGCGATGCGGGTGCCGAACTGGCGGCGTTCGACGGCCCAGTCCCGGGCCAGTTCCAGCGCCCGTTCGGCGGCCCCGACGGTCCGGGCCGCGATCATCAGCCGCTCGTCCGTGAACCACTCCTTCGTCAGTTCGTAGCCGTTGCCGACACCGCCGAGCACGTCCTCGTCGGGCACGAACACATCGGTGAACGTGAATTCCGGGTGCCCGTTGACCGCGGAGTGCATGAAGCGCGGCACCCGGGTCATCTCCACCCCCGTCGCCTGCTTGTCGACGAAGAAGAGGGTGGCGGCGCGATCCGGGCCCGCGTCGGCCTGGACGAGCAGGAAGTCGGCGATGTCCCCGCAGGTCACGAACCACTTCTCGCCGTTCAGCAACCACCCGCCGTCGACGCGGGTCGCGGTGCTGGTGCCGGAGGACGGGTCCGAGCCGGCACCCGGTTCCGTCACCGCGAAGGCGTCGAAGCGCTCCCCGCGGATGACGGGCAGCAGGTACTTCTCGCGCTGTGCCCCGGTGCCGTACGCCAGGACGTTCGCAGGCCGCCAGGGGATGTCCCACAGGCAGTTGGTGACCTTCCCGAACTCCTCCTCGACGATGACCTGGTCGAGCAGGGACAGGCCGGCGCCGCCCCACTCGGCCGGCATGTTGATGGCGTACACGCCGGCGTCGATCGCGGCGCGGGTCAGTTCGCGGACGGTGTCGGCGGGCAGCGGGCCGCCGGCTTCCTCGGACTCCTCCTCGTGGTCCATCAGTAGCCGGGTGTACGCGGCGGCCCGGCTCTTGAGGGCGGCCTGCTCGGGTGTGTAGCGGAAGTCCATCGTGCTCTCCGGGCCTTTCTGTCGGGTACGGGGAGGGGCGGGGTGGTGGCGGCGCACGGACGCGCACGGGCGATCAGGCCGGTACGGCGCGGCAGTCCAGGGCGAGCACGCCGTCCGGGCGGACCAGCAGCGGATTGACCTCGAGCTCGGCGATCTCCGGATGCGCGGCGGCGAGGGTGGTGAGGCGTTCGATGACGTCCGCGGCGGCCGCCACGTCGACGGGGGGACGACCGCGTACCCCGGTCAGCAGGCCGGCGGTCCGCAGGCCACGCAGCAGCCGTGCGGCACGCGCGGCGGGAAGCGGAGCCAGCGCGAAGGCCACGTCGTGCAGGGCCTCGGTCAGCACGCCGCCGAGGCCGACCATGGCGACGGGACCGAACCGTGGATCGCGGTTGACGCCGACGATGAGCTCCACCCCGTCGCTGAGGTCCGCCATCGCCTCGACCGAGTAGGACGGCGCGTGGAGCCGCGCGTGCATCTCCCGGTAGGCAGTGAGGAGGGCGTCCCGATCGGCGAGTCGCAGGGCGACCCCGCCCGCGTCGGACTTGTGCAGGACGTGCAGTGCCTTGAGGACGTACGGCCCTTCGAACTCGGCTGCTGCAGAGAGGAGTTCGGCCTCACAGGTGATCTCGCGGGCCTCGGGGAACGGTACGCCGGCCGCGGTCAGCAGCCGCCGGACGCCGTGGTACCCGGCGTCCCGCAGCGGCTCGGCCGGCGGGGGGAGCGGGGCGATCCCGAGCGGACCCCCGGTGCCCGTCGCCGTCATCGAAGCCAGGGCGCGGGCGGCGTCCTCCGTCGCCGAGAACACCGGGACGCCTGCGTCCGCCAGGATGCGGCAGCTCGGTGACTGCGGGTACATCGACTGCACGACCAGGGGCTTGAGCGTGCCCCGCCAGTGTGCGACGACCCGTCGCGCGGCTTCCTCCTCGCCCGTGGCGAGGCTCGCACCACCGCCCCCGAGCCCACTACCGGAGGCCGCGTACCCGCCGAAGTAGCCCGTCATCAGGACGGCGTCGACTTCGTCCGCGTCGAGTAGCCCGCCGACGGTGTCGGCGTAGCTGCGGGGGTCCTGCTCGCCCATTCCGGCGAGGTCGACCGGGTTGCCGACCGCGGACTGCTCCCACAGCACGGTACGCAGCCGCTGCTGCGTACCGGCACCGAGCTCGGGCACCTCGAGGCCCGCGGTCTCCGCCGCGTCGGCGGCGATCACCCCGTGCCCACCACCGTCCGTGAACACCGCGGTGCGCCGGCCGCAGGCGCGTGATCCTGCGCTCCGTGCGGCGAGGACCACCGCCATCTCGCGCGGTGTGGCGACCAGTTCCACGCCCGCGTCCCGACATGCGGCGACCACGACGTCGGACGAGGTGGTGAGGGCCCCGGTGTGGGACTGGGCGCTGCGCGCGGAGGCGGTGCCGCGGCCCGCGGTGAGCAGGACGACCGGCTTGCCCGCCGCCGCGGCAGCCTGCGCGAAGGCGCGGCCGTCGCCGAAGTCCTCGGCGTACACGGCGATCGCGGAGGTGTCCGCGTGCCGCGCGCAGTCCTCGACGAGGTCGACGAGGGTGACGTCGGCCTGGTTGCCGAGGGAGACGAAGCGGGAGAAGCCGAGGCCGTGCTGCGCCGTGCGGAGCTGGAGTTCGAGGGCCAGGTTGCCGCTCTGGCTCAGCAGGGCCACACCGCCGTGCGCGAAGGTGTCCGAGGCGAGGTACAGCTCGGTGGTGTTGTCGGCGATGCCGAGGCAGTTGGGACCCACGAGCACCGCGCCCGCTTCCCGGACCCGGGCGGCGACGGCCTGCTGGCGGGCCAGCCCGGCCGCACCGGTCTCGGCGAAGCCCGCGGTGATGCCGACGATGGCGCGGGCCCCGCAGGCCAACGCTTCGTCGACGGCGGCTTCGAAGCCCGCGGCGGGTACCGAGACCACCACGAGCTCCACGGGCTCGCCGACGGCACCGAGGCTCGTGGCCGCCGGGCGACCGAGCACGGTCCCACCACGACGGTTCACCAGGTGCACGGGGCGCCGACCGGGCGCGCGCAGAGCTTGCGCGGCCACGGCGTGACCGTACTTCGCCGGGTCGTCGCTGGCGCCGACCACGGCCACGGACTTGGGGTCGAACAGTGGTGTCAGATCGCGTCCCACGTCACTTCTCCCACCGCAGCGCCGAGTTGGGGCAGCTCTCGACGCAGGCGCGGGCCGCCTCCTCCTGCCCGGGCGGCACGTCGGCGGCGAGCACCGACGCGTACCCCCATTCATCGAGTTCGATCAGGTCCGGGGCGTGCTCCTGGCAGAGCCCGTAGCCCTGGCAGCGCGTGGAGTCCAGGAAGAGTTTCACGGTGTTCCTTTCGGCGGGAACGGGTGGGGGACGGGCTGGCTGACGGGAGTGGTGTCCGCCACGTGCGGCACGGGTACGACGAGCCGGCCGCCGTCCGTGGGCGGGACGGAGGCACAGGTCGGGCACGTGGCGTCGAGGTGGCTGCGGACGAGCCCGGGGAAGGCACGCAGGATGCTTCCGGCCGTGCTGGCGGCGGCGTCGAGGAGCCCGCACGCCCCGCGGCCCGGCAGCCGGGCGGACCAGCGTTCCAGCCGTTCGGCCGTGTCGGGTTCTGCGGTACCGGTGGTCAGCTGCCGGAGCGCGTCGCGGATCGCGGTGGTGCCCGACACGCAGACACCGCACTGCCGAGCGCTACCGGCGGCGAGGGTGTCCACCGCGTCGGCAGCGGTGGACACCGGGCAGGCGCCGGGCGCGAGGAAGCGGATCGCCCCGCAACCGAGCGCCGTCCCCGCCGCGGAGAGCGCGGAGGGCTCGACCCCGAGGGAGGACCAGCCCCGTCCGACGAGGCCGCCGAAGAGACCGCCCATGAGGGCCCCGGACGCGTCGGCGGCGTCCGCTTCCTCGGCGAGCGCACCCAGGGTGGTGCCGTACCGGGCCTCGGCGAGCAGCGCCGTGCCGTTGGCGGCGGCAGCGGTGCCCCGGTCGGCGGACAGGGTGAGCAGGGTGCTGCGGGCGATCCGGTGGCGCAGGTCCGGGTGGGCGGCGACGAGGGCGATTCGCGCGAGCGTCTCGACGTTGGACACCAGGGTGGGCCGGTCGGCGACCCCGCGCTGGTACGGGCGCGGCGGCTTGGCCGTCGGCAGGGCGGGTCCCCCGTTGATGCGCCGGACCACGGCGGTCTCCTCGCCCGCCACGTAACTGTGATCGGTCTCGACGACGTCGATGGGCAGCGGCGCCGGGTGCTCGGCCAGGGCCCGGCGGACGCGGGCGGCCGCAAGCGGGTCGGACAGGTAGACGTAGCCCTGCTCGGCCCCGGTGATCGCCGCGGCCCTGGCGAGCCCGTCCAGGACCAGGTGCGGCCGGGCGCTGAGCAGCCAGCGGTCCTTGACCGACCCGGGCTCTCCCTCCTCGCCGTTTGCCACCACGACGGGCACTCCGTCGGCGTCCCGCACGGCCGCCAGCTTCACCGCGGCGGGGAACCCGGCTCCGCCGCGGCCCAGCAGTCCGGCGTCGCCGATCAGCCGGAGAAGCTCCGCGGGCCGGTCCGGGTTCCGGTAGCCCCCTGATTCGAGGTACGCCGCGGAGCCCTCCGTGACGCCGGGGTCCCGGCCGAGCAGTGTTCCCGGGCTGCCGGGGTCGAGGGACCGGACCCGGGTGGCCTTCGCGGTCGCAGAGGGGGCCGCACCCGCGGCCTCCTCCGGCGCCGTGCCGGGACCGGCCTGCCGGCCGTCCAGGGTCCCGGATCCCGGTCGTGCGTTCGCGGTCATCCTTGTCCTCCGTCCTTCCGCGCGGGCCGGCTCGGCCCCGTCCCCGTGCCCTCGGCGTTCCGCAGGGCCTCCACCGCGTGCTCCAGGGCCCTGCGCTCGTGGGTGGTGCGGTCGTATCCGGACCCCGGGAGGCCGATGAGCATCCGGTGGTGCTCCAGGACGACTTCGCCGGCCAGGAGTGCAGCGGCGCGGTCCCCAGGGGCGGAGCCGTCCGCTACGGCGGTCACCAGGTCGGTGACCTCGGAGAGGTAGCGCAGCCAGGTGCGCCGGGTGCCGTGCAGGATCAGGCGCCCGATGCGGCGCCGCTCGACGTCCAGGTACCCGGGCGGTCCCGGGGCCGTCACCCGTGAACCGGCGCGCAGAGCGGCTACGGCGGGGGGTAGTTCCCGTTCCGGCTCGGGCGTCAGCCCGAGCCAGACGAGACTCCGACGACCGCTCATGCGTGCCTCCGTGAAGGAAGAGGAGGGGCGGGGGACAGGAGAGGGGAAGCCGCGCCGCGAGGGGAGGGAGAATGGCGGGCTGCGGCTGCTGCAGTCGATCCAGTGCTCGGTGCGCCGGGGGAAGTGCGGGCGGTACGAGCCGGGCGGGAAGCCCGGGAGCCGCTGGCGTCCCGTCTCCCACGCCATGCCGTGGGTCGCGGGTGGCTCCGATGCGTCATACGCTAACTAATCAATTAGTCAGTCCACAAGTCTTGACACTGCGGCAACCTGTCAGCAATCTGACTGACCAATTAGTCAGTGCGGAAGGTGTCGGGCCCCACGAAGCCCCGCCGACCGCCCCTGGGCCGCCTCAGCACCGATCGCCGCACGCGCGGCATTGAGGAGTCACCCGATGCAGCCCGAAGCCCAAGCCCCAGCTACTGACACGGCGCAGCCCGTGCGGCGCCGGCGCCCGCCATCGGAGGACACCGCCCATACCGGGCCACCGGGCCGGGCACCAGACCCGCAGGACGACCCCGGAAGGGCACTGTCCGCACGGCTCTACACCGACCCGGACATCGCGGCCGCCGAGACCCGGCACATCTTCGCCAGGTCCTGGCAGCTCGTCTGCCACGAGTCCGACCTGCCCGAGCCCGGGGCCAGGCTGGCCGCCACCGTCGCCGACCGGGAGGTCCTGGTGGTGCGGACCGAGGACGGTGGCCTCGCCGCCCACCTCAACGTCTGCCGCCACCGCGGCACCCGGCTGGTCACGAAGCCGGAGCCGTCCGGCAAGGCCATCCGCTGCCCCTACCACGGCTGGACGTACAAGCTCGACGGGCGCCTGGTCGGAGCCCCGGAGGCACGGCAGATCCCCTGCCTCGACAAGCCGAAGCTCGGCCTCTTCGGCGTTCGCGTCGAATCCTTCCTCGGTTTCGTCTTCGTCAACCTGGACCAGGGCGCCACGCCCCTCGCGGAGAGCTGCGCGGGCCTGGTGGAGGCCGTCGGGCGCTACGCCGGAACCGACCTCGTGCCCATCGGCCGCAGCCGCATCCACGACCTGCACGGCGCCGAGGTGCAGAACGCCAACTGGAAGGTCGCCGTCGACAACTACCTCGAGGGCTACCACGTGCCCGTCGCCCACCCCGGGCTGATGCGCCTGCTCGACTACCAGGGGTACACCAGCGAGATCAACGAGGCGTACACGCTGTTCGCCTCGCCCCTGCGCGAGAAGCCGTCCTCGAACTGGGCCGAGCGCCTCTACCAGCGCCTCGCCGCACCGATGCCGGGGCTGACCGAGGCCGACCGCCGGGTCTGGCGCTACGCCGTGATCTACCCCAACACGCTTATCGACTTCTACCCCGACCATGTGCTTGCCTGGACCGCGATCCCGACGGCGGTCGACCGCGTTGCCGTACCCGGTGCGTTCTACACCCGCCGTGGCACCGGACTGCGCACCTGGCTGGCCCGGCGGCTGAACATCCACATCGGCTGGATCACGAACGACGAGGACGCCGAACTGGTGGCCCGTGTGCAGAAAGGACTCACGACCCCGGGCTTCGAGCCGGGACCGCTGTCCCGGCGTGAGGCTGCGGTCGGCTGGTTCGCCAACCGCGTCCGCGCCGACCTCGACGACGCGGTGCCCTGATCGCCGCCGGAGCGGCGAGCCGTCCGAGCCGTGGTGCCGGGGCCCTGAACCCGGCGTCTCGACTCACCGTCCCGTAGGAGCCAGGGCAACCACGCGTGCCCGACCACTCCCCGCAACCAGCGACGTCCAGGCCCCCCGGACCCCGCGGATCCCAGCGCCCCCATCCGGCCCGGACACCGGCCGGCCCGCTGGACCCCGAACCGCCGGACCGCACGGTCCCCGGACCCGCTCATCCCCAACTGCACCGACGGAGAGGACCCCCGATGTCCCCCGAGGCACTCCCGCCATCCCTGTCCCGACGTTCCCTGCTCCGAGCCGGAGGAGCCGCAGCCCTCGGCCTGGCCGCGACCGGCTGCGGTTTCCTCGCCGAGGAGCCCCGCGCCCACCAGGACTCCGAAGAACCGATCAAGGTCAGGCCGGACGGCGACCTGGTCTACTTCAACTGGGCGGACTTCGTCGACCCGTCGATCTTCACGGGATTCCAGAAGGAGTACGGCGTCAAGGTCGTCCAGTCGAACTTCGACTCGATGGAAGGCATGGTCGCCAAGCTCAACGCCGGAAATCGCTACGACATCATCTTCCCCACGGCGAAATGGGCCCAGCGGCTCGCGGCCGGGAACCGGCTCAGGAAGATCGACCACTCCCAGCTGAGGAACGCCGAATCCGTCTTCGGCCGCTACGACTACTTCACCGACCCCTGGTACGACAAGGGCTCCGCACACACCATCCCCTTCACCATGTACAAGACCGGGATCGGCTGGCGGAAGGACAAGGTCGGCGACGATCTGAGCGGCTCCTGGGACGATCTGTGGAACGACCGGGTCAAGGGCAAGGTCTTCGTCCTCGACGACCGCGACGAAGTGCTCGGGATGGCCGCGCTCAAACTCGGGCTCCCCCTCTCCACGACCGACGAGGGCGACCTCAGCCGCATCACCGAGACCCTCCAGTCGCTCCGCCCCCGACTGCGCGGATTCTCCAGTGACAGCTACAACAACCTCCTCAACGGCAACGCGGCCATGACCCAGGCGTGGAGCGGGGACATGGCAGCCATGCTCAACCAGGCCAAGGACCCCTCCGTCCTCGGCTTCGAGGTGGCCAAGGAAGGCGCACCGGTCAACTCCGACTGCTACGCCATCCCCGCCAACGCCCCGCACCCGGGGACGGCGATGCTCTTCATCGACTACATGCTCCGCCCGGAGAACGTGAAGAAGAACATCGAGTACATCGGCTACCCCATGCCGGTGAGCGGCAGCGAGGACACCTACGCGGCGGTCGTCGAACCGTTCCCGCAGTGCCTCGTCCAGGCATCCGACCTCAAGGACGACCTCTTCTTCCGCAACGGCAGCGCGAGTGGCGAGCAGGCCCGTGACACCGCCTGGACCCACGTGAAAGCGGGCTGACATGTCACTGCGCACACACCACGGGGCGTCCCGCGCCCGGGGCGGTCCCTCCGCGGCCGGCGCCCGGCTGTGGACCTGGCTGATGGTGCCCGGCACGCTCTGGATGACGGCGTTCCTCATCGCCTCGCTCGTCCTGGTCGCCGCCCTGGCGTTCGGCACCACCGACCCGCTCGGCAACCCCCGCTTCGGCTTCAACCTCGACAACATCGCGGCGATGGCGGATCCCGCCTACCGGGTGGTCCTCCTTCGCTCCGTCGGCTACGCGCTCCTCACCTGCGTGATCTGCCTGCTGGTCGCCTACCCGGTCGCCTACGCCATCGCACTGCACGGTGGACGGTTCAAGAACCTGCTGATCGCCGCCATCGTCGTCCCGTTCTTCGCCAACTACCTCGTGCGGATGTACGGCTGGTCGGTGGTCCTCTCGGACGACGGTCCCCTCCTCGGAGCCCTGCGTGCCCTCGGGATCGCCGACGGGAACACCAAGATCCTGCAGACCTCGGTCGGAGTGATCGCCGGACTCGTCTACGGTTTCGTCGTCTTCATGATCATCCCGTTGTACGCGGCGATGGAGCGCATGGACACCTCGCTCATCGAGGCCGGACGCGACCTCTACGGGGGTCCGCTGCGGACGTTCCTCTTCGTCACCGTGCCCGCAACGCGACAGGGTGCGGCGGCCGGATGCGTCCTCGTGCTGCTGCCCGCCATGGGCGACTTCGTCAGCGCCCAGCTCATGGGAGGCCCCGACCAGATCATGATCGGCAACCTGATCCAGGACAAGTTCTTCCAGGGCCAGAACTGGCCGCTCGGCTCTGCCCTGACGATGCTGATGATGGCGGTCCTCTTCGTCGGCATGCTCGGTTACCTGCGACGCGCCCGCAAGGACGAGGCGGAGGCGGTCCGATGACGCTGCGCCCCTCCGCCACCACCACCCGCCGGCCCGCCCGCCGCCCGGCAGCCGCCGCACCGTTCCGGCCCCGTCCCGCCCGGGAAAAGCCGGCGCGGCGCCACCGCCGCGGCACCGACCGCAAGCCCCGCTTCGCCATCGCGGTCACCGCCCTGTTCTTCGCCCTCCTCTACCTCCCCATCGGCGTCGTCATCCTCTTCTCCTTCAACTCGCAGAAGTCCCTGACCGTCTTCAAGGACTTCAGCACGCGCTGGTACACGAAGTTCTTCCACGACGACGTGCTCCTGTCCTCGCTCGGCATGAGCCTTCGGGTGTCCCTGGTCGCCATGGTCGGTTCCATGGTCCTCGGCGTGGCCCTCGCCCTCGGTCTGGTGCGCTGCCGGAGCCGCCTCGGCTCACTCGCCGGGCTGATCATGCTCGTACCGCTCATCACACCGGAGATCGTCACCGGCGTCGCCGCGATGCTCCTCTTCAAGGGCATGGGCATCACCCTCTCCAGCACCACCGTGATGCTCGCCGAGATCACCTTCTCCATTTCCTACGTGACGGTCATCCTGCGGTCCCGCATCGCCGCCCTCAACCCCGAGGTCGAAGAGGCCGCGATGGACCTCGGAGCCACCCGCTGGCAGGCCCTGCGCCTGGTCACCCTCCCCGCGCTGCTGCCCAGCATCCTCGCCTCCGCGGTCCTCATCTTCGCCCTGGTCTTCGACGACTTCGTCCTCGCCTACTTCACCACCGGGGTCGACCCGCAGCCCCTGTCGGTCCGCATCTACTCGGCCATCCGGTTCGGCGTCGAACCCACCATCAACGCCGTGGGCACCCTGATGCTCGTCGGGTCCATCGGGCTCATCGCCCTCGCCCTCTTCATCCCGCGCCTCTTCGGCCGCAGAGGCGGCCTCGACCTGCTCTCCGGGAAGTGACACCCGTGACAACCGTGACACCTGGAACACCCACCGACAGCGCCTCCCCGGCGGCCGTTCGGCTCGACGGCATCAGCAAGTCCTACGGCGACTACTACGCCGTCCACGACATCGACCTCGACATCGCGCCCGGCGAGTTCTTCTCCCTCCTCGGCCCGTCCGGCTGCGGCAAGACCACCTCGCTGCGCATGATCGGTGGGTTCACCGACCCCACCGACGGAAGCGTCCTCCTCGGTGGCGAGGACGTCACCGGCCTGCCGCCGGACAAGCGCAACGTCAACACCGTGTTCCAGAGCTACGCGCTCTTCGACCACCTCTCCGTCACCGACAATGTCTCGTTCGGGCTCAAGCGCAAGGGCACCCCCCGCGCCGAGATCCGCGAACGGGTCGGCACCATGCTGGAACGCTGCCAGCTCGACGATCTCGCCGACCGCAAGCCCCGCACCCTCTCCGGCGGCCAGCGCCAGCGCGTCGCGCTCGCCCGCGCCCTCGTGAACCGTCCCCAGGTGCTGCTCCTCGACGAACCCCTGGCAGCGCTCGACCTCAAGCTGCGCCGCCGCATGCAGGTCGAACTCAAGCAGATCCAGCGGGAGGTCGGCATCACCTTCGTCTTCGTCACCCACGACCAGGACGAAGCTCTCACCATGTCGGACCGCATCGCGGTGATGAACGAGGGCCGCGTCGAACAGTGCGGCACCCCCGAAGACGTCTACGAACACCCGGCCAACCGCTTCGTCGCCTCCTTCATGGGCACCTCCAACCTGGTGCCCGGCACCTACCGGGACGGCACGGTCGTCATCGCCGAAGGGCCTTCCCTGCCCGTCGGCACCCGCCCCGGCATCACCGACGGCACCCGCGTCAGCCTCTCCATCCGGCCCGAGAAGATCTGGCTCTCCGACTTCGAACCGGGCATGGCGCTGGCCACCGGCGTCCTCCGGGAAACCGTCTACTCCGGTGCCACCACCACCTACCTCATCGAGCTGGCCCCCGGGATCATCCTGTCGGTCCTGGAGCAGAACACCGCACGCTCCCGTATGGAGGACCGCTGGAGCGGCGGCGAACGCGTCGAGTTCGGCTGGAAGCCCGAGCACTGCCTCGTCCTGGACTGACCTCCCGCCACAGCCGACCCAATCAAGGAACGCTCATGAACCACGACGTGATCGTCCTCGGCGCCGGTCTCGCCGGTCTCGCCGCCGCGCGGGACCTGGCGGCCGGCGGAGCCGACGTCCTTGTCCTGGAGGCCCGTGACCGGGCCGGGGGACGCGTCGAGCAGACGACACTGCCCGACGGCCGGCTCGTCCAACTCGGCGGGGAAGTCGTCGGCAGCGCCCACACCGCCTACCTGGCCCTCGCGGATGAACTCGGCCTGACCCTTGTCCCCAGCTACGTCGCGGAACCGGGACGGATGGTCCGCGCGACCCCCGAAGGGGTTTCCGCCGGAGACCCGCCCCACTGGTTCGGCCCCGGCGACGACGCCTGCCACCGCAAGACCACCGCCGCCTTCACGGCCCTCGCCCGCGGTGTCGACCCCGACGACCCCTGGTCGCACCCCCACGCCGCAGCCCTGGACGCCCTGTCCGTCGCCGAGTGGCTGCGCTCCGAGGGCGCGAGCCCCGCCGTGGTGCGGCTCTGGGAGATCGGTCAGTTGGCGCTGGCGAGCGGGTCGTACGAGCGCACCTCCCTGCTCTCCGCGCTGCGCAAGCACGCGGCGGTCCCCGGCAGCGACGACGCAGAGCCCTGCGAGCCCTACGACTACACCGCCTGGGAGGGGCAGCGGGTCGCGGAGGGTTCCGCGACCGTCGCCCTGCGCATGGCGGACGAGCTCGGGGAGCGCGTGCGGCTGGGCGCACCCGCCCAGGGACTCGCCGTTCGCCCCGGAGGCTGCACCGTGCGGCTCGCCGGAGGGGAAACCCTCACCGCGGATGCGGTCGTCAGCGCACTCCCCGTCGGCCCGCTGCGGCGGTTGGACGTCACCGGGGTCTCCGATGCCCGGCTCGCCTCGTTGCACCGCCAACGGCAGGCGGTCGCCGCCAAGTTCGCCGCCGTCTACGACGAGCCGTTCTGGCGCGGGGCCGACCTGAACGGGCTGTCCGAGTGCGAGGGAGTCCTCGGCAGCACCTGGCCGCAGAACGAGGGGATCCTCTCCGCCCTCGTCCCACCCGAGCGCTACGGAGTCCTCCTCGGCACACCCGATGCACTGCGGGAGCGGGAACTCCTCGCGGACGTCGCACGGCTCTACGGCAAGTCGGCACTCCGCCCGTCGAGCACGTACCTGCGGATGTGGGGCACCGATCCCTGGACCCAGGGCTACGTCACCCAGTGGGTCCCCGGCGACGTGACGGCCGTCGGCCCGCTGCACGGCACCCACGAACCCCCCTTCTACGTCTGTGGATCCGACCAGTGGGTGGCCGGATACATGGAAGGAGCGGTACGCACCGGCCGCGCCGCGGCGGGGGAGGCGCTCGCCCGTGGTTGATGCACGAGACCCCGTCCTCAACCACATCGGCGGCGCGGACCTGCCGGCCGCGTCGGGAGCGGTCACGCAGCTCGTCGACCCGGCCACCGGCCGGACGCACACCACCGCGCCGCTCTCCGCCCGCGTCGACGCCGACACCGCCTGCGCCGCGGCGGCAGCCGCGTACGAACGGTGGTCGACGACCACACCGGCCGAACGCGGGCGTGCACTGCTGCGCATCGCCGACGCCATGGAGGCCCACGCCGACGAGCTGACCGCGGCGGAGTCGGGGGACACGGGCAAACCCCCCGCGCTGTTCCGGGCCGACGAACTGCCGGCGATCACCGACACGTTGCGCTACTTCGCCGGTGCCGCGCGCAACCTTCCCGGTGCCGCCGCGGGCGAGTACGCGGAGGGGCGCACCTCGCTGCTCCGGCGCGAGCCGGTCGGCGTGTGCGCCCAGATCACACCGTGGAACTACCCACTGATGATGGCTGCTTGGAAGATCGGTCCGGCGATTGCCGCCGGGAACACCACGGTGGTCAAGCCCGCGGACACCACACCGTCGTCGACGGCCCTGCTCGCCCGGATCGCCGCCGAGCACCTGCCCCCCGGCGTGTTCAACGTCGTGTGCGGCGACCGTGACACGGGTCGGGCCCTGGTGGCCCACCCGGAAACCCGGTTGGTCGCCGTCACGGGGAGCGTTCGTGCGGGCCGGGAGATCGCCGCCGCAGCCGCCGCCGACATCAAGCGGGTCCATCTGGAACTCGGGGGCAACGCCCCCGTGATCGTTCACGGAGACGTCGACGTGGAGTCGACCGCCTCCCAACTTGCCGCGATCGCCTACTACAACGCGGGTCAGGACTGCACGGCCCCCACCCGGCTGCTCGTGCACGCAGACGTCTATGACGCGTTCGTGGACGCGTTCGCCGCGTACACGGGAGCATTGACTCCGGGGACCGACTTCGGTCCCCTCAACAATGCCTCTCAACTCGCATCGGTCCAGAACTTGTTGAAGCGGCTACCCGGCCACGCCAAGGTTGTTGCGGGTGGTTCGCCGCTGCCGGGACCCGGCTTCTTCCACGAAGCGACGGTCGTCACCGGCGTCCGCCAAGCCGACGAGATCGTCCAGGAGGAGGTCTTCGGTCCGGTCGTGACCGTGCAGTCCTTCACTGACGAGTCCGAGGTTCTCCGGCTTGCCAATGACGTGCGGTACGGCCTGGCGGCGAGCGTGTGGACCAACGATCTCGAGCGCGCGATGCGGGCGACCAGGATGCTGCACACCGGGATCGTATGGGTGAACACCCACGGCACCACCGTCTCCGAGATGCCGCACGGTGGGGTCGGGCACTCCGGCTACGGCAGCGATCTGTCGCTCTCCGGCCTCCTCGACTACACACAGGTCAAGCACGTGATGCTGTAGTCGCGGCCGTCCTGCCGCAGCGCGGGGAGCGGCGGGCGATGACCGCCACGACGGAGGGGGAGGACCACGACATTCGGAGGGCGGTGCGGTGACGGGCCTCTGCCGGCGTCCCGTCACGACGATCGCCGGCGATGCGCGGAGCGAGGAACGCAAGGGCGGAACCGCACCGGTCGGAGCTGCCGCCGGACGTCTCGATCTCGTTCCACAGCCGCCCCGACGAGCACGGTTGACGATGCAGAGCGGTGGGTCACCGGTGACGGCTCGAGGCTCGCCCTCGCCTCGTGCTCCCGGGGCGGTGCCTCCCCTCTCGGGTCCCTGCCCCGCTCGTACGCGCCTCGCCTCACGCTCCCGCGTCCGATGCGATGCGGTCGGCCCTGCCGCGTGCGGCGCGCGCGGAGCGTCGGGCCCGTACGGCCTCTTCCGTGGCCTCCGAGACGCGTGCTGTCGCGTCGTCCAGGGCGCTGCGCGCGGTGTGCTGGAGGTCGTGGACCTTCTTGAGCTCCGCGGCGAGAGCGCGCGCCCGTTCCTCCGCCCGGCGCAGTGCCTCCTCGGCCCGTGCCCGCTCGGACTCGGCCGTGCGCAGCCGATCCGCGCACTCGCGCGCCTGTTCCTCCGCCTCATCGGCGTCCCGAACGGCCGCAGCCAGCAGTCGGCGCTGCTCCTCCGCCCGGCGCCGCTCCGCCTGTTCGCCCCGCGCCGTCGGCGCGGCGTCCCCGCCGGCAGGGGCGGACGGGACGCGAACCGGGGGAGCCGCTCGTCGCCCTGCGCCGGACACGGCCGCGGCAGTGAAACCGACCGGTGGGCTCAACGGTCTGTCCAGGTGACCGGTGGCCCACGCCTCCGCTGCCCGCGGATCTGCCAGGACGGCGCGCAGTGTGCCCTCGACCTCGCGCCGCGCGGGGTCCCCGAGGGCGTGACCCGCGTCGGCCGCCAGCTCCGCCACCTCCCGGGCCAGTGCGCCCACCAGACGGTGCTGTTGGGCGCTGAGCGTGCGCAACTGTTCGCGGTCCAGGCCCTGGTGGGCCTCCCGCAGCCCCTCTCCGAGACGCAGCAGGCCGTTCACCCGGTCCGGCCGGGCACGGACCAGCAGGTTGCTCGCCCATGCCGACAGCGTCGGCCGCCGCAGGGACGAGATCCGGCCGGCGAGTTCACGGTCACCCGCCGTGCGGGCGGCGGCTGCGAGGCGGCCGCGCGCCGCGGTGAACTCCTCGGGGAGCAGTCCGTACAGGTCGTCCTTGACCCTCTGGAGATCCACGGTCCGTTCGCACCTTCCGATTCGAGGGCAGCCACGGTCCCAGGCGGTTCGGCCGGCTCCGGCCGCCGTCCCCGTGGGCTTCGCACCGCGGTGCTGGTGGTCGCCGGTCGCCGGGCCTTCACCGGCGCTCCAGGGCGCCCCGGACGAAGGCCGCCTGGCCTGCGTGCTGGAGGGCGTCGGAGATGACGCTGACCAGCCGGACGCCGAGCGTGACCGGTGGCGACCACGACGCGTCGACGATCCGGTCGAGCGCCTGGCCCTTCAGCCCGCGGACGAATGAGGACGTCTCCTCGTGGACGGCGTCGAAGTACTCGAGCAGCAACTGGCCGGAGTCGACGCGGACGGCCGCCACGTCCTCGCGGGTGTGCCCGTAGCCGGTGACCTCCGGGGCGAAGGGAAGGGCGAACCGGTCCACCCAGCCCTGCGCGAACCACACCTGCTCCCGGCCCGCCGCGTCCGCCACGTGGTCGTCCTGGATCCGCGTGAGGTGCCACACCAGCCACGCGATGGAGTTGGCGTCCGGATCGATCCGGGCGTGGAGGTCCTCGACGGGGAGTCCCCCGACGGCGTCGTGCACCGCCTCCCGGATGCGTCCGAAAGCGTCTGCAAGCACATCTGCGGTGTTCATGGGGGGAGTGAACCGCGCCTCGCACATCACCGTTGTCCCGACACGCTCGGCCGCCGCGGTCGGTCCGCCCGGTGCGTCGGTGACCCGCGCCCCGCGGCGACGGAGGTGGGGCCGGGCTGGTACCGGGCGGCGAGCCGGGACGACCCAGCGGTCGCCGGGTGCCCGGACGTCGGGCCGTGGGCTCGCGGCGCCGATAGGCTCACCGGTCGACCGCAGGGGCGGCGGCGTCCGAGGATTCCGGGCAAGGCTGGATTAGTCCCTCGTCCACCGCCCCGGGCCGGCTCAGCTCGGCGTTGAACTGCGCACCCGTCAACAGGGCGAGATTGGTGAGCCATACCCAGACGAGGAAGACCACCACTCCCGCGAGCGACCCGTACAGACGGCTGTAGCTCGCGACGTGCGTGGCGTACGCCGCGAAACCGGCCGAGGCCGCCAGCCACAACAGAGCGGCGAGCACACCACCGGGCAGCGCCCTGCGCGGCCTGCCCGTGTCCTTCGGCCCGCTGTGGAACAGGACGAGGACCAGGCACGCGGCCAGCGCCAGCATGACGGGCCACTTCACTACCGCCCACGTGGTCGCGCCTGCCTGGCCCATGCCGAGTTCCGCGCCCAGCCGGCGGGCGGGCGGTCCCGAGAGGACGAGCGCGAGTGAGCTGGACATCAGGAGGAACAGCAGCCCGGCCGCGGTCACGACGATGATGTGGGCCTTCCGCAGGGCGGGCCGGGTGTCCGGCACCCCGTGCATGGCGTGCAACGCCCGACGGAACACCGCCAGATAGCTGGACGCGGACCACAGGGCGCTGATCGTGCCCGTTCCGGCCAGCAGCCACACGGCGGTGTGCTCGTGGGCGGCCTCCAGGAGTGAGCTGCGCAGCGCCGTGGCGGAGTCGGCCGGGGCGATCGAGGCGATGTCCGCGATGAAGGAGTCCGTGGCCTGGGCATTGGCTGCTCCGACGAGTGCCACGGTCACCAGGAGGGCCGGCAGCAGCGCCAGGATCGCGTAGTAGGTGAGCGCCGCCGCCCAGTCCGACACGTCGTCGTGCCAGATGGCGATCGGCGTGCGCCGCAGGGCAGCCCGGAAGCGGGCGGCCCGGGGCGACCGTCCGGCCTGCCGGAGGGTGCTGGGCAGCACCCTGGCTGCTGTCTTGCTCAACACGACGGACTCTCCGGTGGCCGTAGGGACAGGGGGACGATGCGGTGCTCCTGGCGAGGAGGTCGCGCAGGAGTCCGCATGCCGACTTGCTCCTGCCCCTGCTCACCCGGGCCGTACACCTGCGATCGGCGGGGCCGTCGCGCGGGCGGCGTCTTCGGTCCGGTGCCCCCGCGCCGGTCGAACCCTTCCCCCGTACGGTTCGGGAAGGCTCCGCGGTCGGGGCGCCCTGGGGCGAAGAGCAGGAGCGTCCCGCAAGTATCCGACGGTGCGGGCGGGCACCCGTCCGCACCCCCGTCCCGGTCCCTGCCGCGCCGGCCCCCAGCTGTGCCACCCGCGCTGGTCCGGCCCGCTCCCGCAGTGCTCAACCCCGGGTTCGTGACCGCGGGATCCGCATCGGCGCCGCACGGGGTGCGTCGGCCGTGACCAGTATCCGGGAACGCGTCACCCGGGGCTCAACGCCGTCGCACGGCTCGTGCGGCGACCGTCGTGGTGTCGTGTGGCGTTGCCGTTCACGGCTGCACACCCGTCGGATCCGCACGGGCGCGTCGCGAGGGGAAGAGCCGGAGCTGGTTCTCCGGCTTTCCCGCCGGACGTCGGGGCCGGTCCGTGCCAGCGGCGCGACGGCCGTGTCGACACCGGAAGTCCGCCGTGCCGATGGCCGCGGAGTGCGGTGGCGGGCGTTCCCCGGCGGCGCGTCGAAGAGGCGGGACGCCGGTTCCTGCCTGCCGAACGGTCCTTTCCGAGTGGCGGTCGGACGGGCGTGCCTGCTGCGGTACTCGCGGAAGCGCTCAGGCCGTGCCGACGACCGTGCCCGCGGTGACGGTTCCCGGACGGCGCGTTCCGTGGCGAGGTGAGGGGAGTCCGGGGACGTAGGAGCCACTGCCGCAGCACTTCGCTCCCGTGCACGGCCAGGCGTGCGGGGCGGGGGCAGCTCGTCCGTGCCCCGCGGATGCGGAATCTGCATCAACCACTTGTCCCGGCAGGCTACTTGTACGATCAAATACTTCCCCTCCGGGGTGATCATCTGGCATCTTGCGTCCACCACTTCCCACACTCGGCCCGGCTGGTGCCCCAGCACCACCGAGCCACCCGGAGGACTCATTGCTTTCCCTCATATCGAGCCGCCTGAGACGTTCCGTCACCGCCGCCGCCACCCTGGGCGCGGCCGTCGCGCTCGTGGTCCCCGCAGGTGCCGCCCACGCGGCGCCGGACGCGCACACCGGAGCCACCGCCCCCACGGTGTCCACGGGGACGTGGGCCGCCGGAACCCGGGCCTATCTGGTCATCACCTCACCGGGCGACACCTCGGCCGTCCGCGCCGCCGTCGCGAGCAACGGCGGCACGGTCTTCGCCTCCTACGACGCGATCGGTGTGATCGTGGCGCACTCGACGTCCGCAGCCTTCCCGGGCGCCATGCGCGGCGTCAGCGGCGTCCAGCAGGTCGGTGCCACGCGGACCTCGGACGTTCCCGCAGACGCCTACAACCCGGCGCTGCCCGCCACGCCCACGCAGTCCACGACGACCCTCACCGAGAGCAACCGGTGGGACATGACCCAGATCAAGGCCGACAAGGCCTGGGCCGTGACCACCGGCTCCCCCTCCGTAAAGGTCGGCGTCCTCGACACCGGCGTCGACGACCTGCACCAGGACATCGCGCCCAACTTCAACGCGGCCGACTCGGCCTCCTGTGCCTACGGCAAGGCCGACACCCGGCCCGGTGCCTGGCGCGACGTCGACGAGCACGGCACTCACGTGGCGGGCACCATCGCGGCGGCCAAGAACGGCAAGGGAGTCGTCGGCGTGGCCCCCGGGGTGAGGATCTCCTCCGTCCGGATCGCCGAACCCAACTCCACGTTGTTCTTCGCCGAGAACACCATCTGCGGCTTCATGTGGGCGGGTGACCACGGCTTCAAGGTCACCAACAACAGCTACTACACGGACCCGTGGCAGTTCAACTGCCCGGACGACGTGGACCAGGCCGCCATCATCGAGGGCGTCAAGCGCGCCCAGGAGTACGCGGAGCGGAAGGGATCACTCCAGGTCGCCGCCGCGGGCAACTCCAACGTCGACCTGGCGAACAAGCGGACCGACACGTCGAGCCCCAACGACTCGACCCCCGTGACCCGCACCCTCACCAACGCGTGCATCGACGTGCCGACCGAACTGCCGGGCGTGGTGACCGTCGCCGCCATGGGCAAGGGCAACGTGAAGGCGTCGTACTCCAACTTCGGTCGCGACATCATCGACGTCGCCGCTCCGGGCGGCGACGGTGCGTACGGTGTCTACTCCACCCTCCCGGGCGGCAAGTACGGGAACTTGAACGGCACGTCGATGGCCTCACCACACGTCGCCGGCGTCGCTGCGCTGCTGGCCAGCACCAACCCGACGGCCACCCCGGCCGACCTGAGGGCCAAGCTCGCCGCACAGGCCAACGACACGGCGTGTCCCTTCGACAGCCGGTGCACCGGCACGACGGCCAACAACGCGTTCTTCGGTGAGGGCCAGGTCGACGCCCTGAAGGCGGTGGGCAGCACCCCGCCGCCCGGTGGCTACTTCGAGAACACCGCGGACGTCGCCATCAACGACAACACCACGGTGGAGTCCCCGATCACCGTGACCGGCGTCAGCGGCAATGCCCCGGCGGCCCTGAAGGTCGGCGTGGACATCAAGCACACCTACCGCGGTGACCTCGTGATCTCCCTCGTGGCCCCCGACGGCTCCGTGTACCTGCTCGAGGACTTCCCGAACGGCGACAGCGCGGACAACGTCGTCACGTCGTACACGGTCAACGCCTCCTCCGAGGTGGCGAACGGCACCTGGAAGCTGCGCGTCAGCGACCAGGCGTACCAGGACACCGGCAAGATCGATTCCTGGAACCTGACCTTCTGACGCCTCGTGTGCACACGCTCCGGGGGCGGTCCCACAGGGCCGCCCCCGGAGCCGTGCGTCGCCCGAGTCGCGTTCCACCGCCGAGCGGCCGGACGGACGACTGCACGGCACGACACGTGGATGGCCGCGCCGTGGGACGGGGCAGACAACGGCGGACCACGGGAGGGGAGCACCACACGGGCACGCTGCTCCTGGTCGCTTCGGCCGTCGCCGCCATCTGGGTCGTCGTCAGGGAACCGCTGTGGGCCGGGAGGCGCGCCGCCGGTCTCGGCGTCACCCGCACCGGTGGACGGGGGCCGCGAGACCGTCCACGCGGACCCGCGATCCCGAGGCTTTCGGACGCGTGAGGGGAGCTCCCGCCGCGGGCGGGTCCAGCCGATCCGTCCGCTACCGAGCGGTAGTCAACGCACCCGATCTCACCGGTGCACAAGGGTTCCTTTCCAGCCAGCACGGCGCGTACTGTCCAGGTCCCGGCACTCGCCCGCCGGGACTCGCGGTGCACCTCCCCCCTTGCGCACCGCTGCGAGACCCCGCCCGCGTCATCGCGGCGGGGCCTCGCCACGTCGTCGAACGCGGCCGTGTCCCGCACGGCGTCGGCCCGCCCGACGAGGTGCCGGAGCCCGACGAGGTACCGGCCGGGCCGCCCCCTGCGCCAGCCGTGACTCGGCACCCGCCCGTACGTTCGGAACCAGGGCGTCCATCGGACGCCGTGTCTCCCGCATGCCGCGCGTGTTCCGCAGGGCCGGGCCGGGCCGGGCGCGGGGCACCGGTGGTCCGTGGTGGGAGACGGGAACACGGTTGCCGGGTGGTCGCGGAGCACGGGCGTCACCTGAACCGGGCCGGCCTGTGCACACGGGCGCCGCAACCCACGGCGGCCCGTGCGGAGCTCCGCGCGGAATCTGGGCCGACCGCGTTCCGGGTGCTGCGCCCGCGGAGTTCCGCGGGAGGGCGCCCGGGTGAAGCTCGCCCGCAGACGTTTCCGGGCGTCCCGGACGACGGCATGTTCCCTTGCACCAGAGCTGCCGGCAGCGATCGAACACGCATCGGAGCGCCACCGGATTCCGGCCGCAGCGCGGGGCGCGGTCTGCTCCGGACCGGAGTCAACGTGACGCACACCGATCGTGTAACGACTTCCGACGTACGGCCGTGACACGGCTGACGGATCACCGAGAAGCGCCGCTCGTAGCTTCTGAGGCCCATCCGCTCACCCACGAACCGGAGCCCCAACCATGACGCGCACCACCGTGACCTCCCCCCGTCGCACCACCAGGCCGCTGACCGCCGCCCTCGCCGGGGCCCTGTTCCTCGGCCTGCTCACCACCGCCTGCGGACAGCAGGGAAGGACCGCTGGTTCTTCCGGAGTCGTCAGCCGCACCGAGAGCGTCGCCAGCACAGGTGCCACCCCCTACGTCGTCAACCACTACGGCGAGGAGAACACCGACGCGGGACGCGCCGAGCGCAGCCCCAAGACCCTCGTCCTGTCGGAGTTCACCACCATCAGCGACGTCACCTGGCAGGAGTGGGGAGCGGAGCGGGCCGTGGGCACCGGTGGGGTCACCGGCACCTGGTGCCTGGATGCGTGCGTGGACCAGCCGCTGAAAGCCACCGTCACGCTCTCGGACCCCACATCGGTGGACGGGAAGGAAGTCTTCTCGGCCTTCCGGCTGTCGCTCACGGTGAAGGCCGGAGCGTACGATTCCGAAGACCTCAGGGGCAAGCGCCCACTCGTGACCCACTGATGTGAAAGGCGTTCGATGAGCAAGCCGACGGCCGCGGCCGCAGTCCTCGTGGTGGCGCTCGCGGCCCCGGGAACGGCCGGCTGCGGTACCGGCGGCGGCCCGCACGTCCAGGGTCCCGCGCCGAGCGCCGACCGGAACACCAAACCCGTCTACGTCTCCGACACCATGGGCAACCCGCTGAGCCGCCCCACGGGCTTCGGCATCACGGAGCACGCCTCGCTGTCCGAACTGCGCTGGCGTGCCTGGGGCGAGGAACGGGCCACCGCCACCGGGAGGGTGAGCGGCCCGTGGTGCCTGCCGGATTGCTCGGACAGCGGATACCCGGCCAGTGTGGAACTCACCGGACTGGAGGGCCGCGAAAACGTCGCCTACTACACCCACGCCGTCGTCCGGTCCTCCCACCTCCCGGTGGAGCAGGCGGCCGAACTGCACGACCTCCGCCTGCCCGTCCCCAACTGACCCCGAGGAGTGGCCCACATGACCGAGGTACTGCTCGTCGAAGACGACGCGCTGCTCCGTGAGGCCACCCAACTTTCCCTGGAACGCTACGGCTACGCCGTGCGCACCGCGTCGGACGGACTCGCCGGCCTGGCGCACTTCCGCGACCGGGCGCCGGACGTGGCGGTGCTCGACGTCATGCTGCCCCACCTCGACGGGGTCAGCCTCGTGCGCCGCATCCGGGAGGAGAGCAGGGTGCCGGTGCTGATGATCTCGGCGCGCACCGATCCGGTGGACGTCGTGCTCGGCCTGGAAGCGGGTGCCGACGACTACCTCACCAAACCGTACGACGTCCCCGTACTCGTCGCCCGCATCCGCTCCGCCTTGCGCCGCGCCACGGACTTCGCCCATGGCGGTCGTCGCGCCGACCGGTCGCTCCTGCGGTTCGGCGACCTCACCGTGGACCCGGCATCCCTCCAGGTCCGCCGGGGGGAACGGCTACTCGAACTCACCCCCACCGAACGCAAACTCGTCATGGAGTTCGCGGCGAGTCCCGGCGTCGTCCTGTCGCGAAGCACCTTGCTGGAGCACGTATGGGACTACGCCTGGGGCGGTGACACCCGTGTGGTGGACGTCCACGTGCAGAGGCTGCGCGCCAAGATCGGCCGCGACCGCATCCAGACCGTCCGCGGCTTCGGCTACAAGCTCGCCCCCTGACCACCATGCGGACCGGACCCCGGACGACCGCCGTGAGGCCCGCCGTCGGGCTGCGCACCAAAGCCGCACTCGTCATCGCCGGCACCGCCGCGGTCATCGCCGCCCTCATCGGGATCCTCGTACACCAACGCACCGCCGAGAACCAGCGGCAGAACGTCGCCGGCCTCGTGGACGCACAACTCCTCGACGCAGCCGACGACTACGCCGCCGGCATTGACAGCGGTGCCCTCGTCAACCCTACGGACCTGCCGGCCGAGTTGCGCCGGACCGTCACCGACGCCCCGGTACGGGCCACCTTCCTGCAGGACGCCGGCGACTCCCGGGACGCGGTGATGTGGGCCGCCGCCAAGACCGGGGACGACGTCCTGGCCGTACGGCGGTCCTACGCCCCCCAGGCCCGTGCGCTCGCGGACCTCGACCGGGTGCTGCTCGGCTCCGGAACGGCGGCCGTCGCGTTCGGCTGTGTCCTCGGTGCTGCCGTGGCCGCCGGAGCGGGACGTCGCATCGCGGCCTCCGCCCGCACCGCGCAGCAGATCGCCGACGGTGATCTGACGGCCCGGGTCCTGCCCAGCGGCACGGACGAGATCGCTCGGCTCGGCGCGGCGGTCAACACCATGGCCGACGCCCTGAGCGCCCGTCTGGAGGCCGAGCGCCGGGTCACGGCGGACATCGCCCACGAATTGCGCACACCCGTGGCCGGCCTGGTCACGGCGGTTGGCCTGCTGCCACCCGGACGTCCGGCCGACCTGGTGAGCGGGGGCGTCGACGTGCTGCGCCGACTGGTGGAGGACGTCCTCGAGGTGGCCCGGTTGGACGTTCCTGGCGTCGAACGGGCACAGACGGAGCAGGTTCCGGTCAGCACGCTCGCCCACCGGGCTGCCGCCGCGGTGGGCGCGGGCACGGAGGTCAGGGTCCGTGGCGACGCGGTGGTCGAGACCGACCCCCGCCGGGTCGAGCGCATCCTGGCCAATCTGATCGGCAACGCCCGGCGACACGGTGCCCCGCCGGTCCTGGTGGAGGTGGACGCGACCGCGGTGCACGTCAGCGACGAGGGTCCCGGCTTCCCCGAGGACCTGCTGGAGCACGGGCCACGACGCTTCCGCACGAGCGCCCGTGAACGCGGCACGGGTATCGGCCTGGGGCTGACCATCGTCGCGGGCCAGGCGCACGTGCTGGGCGCTGCGGTGACATACGAGAACCCTCCGACGGGAGGAGCCCGGGCGACCCTCGACCTGGCGCCGGACGTCGGTCGGGTGCCCAGGAGCTGACGGGCCCACGTCCTGTGGTGGGGACACGGGTGGTGACCACCGGCTTCGCCTGTGCCCGGCGGTGGTTCCCCGCCCGTGTGATCGGCGGGACTGACAGGCGAGGGGCCGCGTTTCCGTGCGCTGCCGACGGCTCGTCGGGCCGGGACGGCACCACCGCACGGGGACCGGGACGGCCGACCACCGCACGGTGGGGGCCAGGCATGGTGAGGCCGGGTCCTCGTCCTGCGTCGGACGGTCCGGGCCCGTTCCGAACGGGGAGCCGGCGAAGCACCGGGCGTCAGCCCTGTGCGGTGTTCGAGGGACGGCGTCCGACCGGCCCCGATCACGGTGAGTCTGCCCTCGCTGCCCTCGTGCTCGGTCTCCGCACCGGTTCAGCCGGGTTGGGATTCGACCGCGGTCTCCGCGCGCCCGAACACCGGCGCGAGCACCAGCTGGGCCGCTCCTTCCGCGACGCGGTACGCACTGCCTCCGGCGGGGGCCACGAGTACCTGGGTACGCGAGGGCAGGGCGGCACGCACGCCCCGGACGAACTCCGATTCGTCCGCTGCCACCACACGGCCGCCGAGCAGCACCTGGTCGATGTCGAGCAGCTCGGCGAGGTTGGCGATGCCCACGGAGAGCACCCGCGCGGCCTCCCCGACGTCACCGCGGTCCGCGGCAGCCAGGCACACTGCCTCGATGCACCCGTGCTTGCCGCACGCACAGAGGGGTCCGTCCAACTGGACGACCTGGTGGCCGAATTCCCCGGCCCCCGTCCGAACTCCCCGGTACAGGCTCCCGTCCAGGACGAGGCCCGCACCGATCCCGGTGCCGAGGTGAAGATACGCGAACGATCCGCTCTCTCCCCGGAGCAGGATCCCGAGGGCCGCGGCATTGGTGTCCTTGTCCAGGACCACCGGCAGCCCGAGCCGGGCGGCGATCTCGTCACGCAGCGGGTACCCGTTCCACTCCGGGTAACCGGTGACGCGACCGGGAACCCCGGCACGGTGGTCGAGCGGCCCGGGCATGGCGACCCCGACGCCCAGGACCCGCGCTCCCGCCCCCACGTCCGCGGCCGTGTCGCTCGCCGAGCCCGCAGGTTCTCCTGCGGTGCTCTTCAGATAGCCGGCGTTCACGGGGTCCGCGTGCAAGGAGTCGCTCAGCAGGGCCCGTACCTGCTTGGCCACCTGCTCCGTCACCGCATCGGGGCCGGCCCCGAGATCTGCGGAGACCGCGCGGGTCGCGATCTGGGTACCGGCCAGATCCAGCAGCACCGCCGTCAACTCGTCACGGTCCAACTGCACGCCCACCGCATACGCCGCAGAAGGGACCAGCCGCAGTGCCGTGGGCGGCTTGCCCCCGGTCGAGGCGCGCCGTCCCGCTTCCGTGACCAGGTCCTGCTCCCGCAGCCGGGCGGTGATCTTGCTGACGGCCTGCGGGGTGAGTCCCGTGCGTTCCGCGACCTCCAGGCGGCTGATCCCCTCCTCGCCCGCCGTACGCAGCAGGTCCAGCACCAACGCCGCGTTGTGATTGCGCAGCGAGGGGAGGTTCGCTCCCGGCCCGCCTCCCCAGCCGACCGCCGCGGAACCGTCCGCGTCGTCGCCGGCGGCTCCGATGGCCCTGGCCCAATTCACCCTCACGCCTCCCATTGTGCTCTCTGCTCACCGTTTGGCAACAGCGTTGCTTAAGTGTGCGGGGGTGCGGCGCCGGGCACATGGGCGGAACCACGCGTGCGGGGGTGCCGAGCCGCGCGTCGCCCGTGATCAAACGGTCGTCGGGCGCCTGGTCCGTCCACGGCGGCGTCCCGCCCCTTCCCGCTTCCTCTCGCCGCCACGATCGCCGGGTCCGCTCCCGCCCCGGTCACGCGCGCCGCCGGCTTCGGGACCCCCCGTCAGTGGTCCCACCCCGGCATCCTGCGTGACGGAGCGCCGGGGAACGGCGCTCGCAACCGCAAGCGGCGACTCGGGCGCCTTGTACCCGGGCGTGCGGTCCGACTCCCTCTCCGTGGCCCCGCGCGCCCTCCACCGCTTTGCCTGCTTCTGGTGAGCTTGCTCCGGTTCGGCGGACATTCGAGATCAGGGGTTCGTCCCCGGGAGGGTGTCCACCATGTCACCAGGCGCCTGGGGACCAACCCCGAAGGCGGCTGGCTGGATCCTCGTACCACCGCGGAACTCCTCAGCCACGACAACATTTCGCAGCTGTCGTGGACCTCGGCCGAGGACGGGAAAGCTGCCGTCAGCGCAGCCGAACGGCTCGCCGGCGCAGACGGACGCGTGGTGATGGAGGCGTACTCGCGTGCACGTCAACTTCCGCCCCGGCCCGCGCGGGCCCTCCAGCCCCCTGCGGGGACCTGTGGCCCCTTCTGCTCCGTGTCAGCACCCACCACTGTGAGGGCATCACGTCGTCCTGGACTCGGAGGTCCCCAGATGTCCCGCACTGTCACCGTCGGCCTCGACGGTTCCCGAGAAAGCATGGCGGCCGTCGACTGGGCTGCGCGTGAGGCGCTCGCGCGCAGCCTGCCGCTGCGGCTCGTCCATGTCTGGGACATCGAGCCGGATGTGCACACGCCGCTCATCAGCCCGGACAAGCGGCGCCATTGGGCCGAGCGCACTCCGCGCAAGGCCGCGGAGTGGGTGAGCAAGCACCACCCCGGGCTCGAGGTGGAGACGGCACAGGAGTGCGGGGATCCTGCCACGATTCTCTGCGAGGCAGCCGAAGAGGCCGCTTTGCTGGTCCTTGGGTCCCGAGGGCTCGGCGCGATCACCGGCTTCGTCGCGGGGGCCGTGTCCTTGGCCGTCGTCGCCCGTACTCGCCACCCCGTCGTACTGGTCCGGGGCCAAGAGCCGCCGGTGCCGTCCAGCGTGCCCCAGGCGGTGAGCGGCCCCGTCGTCCTCGGAGTGGACATCTCGCACCCATGTGACGAGCTGCTGGAATTCGCCTTCGCCCACGCTGACCGTCACGGGGCCGGGCTGCGCGTGGTGCACAGCTGGAACTTCCCGCTGGCTTGGGGGCCGGATGCGGCAGCAGCCGCCGCCGTACTCAAGGGCGAGCTCGAGGGGGCGAAGGCAGACGCCTTGGCTGCGGTGCTCCTGCCGTGGCGGCATAAGTTCCCTGAGGTACAGGTCACCGAGGAATCCCGCCTCGGCCGTCCCACCACCGACCTGCTGGCCGCAGCACGCGGTGCCCGTCTCGTCGTGGTCGGGCGCCGCAACCGTACGTCCTCGATCGGTACGCACACCGGGCCGGTGACACATTCTGTCCTGCATCACTGCGCGGCTCCGGTCGCCGTGGTGCCGCACAACTGAACGACTCGTCAGAACGGCGCCGCTGCCTCGTGTCCTGGCAGCGGCGCCGCACGTGTCGGCGTGCCGAAGCCCAAGCGTGGATGGGCAGTTTGCCCAGGCATCGCTGTGCGGCGCCTGCAGATCACTGACAGCCGGGACCCAAGGCCCGGTGTCGCTGCCCCGCAGGGTCGGTCGGCGGTGAGTTGGACTCTTGAGGACCTGCGCCGGGGCTTCGGGAGCGGCGAGCGTGGACCAGGAGGGCGCCGCCGGATCCGGCCGTGGGCGCCACGTCGACTGTTCTGAGGCAGCGATGACCGTGGTGCTCCGACGACGAAGAGGCCGTCGACGGCCTGGCAGCCTTCGTCGCCGGGCTCGACAGTGCCGAACGCGTCGGTGTCCCGCCCTTCCACCGACTCGGTGTCCCCGAGTACGAAGCCCTCGGCATTCCGTTCCCCTTGCGCGCCACGCCCGCGCCGGATGCGCAACTCGTGGAGCGGGTCCGAGGACAGTTCCGCGCCCACGGCCTGCAAGCGGACTGACGCATCGCCCGGTCGGCGGCGGCGCAGGGCCGAAGGTCCCGTTCGGCCCGGCGACCGGGTCAGGGGCGACAGGTCCTGTACGGCCTTTGCGTGGGGACTGTTGCCGTCCGTCTCCGCACGGTCCGCATGGCAGGGTCAACTCATGGCCGAGGCGCGGTCCGGCGGCCGCCGGACCGCGCGGCGAGAGCCTCACTTCGCGCCCGAGCGCAACAGACCCTCCAGCGTGCCGAGGAGCACTATGTCCTTTCATGTCGATTCCGAGACCGGCAGGCTCAAACAGGTCATCCTGCACCGGCCCGACCTGGAGTTGAAGCGGCTGACCCCGACGAACAAGGACGCGTTGCTCTTCGACGACGTCCTCTGGGTCAAACGAGCTCGGGAGGAGCACGACGCCTTCGCCGACACCCTGCGCGACCGCGGAGTCCGTGTTCACCTCTTCTCCGACCTGCTCACCGAGACCCTGGCTCGCCCCGCCGCCCGCACCCTCGTCCAGGACCGCGTCTTCGACGAGCGGGACTTCGGCCCGCTCGCGACCGACCGTATGCGTGTGCTCTTCGACTCCCTGGAACCGGCCGAACTAGCCGCGTGCCTCATCGGCGGAGTCACGAAGAGGGAGTTGCTCGGGCGCATGGGCGCCGTGCCGAGTGTGCGGCTGCACGCCATGGCGCCCGACGACTTCGTACTGGCCCCGCTTCCCAACCATCTGTTCACCCGCGACACCTCGTGCTGGGTGTACGACGGCGTGAGTATCAACCCGATGAAGAAGCGGGCGCGGCGCCGCGAGACTGTTCACTTCGAAGCGATCTACCGGCACCATCCCCTCTTCGAAAAAGGAGAGTTCCAGCGGTGGACGGACGGGGAAGCTGCCTATCCGTCCACCATCGAGGGCGGCGACATCCTGGTCATCGGCAACGGCGCGGTTCTCGTCGGCATGAGCGAGCGCACCACCCCGCAGGCGGTGGAAAGGCTGGCCCTGCGCATGTTCGCCGGAGGCTCCGCGCGGTGCGTGGTGGCACTCGACCTGCCCAAGAGCCGCAGTTTCATGCACCTGGACACGGTGATGACCATGCTGAGTGGCGATACCTTCATCCGCTACGCCGGGCTGGGCATGCTGCCGTCCTCGACGATCGAACCCGGCCTCGGTGGCCAAGGCCTGAAGATTACCGACCACGTGCCCGAGGAGATGGACCAGGCCATCGCGAACGCCCTCGGTCTCGATTCCATCCGGGTGCTCACGCCCAGCCAGGACGTCCGCTCCGCGGAGCGGGAGCAGTGGGACGACGGCTGCAACGTACTGGCCGTGGAGCCCGGTGTCGTCGTGGCGTACGAGCGCAACGTCACGACCAACACGCATCTGCGCAAGAGCGGTGTCGAGGTCGTCACCATCCGGGGCAGCGAACTCGGCCGGGGCCGCGGCGGCCCGCGCTGCATGAGCTGCCCGATCGAGCGCGAATCGGTCTGACGCACAGTCAGTCTTCCTTCCCAATGACCCTCACTCGTCGAAGAGAACCAAGGAGTCGTGCCGGCATGGCCGTCGATCTGCGTCATCGCCCCTTCCTCAAGGAACTCGACCTCACTCCGGTCGAGTTCCGCCACCTCCTCGAGTTGTCAGCGCAGCTGAAAGGCGCCCGCCACGCGGGCACGGAAGAACCCCGCCTGCGCGGCAAGAACATCGCGGTCATCTTCGAGAAGACCTCCACACGTACGCGCTGCGCCTTCGAGGTAGCGGCGTACCAGGAGGGCGCCCACGTGACCTATCTGGAACCTTCCAGCTCGCAGCTTGGCCACAAGGAGTCCGTCAAGGACACCGCCCGGGTCCTGGGGCGCTACTACGACGGCATCGAGTACCGCGGCAGCGATCAGCGCCTGGTGGAGGAACTGGCCCGGTACGCCGGCGTCCCGGTGTGGAACGGGCTGACGGACCAGTGGCACCCGACACAGTCGCTCGCGGACGTGCTGACCATGTGGGAGCACACCGACAAACCGCTGACCCAGGTGTCGTTCGCCTACCTCGGCGATGCCAGGAACAATGTCGCCAATTCCCTCCTGATCACCGCCGCGATGCTCGGTATGGACGTACGCATGGTTGGCCCCCGGTCCCTGCACGGTGCCCCCGAGTTGGTATCCGAAGCACGCAGGGCAGCAGCTCCCACGGGCGCGCGGATCACCGTGACCGAAGACGTCCCCGAGGGCGTGGCGGGTGTCGACTTCGTCTACACCGACGTATGGCTGTCCATGGGGGAGTCCCCGGAGATGTGGGACGAGCGGATCGCCCTGCTCAAGCCGTACCAGGTGACCATGGACGTGCTCAAGGCGAGTGGAAACCCGCAGGTGAAGTTCATGCACTGCCTGCCGGCCTTTCACGACAGCGACACCACCGTCGGCGCGAAGATCGCCGCACGGACCGGCATGACCGCCATGGAAGTCACCGACGAGGTCTTCGAATCGGCCCACTCCATCGTCTTCGATCAGGCAGAAAACCGGCTGCACACCATCAAAGCCGTCCTGGTCGCCACCCTCGCCGACTGAAGCTCCACCTCCACACCTCCGTGAAAGGCACCCCATGCGCGTCGTCGTCGCACTGGGCGGCAACGCCCTGCTCCGCCGGGAGGACCGGCCGGACGCCGCCGTACAACTGGCCAACATCCACCTGGCGGTAGCCGCTCTGGCACCACTCGCACACCATCACGAGCTGGTGATCACCCATGGCAATGGTCCACAGGTCGGCGTCCTCGCGCTGCAGAGCGCAGCCGACCATTCCCTGACCCGTCCGTACCCTTTCGACGTCCTGGGGGCGGAGACCCAGGGCATGATCGGCTACTGGCTGCTGCAATCCCTGCAGAACGCCCTGCCAGACCGCCAGGTCTGTGCCCTGCTCAACCAGACTCTCGTCTCCGCCGCCGACCCTGCCTTTGCCCATCCCGAAAAGTTCGTCGGTCCCGTCTACGAACAGGCCGAGGCAGAACGGCTGGCTGCGGAGGGCAACTGGACGATCAAACAGGACGGCACGCGATGGCGGCGGGTCGTGCCCTCACCTCGCCCGCAACGCGTCGTCGAAACGCCCCTGATCCGCCTGCTGCTGAACGCCGGTGCCGTGGCCGTCTGCGCCGGCGGCGGCGGTGTACCCGTCATCCGGGATGAAAAGGGGCAACTCGTCGGCGTCGAGGCGGTGGTGGACAAGGACCTCACCGCAGCCATGCTGGCCGAGGCACTCGACGCCGACGTGCTCCTGCTGCTCACCGACGTACCCCACGTCGAACTCGGCCACGGAACCCCCGAAGCGCAACCCATCGGCCACACGACGCCGGCCCGTCTGCGCACGCACCACTTCCCCGCCGGGTCGATGGGCCCCAAAGTCGACGCCGTCTGCCGGTTCGTGGAACTGACCGGCGGCATGGCCGCCATCGGCGCACTCGACGACGCGCAGGCCATCCTCGACGGCGCCACCGGCACCGTCGTCACACCCAGCGGCCGCCACGGTGACGGCGGCCCGTACGCATCCCAGGACCCGAGATGACAACCAGCAGCGCCAGCAGCGTTTCCCCCGCGCCCGAGCCCGCGGAGCAGGACACCGACCCGCACGGCGCCTCGGCCGGCACGCGCAGATTCTCCTTCCCCTCGGCCTTCACCGTCCTGATAGCGGTGACGGTCGGGGTATGGGTCTTGGCCTTCGTCATACCGGCCGGCCGCTATGACACCGAGGACGGCAGCCCGGTCCCCGGCACGTACCACCCCGTGGATCTGACGACCGGCATCGGGGACCGGCTCAAGGACCTCTTCCTCGCACCCGTCAACGGCCTGTACGGAGTCACCGACCCCGAGAGCGCGCTCACTGCGCCCGGAGGCAGCGGCGACTTCGCCGGAGCGGCCGGTGTGTTCCTCTTCATCCTGGCGGTCGGAGCCTTCATCACCGTCACCATGCGCACGGGTGCTCTCACCCTCGGGGTAGCTCGCCTCGCGCACCGCCTGCGGGGCCACAGGACACTGCTCCTCGTGGTGCTCCTGACCGTCTTCTCTCTCGGCGGCACTACCTACGGCATGGCAGAGGAAACCCTCGGCTTCTACGGACTGATGATCCCGCTCATGCTCACACTGGGATACGACCGCATGGTCGCCGCGACGGTCATCATGGTCGGCGCCGGGGTGGGCACGCTTGCGTCCACGGTCAATCCCTTCGCCACCGGGGTCGCCTCCGACAGCGCGGGCATCGGTACCGGCGACGGGATCGTCCTGCGGCTGGTGATGTGGCTCTGCCTGACCGGTCTGGCGGCGGCCTATGTGGTGCGCTACGCCCGGCGGATCCTCGCGGAACCCGCCCGGTCACTCGTTGCCGACGCGGAGGAGGACCATCTCCTCAAGGACAACGGTCATGAGGCGGCGCAGCTCTCCGGCCGTCAGCGCATCGTGCTCTGGACCTTCGCGGGCACCTTCCTCTTCATGATCTTCGCCGTGGTCCCGTGGGCCGACCTGCACGTCACCGTCCTGCCTACGCTGGGCTGGTACTTCCCCGAGCTCGCCGCCCTGTTCATCGTCGCGGCGATCGCCGTCGGCCTGATCGGCGGCCTGGGGGAGAAGGGCACGGCGGCCGCGATCACCAGCGGGGCCGGGGACTTCGTCGGAGCGGCGATGATCGTCATGCTGGCGCGCGGAGTCACCGTCATCATGAACAATGCCGCCGTGACCGACACCATCCTCAACGGGCTGCACAGCGCGGTCTCAGGTGCGTCCTCCGGCATGTTCGGCATCCTGATGTTCCTCATCAACATCCCGCTTGCCTTCTTCGTGCCCTCCTCGTCGGGGCACGCGGCCCTGGCCATGCCGATCCTCGCGCCGTTGGCCGACTTCGCGGGGGTCAGCCGGGCTCTTGTGGTCACCGCCTACCAGTCGGCCTCGGGCTGGGTGAACCTGATCACCCCGACCTCCGCCGTCGTCATGGGCGGCCTGGCGCTGGCCAAGGTCCGCTACGACCAGTACCTGCGGTTCATGGCTCCGCTCATGGGGGCACTCCTGGTGGTCATCGCCGGATTCCTCGCAGTCGGGGCGACCCTGAACTGACGTGTGAGCGAGGGACAGCCGTATACGTGGTGGGCGACCGACCTCCCCGGTCGCCCACCACTGGCGCGTTCGCCGGTACGTGCTCCGGTCCGGCTGCAGCTGAGTATCGGACAGCGCCCGCCGACTTGAGGGGACAGCCGGCACATGCCTCGGGCGCTTGTCCCGACCCGCACACCGTGCTCCGCCATCCCCCCGTACCCCAGCGACGTGTGCCCGTTGCCGACTCTCGCCACAGACCAGCCCGCTGTCGTCCCGCGTCCAGCGGCATCGGTGCCGTGCGGCGGTGGACATGTATGCCGCCTGCGCCGTCAGCGCAGAGCCTCGGTGTGCGGACAGCAGGCGGTTTCCGGCTGGATGGCGGCTCCCCGTGAGGCGGCGGCTGCGGGCGATCGTTGACCATGTGCTGGCCACTTCCTGGTGCCCTGTCGCCCGCACCCCACCGCAGCCGGATGCGCCGTGGGTACGTCGCGGTCGTCGACGGTGTGGGTCAGCTCGTCGATGACCGGCCACCGCGCCGTCGACCCACTCGGTCACCCGAAAGGTGACCGCCTCCAGGGCTTGTCCGGCGGATCATGTGACGTCTCGAGCTCCGGCGCGTTGGCATGCCCATGGGGCGAGGGGGATCTCGCGAACGAGGAATGGGTCCGGCTCGAGCCGCATCTGCCCACGTCCGGGCTGCGCGGTGAGCGTGGCTTCCAGGGCGCCGTGACCGTCGCAGCGATCCGGCTCTGGCTCCGAGGGTTCCACAGCGTGACGCCCGCTTCCCACGGCGCGTCCGGTGGATCACCACCTGCCGCAGGCGATGATCCACCGGACATGCCCTGTCCAACCGGGAGATCGGTAAGCAGCTCCACCTGGCGGAGAAGACAGCCGAGAACAACATTTTCCGGCTGTTGGCCAAGCTGGGTGTGGAGCGGCGGGTTCAGGCCGCCGTCATCGCAACGCAGGCACTGGCGGTTCATGGAGGCCGGGCAGGCCCGGCCTCCCCCGGCGCATGAGGCCCGCTCACGGAACGGAGGTTCCGCGCACCGGAACTGAATGTCCCTAGCCGCGTCCCGCACAAGAAACCGATACCCCGGTTCCTCTCGGAACCGGGGTATCGGCCGTCGGGTGAGGGACGGTGCCGGCCCGGACCAGGCTTGGGAACGTATCGAAGGACCTGCTCCCCGGAGCCGCCATCCTGGCGCGGACCGATCGATTCTCAGGCGTGCGGCACCACTGCGACGGGGCAGCGGGCATGATGCAGAGCGGCATGGGCCACCGACCCGATGCGGGTACCGACAGGGGAGCGGCGTACCCGGCGGCCCAGCACGAGCAACTGGGCCCGGGCGGCAGCCGAAAGCAACACCTGCCCCGCGCTCCCGATTTCCACGTGCGCGATCACCGGCACGGCGGGGAACTTCTCCCGCCACGGAGCGAGCGCCTGCTCCAAGGTCTTCCTCTCGAACGGTTCCAGCCCTCCCGACTCATCGGCGAGGCACATCGAACTCGGGCTGTAGGCAAAGATGGGCGGCAAGCTCCAGGCCCGTACTGCTCGCACGGTCGCGCCTCGTGCGGCAGCCGCCTCGAAGGCGAACCCCAGTACGGCGTCACTGTCCTCCGCCTCACCCTGCTGCCCCACGACGACCTCGCCGCCGTCCGGCTCGTGCACCTGCCCGTCGCGGACCCGGACCGACACCACCGGGCGCGTCGCGTTCGCGATCACTTGCTGACCGTACGAGCCGAGCAGGAAACCGGCGATCGCTCCGTGCCCACGTGACCCGAGGACCAGCATGCCTGCCCGGTCAGCTTCGGTGAGCAGGGCGGAAACTGCCGCATCCGGCACCACTTCGGCTGTGACCGACAGGTCCGGATACCGGTCGGACACGCGTGTCTCGGCCTCCAGCAGCACGGCGTTGGCGGACTGGGCCTGCACCTCCCTGTCCTGGACGACGGGGACGTCCAGGGGCTGCCAGAGCCAGGCGTGCACGATGCGCAGAGGCACGCCGCGGAGAGTGGCCTCACGGGCTGCCCAGTCCACCGCGGCCATGCTCTCCGAGGATCCGTCCACTCCTACAGTGACAGGGCGAGTCATGCGATGGCCTCCGTACGCGTCGGGCGGGCACGGCCCTTCGACCGCCCCTGGGGCCTTCGATCCTCACGGAGCCGGGAGCTGTTCGACGAGGGCCGGTCGGCCCGACATGCGGACCCCGTTCGGCTGGGACGCCCGCCCGGCGCCGCCGGCCGATCCGGAAAGCGATCCGCGCTGAGGACCCGGTCACGGCGGAGCCTTCGTGAGTGCGGGACGCGTCTCCCAGCCGACGAGCCCCGCGTCGGGGGCAGGTGCCCGAAGCAGCTGCTGGCCTGCCCGCGCTTCCACCTGCACTTCACACCGACGAGTTCGTCCCGGCTCAACCTGGTCGAGCGGTGGTTCGCCGGGCTGACGCCGAAACAGCTCAAGGCGCGGTGTCCACCGCTCCGTCCGAGCCCTCGAACGTCCGAGGTGCGGACCGTGTCCGGGGCGGCCGTCGGCCGCCGTGACATCTCCATGATCGAGCGCCCCTCGGCACACACCGGAACGAACCGGGACCGCAGGCCAGAGCCTGAGTCGTCGGCCGGCGATGCACCCATCCCTCAAGCACAGCCCGCTGGGCATCCGTCACCGCCAACGGCGCGATCTCCGGGCCACGACGACTCACATCCATCCGACGACGAACCTCTGACTCGGGTCACGAGCGACGGCCCGGCGGTATCTGGGTGAGCAGCAGCCGCCCGTCCGCCCGTATGTTGCACTCGTTGACGGTGCGCGAGACTTCGTGCACGTCCCCGGCCCGCGTCTGCAGCCGGAGGGTCAGGGTGACTTCGCCCAGCCCAAGACGGGGCCCGTCGGCCAGGGCGTGTTGGCGGAAGAGGGTGTTGGGCCAGCGGTCCGGATCCGATTCCGTCCGCATGCTCAGTGCACGGTCCGTGTAGCGGCAGGGCTGGCCGCCGTGCGGCTCCTGCAGCAGCGAGTGGTTCATGGGCAGGGTGCCGAGCAGGGGGCCAAGCCGCTGGTGCAGCCGGTCGTTCTCGACGAGCCTGTGCTGCTGCCAGTACCTGCCGGCGGGCACCGTCATCCGCAGTGTGGCGAGGAGGTAGGGCTCCCCGCCCGGAGCAGTCGTGGGGTAGTCATCGCGCCATGCGGGCCAGTTGGCGGATCGGCCGCCCCGTGCGTCCCGTGCGCTCCTGTCGTGGCCTGGACCAGACTGCTGGCGCGCCCCGTGCTTGTCATCCACCGGCAAATTGTGGCCCAAGGTTGGCGGGGAGATATGCATGAGGGGGCAATGAGCAGCATAAATCAGCCACTTCGGTCGCATGTGTGGATCGGGTCGCCGCCCCCGCTGGTGGCGCCCCCGGCCCCGGTCGCGGGCGACGTACAGTGGCGACGCACCGGCCACGGACCCGTCGGTCGCCGAGGTCGTGCGCGGGACGGTGCTGGCATGCTGGTGCCAGCCGCTGCCGACGGACTGCGAGGAACCGTGTCGTCTCCCACCAGCATGGACGTGCGTCCCCTGACACCCGGCGACCGCGCGGCCTGGGATCCGTTGTGGCGGGCGTACCTGGAGTTCTACGACCACGCCCTGCCGCCCCAGGTCACCGACGCGACCTGGGAACGCCTCGTCGATCCCGCGGAGCCCATGGGGGGCCTGGGGGCCTGGACCGACGGTGCCCTCGTCGGCATCTGCCACTACGTCCTGCACCGTTCGACGTGGGCGAAGGGGAGCTACTGCTACCTGGAGGACCTGTTCACCGCGCCGGCGGCCCGGGGGCGTGGCGCGGCCACGGCCCTCGTCGAAGCAACGGCCGCCGCGGCCCGCGACGCCGGGGCGGAGAAGTTGTACTGGCAGACGCACGCGGACAACACCACGGCGCGCGCCCTCTACGACCGACTGGCCCGTCATGAAGGCTTCCTCGTCTACGAGCGCCCGCTCACCTGATACGGGGCCGGACCGGTGATGCGGACGGGCGGTCCGGCCACGTGCCGTGATCCGCGTGCGGGGGCGGGCCGGGGCAGGTCGCCCCGCACCCCTGCGCGCGCCGGAGCACGACGACGGGGGCACTGCGGGTGGCGACCTCGCGCTGCGCGACCGTGGATGGGCGCAGGCCACCCCGCGGTGGCAGCGAGGACCCGTTGAGCATCGACCATCGGCGAGTTCGCCGTCACCCCATCGGGGGTTCGACAGCGAAACCCGGTCGTTCGGGCTTCCTTGTCAGTGAGCCGGACCGCCCTTCGGGGCGATGCCCGTGACCCTCGTCGGAGTTCCGTCCGGGGTGAAGGCGTGGTGGAAGGCGAAGGCGTGCGGTGCACAGCCGTGGTCGTGGAGGTGTTCCAGCCGGGAAACCCCGTCATGCCCTGGCCGACAGGCCGTTGGGTGCGCTCCGAAGAGCGTCAGCGTGCGGAGCCAGCGGTCGCGGAAGACCAGCCGCAACCCGTCGCCGACGTCACCGAGGAGGGTCGTGGAGGTGCCTGTGGCGTTGGGCCCGGACCTCCGGCCTTCCCGGTCGCATCGGGCCCGCGTCCGGGCGGGAAGGAGTGGGAGGGGAGTGACCCGCCGGCGACGGATCCGGCGGGCGGGCCACGGACGCCCACACCGAAGGGCAGGGCCGTGGACGGCTGCCCGCTGAGCAGTACCGTCGTGCGGACGGCCGCCACCGACGGGCCGGAACCGGCCGCGCCCCCCCCAGAACCGCGGGTGCGGGCCATCGGCGGCTCGTGACCGGGGCCGGATCAGGTGCCCGGCCGCACCACCATGACCGCGGTGTCCACCGCGCCGCCGTAGCGGAAGCGCAGCGTGAACGGAAGGGACTCGCCGACCTGCCGGTAGAGCCGACCGTCAGGCACGGTGACCATCACGTCCAGCCCGCCCGGCGACATGTCGAGGGTCGTTCCGGCAGGAATGCGAGCGGAGGCGACCATGCGCATCCCGTCGCCCCCGCCCGAGCTCACGTGCCGGCTCAACATGGCCGTACCGGTGACCGGAGAGGTGACCGACAGCAATTGGTCGTCGGAGCCACCATCGTTGGTGATGCGGAAGAACGCGGCTGTTTCGGTGCGGTCTGCGTACGGCAGGAAGATCCGCGCTCCTTCGACCCGGATCCGGGGTGGTGTGCCCGCGGCCCCGAACGAGGTCCACGTGGTCAGACCGGCCAGCGCCACGACGCAGGCCGTCACCGGCGCCAGCCCCGCGAGGAGTGCGTCCCGCAAACGCTCCCGACCCCGACCCGGACCCGGACCCGGACCCTGACTCGGAGAGGTGGTTTGTGCCGAGAGTGCCTGGGGTGGGCGGCTGTTCATCGCCCACCGCCGTGGTGCTGACCGGGGGTCGCACCCTGCGCGTTCCGGATGGCGGTGGAGCGCTTCCCGGGCACAACGGGGGCGGAGGTAGGGACGACCGTGTGCGAGTCGCAGAACGGTACGGCGGGGCGGGCGGCGGAGGCCGCCGTCACGGGCGGCGCGCACCCCTCTGGGGCGGCGGGCACGGCCGTCCGACTCCGCTGGCGCGGGTGTGGGTCTGCCATGGCCACTCCAGATCGGGCAGGCGCCACCCCGTGCGGGCGGCGCGGACACGTCGACGGTGCCCGGCAGGGTGGCATCGCCGGTGGCTCGGCGGAACTGCCCTCCCCGGGCGGCAACAGCCATCCTGTCACGCACGCTTGCCAGGGCCGAGCCCGAGCGCGGTGATCCATCGCGTGATGATTCTCCCGGGGAGCCGCGGGAACCGGAGGGCTCCCTCGTCCGACTCCGGCGGGTAGCGGGTAGCGGGTAGCGGGTAGCGGGTAGCGGGTAGCGGGTAGCGGGTAGCGGGTAGCGGGTAGCGGGTAGCGGGTGGGGACACGCGCACCCCTCGGTCGCAGTGCACCCCGAGGGGCCCACAGTCGGTCGAGCCGCGTGCCGCTCGCCTCCCCTGAACCCGTGGGCGGTCCGCGGCGTCGTCAACCCCGACCCTCGCGGGAGGGGAGCTCGCGTCCGTCGTGGAAGACGACGGTGCCGCCCGTCCAGCCGCGCGGCAGGGGTGGGTCCGCCAGCGCAACCGAGCACCCGCGTACCCCCGGCGCCTCCCGCACCGGACCGGGCGCCGCCGGTCGCTGGGTGGGGGCGCCGCGGAGTTCTTGACTGGGACCGGAGACCCGGCCGTCCACCCGGCCCTCGCCCGGTTCCCCGTGAATTCCCCGCACGTCCGCGCCCGGTGGCGGAAACGTATACGAATTTCGAACGCGCGAAGAGGTGTACGCCGGGAGAGCGTCCCCGATTGCTGGAACAGACGATTCTCCCGGCGGCGTTGACGGCCGCCGTGACGCACCCGTCCTAGGCTCTGCGCAGGACGGAGGACGTGCAGAGCAGGAAAGCGGGTGGCATGCTTGCCGTCGCGGTCATCGCCGGAATCCTTTTCGTCTGGTCGCTGCTTGCGCACCGGCTTTCGCGATGGAGCATCACCGCGCCCATCGCCATGATGGTCGCGGGTATCGCGTTGACCAGGGGGGACCACCCTCCCCTCCACTTCGACCTCGACACCGCCGTGTTCGAGCATTCCGTGGAAGTCATTCTGGCGCTGCTGCTCTTCGTGGACGCCATCGAAGTCCCCGGAGGGATCCTGGGAAGGGAGAAGGGGCTGGTCCTGCGCCTGCTCGGCGGCGCGCTCCCGCTGACCCTGTGCGCCGCGTTCCTGACCGGCGTCCTCGTCTTCCCCGACCGGTCGGGGTGGCTGCTCGCGGTCCTCGCGACCGTGGTCGTCCCACTGGACCTGGCGCCGACGGCCGCAGTCGTCCGCGACCCGCGGATCCCGGCCCGGCTGCGCGAGGTCCTCAACGTCGAAGGCGGGCTGAACGACGGGATCGTCTCGCCGGTCTTCCTCCTCTGCGTGGCGGTGAGCGTGGAGTCGCACGGCGTCCACGCCGACTACGTCGGTGCGCTGTTGGGCGCGGTCCGGTCGGCGGGCTTGGCCCTGCTCACCGGCCTTGCGGTCGGCTACACGTGCGGCTGGCTGGTGCGGTGGTCGTGGTCGCGCGGGTGGACCCGGGCGTCGGCGATGCGGCTGGGCGTGCTGGCCGTGCCGGTGGCGGCGTACACCGTGTCGGGAGCCCTGGGGGGAAACGGCTTCGTGGCCTCCTTCGTCGCCGGCGTCTGCATCGCCCCGGCCGTGCGCCGACTCCCGGGCAGTGTGGTGGAGATGACCGACGACCTGGTCGCCCTCTTGACCCTGGCGCTCTGGTTCCTGTTCGGGCAGGTCGTCAACGACGAGTTCTGGGACGGCTTCCAGGCACCCGTCATCCTGTACGCGCTGCTCGCGGTGACCCTGGTCCGCATCCTCCCGGTCATGCTGATGCTCCTCGGAACGGGACTGAGCACTGCGGACAGGCTGTTCCTGGGCTGGATGGGGCCGAGGGGAGTGACGTCCATCGTGTTCGGGGCCCTCGCGCTCATCGAACTCCCCGCCACGAGCGGGGACCTGATCGCCCGGGTGATGGTCATGACCGTCATGGTGAGCATCGTCCTCCACGGCATCAGTACCGAACCGATCGGCCGCCTGTACGGTCGGCGCGACACCCCACGTACGGTCGCTCCGGAGGCCTGAACCGGACCGGGCGCGCGGGAGGCCTGGACCGGACCGGCCGCACGGGAGGAGGTCGTGCTCGTGCACCGGTCGCCCGCCCGGACATCAGTGTCGCGTCCCTCACCCCGGGGCGATGCGCCGACGTGCGCGCCCCGCGGCGGGCGGGGCGTTCCACACCGCCCGCCGGCGGACGGCCGGGGCTCGCCCCCGACGAGGCATCCGCCGTCCGCCTGTGGCTTTGCGGTCGAGACAGCCGACCGTCTCCGGCCCGTCCGGGGGTGCGTGAAGTCGCCACGCAGGTCCTGTCGGTACACCGGCCGGTCACGGGAGTGCCCCGGCGCTTCAGACCCGGCGCCAGCGGGCCATCGAGAAGGAGAAGAGCCCGAACATCACCAGTCCCAGGGCGGTCGCCACCAGCAGCCACGGGCCCGCGCCGGTCGCGGCGAAGGTTCGGAGCGTGTCGTCCAGTCCCTTCGCGTCCGAAGGGTCGAAGGTGACCGCGGCCCGGACGGCGAAACCGCCCGCGACCGCGAAGACCAGACCGCGGGCCGCACCTCCGGACACCCCGGCCACGTCCACCGCCCGGCGGGTCCGCCGCCCCATGTCCGCGCTCCGCAGGTGCTTGCGGTACTTGCGCAGGGCAGCCCGGACGCCGATCCACACGCCCGCGCACGCGACGCCTGCACCGCCGACTCCCACGATCCACTGGCCACCGGGCAGTTCGAGTGCGCGCGACGTGACGTCCCGCGACTGCTGGTCGCTCGACCCCGCGTCCTCGACGCCGGCCGCGAAGGCGAGCACCGAGTACGCGGCGGACCCGTAGAAGACGCACCGTGCGGCTGACAGGGCCCGCTTCTGAGGCTTCTGCCCGTCGGGACCCGCCGCGCCGAACAGTGCCTCGGACAGTCGCCACACCACCATGCCGACCAGTCCGATTCCGACGGCCCACAGCAATGCGGCACCGAACGGTTTGGTTGCCATCTCCTCCAGGGCGCCCCCGCGGTCGGCCTCCTTGCCGCCACCGGTCCCGAAGGCGACTTGCAGGGCCAGGACACCGATCAGGAGGTAGATCAGCCCGCGTGCGGCCAGACCCCAGCGGGCACCGGTCTCCACCGCAGAACTACGCGCTGCCCGGTGGGCCATGGCCCGGCCCCGGGACGTCCATGCGTGTGCATTCATGCTCCCCGGCTGCCCCTGAAACCCCCGTTCGAACGTCCGTCGAGCCCCGGGACGAGCAGGGCGAGGTCGGACCGTGGCGGTCGCCGGAACCGGACGCGGCGCTCCACCGCACCGGCATCGGCAGTCCCCGAGCGTCCGGTGAGCCCATGGAGATGAGGAAGCGCCGGACAGTGCGCGCCGTGCCGGAGGGCGGTGCGCCGCGGCGACCGCTGGTGCGGGGCGTACCTGCCGACCGCTTCGTGGCGGCAGGGAGGCTCAGTGCGCCGGGCGGATCAGCGCACCGAGGAGCTCGCGATGCGCAACCCCACGTCGTCGACGCGGAACGTCGGATGGCTGCGGCGCCGCACGGACGCCCGGCAACTCCAGTGCTCGTCGAACCAGCCGCCGCCGCGCAGTACCCGGTAGCTGCCGTAGGCCTCGGGGTCGTAGACGTCCCAGCACCATTCCCAGACGGTTCCGAGGGTGTCGTGGAAGCCCCACGCATTGGGGCGTTTGCCGCCCACCTCGTGGATCTGTTCCCCGGAGTTCCCCCGATACCAAGCGATCTCGTCGAGGTCCCCGTAGCGCGGTCCGCCGGTGCCCGCGCGGCACGCGTGCTCCCACTCCGCTTCGGTGGGCAGTCGGTATCCGTCTGCCGCCGCGTCCCACTCGAGGGCCGCGTCGTCACCGTGGACGAGGTAGACGGGTGACAGTCCTTCACTGTGTGACAGGGCATTGCAGAACCGGACCGCGTCCCACCATGACACCCCCTCGACGGGCAAGCGGTCTCCACGGGCGCTGCTCGGGTGCTGACCGGTGATCCGCGCGTACTGTGCCTGGGTGACCGGGTGGGCTGCGAGTCGGTAGGGCGCGAGTTCCACGGACCAACTGCGCTGCGTGCGCCGGTCGGACAGGGTGACCCGCCCAGCAGACACGGTGATCATCTCGTGATCGGCTGTCGCACTCATGACCAGATGGTCTCACCCGACCCATCCCCCGCCCCGAGAATTCAGGAGCCGCGAGGCTTCGCGCGAACATGCATGCGTTCCCCCTGCGGCCCGAAGAGACTGAGGATCTCGACGGGCGCCTCTCCGGTGCTGCCGAACCAGTGCGGCAGTCGAGTGTCGAACTCCGCGGCCTCGCCCACCTTCAGCACGACGTCCCTCTCGGCGAGCACCAGGCGCAGCTTCCCACCCAGCACGTAGAGCCATTCGTAGCCCTCGTGGGAGCGTGGCTCGGGTTCGCAGCGGCTGGTGCCGATGACCATTTTGAACGCCTGCACTCCTCCCGGGTGCTGGGTCAGCGGCACGATCGTCGAATCCGCGCGCTTCATGGGCTTCAGACGGACCCGAGGGTCACCCACCGGCGGGGCGCCGACGAGCTCGTCGAGCGGCACCTGATAGGCGCGGGCGAGCGGCAGCAGCAACTCCAGGTTGGGCCGGCGCTCGCCGGATTCGAGGCGGGAGAGGGTGCTGACCGAAATGCCGGTGGTCTTCGAGAGCTGGGTCAAGGTGGTGCCGCGCATCGTGCGCAGCGCGCGCAGCCTGGGGCCGACGGAGGCCAGGACCGCGGCGTCGTCGTCTGCCATGTCGGCAACGATACGTGCCGGCACAGCGGTCCGCCCACACCGTGTGGGCCAGGAACGACGTGCCAGGATCGTGGTCACCGTATGCCCCGCGGTGCCGAGCCCGCCCTGTGGCCGCTGCTGGTACGGCGGAAGGGGATCACCGCCACGGCGCCCACCGTTGCGTGGTGGGGGGAGGGGGCCGCAGGAGCGGCGCCCCTCCGGACGGCGCCCCGCTACAGGTCGAACTCGTGTGGCGGCAGGCCGAGGGCGTAGCAGGCTTCACGGACCACGGCCTGCTCCGTCTTGTCGAAGTCGCCGTCGGCGCCGCCGATCACGATGCCGATCTGGATGACGGCGCGTGCCTCGGCGGGCTTCTTCTTCGCCTTGGCGATCTCCTGCATCACGCTGACCTTCCCGAAGTCCAGGTCGGCGGTCAGCTTGTTGAGGTTGCCCTCGAAGCGCTGTCGCAGGTCGTCAGCGTCGAAGTTCTGCAGGACCTCGTTGCTGGCGATCAACTGCGCAACGCGCTGGCGCTCCGACGGGTCGACGGTACCGTCAGCGGCGGCGACCAGCGCACACATCGCCATGCTGGCGTCGCGGAACGCCCCGCTCTTGAGGTCGTTCTTCTTCGCGACGAGTTGGGTCTGCATCGTCGTGGCGGATTCCTTTATGCGGTCCCACAGGGCCATGGTCTTCTCCTCGGGTTGTGTGTGTGGTCGTTCGTGGCCGGGCAGGTGCCGCTCGCCACGTGGTGGTGCGCGGTGGCTACAGGTGGCTGCCGATGGCGGGCATCAGGTCCTGGAAGGTCCGACCACCGGCGCGGGAACCGATCGCGGTCATCGTCCAGCCGCCGGTATCACGCTGGACTTTGGCCATGATCTGGGACGTGTGCCGTCCTCCGCCGCTGAGTGTGTAGCGCGCGAGTTCCTCGTCGGTGGTCTCGTCGACCAGTCGGCAGAAGGCGCTCTCCACCTCGTCGAAGGTCTGGCCCGTGAAAGAGGTGGCGACGAAGACGATCTGGTCGATGTGCGTCGGGACCTGCTCGAGGTCGACGGTGATCCACTCGTCCTCCTCGCCGTGGCCGGTGCCTCCGGTGAGGTTGTCGCCGCTGTGGTGTACCGAACCGTCATTGCTGGCGAGGTGCTCGAAGAAGACGACGTCCTGGGGTTCACCGGCGGAGAAGAGGATCGCCGAGGCGTCCAGGTCGATGTCCCGGGCCGTCAGCCGGGCCAACAGGCCTTTGCGTGCGACGGACTTCCAGCCCAGCCCCATGCGGACGAGGGAAGGGGTGTGCCCACCGGTCTTGGCCAGGCTGATCTGCTGGCCCTTGGACAGCGTGACGCTCAAGGTTGCCTCCGTGGGAGAGCGTGGTGTCGGCGCGTCGTCAGACGTTCACTCCGAAGTCGGAGGCGATTCCGGCGAGTCCGGATGCGTAACCCTGGCCGATCGCCCGGAACTTCCACTCGGCGCCGTTGCGGTAGAGCTCGCCGAAGACCATCGCCGTCTCGGTGGAGGCGTCTTCCGAGAGGTCGTAGCGGGCGAGTTCGTCGCCGCCGGCCTGGTTGACGATCCGGATGAAGGCGTTGCGGACCTGCCCGAAGCTCTGGCCGCGGCCGTGGGCGTCATGGATGGAAACGGGGAAGACGATCCTGGTGACGTCAGTGGGAACCGCAGCCAGATCCACCGTGAGTGACTCGTCGTCGCCTTCGCCCTCACCGGTGAGGTTGTCCCCGGTGTGTTCGACGGAACCGTCCGGGCTCTTCAGGTTGTTGTAGAACACGAAGTGCTGGTCGGAGGGGACCTTGCCGGACTCGCCCAAGAGCAGGGCGCTCGCGTCGAGGTCGAAATCGGCACCGGACGTCGTGCGAACGTCCCAACCGAGCCCGACGATCACCGCGCTCAGCCCGGGAGCTTCCTTGCTCAGTGACACGTTGCCGCCCTTGGCGAGGCTCACACCCATATTTCTTCTCCTCGTGCATGCGTGCCGGACGTCTCGGAGCCCGAGCACCCGATGACTGCGACTCCTGAAATCTACAACACTGTAGATATTGCCGGGGTGAGGCACACCCGGAATCAGTACGATGACGCCGCGGAACGCGCAGGCGAACACGACGGGAGCCGGAGTTGAGAAACCGGGAAACATCCGCCCCGCTCCCCGAGGGTGGCGGTCGGCGTCGTGGGCAGGGTGAACTCGAGGCCCAGGTGCTGGCCGTGCTGCAGCCCGCACCCGGACCGGTCACGGCCAGCTGGGTGCAGGGGCGCCTGGCCGGAGACCTCGCGTACACCACGGTGATGACCATCCTGTCCCGGCTCCAGGTCAAGGGCGCCGTCACCCGACACCGGGAGGGGCGGTCCTTCGTCTGGGAGGCGACGGCAGACCAGGCCGGGCTGGCTGCGCTGCGCATGCGTCGCGTCCTGGATGGCGAGAGCAACCGGGAAGCGGTGCTGACACGGTTCATCGTCTCACTGTCGCCCGAAGACGAGCAGGTCCTTCGCGAACTGCTCCGCCATACGGACGACGAACCGGAAGACTGACGGGATGGGGCACGTCGTTTTCCTACCGCTGGTCCTGCCGATGACGGCGTGGCCGATAGCGCGCCTGGCCGAGCAGCACCTGCACCCTCGAACGGCCACCCGCCTCCTCGCGGGCGTGAGCGCACTGATGGCCTTGTGCAGCACCCTCTGCCTCGCGCTGATCATGGTGGTGGGAACTGCGCAACTGCCGGGCAATCCGCTCCCCGACAGCTGGTCCGACCCGGAGGTGCGCGAGGCCGTCCCGTACGACGAGGTCGTCGGCAAGGCGGCCATTCCCGCACTGGTCGCCGTCGCGGCGGCCTGCGCCGTCACGGTGTGGCGCCACCACCGCGTCCGGCGTCGCGCGGCACGAGCCCTGGAAGGCCTGCCACCCGCCCGGATCGCGGTACTTCCCGACACCGCGAGGTACGCCTTCGCCCTGCCGGGCCCAGCGAGCAGGATCGTCGTGAGCACGGGCATGCTCTCGGGGCTGGATCCCGCGGAGCGCAGGGCGCTCTTCGCCCACGAAAGTACCCATCTGGCGGCGGGGCACCACCGCCACCTCATGGCCGCGCTCCTCGCCGCACGGGCCAACCCCTTCCTGCGCCCGCTGTACACCGCCGTCGCCTACTGCGCCGAACGCTGGGCGGACGAAGAGGCCGCGGAGCTGATCGGCAACCGGCGTGTGATGGCACGGGCCGTGGGCAAAGCCGCACTCGCCTCGACCGGCACTCCCCACCCCACGTTCGCGGGCTTCGCGGCCGGCCCCGTGCCGCGCCGGGTCGCCGCGTTGCTCGGACCCGTGCCGTCCACACGCGCGTGGCCTCCCGCGTTCACGGCGGCCGGCGTTGCGGTCTGGACGGCAGCCGCCGGGACGATGGCTTCCGCCTTCTCCTCGGCGAACTCGGCGGTCGCGTTGTTCCTCGTCCTCAGGACGGCGACCTCGCTCTAGCCGGGGCGCCGCTGTCAGGGGCTCCGGTGTGCGGCGGGCTCCGGCTCGGATGTGGCTCGAACCCGTCGCGTCGTGTCCGACCGGGGCGTGTTCCGGCCCGTGCCAGCTGTCCGTGTGCGCTGTGCCCGGATCCTGCCCGGGCGCGGCCCGGCGTCGTTCCGCGAACGAACACCTCCGGTCCGTCATGGGCCGTGCCCTCGGCGACCCTCGCGGACGGGTTCCCCACGGATGCGGTGCCGGCGCGCATGCCGCGCGCTGCCACCGCTGTGCGGGGACGGTGGTTCCTGCGGTGGGACGGTCCGCGATCCAACCCAGGCCGTGGTGCCGTCCGGGGGTGGGTTGCCGGTGTGCGGGCGTGAACCCGTATGGGGTAGTACAGCGATATTCACTGGCTAAATACTCACATTGGCCGCTGATGTGATGATTTGATATGTGCTGTGACGCGGAGGGGGATCGCACCTGACCAGTCATCACACGACCCACCGGCCATAGGAGTCGACATGTCTCGACCGCAGGAACCAGCCCCCGCTCCGGCCTCAGGTGCGGATGCGCAGCCCGCCGCCGTACCCATCACCGGGCTGAGTAGGCGCTGGAGGCTGGCCGTCATCGCGGCCGCGGGCCTGGCCTCCGCCGCCACCAGCGCGGCTCTGATGCCCGCCATCGCCGCCACCCCGGTCGGAACGGGTCGAGGCGCCCGTGTCGCCGTCGTCGGGGTGGAGGCGTTTGCGCACCCGGCAGGCATGTCCGGCAAGGGGGGTGGCCCGGTCCAGGATGAGGACGGGGAGTACTGGGCCGACCGCGCAGGCAACCCCGACCAGCCCCACTCTGCCGACCCCGGTAGGCCCGAGGAGGGCCAGGACCGGAGCGGCGAGGGCGGGGAAGGGCACGCCATGGGGGATGAGAGCGTTGACAAGGGCGACAAGGGCGACGGGGGCGCGGACGGGCAGGCCAAGGGCGACCAGGGCCGGGGTGAAGCCGAGGGGCATGCCTCGGGGCGTTCGGGCGGGGGCGAGGGCCCGGCCGTACCGGTTGCGTGCAGTCCCAGCGCGCTGATCGCCGCGATCACGGTTGCCAACCAGGAGGGCGGTGGCCACCTCAGTCTCGCACCGCACTGCACCTACACCCTCACCGCCAACGACGGCTCCAACGGTCTGCCCGTCGTCATTCAGCCCATCACCATTGATGGCAACGACGCCACCATCGCGCGGGCCGCCAACGCCGACCAGTTCCGCATCTTCAACGTTGGTGCCGGCGGTGACCTGAAACTGCGCCATCTCACCGTCGCTCGCGGCAAGACCGCCAGCACGGACACCTACGGCGGCGGCGCCTACGTCAACGCCGCGGGCCGTCTCGACCTGGACTGCGTCACCTTCGAGAACAACACCGCCAAGGGCGTGGCCACCGGAAACATCACATTGGACGGTTTCGGCGGTGCCATCTACAACCAGGGCATCACCCGCATCCACCGCAGCACCTTCACCCGCAACAACGCCATCGGTGCCACCCCCGCCGAGGGCAACTCCGCGCGCGGATCCGGCGGCGCCATCTACAACGACAACGGCAAACTCGAAATCACCACAACGGAATTCACCCGCAACACCGCCGGCAATAACGGCGGCGCCGTCCTCAGCGCCGGCTCCACGACCATCGGCAAGAGCCTGTTCAAGAGCAACACCGCCGGAGGCGAAGCCGGCGCCGTCGACGTTGACGAGGGCGGGCCGACCGACATCGACAGCAGCACCTTCCTCTACAACTACGCCGCCAGCGGTGGCGGTGCCTTCTTCAACAACAGCACCGCGACGCTGTACGTCCGCAGGAGCACCATCGCCCGCAACACCAGCGAAGACGGCGGCGGCCTCTACGCCGACTCCAGCTCCCACACAGCGATCACGGACAGCCGCTTCCGCGACAACACCGCCTCCGACAGCGACGGCGGCGGCATCTACCTGGACGGCGATCTCGCCCTCCAGCGTACGGTGGTCAGCCGCAACCAGGCCCCCGCCGACGGTGCCGCCGGCGGCGGCATCCACATGGACGGGAGCGCCGTCCTGAACCTCACCGACAGCAAGATCACCGACAACACCTCCGACACAGCACCCGGCGGTATCGACAACAACGGAACCGTCAACACCTACGGCACCAACACCATCGTGGACAACGTGCCGACCAACTGCGACGGCAGCGCCAACCCCGTCCCCGGATGCTTCGGATAACCCCACCCCAGCCCCGGGCACGGGACCGCCCGTGCACCGTCGGCGCCCGTCCGTCAGGACGGGCGCCGTTGCGGCCCGATGGGCGCAGCGGGGCCGTCAATGCCCACGTCACCGATACGGGACCTCAGCGAGTCGGGACCTCAGCTCCGTGCGGCGAAGGCGCTCGCCAGCCGGGGGACGTAGTCGGCCAGGGCGGGTGCCCAGCAGCCGTAGTTGTGGCCGCCGTCGCACGAGGCGGCCAGTGTGGAACCGTCGCCGTAGTCGACGACTCGACTGGGGAGACCGAGCCGGTCCATGCGGGTCTTGACGGTGTTGGTCGCGATCTCGGTGAAGTGGTCGATGGGACCTCGGTTGCCGGTGTACAGCGTGACGTCGACACCCGTCAGCCGGGCGAGATTGGCCGGAGCGGCGGGGTCGACCGCCTTCCAGACACGATCAGCACCGAAGACGGGGTACGGGGAGCCGAAGATCGCGTCGCTGTCCACGTACGGGCCGTATCCGGTGCACCGGCCGGTGCCGGCCGGTGTGGACGTACTCACCGCGCACCACGCTCCGGTGAGGTTGAGCTCCGTGGCGAGGACGGCCGCGCGTATTTCCGCCATGCCGAAGTCGATGCCGCCGGACAAGGAGGCGACGTGGCCGAAGAGGTCGGGGCGGGCCTCGGCGTAGTGCAGGGCCCCGTAACCACCCATCGAGAGGCCGACGACGGCCCGGTGGTCCTTGTCGGCAATGGTGCGCAGGTTGGCGTCGATGAACGGAACGACCTGGGTGAGGTGGAAGGTTTCCCAGTTGGCAGCACCCAGAGCGGTGTTCTGCATCACCCAGTCGGCGTACCAGCCCTTCAAGCCGCCGTCCGGTACGACGGTGATCATCGAATCCGAGTGCAGGGAAGGTGCCGCAGCCGCATCGTCCACGCCTCCGCCCCCGCCGTGCAGGAAGTACGCCACGGGCCACCGTTTGCCCGGGGTCGCCCGATAGTCCGCGGGAAGGAAGACGCGTATCTTGTGGCGGCCGGACAGCTCTCCGGTGGTCACGGTGAGGGAGAAGTCGGTGTCGGAGTGGACCTCGGTGGCGCCGGCGACCTGGGTGAGGCCGTAGCCGTCGGTGAACGTCGGGATCCCGGGGGTGTCGGCGTGCGAGGGCGGTGCGGCCAACGTGGCCAGTAGCGCCGCCGTTCCGGTCGCAACGGCGGCCGCCCTGTTCCACAGGGCGCCGCGGAGTCGGGTGCCGAACTGCCATGTTCTCATGGGGTGTTCTCCTTCCGGAGGGATTTTGCTCGATGGTGTGAGGCGGGGTGCGGCATGTGGCCCGCCGACGGCGGATCGAGCCGGGCCGACCCCGAGCGCGAAGCGTGGCGGCGCCGGTTGCTCCGGTCGGCCGCCCTGCTCGTCCGGTGCCGGTTGCGACGGGCGAAGGCACGCCTCGACCATCGTGTGGCGTGCCCCTCCGCGGCTCGGTGTGCACGGGGAGCTCCACCCCGTTCGGGGTGTCCCGCACGTGCGGACGACCGCTCTCTAAGGGTTGTCGGTGACGTGGAATCCCGCGCCGTAGACGCCGGGGTGGGCGGCGTCCCGGGCTCGTAGGTCGGCGAGGATGTTCGCGGAGCTCGTGTAGACGAACGGGGGAACTCCCAGGACGATCGCCTTGGTGATGCCCGCCCAGGGCCCGGACGCCTGGAAGTTGTTCGCGGTCGAGGGGTAGGGACTGCCGGGCACGTGCCAGATGGCCGGGCCGCCCGAGTCCCCGCCCTTGTGGGCGGCCCAGGACTGGTAGACACCCTGCGAGTTGTTGGTGATGCGCCCGTAGAAGACACCGAGCTGGCCGGACACCACGAGCTCGTTGTTGTCGAACAGGGCCGCGCCGAGGAGGCGTTCACGGGGGAGCGACGGGTTGAGCGCATTGGGGCTGGGCTGTCCGCCGGCGACCTCCACCTCGCCCGTCTGCCTGAGGTACGGGCCCTGCGAGGAGGGGATCACCGCCGGCACCAGCTCGATGACCATGTAGTCCTTGGTGGCGTGGCCCACCATCGAACCGGCGGGGTCCTTGAAGTACCGCACGTACCCGATGGGCCCGAAACCGACGTCACTGCGGTCGTAGACGGGTTGGACGTCCTCGGGGATGTCATGGTCGGCGTACCTCGCGTCGCGCAGGCAGTGCCCCGCTGAAATGGCGATCTTCCGGCCGTACTTGTCGTTGCCGACCGCCCCGATCGTGCAGAAGGCGTCGGGTGTGTCCGGCCCGAAGACGATCTGCATGGCGTTGAAGACGCGCTTCCCCGTTCCCGTTCCCGCCCCGGCTCCGGGCGTTGTCGCGTTTGCCGTGCCCACCAGGGCGAGGAGAAGGCCCAGTACTCCGGCGAGGATACTGACCATTCGTCGTCTCCGCATGTGGTGTCCTTCCGTTCGGCAATGCCATGTGTGGGGTTGTGTGTTCAGGAGCGGTGCGCCCCTCCCGTTCGGTTGACTGCGGCGCTCGAACCGCCGGCCCGTTCGCCCAGGTCTAGCGACGGTAGGAGGCCGAGAGGATCAGCAGCAGTACCACGATCGCGATGATTCCCAGACAGCCGAGGCCTCCCATCGGATTCCTGCGGTTGACCTCGACGTGGCCGCCGGGTTGGATTCCCGGGTGCCTCCTGGCGTAGTGGTCCATCTGTTCCTGCTCGACCTGGGATTCGCTGATCCACGGCGTTTTGGCGCCGCATTCGCCGCACCAGTAGCGATATGCCATGTCGATTGACCACCTCTCGATTCCGACAGGGCTGTGCGTGTCCCATTCGGATCCCGCACGTTGCTTCGGAGCGCCGGTCACCTCCCCTCGCCGTGGACCGCCGTGCGAACAAGGGACCTTTGCGTACGGGCCGACTGCGCCGAGGACCCCACCGGGGCCCGCGAAACCGCCGGGGTCGGGTGACGCGACGGCCGGGCACCACCGATGGTCGGGGCCAACCGGCCCGGGGCACAGGCCACGGCACCGGCCATGTATGACCGGCCGGTCACGCTAGACTCACCGGCGTCCGCGCTGGCGAGTGGAGGGGCACCGAAGTGACGGATCAGCTCGGCACGTTGTTGCGCCGGCTGCGGAGTCGGGCGGGACTGACCCAAGAGCAGGCGGCGGAACGGTCCGGAGTGAGTGTTCGCACGATCCGGCGACTGGAGACCGGCAAATCCACCGACCACCGGCTGGGCACTGTGAACCTGCTGGCCGACGCTCTCGACCTCGGGCACGAGGACCGCCGAAGGCTGGCGGCCGTCATCGCGAAATCCCCCACGGTGTCATCCGCAATTGCGGAAAAGGCCGTTGCCGACCCGCAAGAGCGGGTCGCCCCGGCCGACCCGCAGCCCTCCGGGCCCTTTCCGGTAATCAAGTCGACCGACGGCGTGCTCGTCGAAGCGGCTGAGGAATTGGCGAGACAGGTACGGCGGCGCCGGCAACTGGAGGAGGAGATGCGCCGGATCCACGACCCGTTCCCGCTGCCGGTGCGGTGGCAGCGGGCGAACGTCCGCCTCACCGACCACGCCGAGAACATCCAGCGACTTCCCCCGGGGGCCGCTTCACCCCTCCTGGACGTGGAGGGTGACTTATCCGGCGTTGCCGAGGTCTACCGGAAGGTTCCGTCCGGACGGCTCGTGATCCTCGGCCGTGCCGGCTCGGGCAAGTCCGTTCTGGCGATCCGACTCATCGTGGATCTCCTTGACTCCCCGGCCCCGTCCGGCCGCGTGCCGGTGGCGTTCAGCGTCGGTTCCTGGGACGCCACGGCCATCGCGTTGCGGGACTGGTTGGTCGAACGACTGCTGCGGGACTTCCCCCATCTCGCGAGGAGGACGCCCGGCGGCTCGACCCTCGCTGCCGCGCTGGTCGACGCCGACCTCGTGCTGCCCGTCCTGGACGGGTTCGACGAGATCGCCGAGGGGCTGCGGGGCGAGGCGCTCGAAGCGCTCAACGCGACGTCCCTGCCACTGGTCCTGACGAGCCGGAGCGCGGAGTACGCCGAGGCGGTACGGGTGGCGCGGTCACCACTGGTGTGGGCTGCCGGCATCGAACTCACCGATCTGACCCTCGATGACCTCCTGGACTACCTTCCCCGGACCGTTCGACCCGTCGCGCACGACGAGGACGGGGCCGGTGCGCCGTGGGCAGCCGTCCTGGAAGAGCTGCGGTCCCCGCAGGACCGGACGGCGGCGGAGAACCTGGTCGGGGTGCTGAGAACCCCGTTGATGGTGACCCTGGCACGGACGGTGTACAGCGAGGCACCGGACGAGGACGCGACGGAACTGCTGGACGCCGAGCGGTTCCCCACCGGGAACTCCCTGGAAGAGCACCTGCTGGCGGGCTTCGTGCCCACGGTCTACCGGCCCCGTGCGCCCGAGCGGAACACCGGGCGTCCGCGCCGGCAGCGGAGGTGGAAGCCGGAGCAGGCCCAACGGTGGCTCGGCTACCTCGCCCACCACATGGACCGGCTCGACCGGCAGGACCTCGCATGGTGGCAGATCGGCGACTCGTTGGGCCGCTCGACGCGCATCCTGACCGTCATGCTGGCCTCTGCGCTCTGCATCGCCGTGGCCGACTGGACGATCGGCCTGCTCGTCGCTCCGGTGGCGCTCGGTGAGACCCTCGTGCAAGGAGCCATGATGGGACCGGCTGCCGGTCTCGCGTTCGGATCCGTCTACGGTGCGATCGTCGCGTCCGGCGGTGGCACGTTCGAACCCAGCCGTGTGAGGGTCCGACTGCAGGGTCGGCCCAACGGCGTCGGGCGCGGGCCCGTACGCGCGTTCACGGCCCGCTTCGCGGCCGTCCTTATGGGCGGGTTCGTCATGGGTATCGGGTGCGCATGTGCCTTTGCCCTGCAACGCGCCCTGTACTACGGGCAGTCGCTCGTCGAAGCCCGGGTGATCGAGGGCACGCTCATCAACATGCTGGTCTTCGGACTGATCTTCGGTTCGGCCGCCGGCCTCGTCTTCGGGCTGGTGGCCGCGCTTGAAGCCCCGCTCGACGCGTCCTTCGCGGCCACCCCCGCCAGCCTGCTGTCCTCGAACCGCGGGACGGTGTACCGACAGGTCCTCGTCATCGTGGCCGCACTGACCCTGACGATCGCCTTCGGCGGGCACCTGGTCGTCGACCTGCTCCGCGGAGTCCTCGGGCCGATGAACTGGAGCGTGTCGGACGGGCTCCTGATCGGTGCCGTCGGAGGATTCGGCGGTGGCCTCTCGTACGCACTCTGTTTCACGGCCTGGGGGCAGTGGCTGGTCCTCTCCCGCGTCGTGCTGCCGCTCACCGGCAAGCTGCCGTGGCGCACGGCCGCCTTCCTCGACGACGCCTACCGTCGCGGTGTGCTGCGCCAAACGGGTGCGGTCTACCAGTTCCGCCACGCTCGTCTCCAGCACCACCTCGGCCGCTCGTACCGCCACCACCAGGCGCAGTACCGGTCGGCCCGGCTCCCTGTGCCAGGGAGTGGACCCGTGACGGGGCACCGGCATCCGACGGGCGCACGGCGGACATCACCGGATGACCACCAGGGACCGGAATCACCGTAGCTCCCTCGCGGGCGGCCGTCAGCCTCCTCACGAGAGGAGGCCCGTTCCGCAGGGACCACGACCCGCGGGGCGGCTCCGGTCGATCCACGGTCCGCACCGGGGGGCGTGCGCCACGGACCTGCGGATGGATTCTGGTGAGTGTTTCCGGTGTGATTCCGGCGCGGGTTTCCGCTGGTGTGTGTGCGTGATCACCGGGTTGCCGTCCCGGTGGCGGGGTCTCCGAGGTCTTTCGGTCGTGGGCGGGCGGGGCGGCGAGGGGTCAGGTCCGCAGGCGGCAGCCGACGGCCCTCCACAACGTCTCGAAGGCGTCCTGCCAGGGCCAGCGTTCGGGCAGGTGGAAGGTCAGGGTGGTCCGCGGGTGGTGAGTCGTGCCGGGACCGCGATCAGGTGGCGGCGGACCAGCTCAGCGGGCACCTCTCTCCGTCAGTCCCGTCCTACCTCGATCATCGATCAGAGGTCACCCGCTCCAACCGGAACTTCGATGCGTGCGAGACGGGTCGACCGGCAGACGTCACGCCGGCGTGACCTGCTACTTCGCAGCAGCACTCGCACTTTGAAACAGCCCTGGCAGCGTCCCGTCAGGCGATCACACAGCAGAAGACGGAACAGTCCTTCATTGGTCGTCGAGAGAGCTGTAGAGATTGATCGCCATTCCGTTGAACTGCGAGGAGTCCGAACTACTCGCGAGAGTCTGCAAGAGGCGCGGTGTCACCAGGTCCGGAAACTTCAAGGTAAATGTCCCGCTGAGAGCATCACGCGGGTAGATGATCATGCGCCCATCGCTCCCTGTAGCGGTTGTCCATTTGCCCCAGGGGAACGCCACCGCACGGCCGTCGGAACCCCAGCTGTAGGTCCAGTCGCTGGGGTAGGCGATCAGTCGTCCGTCCGGGCCCTGGGTCGTCCGCCAGCTGCCACCCCAGGGGAACGCCACCGCACGGCCGTCGGAACCCCAGCTGTAGGTCCAGTCGCTGGGGTAGGCGATCAGTCGTCCGTCGTTGCCTCTGTTCGTCCGGATTGACGGGATGCTGCCGGAGAGCGTGACGAGGAGGCTGTCCGTGCCGGACGTACTGCCGGCGTCGGCGGCTCTCGCTTGGGATGTTGGGGCGGAGAACGCCAACATCATCAGAACGGCAAGTACCCACGGTATGAGCCGATGCCCGGATAAGCCGGTTCGGGCATTCCTGGAAATGAGCACAGAGCTTCCTTCCTCTGGTGAGCCACGCATCTACGCTGCACGGCGCGGACCTGACTGCTGACGAGGCAGCTGTGGTTCCGCTGTCCGGCCCGGCCAGCGGCTCAGTGGAGTGACAGTGGATGGAGTCACGTCAACACCCCTGCGTTTGAGCCTTGAGTGGCAGATCAGGTCCTGGTCAATGGCGCAACGGGAGCCCTGATAGGTCAACTTGCTGCTGAAGTAAGGCGATCACCGGGAGTCCCGTTACGGGAAGAAGTTTGTCATGGCCAGGACGGTAGGGGTAGTCGGAGGTGTCTACGCGCCCGTGACCTTCCCCTCGTAGCGTAGAGACCCTGACTACAGGGGAGGTTGAGGGTCATGGCAGGCGAGAGGCGGAAGTTCGACGCGGAGTTGCGTGAGGGGGGCTGTGCGGATCGTCGCCGAGATCGGCAAACCGATCGCGCAGGTCGCGCAGGATCTCGGGATCAACGAGACTATTGCGAGGTGCCTTGCCGATCGGTGCTGATGGAAGCGTCAGAACTCCCATCTTCCCAGCTCAGCGGGCACCTCTCTCGGTCAGCCCCGTCCTGCCTCGATCATCGGTCGGTGGACCCAGGATCAACTCATCAGCGCAGGCTCCGCGTTAGTTCCCTCGAAGCGTAGCGAGACGGAAGACGTGGCACGTCTTCCGCAAAGCCCGCGTCAGTCGCAACCTCATGACGGCCTTCGCCGCGGTCGTCCTCGCCCTGGAGCGTCAACGCTGACCTACTTCTTCACCATCGCCTCTCCAGGGTGAGGAAAGGTTTCGCGATGGCTACCATGCGGTTGGGAACTGTTCTCACGACCAGACGAGTCGACCTTCGGCGACCTCACAGACCGGATGGTTTCCATCGGCGATCCTCGTCAGCGTCTCCGCTACGGAGTCAAAATACTGGGCCAGCGATTCGTACTCGCCCGTGATCGTGATCTCACCCACGAACCACCTGCCGACCCGCCCGTCCCGCACATCGATGAACTTTCACAGACGAGGCCGCTGTGCCCGGCGGGCCCCGCCGAGGAGTCTCCATGGCACCAACGAGGGCCGTGGCGTCCGGCACGGGAACCTGCAACGGCCGCATGCCGAGGCCGTCGAGTACGCAGACCGAGGCGCCCTGCTCCTGCGTTTCCTGGTCGAACTCCTCTCGGGCCCTCCGGGCCGGTTGGCCGGAGCCCGCTCACCCCACCACATGACATCAGTCGCCAGTGCCGCCCTCACCCCGGAGTGGCGAAGCTGAAATCGCTCAGTGACTCAGATCACATTGATCTTTCGGGAACCTTACCCCCCACGGGTACGACATCTGGACCGTACGGTGCGCCCGAGGCGTTGCCGTGCGCACGTGACCAGGCCGTACGACGCGATCAGGGAGACCCGGCGATGGACGCTTCCCGACGAACCGCATCCGGTGCTACGCCGATGTCCCGGAAGGCGGGGCCGCCGATCGCCTTGTGTGGCTTCCTCCTACTGCTGGCCGTGTTCTTCGCGGCCTCCTACACCGCGGGAGTCGTCGTCGGGCCTGTGGCGCCCGGCATGCACGCCGACCCGCCCGGCGGTGCCCCGTACCGCGACGGGACGTCCGGCGGCAGTGGTCACCGGCACGGGGAGCACGGCTGATGGGTGTCGGTGCGGAGACCGTCGTGACCACCGACCTGACCGTCGGAGGTATGACCTGCGCTGCCTGCGTACGGCGCGTCGAGAAGCGCCTCGGCAGGCTGGACGGCGTTACGGCGACCGTGAATCTGGCGACCGGGACGGCCAGGGTGAACCATCCGCCGGCCGTCGAACCCGCACGGCTCATCGCGGCGGTGGAGAGCGCCGGATACACGGCTCGCCTTCCCGCGCCCCCCGAGTCGCGTCAGCGGCGCGAGCAGGGTGGCGGGGGCGAGACCGAGGACGCGCGGCCGCACCGTGACCGACTGGTGGTCATCGCCTTCCTCGCCGTGCCGGTGCTCCTGTTGTCGATGGTGCCCGCCTGGCAGTTCCGCAACTGGCAGTGGCTGTGCCTGGCCCTCGCCGCGCCGGTCGCCGTCTGGGGCGCGTGGCCCTTCCACGTGAGGGCGTTGCGCGGGCTGCGGCACTCCGCGGCTACCATGGACACCCTGGTGTCCCTCGGCGTGGTTGCCTCCTTCACGTGGTCCCTGTACGCCCTGTTCCTCGGCGGTGCCGGCGAGCCCGGGATGACCATGCCGTTCAGCCTGCTGCCCACCGCCTCGGACGGTGTCGCACACCTCTACCTCGAAGCGGCGGTCGGCGTGCCGCTCTTCGTCACGGCGGGACGGTTCCTCGAGGCGCGCGCCCGGCACGGCACCGGTGCGGCGTTGCGGTCGCTCGCCCGGCTCGCCGTCAGGGAGGTGGCGGTACGCGACGGAGACGGTGAACGGCTGCTATCCATTGCGGAGTTGCAGGCGGGTCAGGTGTTCGTGGTGCGTCCGGGGGAGCGTGTCGCCACCGATGGCGCAGTGGTCGAGGGCAGCTCCGCAGTGGACCTGTCCCTGGTCACGGGAGAGAGCGAACCGGTCGAGGCCGGACCGGGGTCGGCTGTGGTCGGCGGCGCTGTGAACGTCGGTGGCCTGCTGTTGGTGCGCGCGACCGCCGTGGGCGCCGACACCCAGCTCGCGCGGATCACGGCGCTCGTGACAGATGCCCAGGCCGGAAAGGCCAGAGCCCAGCGACTGGCCGACTCGGTGTCAGGCGTGTTCGTCCCGGTCGTCCTCTCCCTCGCCGTGACGGCTCTCGGGTTCTGGCTCGGTGCGGGCGCCGACCCGCAGGCCGCCGTCACTGCCGGCGTGGCCGTCCTCGTCGTGGCCTGCCCCTGCGCGCTCGGTCTCGCGACGCCGACCGCGCTGATGGCGGCGACCGGCAGGGGAGCCCAACTGGGCGTCCTCGTCAGTGGTCCCCAGGCGCTGGAGGGTCTGCGGCACGTCGACACGGTCGTACTGGACAAGACCGGCACGCTCACCACCGGGCACATGACCGTCGCCCGGGTCACCGCCGCCCCGGACGGACGGGGCCGGGAGGAGGCGCTGCGTCTGGCAGGCGCGGTGGAGCAGGGGTCGGAGCACCCGCTGGGTCGGGCGGTCGTCTCGTACGCGCGCAGGACGGCTCCCGACCGGTCGCTACCGGACGTGCACGGCTTCGTCGCCGTGGCCGGCAAGGGGGTGAGGGGCCGGGTCGACGGGCACCTGGTGGAAGTGGTCGCGCCCGACGGGGAACTGCCCGCGCTGCTGGCGGAGGCGCTGCTGACGGCGGAAGGCGCTGCACACACCCCGGTCCTGGTGCGTGTCGACGACGTGCCCGAAGCGCTCATCGCAGTCGGTGACGTCGTCCGCCCCGGAAGCTACCGGACCGTGGAGGCGCTCCGCCGCCTGGGCGTCGAGCCGGTGCTCGCCACCGGCGACCGGGAAGCACCCGCACGCAGCATCGCCTCGGAGCTGGGTATCAAGGACGTGCACGCGCGGTGCACGCCTGAGGAAAAAGCCGCACTCGTACGACGGCTGCGGGAGGACGGCAGGCGGGTCGCGGTGGTCGGCGACGGGGTCAACGACGCTGCCGCGCTGGCCGGGGCCGACCTCGGGATCGCCATGGGGACCGGCACCGACGTGGCGATCGGCGCTGCCGACGTGACCCTCGTGCGCGGTGACATCGAGGCGCTCGCGGACGCCGTCCGACTGGCCCGGCGCACCTTGGGAACGGTCCGGGCCAACCTCGTGTGGGCCTTCGGGTACAACGCCGTCACCGTACCGCTTGCCCTGGTGGGCCTGCTCAATCCGATGCTCGCGGCCGCGGCCATGTCCGTGAGCTCGCTCCTCGTGGTCGGCAACAGCCTGCGGCTGCGCGTCTGGCAGCCGTCCCGCGGACCGGGGCGCAGGCGTTGACGCCGGGGAAGCGTGCGGTCGGCGGCGTGCAGCACGCTGCGCCGGTTCCCCTTCGCCGCGTGCTCGTCGCTCACGGTGGCTCGCGAGCCGGGTCCGGGGCGGGGGCCGGGAGAGGGCCCCGGCCGGCATCGCTCCGGACCGGAGTCCCCGCCGGACGGGGTGCGTGCCGGCTGTGCAACGGGATGCGGGGCGACGGAAGTCCGGGCCCGTAGCAACGGCTCCGCCGGGTGACGGAGGGTCGGGACGCTGCCACGTCCTGGCCCTCCGCCGGCATGTGACGGGCCACGGTCGCCCGCATGCGAAGGGGTGCCTTCCGCCCGCACGTGAAGCGGTGCGATCAGGCGGGTACCGGACCGCTCACGTCGTGGCCGGCCTCGACGATGGCGGCCCGCACCAGGTGGTCGTCGAGGTCCGTGCCGTACACGGTCACGGTGCTCGCGGCCAGATCGACCGCGACCTCGCGGACACCCGTCACTTCGCCGACCTCCTCGGTGATGCTCGCCACGCAGTGCCCGCAGCTCATTCCGGTGACGCTGTAGTGCTTCTGGGGCATGGAACCTCTCCTCGGTGCCGGTGAGCGCTCGCACCGGCGTACGAGTGCGCGGGTGGCTCGGATGCCCGGACCGGAGCTCCAAGAGGACGCCCCGGCCGCATCAGCCGTACCACCCGTGCGCGCCTGTCACCCCAGTCGTCGACGGCGGGGACCCCGGCCGCTGGGTGTGACCCGGGACATGGGGACCCCTCGCCGCAACAGGTGTGTGTCGGCGCCCACTTCCCGGAACCGGCCGGGAACTCTTCCCGCGGTGCCGCCGACATGTGGGACGGGGCTGCCGTCCGGCAGCCGGTGCACGGCGGAAGGGCGGAAGGGTGACGCACCACGGCAGGGGCTCGGCGGGATCCGGGCGCATATCCGACGGCGGGGACCGCTGGCTCCTGGTGGCCGTGGCGGGGTTGCTGTCGTTCGTGGCGATGCTCGACATGAACATCGTCAACGTGGCCCTGGCGCAGATCTCCCGGGATCTGCACCTGTCCGCCGCCACGGCTCAATGGGTCGTGCTCGGCTACCAGTTGCCCGTCGTGGCACTGCTCCTGCCGGTCGGCCGGTGGCTGGACGGGACGGGTCCGCGGTCCGCGGTGCTCGGCGCAACCGTCGGATTCGCCGTGTGCAGCGCCCTTGCCGCGGCGGCGCCCTCGGCGGAACTGCTCGTCATGGCGCGCCTGGCGCAGGGCCTCTTCGGTGCGGTGCTGTTCGTGCTGATGCCCGTCCTGGCCATCGGGTCGGTGCGGCCCGAGTTGCGCGGCCGGGCCATGAGCGTACCGGCGACGCTCGGCCCGCTCGGCGCGGTGACCGGGCCCGCGATCGGCGGGCTGCTGCTCGACCAGCTGGGATGGCGCTCCGTCTTCCTCGTCAAGATCCCCTTCTGCCTGCTGGCCCTGATCGTGGCGTGGAAGGGCATGCCACGGGACGGCGGACTGCGCCTCCCGGGCCGACGTCCGCTGTGGGACGCCTTGCTGGTGGCCACTGGCGTAACGGTCATGCTCGTGGCCTTGAGCCTGGCGGCGGGAAACGTCTCCTGGCTGGCGCTCACCGTGGCCGCCGTGCCGCCGCTGTGGCTCTGGATGCGCGGGCCGGGCGGCGACCCCGTGGCCACCGCGCTGCGCGCCCCCGGGCTGCCGCAGGCCCACGGCGCCGTGTTGTCACTCGCGGCGGGCTTCGCCGCGATGCACTACGTGATCGCCCTGCACCTCCAACGTGACGACGGCTTCAGCGCGACCGCCACCGGCTTGACCGTGTTGGCGTTCCCCCTCGGCATGGGCCTGGCCGGACCCCTCGGCGGACGTCTCGCCGACCGCTACGGCGCGCGGCCGGTGGCGGTCGCCGGGGCAGCGGTCACCTCGGCCGGTCTACTCCTGTTGGTTCCACTCGGCGGAGACGGGGCGCCGGGCGACCTGGCCTGGCGCCTGGCGCTCGCCGGCGTCGGCATGGGTCTGAACGGTGGTCCCACCCAAGCCCTGGTCATGACGGCGGCGCCCCGGCAGCGGACCGCGACCGTCGGCTCGACCATCCAACTGGCCCGCAGTCTCGGTTTCACGCTCGGACCGGCCCTGGCCACGGCTGCCTGGGGCGTGGCCGGACCAGTCCACGGCACCCGCGCGGGTCTGGTCCTCGCCGCCGCGGCGGCCTGTCTCTCCGTATCCCTGCTCGCCCTGCCCCCACGCCCCACCGCCGACGCGGCGGCGGGGACCAACGCGGCCTCCACCGCCCCGAACTGACCGAGGAGCGTGCCCATGTGCGGCATCACCGGCTGGGCGTCCTTCCACGAAGACGCCCGCACCCATGCCCCCACCATCGACGCCATGACGGCCAGCCTCACCCCTCGCGGACCCGATGCGGGCGGCGTCTGGCTGGGCCCCCACGCAGCGATCGGCCATCGCCGCCTCGCCGTCATCGACCTCGCCGGCGGAACCCAGCCGATGACCGACCGTCCCGACGCCCCGACCGTCGTCCTCAGCTACAGCGGCGAGGTCTACAACCACCACGAGCTACGTGCAGAACTCAGGAACCTGGGACACGCCTTCCGCACCCGCAGCGACACCGAGGTGGTGCTGCGCGCCTACCAGCAGTGGGGCGAGGACGTCGCGCAGCACCTGGACGGCATGTTCGCCTTCGCGGTCTGGGACGAGCGTGCGCAGCGACTGCTGCTCGTCCGCGACCGCCTCGGCGTCAAGCCACTGTTCTGGGCGGCCGTCGACGGCGGGCTGGCCTTCGCCTCCGAGCCCAAGGCCCTCTTCGCCCACCCCGAGATCCGCCCGCGGGTGGACGCGAACGGGCTGCGCGAGGCGTACAGCCTGCTCTTCAACACCGGGCCGACGGTGTGGTCGGGCGTACGGGAGGTCGAGCCGGGCGGTGTGCTCGTACTGGACCGCGGCGGCATCCGCGAGCGCCGCTACTGGCAGTTGGAGGCATCGCCGCACCGCGACGACCTGCGCACCACGGTCGAACGGGTCCGCGACCTCGTCGGCACGGCCGCGCGCAGCCAGCTCGAGACCGACGTCCCCCTGTGCAGCCTGCTCTCCGGCGGCATCGACTCCACCGTGCTGACCGCACTCCTCGCCGGTGAGCTTCGCCTGCGCCAGGGCCCGGACGCGCGCATCCGCTCGTACGCGGTGGACTACAGCGACCAGGCCGAACAGTTCACCGGTGACGTCCTGCGCCCCGGCCACGACACCCCTTTCGCCGCCGAGGCCGGGGCGTACATCGGCACCGACCACAGCACCGTTGTCCTCGACCCCCGCTCCCTCCTCGACCCTGCTCACCGCAAGGCCGTCGTCGTGGCGCGGGACTCGCCCATCGGCGTCGGGGACATGGACACGTCGCTGTACCTCCTGTTCGGGGAGATACGCAAGCACTCCACCGTCGCCCTGTCCGGTGAGGCGGCCGACGAGGTCTTCGGCGGCTACCCGTGGTTCCACAACCCCGCGGCCCTCGCCGCCGACACCTTCCCCTGGCTCCTCGTCACCGGCGACGAGGCAGCGATGCCGCTCAATCCCGAACTCGGCCTCGACATAGGTCGGTTCCGGGACGAGACCTATCGCGCAGCCATCGCCGCCGTACCGCACCTCGATGACGAGACCCCGGCCGAGCACCGGCAACGGGAGATGCAGCACGTCTCACTGACCCGATGGCTGCGGCAACTCCTGCACCGCAAAGACCGGTTGAGCATGGCCCAAGGGCTGGAGGTCCGCGTCCCCTACTGCGACCACCGGCTTGTCGAGTACGCCTTCAGCACGCCCTGGGACCTGAAGAGCCACGACGGTCGGGAGAAGAGCCTGCTCCGTGCGGCAGGAACGGGCCTCGCGCCCCTGTCCGTGCTGCACCGGCCCAAGAACCACTACCCGGCCACGCACCACCCCGACTACAACCGCGGGTTGCAGGAGCTGGCCCGGGACGCGCTCTCCGTACCCCAGGTCCGCGCCCTGGCGGACGAGGCACTCATCAAACCCTGCCTCGACGCCCCGCCCGACCGACTGCGATGGGGACACCGCCTCCGCCTCGAGCGCGTCGTCGACCTCGCCCTGTGGCTCGACCACCACAAGCCCGAACTCACCCTCTGAGGAGCCCCCCTTGACCACTCAGCAACAGCCGCCGGCCACGGACGACACCGAAACACTCCCCGATCCGGTGCCGTTGTCCGGCTGCCCCTACAAGAGCAACCCCTATCCGCTCTACGAGCGGATGCGCGACGTCGGACCGGTCCACCGCGTGCTGTTCCCCAGCGGTGTGAACGCCTGGCTCGTCACCGGCTACGAAGCCGCCCACGCCGCCCTCAACGACGACCGCCTGGGCAAGAGCCACGATCGCGGGAACGAGCGTTGGCGGGCCCGTGCGTCGATCATGCCGGAACCCCAACACTCCCAACTCCAGGTGCACCTGCTCCACCAGGACCCGCCCAAGCACACGCACATGCGGCGTTTCGTCACCGATGCATTCACCCCACGCCGCATCGACGGACTGCTGTCGCGCATCCAGCAACTGGCCGACACCCTCGTCGACGCACTGCCCGACACCGGGCCCGCCGACCTGGTCGGCGGCTTCGCCGCCCACTTCCCCTTCCGGGTCCTCGCCGAAGTGATCGGACTCCCCGGCGAGCTGGCAGCCCGGTTCGACCGCGACTGGGGCAAGGTCGTCCAGCCGGTCGGGCCCACCGACCCGGGACGTCCCCTCTACGAGGTGCGGCTGCACGGCCTGCAGAGCTACATCGCCGAGGTCGTGGCCCACAAGCGGGAGCACCCGGAGGACGACCTGCTCAGCAGCCTCGTCGCCGCCCGTGAGCGCAGCGAACTTTCCCAGGAGGAGCTGGACTCCATGGTCTTCCAGCTCCTCGTCGCCGGCCAAGAACCGGTCACCAACCAGATCACCACCGCCCTCATCGCCCTCTTCCGCAACCCCGACGCACTCGACCGGCTCCGCGCTGAGCCCTGGCTGATGCCCCGGGCCGTGGAGGAACTCCTGCGCTACGACAGCGCCTTCGAGCTCACCACATGGCGCTTCTTCGCCGAGGACGGCGACCTGCACGGAACCGAGGTTCCGGCCGGGGACTCCGTGATCGTCTCCCTGTGCGCCGCCAACCGCGACCCCCGGCGCTTCCCGCAGCCGGACGAGCTCGACCTGGGGCGGAGCCCCAACCCGCACCTGGCCTTCGGACACGGCATCCACTTCTGCCCCGGTGCGGCGCTCGCCCGCGCCGAGCTCCGGATCGCGCTCGGCACCCTGCTCGCCCGGCTGCCCGGCCTGCGCCCGGCCGTCCCGGACGAGGACATCGAGTGGATCCCGGCCGTCCTCGGCCGCGGTACCAACCACCTGCCCGTCAGCTACGACCGGCGTCTCTGACCCGATGCCGCGGACCTGACCGGCCGAACCAGCCGAGCGGGCCGCCCATCCTACCGCGCCGCGCACGGCTGCCCGCCGAGGCGCCATGCCGCCATGCCCGCACCCCCACGGAGGCCCCCATGCCGCTGAAGACCGCCCCGGACACACGCTCCACGAACACCGTCGCCACCGCGGTCCTGAACCTCCTCCTCCCTCACCACCGCACGACCGACGGCGCATCAGCACCCGCCGACGGCTTTCCCCACCAGTTGCGCCAGATCGGCGACTTCGTACGCCGCAACGAGCCCATCGTCTTCACCCTCCCCGGCTTCCCCTGCAAGTCCCCCAACCCGGCCAAGGTCCTCGGTCACCTACCCGACCAAGGCGAACGGCTCTCCCTCGGTTTCCTGAACGCCCTGTGCGGCAGGATGCAGGAGATCCACCCACCCGGGGCCCGCGTGATCATCTGCTCCGACGGCCACGTCTTCGGGGACCTGATCCGGGTCCCCGACGAACACATCGATGCCTACGCGGACGACCTCACCCGACTCATCGCCGAACTCCATCTCGACCACCTGTCGGTCTTCGATCTCAGGGACGTCCTCGGCGACCTGACCCACACCGAGAAACGTGCCTACGTCCAGGACCGCTACGCCCCCGACCTGGACGACCTACGAGCCGAGGTCCGCGCCGACGGACACACCCTCGCGCTCTACCGCGGCATCACCCGGTTCCTCGTCGACGACACCGCCGACTTCACCGGCACCCGCTCCGCCCTCCAGCGCACCTGCCGACGCCGCGCCTACGGCGTCATCCAGCGCAGCCGCGCCTGGGGAGCGCTCATCGCCGAGCACCATCCCCGGGCCGTACGGCTGTCCATCCACCCCCAGGACGTCGGCGGGGACAAGTTCGGCATCCGCCTCCTCGACGCTGCTGACGCGTGGACCACCCCCTGGCACTCCGCCGCGCTCCGACGGCCGGACGGGACCTGGAGTCTGCTGCCCCGGGCGAGCGCCGAGCGGCTCGGGCGCCTGGTGCACCACGACGGCAGACCCAGCCACTTCGTGTGAGGCGCGACGCCGGCACCCCGACCGGGAGGAAGAGCCGCGCCGTGCGGGCTGGTCGGCCTCCGCGCTGCCGAGCGGGCGGGGACGCACGTGCGGGACACCCCGCCGCTCCCCCGGGGGGTGCAGTGCACCCGCGTCAGGTACGGGTCGAACCGCACGCGACGTCGATCAGCGGCACCGCCGGCACGGAGCACCCTCGAGGGCCCACCCGGGTGGGTGCGCGGGGCCGCGGCCCGCACCGAGCCCGTTCGAGGATGCCCGCGGCCCGTCCGGTGGTGGCCGCAGCCGCCACCGACCCGGCCTCCTCCGCAGGCCGGTACCGTCGCCGTGGGCGGGGCGGCCCCGGGAGACCGACCGGGGCCGCCGCGGGTACCGGCAACGTCGCGGCGACGCCTCAGGCCCTACCGGCGCGGTCGTGGTCATCCAGCGGTGCACACCGGTCCACCGGAGTCCGAACCTCGGCCGGCACCGGTCCGGTCGGGCGGTTGCGCCGGGCGGCCAGCCACGCGGCCGCCGGCTGGGTGTAGCGGGCGGTGAGCGGCCCCAGCACGACGAGGATCAGCACATAGGCGGTGGCCAGCGGCCCCATCGCGGGCTCGATCCCCGCGGTGACGGCGAGTCCCGCGATGACGATGGAGAACTCCCCGCGGGCCACCAGGGTGCCGCCCGCCCGCCAGCGTCCCTTGACGCCGACGCCGGCACGTGCCGCCGCCCAGTACCCCGTGGCGACCTTCGTGATCGCCGTCACCACCGCGAGGCCGAGGGCGGGAAGTAGTACCGGAGGGATGCTGGCCGGGTCGGTGTGCAAGCCGAAGAAGACGAAGAACACCGCGGCGAACAGGTCCCGCAAGGGGCTCAGCAGGGCGTGGGCGCCCTCCGCCACCTCACCCGAGAGGGCGATCCCGACCAGGAACGCGCCGACCGCCGCCGAGACCTGCAACTGCTGGGCGAGCCCGGCGACCAACAGGGTCAACCCGAGCACCACCAGGAGGAGCTTCTCGGGGTCGTCACTGGAGACGAACCGTGACAGCAGCCGACCGTAGCGGACGGCGACGAACAGCACCGCGCCGGCCACTCCCAGGGCGACAGCGAGCGTGACCGCGCCCGCGGCCAGGCTCACCCCGGCCAGGAGGGCCGTGATGATCGGCAGGTAGACCGCCATGGCCAGGTCCTCGAAGACCAGGATGCTCAGCACGACGGGCGTTTCACGGTTGCCGAGCCGCCCCAGGTCACCGAGCACCTTGGCGATCACACCTGAGGAGGAGATCCACGTGACGCCCCCGAGGATGACCGCGGCCACGGGCCCCCAGCCCATCAGCAGGGCCGCCGACGCGCCGGGTAGCGCGTTCAGCGCGAAGTCGACCAGTCCGGCCGGGTACTGGCTCCTCAGGTTGGAGACGAGATCGCTCGCCGTGTACTCGAGCCCGAGCATGAGCAGCAGCAGGATGACACCGATCTCCGCCCCGATCGCCACGAACTCCTCGCTCGTGCCCAGCGGCAGCAGGCCGCCCCTGCCGAACGCGAGTCCTGCGAGCAGGTACAGCGGGATCGGAGAGAACTTGAGCCGTCCGGCGACCCTGCCGAGCATGCCCAGCCCGAGGATGATCGCTCCGAACTCGATGAGGAAGACAGCGGAGTGCACGGGCTGCTCACTCCCGTCCGAGTATCGCGGCAGCGGCGTCCACGCCCTCGCGGGTGCCGATGACGATGAGGGTGTCCCCGCCGGCCAACCGGAAGTCGGGCGCCGGTGACGGCCGGGCCTCCGCACGGCGCAGGACGGCGACGATCGAGACACCGGTCTCGGTGCGCATCCGCGTCTCGCCCAGGCGCCGGCCGTTCCAGTGGGAGTGCGCCGACAGCTCGACCCTCTCGGCCACCAGCCCGAGGTCGGTGGTGTGGAGCAGGCTCGGACTGTGGTGCGCGGGGGTCAACGCGTCGATGAGCGACGCGGTCTCCCCGCCCGTCAGGTGGAGGGACTGGGCACACGCATCGGGGTCATCGGCCTGGTAGAGGTTGACGGTGCGGGTCCCGTCGCGGTGGGCGATCACCGAAAGGTGGCGGTGTTCGCGGGTGGTGAGGTCGTACTGGACCCCGATCCCGGGCAGTGGTGTGGTGCGCATCCGTGGAGCAGGCACGGCGCAACCCCCTCGTTGTGATCCTTGCGTGGTACCGGTGCGGCGTGACGAGGGTCCGGACGAACGGGGACCCCTGCCGCGGCGGGCCCATCGTGCCACTTTCCGCGCGCCCGCAATATGGGTGCCGGCACGGATGGACGCGGACGTTCCGGCTCGGTGAGGATGTACCGGGGACGTAGGCTCTACCGCAGTACAGGGTGCGGGTGCACCGGAGCGGAAGCGACGACGACACGCGTGGGGAAGCAGCGGGAAAGGTATCGGAGGCATGTCGCTGTACTGGAGGATCTTCCTACTCAACGTCTCCGTTCTCGTCCTCGCGGTGGCCCTGCTGTTGGGCCCGGTGACCGTCTCCACGCCCGTCCTCCCCGGTCAGGCAGTGGTCCTGCTGGCGGGACTGGCCGCCATGCTCGTCGCCAACGCCGTACTCCTGAGGATCGGCCTCGCCCCCCTGGGCAGGCTCAGCCGCGCCATGGCCACCGCGGACCTCCTCAGGCCGGGCCACCGCCTGGCCGTCGCCGGGCACGGTGAGGTCGCCGATCTGACGGCGACGTTCAACGCCATGTTGGACCGGCTCGAAGCCGAGCGGGCCACCAGCAGCGGCCGTGTGCTCTCGGCCCTGGAGGCCGAGCGCCACCGCATCGCCCAAGAACTCCACGACGAGATCGGCCAGACGCTCACCGCCGTCCTCCTGCAGCTCAAGCACGCGGCCGACCGGGCACCGCAGCCGGTGCGCGACGACCTGCACCAGGCCCAGGAGACCACTCGGGCCAGCCTCGACGAGATCCGCCGCATCGCCCGCCGGCTGCGGCCCGGCGTGCTGGAGGAACTCGGGCTGCACAGCGCGCTGCGCGCCCTGGCCACCGAATTCACCACCTCCCGCCTCAGTGTCACCGCGCGCATTTCCCCGGGACTGCCCAGCACGGACGCGGCCACGGAACTCGTGCTGTACCGCGTGGCCCAGGAGAGCCTCACCAACGCGGCCCGCCATTCCGGCGCCACCCGTGTTGAGCTGCGCCTCGGTTCCCTGCCCGAGGGCGGGGCGGGGCTCCTGGTACGGGACGACGGGCGGGGCCTGGGCGGTGCTCCGGAGGGTGCGGGGATCCGCGGGATGCGGGAACGGGCCCTGCTCATCGGCGCGGACCTCGACATCACCAGCAGTCCCGGCCCGGACCTCGGCACCGAGGTTCGTCTCGACACCACCGGCCGCGCCACCGTCACGGGGGAGACACCATGACCGAGCGCACCGAGGGACCCGCCCGCATCCTGCTCGCCGACGACCACACCCTCGTGCGCAGGGGTGTGCGCTTGATCCTGGACAGCGAGCCGGACCTCGCCGTGGTGGCGGAGGCGGAGGACGGATCGGAAGCGGTGACCCGCGCCCGCCAGGACCTCGATCTCGACCTGGCCGTCCTCGACATCGCGATGCCCCGGCAGACCGGGCTCCAGGCGGCTCGTGCACTCGCCCGGGTGCGTCCCGGACTGCGGATCCTGATGCTGACCATGTACGACAACGAGCAGTACTTCTTCGAGGCACTGCGCGCAGGGGCCTCCGGATACGTGTTGAAGTCGGCGGCCGACCGTGACCTCGTCGAAGCCTGCCGGGCCGCCCTGCGCGACGAGCCGTTCATCTATCCCGGTGCCGAGACCGCCCTCATCCGGAGCTACCTCGAACGTGCCCGTGCCGGTGCCTCCCTCCCGGACCGCCCGGTCACCCAACGAGAGGAGGAGGTCCTCAAACTCGTCGCCGAGGGGCACACCTCGAAGGAGATCGCCGACCTGCTCGTCATCAGCGCCAAGACCGTCGAGCGCCACCGTGCCAACATCCTGCAGAAGCTCGGACTGCGCGACCGGCTGGAACTCACCCGCTATGCCATCCGCGTCGGACTCATCGAACCCTGACGCCGACAGGGGCCCGCGAGTTGACCGTCATCGCAACGGGTACCCGTGAAGACCGGCCCCGGGGCGGGTTCCTGACGTTCCGTCGATGAGTGATGCTTCGTCAACTTGGCGAAGCGGGGGGCGTGCGCTCAGGGGACGGGCTCGAATCCGTCCCTCCAGCGGGGCGCGGGCATGGACCGGGTCGACGTGCCGCGGCGGACCAGGTATCCATGGTCTGCCGAACGTACCTGAGGATGATCACCGAGGAAATGATGATCAGAACTGTGTTCCGGAGCGACGTCCTGCCACCGGGGGAGCGACTGGACTGCTTCGACGAATTCCACGTCAACAGCTGTCACCCGATGCGGGTGACGAGCCCCCATCCGGATGGCTTCCACGCCACGGTGAGGGCGTTGGACCTCGGTACGGCGGACGTGGCCGAGCTCAGCTGTTCCCAGACCGACATGTGGCGCGGTGCGAAGCTGATCCGGCAGTCCGATCCGGAGCTGTGTGCCGTCGTCGTCGCGCTCGCCGGGCAGCTGGGGGTGGTCCAGGGCGGCCGGGAGGCCGTGCTGGCCGACCGGGACTTCGTGCTGTGCGACAGCTCGCACCCGCTGGACCTGCGGGCCGTGGGCAGTGAGCCCGTCACCATGCTGCGAGCTCATGTGCCACGCGCGCTGCTGCCGCTGTCCATGACGCAGACCGATGTACTGCTGGCGAGGAGGTTGTCCAGCCGTGAGGGCGTGGGGGCACTGCTCGTCCAGTTCCTCAGCGGCGTGCTCGCCGGATCCGGCTCCTACCGTCCCGGTGACGTGGCACGGCTCGGTACGCTGGCCCTGGACATGCTGGTCGCGACGCTGGCCCATCATCTCGAAGTCGACACCCTGGTACCGGAGGAGTCGCGCGGCCGTACCCTCCTGCTGCGCATCGAGGCGTTCGTGGACGAGCACCTGAACGACCCCGACCTCTCGCCCCGGACCATCGCGTCCGCCCATCACATTTCGACCAGTTACCTGCACCGTCTCTTCGAGGGCTGCGACACCACGGTCGCGGGGCTGATCCGTCGGCGCCGCCTCGAGGCGGTCCGTCGTGACCTGTGCGACCCCCAGCTCCGGGACGTGCCGGTCCACCGGATCGCGACCCGCTGGGGCTTCAAGAGCCATCCGGCCCTCACCCGTGCCTTCCGTGACGCGTACGGCATTCCGCCCAGCGACTACCGCCACGGTGGCCCCGGCCTGTCCGCATAGCGGTGCGCGTCCGCCCCTGCATCGTGCAGCGGGCGGACGCCCACCGAGAGGAGGGCTCAGCGGACACCCCCGTGTCCCCCGTTCCGCTGAGCCATCCGTTCCCCCGTTCCCCCGTGTCTGCGGAACGGCCGCGCCGCGTGCCAGTACGCAACGCCGGCGCCTCTCCACCGACAGTCTCTCGGATCACGCACCCGCCGTCCTTACCGTCCAGTCCACAGCCCTTGTCCGGCGGTCCACACGGCGGCCGGATCCCCAACATCGTCCGCGGTACCGTTCGGAGCTCTCCGCCACCACGCGACGTGCCCGACCGGTACCCCAGGGTTGAGCCCGGGGCCGCCCTCGCCGACGGTCGTCGACTACCGGCAGGATGGTGCAATGCGCGCACATTCACGGTCCAAGGATGTCGTCGCCGCGGTGGTACTGCTGGCGGTGGCCGTCGGGGTCTTCCTCTGGGGCGTGCGCGCGATCGGTGTCGGGGAGGAGTCGGACGGTGCGGACGGCCGCCTGGGCACGCTCGCCGAACGGGCGGCCTGCCGCCCGGAGCTCGTGGCCGACGAGCAGGAGTACCGGGTTGCTTCCTGCGAGGCGGGCGGAGCCCGCCTCGTGCTGGCCGCGTTCGCCTCGGAGCGTGGGCTGCGTGAGTGGGTCGACGACACCATCATCGAAGGTTCGTACCTCGAAGGGGACTTGTGGATCGCCTACGGCCGGCCTGAGGTCCTGCCCGGTCTACAGCGTCGGCTCGGCGGGACGGTGCGAAGCGTCCGCCCCTGACGAGGAACGTCGACGTCGTCCACGGGGCCATGGCGATAGGGACGGCGGTGGAGAGCCGTTCCCCTCCTCGGCCGGACCCCTGCCCGCTCGAGGTCACCTCACACGGGTGTCCCGCGCTTCAAGTCCCGCAAGGTCACCCGGCAGGCGGTGCGGTTCACCGCGTGCGGGGCCGTCCTCGACCAGGACGGCAACGCGGCGGTCAACGCCGCCAAGGCGCCCGGACTGGCCGTGTCGGCCTGCGGAGCGCAGATGAGACCGGGACTCCTCCCGGCACCGCGCAGCGAAGCAGAACCCACCCGACACCACGGCCTTCAACGGCGCGATAGGCGGAACACCCCACACTGCAGGGGAAGGGGATGTCAACGCTCGGTGATGTCATCCGCTTCACGGGCGGGATTCCCCTCCCAGCGGGCCTCACTGGGGACTTCCTCACCCTTCATCAGGAAGGAGTCGGCGGCCAGCTGCGCCCGGTCCCCGATCGTCGTGCTGTAGTGGACGAAGGCTCCAACGCCGAGGGTGACACCCGCGCCGACCGTGGCGCGGTCGGATTTGAAGGTGCCGTCTTCCTGCGAGTGGCACTGGATGACGCTGCCGGCGTTGAGGGTGGTGCCGTCCCCGATGGTGACGAGGGTCCGCTCGATGATCGAGCAGCCGTCGTCGAAGACCCGACGGCCCATCTTGGCGCCCAGTAGCCGCCAGACCATCGCCTTGAAGGGGGTGCCGTTGAAGGCCTGGACGTAGTCGTGCGAGGTCAGCTTCCAGTAGCGTTCGTGCCCCCAGAAGTCGGGCTCGTAGATGGAGCAGTACAACGGCCTCAGCGAGCGGAATCCCGTGACGATCCTTTCGACCAGTGCGAAGTAGAGGACCGTGAACACGAGGGTGAGCAGGCCGGCCAGGGCGTACGCCGTCGCACCGACGGTGTCGTAGAGCTGGACGGCGGCCATGGTGACGAGGGCGAGCACGAAGAAGTGGAACCAGCGCACCACCAGGTGCAGGCTTGCGGTGACTGCGTTGTGCCTGTTCTTGGCGGCGAGCCTGCGGTGCAGTTCGGCGCCCCGGGCGAGGTGGTCGAACCGGGTGTCGCGCAGCACCGTGCGAGGGATCTCGAAGCAGGGTGAGCCGAGCAGCCCGACTCCTTCGCGCACCGGGCCGTCGATGGGGACCATGACCTTCGTCGCGAGGAGACAGTTGTCGCCGGTCCTGCCGCGTGCGGGATAGGCGATGCGGTTTCCGAGGAAGTTGTTCGGCCCGATCGAAGCGGGCGAGAGGCGGAAGGACGAGCTGGAGAAGTCGGCGTTGATGACCGACAGCCCGTCGGCGACCATCGTCCCGCTGCCGACGGTGCTGAGGTACGGGGTGTCGTGCTTGACGAGCGTGCCGAAGTTCGACCCGGTCTGCTCGACGTGGCGGAGGTCGTACCCGATGCACCGCAGGTAGTGCACGATCGCGGAGCTGTCACCGAAGAGCGTGGTGAAGAACCTGATGTTGGTCAGGCGCAGGATCGCCCGCTGGATACCGTGGTGGAAGCCGTACAGGGGGTAGACCCGGCCGGGTTTTATCGCCCGGCTGAGCAGCCGCGGCAGCGTGCTCACCAGGAGCAGGCCCAGCAGGATGCTGCCGAAGAATGCCACCAGGGATGCCATGAGCGCCTCGAGGTAGAAGGCGGAGCTGGTGAAGGCCGGCGGTCCCGGCGTGAACACCGCATTGAGCTGCGGTACCAGGGTGAACGCGAGGCTCACGCCCGCGATCGTCAACGGCAGGTAGACCAGCAGCAGGGAGAGCACCTGCGACAGGCTGTAGAAGACCCTGCGCAGCGGGCTGCAGGCGGCGGGTTCGACGGCGCGGAAGTCGGTCGTGGTCGGCTCCGCCGGAGTGCCGTGCCACGACTCTCCGGTCGGAACGGCCTGTCCGGAGTGCAGGGAGGAGGCGTGGCCCAACTGGCTGTCGTCTCCCATCGACGTCCCGATGTCGACGACGGCTTGCTCTGCGACGGTCACGTTCCTTCCGAGGGTGACGGGGCCGGTTTCGAGCCAGCCGTCGCGCGCCCGGTAGCCCGACATCAGCACGTCCTTGCGGACGACCGTGCCGTCCCCGATCGTCAGGAGGTCGGTGCAGATGGGGATGGCGCGGGGAAGGAGGGTCACGCCCTTTCCGATGTGTGCACCGAGGGCCCTGAGGTACAGCACGTACAGCGGTGAACCGGTGAACAGCCGCGCCGGGCTGGTCCGGATGAGGGCCTTGACGCACCAGAAACGCAGGTAGGCGAAGCTCCACAGAGGAATCCGGCGCGGGGTGAAGCGCCCCACGAGTATCCACTTCGCCGCGATGGGCAGCGCACAGGCTCCGAAGAACAGCACCGTGCCGAACAGGACCGCCCGCAGGTACACGCCCGCGGCCCCCGATCCCTCGAGTGTCCACTCGTAGCCGACGACGGCGACCGTGGCGCCCAGGGCGGAGAGGAGGAGGAAGACCAGGAGTTGGGCCGCCCCGCACAGTGCGTACTGCCAGGGGCCACTCGGAGACGCGGCCGATGCGTCGGACCGGGCGTCGCTGTCTGCCGGGTCGGGAGCGACGGCCCGTGAGGTGGCGTCCGGGGTCGCCGACCGGGCGGCGACGGGTGTGGTGTTGGTGAATGCGGTGGCCAGGCTGTGGATCGTTGAGTGTTGGTAGATGTCCTTCATGGATATGGTCGGGAGGTCGTCCCGTTTGCGTATGCGTGCGCAGAACTGTGCCATGACCATGGAGTCGGCGCCGAGGTCGGTGAAGAAGTTGCCGTCTGGCGGGATCTGTTGGGTGTGGAGGATGTCGGCGAGGATGTCGGCGAGGAGCGTCTCGGTCGCTGGCTGTGTCGATGTCGTGTTGTTCGGCGGGTGGTTGTTGGTGGGTGTGGTGTTGGTGAATGCGGTGGCCAGGCTGTGGATCGTTGAGTGTTGGTAGATGTCCTTCATGGATATGGTCGGGAGGTCGTCCCGTTTGCGTATG
>NZ_JBHZCF010000003.1:0-205077 GCF_042755225.1 Streptomyces sp. NPDC059169 | reverse complement strand
TGCGTATGCGTGCGCAGAACTGTGCCATGACCATGGAGTCGGCGCCGAGGTCGGTGAAGAAGTTGCCGTCCACCGGAACCTGCTCGGTGTGCAGGACGCCGGCGAGTACGTCGGCCATCTGCATCTCGGTGGCAGCCGCGGCGCCGTTCGTGTCTGCGGCGGTGGGGTCGGAACGCATGTGCTGTGGCCTCCCGTCAGGCTGGTCCGCTGTCTGACAACCGCTGAACCCTCTCGTCCCTTCCGCGCACGTGATGTAACGGCGGCCCCGGAGCACGGTGCATAGCCCGGTGAGCACCGCCTTCCGCCCCGGAGGCATCGGGCGCCGTGCGTTCTGGTGCGGAGATTCGGGACGTGCCGTCGAGCGGGGGTTCGGCCGGGTCGCTGCTTCGTCCTTGTGCCGGCCCGTCGGGGCATCCGCGGGAGGGGACGCGGCGCCACCGACACCGATCGGTGTTGCGGTCGGTGGCGCAGGGAAGGGAGTGCCGTCCGAGGCCAGTGACACGGACGGCATGGCACGGAGCTGAGCCGTATCCCATGTTTCCAGGTTCCGAAAGGTTGCCTGCTTCCACCATCCGGCAGGTGTCCGAACCGCCCCCGCCGACCGGCGGGGCCACTTTCGGCCATGCTACCGGCGAGTGCCGGTCGCGGGCTCCGTGGCGCCCGCGTGCAGGCACCGCCCGTCCGACTCCGTTCCGGAGTCGGATGATTGCGGATCGGAACCGGTCGTCGCCGGGTCTTCGGACGGCCGTGGATCCCGCTCGCGGTGCCGCGCACGAGCGTCGCAGCCCGGTGTGATGCGTCAGCCCCGTGTGGTGCCCGGTCCGAGCCGGTGGGGACGCGCCTACGATGGAGTCCATGTCCGGACGCGCAGGAAGCTCAACGGCGAATGACGCGCATCAGCGCACGCCCGGCACCGCCGAGCTCGCCGCGGCGGCGCGGGTCTTCTCGCTGCTGGCCGAGCCCACGCGGCTGCACCTCGTGTGGCTGCTCACCCACGGCGAAGCAGACGTCACCGCCCTGGCCGCTTCGTGTGGCGCGGCCCGTCCCGCCGTGAGCCAGCACCTCGCCAAGCTGCGTCTCGGTGGGCTGGTCCAGGCCCACAAGGACGGACGCAGGGTGGTCTACGCGCTCACGGACGGCCACATGCGACGTCTGGTCGTGGAAGCCATCAGTCATGCCGACCACGAGGTGACCGGAGAGCCCTGGCACGACTGAACCGGGCCCACCCACCCGGATGAGTCAACATGTGCGCACTCATGCACGCATCGGATACGGTGGTGGCGCAACCTCATCGCCGACGAGGGGCCGTCGCATGTTGTCCGTGCTGCGCAACCGCACCTACCGGCACCTGTTCACCGCCCAGGTCGTCGCCCTGGTCGGCACGGGTCTGGCGACCATCGCACTGAGCCTCCTGGCCTACGACATCGCGGGCGCGGACGCCTCCGCCGTGCTGGGCACGGCCCTGGCGATCAAGATGGTCGCGTACGTGGGGGTGGCCCCGGTCATCGGCGCCCTGGCCGACCGGGTCCCGCGACGCGTGCTCCTCGTCTCCACGGACCTGGTCCGCGCCGTCGTCGCCCTGGCGCTGCCGTTCGTCACCCAGGTGTGGCAGATCTACGTACTGGTCTTCCTGCTCCAAGCGGCGTCGGCAGCCTTCACACCGGCCTTCCAGGCCACCGTTCCCGACGTACTGCCCGATGAGCGCGACTACACGCGCGCCCTGTCACTCTCCCGGCTCGCCTACGACCTGGAAGGTGTCTTCAGCCCGGTGCTCGCCGCGGCGCTGCTCTCACTGGTCTCCTACAACTGGCTGTTCACCGGAACCACGGTGGGCTTCCTGGCCTCCGCCTCGCTCGTGGTGTCCGCCCTGCTGCCGAAGCCCGAGCCTGTCGAGCGCACCGGGGGCGTCTTCGCCAAGGCAGCCTTCGGGACGCGCTTGTTCCTGGCCACCCCGAGGCTGCGCGCGCTGCTCGCGCTGGACCTGGTGGTGGCGGCTCCGGGAGCCATGGTCATCGTCAACACGGTCGTCCTGGTCCGCGACGGACTCGGCCGGCCGGCCGGAGACGTCTCGCTGGCCCTGGGCGCGTACGGCGGCGGATCGATGGCGGCCGCACTCCTGCTTCCCCGCTTCCTGGACCGGGTCGGCGACCGGGCCCTGATGCTGCCCGGCGCCTTCGTCATGACCGGGGTGCTCGCGGCCCTGTCCGTGTGCCTCGCCCTTCCTCCCGGCAGATGGTCCTGGCCCGCGCTGCTCGCCGCCTGGGCCGCGCTCGGCGCCGCGACCTCCGTGGTCCTCACTCCCGGTGGCCGACTGCTGCGACGGTCGGCGTCCAGCGCCGACCTGCCCGCAGCTTTCGCCGCGCAGTTCTCCCTGAGCCACGGCTGCTGGCTGCTCACGTACCCCCTCGCCGGTTGGCTGGCGGCAGCCGCCGGCATGCTCACCGCCTCGGCCGTGCTCACGGTGATCGCTCTGGCCGCCGCGGTGTCCGCGGTACGGATCTGGCCGCACCGCGACCCCGCCGAACTCGACCACGTGCACGCCGAACTGCCCACGGGCCACCCCCACCTGACCGATGCGGCCCCGACGGTCGACGGCCCGCGGCACCGTCACGACTACCGCATCGACTCCCTGCACCCCCGGTGGCCGGGAACCGCGCGCAGGTCGGCCTCCGTGTGATGCGCGGGTCCTCGCCGTTCCCGCGCGCCGGCCGCAGGCGGGTACGGCTCCGATCCGGTCGCCGTGGCCCGTTCGCCCGAGCGGCCCGCACCGACGGCCACCTGGCACCGCCGGCGCGACCCCACTCCGCACCTCCCGTCGGTGCAGCCGCCGACCCGTCGTCGTCCGCCGGGGATTCCGTCCGGGGCCGTGCCAACACCGGTGGGGGCCCGTGCCCGCATCGACAGGGGGCGGCCTGGTGGTGGTCCTTCACGTCGTGCGGGCCCGTCCTGCGGCAACGGCAGGACGGGCCCGTGAGTGCTCAGCCGGGACCGGCGGGGGGCGGTTCCGTGCACCGCTCCCACCGGTCCCGCGGAAGGCCAGCGCGTGTCCCGCGGGCCGGTGGCCGGATCGGTGGACGGCTGCCCGCCGGCTGGCCCCTGGGTCAGCCCACTCCTGACCAACGGTCAGGAGTGGGTGTGCGTTCCCTGCCGTGGATCAGCCCGCGGGTTCTTCGAGGGCGGTGTCGGGGATCCAGGAGCCGTGGAGACCGGCGTTCACCCGGTGGGGCAGGTGGACGGTGGCGATCTGCTCGAGGCCGGAGGCGTCGAGGACCAGCAGTTGGGAGGCGTCCTGTTTGAGGTCGGAGAGGACCGTGAGCAGGTATCCGTCGTCCTCGCGGGTGGCTCCGGCGGCGGGCACGAAGACGGCTTCGCCGGGCATGCGGGCGTCGCCGGCCTGGTGGATGCGACGGGCACCGGTGGTGCGGTCGTACTTGACGATGCCGTAGCCGCCGAAGCCGTTGTCGTCGGGGAAGGCGATGGCGTACTGGTAGCGGTTCTCGGCGCCGAGGTACTGCTCGTTGAGGGTGGGGAACTCCACCGGGAGGTCGTCGATGATCTGTTCGTCGACGGATCCCGTGGTCGTGTCGACCACCCAGCGCCGCGTGTAGGAGCGGGAGACGGGCTCGGAGCCGCGCCCGGGTGCGCCGACCCACCAGTTCCAGGAGAGTCGGAAGCCCTCGCGGTCCACGGTGGGACCTTCCAGGACGATGCGGTCCTGGCCGTCCTCGTAGGCGTTCGAGACGTGCAGCATGTTGCCCGGTTCGATGGAGAACCAGCGGACGTGCCGGGCGCCGTCGCCGCCGCGCGGCATGACCCCGATGCGGGCCGGCTGCTGGTCGCTCCAGGCGTAGGGGATACCGGAGGTCTCTGCGGGATCGAAGGTGACGTTGCCCTCGACGAAGACCACGTGGCGGCGAGTGAGGGCGAAGTCGTGCTTGAGCGAGGCCGTGGCTCCCGGGACCTCCGCGCTGTGGACGATCTCGCCCTGGGAATCCGCGACGTGGTATGTCAGGAACGGGGGGAAGGGCGAGGACGCGAAGAAGTGGAGCTCCCCCGTGACCGGGTCTTCCTTGGGGTGCGCGGTCATCGCGGTGCGCAGCTTGCCGTTGAAGTCGTAGGCGCCGACCGTCTCCAGGTCCCGGGTGAGTTCGAAGGGGACGTTCGCCTCGCACAGCGCGAGGAGCCGTCCAGCGTGTTCGATGACGTGGGTTCCGGCGGTGCTGGCGGTCAGGTCCGGGCCGCGCTCGGTCATGTAGGGGGCGCCGTCGAGGGCGGGGGTGTGCACCCAACGGTTGCGGTACCACTCGGCCCGCCCCTCGCGGAGCCGGATGCCGTGGACCATGCCGCTCCCCTTGAACCAATGGGACGGGGTGACACCGGGCTTGGGGTTGTGGCTGTTACGGAGCAGGCGACCGGTCAGCTCGGCCGGCAGGTGCCCCTCGACGGTGAGTTCGGTGGCGGTGACCTCGTCGGTGACGGGCGTGTAGTGGCCGGTCAGGTAGGGCTTGTTGGACATGTTCGGTCCTCAGATCTCGTGTTGTGGTGTCGAAGGAGGCGCGTGGTCTCAGACGGACTGCCCGGCGCTGCCGTGGCGGTCCGGTCCCCGGGCGATGGGCCGGGTGGGCACGTGGTGGGCGGCTGCCAGGCTCAGCGGGGCGGGTGCCGGAGGTGTCGCCGCGGCGGAGGGGCGGCCGTTGCGGGTCCTGCGGGTGAGGCGTAGCGCGAAGAGAGCGGTGGCTGTGAGGATCGCGGCCGACACAGTGAAGGCGGCGCGATAGCCGGCGGTGACGGCCTCCAGAGGGGCCTGGTCGACGGAAGCCCGGGCGGTGACGGAGCCGGCCAGCGTCGCCAGGGCGGCGAGGCCGACGGCACCGCCGACCTGGCGTGTGGTGTTCACCAGACCACCGGCCAGGCCCGCGTCCTGCGGCGGGACGTCGTCCACGGCGAGCGCGGTGAGGTGGACGAAGGCGGAGCCCAGGCCGAGGCCGATCAGGATGCTCGGGCCGAGGACGTGGCCGGGGTAGCTTCCGTCTGCGCTGATGCGTGACAACCACATCATGCCGACGGCGGTCGTGAACAGGGCCACGGTTACGGCAGCGGCGTCCCCGATGCGCCGGGAGACGTGTGGTGACACCATCGCGCCGAGCAAGCTCGCTACTGCCAGGGGAAGTTGACCGACACCGGTGGCCAAAGGATTCATGCCGAGCACGTGTTGCTGGTAGAGCGGCAGGAAGAAGAACAGCGCGATCCATACGGAGCCCAGTAGCGCCATCAGCAGGTTGCCGGGTGCGACCCGGCCGGTGGTGAACAGCCGGGGCGGTACGAGTGCGTTCGAACGGCGACGCTCGATCACGACGAAGGCACCGAGCAGCGCGGCGGAGCAGAGGAGGGTGCCCAACACCCAGGGGTCCGTCCAGCCGGCGCCGCGTGCGGTGGTCAATCCCCAGACCAGGCACGTCAGGGCCAAGGTGACGGTGACGGTGCCCAACAGGTCGAACCGCTCGCCCGTGCGGCCGGTCGACGGTGGCACGAGTCCCACCACCGCGACGAGGACCAGTACCGTCCCGACCGCGACGGAGTGGAAGATCCAGGGCCAGCCCCACGCCTGGGTGAGGATGCCGCCGAGCAGGACACCGCCCGCGCCGCCCGCTCCAGAGACCGCACCCCACACTCCCAACGCCTTGCCGCGACCGGCGTCGGAGGGGAACTGTTCCATCGCCAACGCGAGCGCCGCCGGGGCGATGACGGCAGCGCCGAGGCCCTGAGCGGCGCGGGCGGTCACCAGCATGTAGGAGGAGGTGGCCAGTCCCGCGGCCAGCGAAGCCACGGCGAACAGCGAGAGGCCGGCGACCAGTACCCGGCGTCGACCGAGCAGGTCGGCGGCCCGGCCGCCCGCCAGCAGCAACGCTCCGAATGCCACGCCGTAGGCGTTGACCACCCAGGTGGTTCCGCCGTCCGAGAGGCCGACTCCGGTGCGGATTTGCGGAAGCGCCACGTTGACGATCGAGGTGGCGAGCGTGACGGTGAACTGGGCACCGGCGAGCGCAGCGAGCGCGGCTCCCGGCCGAGCGGCGGGTGGCGAGTGGGCCGTCCGTGTGCGGTGGAGGTTCATGGCACAGAGCGTCACGCCGGGCGGTGTCCACTTTCCAGCTCCGTCAGGGGCGTTGACTGTCCAACGCTGTCCGCACCCGTCCACCTCCCCGACGCCGCGCGCGTCGGCTGACGCCGCGAACGTCCCGTCCCGGGCCCCTGCCCGCTTGGCCCCGTCGAACGGCGAAGTCCGGCACGTGGCGGTCGACGGGCGCCGCCCGTCGAGGCCTGCCACGGACGTCCGGCGGCAGAACGTCCCACCAGGATGGCCGTGCCACGGGCCGCGGCGGCACTTCAACCATCGAGATCGCCGACAGAGTCAGGCTCGGGCAATCGGGTACCCCTCGGGTGACAGCGTCCCGCCGATGCTTCTGTGGTGAGTGACCGGCGACGGACGCCCCTCGTCGCCCGCGTGGGTCGTTGGCTGGCGGACCGTCAGCACGTCGCGGGTCGAGGGAGCAGGCACGGCGAAATACGGCCATCCTCCTCAGGGATTCTCGATCTGCTTGACCGTCCACAGGAGGCTGCTGTTGCCTGTGGTGACGGGCTATTCGGAAATTCCGGCGCACAGGAGAAGTCCCGAGGTCTCCGTGCTCCCTCGAGCTTCGCGTGCGCGGCGGACGCGTGCCGAACTTCCGCCCGTATTCCTTGCGGCGGACGGAGGAACCGTCGCGGTCATCGAAAGAAGGGACAGCGGTCATGTCGTGGTTTGACGTGGAGGTCTTCGGCGGGGCCAAATGGCCGGGAGGCTGGACGGTCGACATCCAGGAGTTGAAGACCGGTCGGAACCCGTTCGCGAAGGCGCTGCGGGACTTCCTCGCGTCGGCCCCGACCACGGATCTGAAGAAGGCCGTAGAGGCAGCCTGCGACGCCTATCTGAAGTCCCTCGCGGACCCGGAGATCTCCGCGGAGGACAGCTATCTGATGTCGCGTGAGATAGCCAAGGCAGCCGGTGCCAGCAAAGCGTCGGCTCATGAACTGGCCAGGTCGGCGATGCCAGGCGGGCCGATCGTCTCGGACTTCTCCGTGAGCGGACTCCGCTACACGCTGGAGTACACCGATGCGAAGCGCCTCTGGGAGATCCAGCACAGCGACCTGCTGCCCTGGCCGTACGAAGCCAGCGCCAAGAAGCCGGACTACGCCTCGCGGCAGCACACCACCACGGACATGGTGAAGCGCACCCGCAAGGCAGGCCAGGAAGAAGTCAAGGAGGCAGTACGGAAGGCGAGCGAGGCAGCGAAGAAGCAACTCGGGAAGCAAGATGTCGCGGAGAGGACCATTCGCACCGCGAAGGAGGCGGCCACCTTCTACGAGCTTTCCACGCACGTCGGTGACCACGTGCGTGTGACGGACCGGGCCCTGAGCCAGATTCCCAAGCAGATCGCCGACGACGTACGCGACAAGGGCGAGACCTATCGCGGCAAGATCGTGCGGGTGGTCGTGAACCTCCGAGAGAACACATCGCTGTACGACGGCTCCGGGAGTCCGGTGAGCATCGACAGCAAGGACATCACCTCCCGGCTGAACGCACTCGACGACAAGCTCGCCTTCAGCTACGTGAACCTCATCTTCCCGCCGGAGATCGTGGTCGACGACCTCACCATCGAGACCGGTGTGGTCAATCTGATGGCAGAGAGCAGCAACGGCAAGCGGACGTTCAGCTGGCTCAAGTACTGAGCCCCGGAAGGTCGCCCCAGCGGTGCCCCGCGCGTCCGGGGCGCCTCCTTCCACGGGGGCGGCGTCGCTTCGTGGGTCCCTCCGGTCGGGGCACGTGACGCCGAGGGGGCTCAGGGTGCGGAGTGTGCTGCACCCGTGATGGCGAGGCGGCGGTACCGCCGGTGTGCCGGCGAGGCGGAGGGCTCCGAGGGCAGGGTGGCGCAAGCTCGCCGGAAGCGCCACCGCGAGGTCGACGCGACGGCCTCGCCGTCCGCCGCTACGGGGCCGCCGTGCCGGTCGCAGCCAGCAACGAGTGGCTGTGACCAGCACTTTCGAAACCCACCCTAGGGAGCCTCGAGAGGGCCGTGCAGTTCCCTCCGCCACAGAGCCTCGCACAGGAGGTCCAGCCCCTGGCGCAGATGGCGACGGTAGGTCCCGTACGGCACGCCGAGCCGGCGGGCGGCGGCCTCCTGGGTGGGTGCACCGGAGAAGTAGCCCGCAGTCAGGGCCTCGCGGGCCCGTACCCCCCGCGGTTCCCGGGCGAGGCCGTCGACGGCCTGGCGCAGGAGGGCGCGCAACTCCTCCACGGGATCCGTACAGTCGGCCGCGATACGGGCGCGCATCAGGGCGCAGGCGGCGAAGGTACCCGCGTCCCGCCAGTGCAGCATTGCCTCGCGAACGGCTTGGTCGAAGGCGGTGCGCGAGAGGCCCGACGGCCCGGCCTGGACGGGCACGTCCGTGGTGGAGATGAAGCGACGGAGCCAGGTCTCCACGGGTTCCCGGCGCCAGTCGACGCCGAACAGCCCGTAGGTGTGCTCACCGACGCGCGGGCGCGCCCCGGTGTCGCCGAGGGTGCCCTCGACGCGTTCGGCCCAGGTCTCGGCGTCCCGGAACACGGCGAAGCCGTAGGCGCGGCCGCGGGCGCGTGCGGCCTCCGCCTGCGCGCGGGAACTGCTCAGGTCGATGACGCGCGAGGGGACCTGGTAGCGCTCGGGGTAGACCGAGAAGCGGCTTATGCCGATGTGTTCGCCGGGGACCACCGGCGCGGTGGCGTCGGTGTGTTGCCATGCGGCCGCGACGACGGGATCGGTGGCCACGTCCTGGGGGTCGGGAGGGGCCGGCAGAGCCAGTCTGGCGGTGAACGCCACGACCCGACCCGTGCTCACCAGACGATAGACGCTGAAGGCCTGCGGCTGACGTTGCGCCCAGTAGCGGACGAGCTCCGCGGAGGCAGCCCCCTCGGTCTCCTCCGCCATGCGCAGGACGATATCGATGTCATCCGGTTGCAGGGGACGGTCGTGCACTTCGTCCTCGCGGGACCACGTGCGCAGTCGGGCCAGGGTCTTCCCCTCCCGGAAGAGGTAGAAGAGTTCGTCGGTGACGGTCCACACCCGCTCCTCGGGGGCCTCCCGAAGGATGCGCAGGTACTCGTCCGCAAGGCGCCGGCGCATCGTCACGAACGCGTTGGGCGCCCGCCAGCGCAGGTCGGCGGCGAGCGTCTCCCGTGCGGCGTCGTGGGGGTGGACCCCCCGGTGCGTGGACTCCATGAAGGGCAGGTCCCGCAGCCAGGAGAACAGGACGTGCGCGTCCTCCTCCGGCAGTACTGCGGTGAGCAGTTCCTCGGACGTCGAGTGGGCGTGCGCGGCCACTTCCAGGGCGCGGCGGTGGGCCGCCGTGGGCACCTCACCGATGAGCCCTGTCAACAGGGTCCGCAGGACACCGGCCGAGGGAGCCCAGATCTCCTCCCTGCTGCAGCCCGTCGATCCCGCGGCTGCCGCGAGGGACAGCGCCAGCGGATTGCCTCCGGCGAAGCGGAGCACCCGGTCCCGCAGTTCGGGCCGGATCCTGGCTGCGGCCAGCAGGCTCCGGGCCTGCTCCTCGGAGAACGGCTCCAGTTCGGTCACGTGCAGCAACCCGGCCCAAGCGGGGTCGGCGGTCCACTGCGGCTGCGGGGCGTGCCGACCGGCCAGGACGACCAGGGAGCCGTCCGCTGCGCGGGGCAGGAAATGGTGCCGCAGCCAACTCTCCAGCCACTGGCAGTGCTCGAAGGAATCCACCACGAGGACCGTGCCGGGAACTTCCAGGAAAGATCCGGCCGCGTCTTCGAAGTCGGCAGGGTCCCGGCTGGCGAAGCGTCCGTCGATCTCGACGAGCGGTCGCCCCGCCGCCCGAGCGTGGTCGGCCAGGCGCCGCAGCAGCGTCGACTTCCCGATGCCGCCCGGCCCGAACACGTAGAACGCGAAAGGGGCCTGCGGATCGCCGGTCAAAGCCACCTCGAAGCGGCCCAGTTCGGCCTCCCGGCCGATGAAGGCCCGCACCCGCGCACTGCTCAGTCTTTCCCCCACGGACACCACGGCGGCTCCAACCCCCTCGTCCCGGCACCGGACACGTCGGGAGACACTACCTCTCGGCGTCTCGGCCGCAGCCACCGCGAGCCCCTGGCACGGGGCGCCGTGCCCTTCTCCACGGTGCAGGCACGGCTGCCGTGTTTCGGCACGAGGGTGTCCCCGCGCAGCGTCGATCACGGGATCGAAGCCGCGCTGTCCTGCTCGGTCAGCCTGCCGCCGGGCACGGGTGCCGACTGGGCGGTGACGCTTTCGTGGACGGGGCTGAAGTCCAGGGACAGGGACGCGGGGCCACGGGTGTACAGGCCCGTTTCCCGGTAGCGGAACCCGGGACTGTAGCGGACCCGGTGGAGCACGGAGAGGAGCATCGTGGCGACGGTTTCGATCTCGGCGCGCGCGAAGGCCGCGCCGATGCACTGGTGGAGTCCGGTCCCGAAGGACAGGTGCTGGGCGGCGGCGGTGAAGGAGCGGGCGGTGCCGAGGTCCGGGCGGTGGATGTCGAAGGTGTCGGGCTCGGCGAAGGCGTCGGGGTCGCGGTTGGCAGCGCCGATCATGCAGAAGAGGGTGGCGCCCGCGGGCACGGCGGTGCCGGAGAACACGACGTCCTGCTCCGCCTGACGGGGGATGAGCTGGACCGGCGGGGTGTAGCGCAGGGTCTCGGCGATGGCCGCGGGAAGCAGGTTCGGTTCCCGGCGGACCTGGGCCATCTGCTCGGGGTTGTCGATCAGGTGCTTGAAGAGCAGGGCGAGCGTCTTGTCCGCCGGCTCGGTGGCGGCGGCCAGTACGTTGATGATCAGTGCGGTGATGTCGCGCTCGCTCATGGCAATGCCGTCGAACTCCGCGGTGCACAGCCGTGATATGAGGTCCTCGCCGGGGTGGCGGCGCCGCTGCTCGATGACAGGGAGGAGGTACGCCTCCAGCTTTTCGGCGCAGCCCAGGCAGTGTTTCCGGCGTCGGGGAGTGAGGGTCATGCTGGTGATGAACTCGGCCACACCACTGTGCCAGGCGGCGATCTGCGGCCAGTCGTCCTTGTTCAGGCCGAGGACGTCGAGCGTCACGTGGACGGCGAGGGGCTTGCCGAAGTCGTTGACGAGGTCCAGCCTGCCCCGTGACAGGAAGGGAGCGATGAGCTCGGTGGCGTTGGTGCGGACGGAGCGCATCTGGCTCTGGAGGACCTGTCCGGTGAAGCTCCTGATGACGATGCTCCGCTTCGCGGTGTGCTCGGCACCGGTCATTTGCGCGAGGACCGGCCCGCGCATCACCGGTTCGGCGCGTGTCTGCAGCGTTGCGGTGGAGAACGCCTGATGGTCGGTCAGTACCCGTTTCACGTCGCGGTGGCGCGAGAGGAAGTAGCTGTCGATCGATGGTTCGTGGTGCACCGGCGCCACGTCCCGCAGCCATGCGAAGAAACGGTAGGGATCGGCGGCGAAGTCCTCGGAAAGGACGCTGAAGTGGGGGGCCATGGCCATGGGGAACCTTTCGCGGTGCACGGATCGAGCAGGGAGCCGCGGGTCGAGCACGTCGGCGTCCGCGGCGGGCGTGGGCCGGATCCGAACGGTACCGGCTGCTCAGGAGATCCAGCCGGTGACGACCTCAGCCGTACATCGCCGCGGCAGTCGACAACGCTGCCTCCGTGCGAACGCGACGGAGTGACGGCTTGTGCGAGGCAGGGCGGCCCGCAGTGTGATCGTCCTGCGAGCGCTGCGAGGCCGTGGCGCGCCGTCGACCGCGTTGCTGCTGCTTCGCCGGTGTTGCACTGCGGGGTGCGTCTGCCGGGTGGGCTTGGCTTCTCCCCGGAAGCGCACGGCGCCAGCCGTCCTCTCCGTCCGTCAGTCGAAATAGGACTCGAGTGTGCCACGACGCCGGACGTCGAGGGTGGCGCAGTGGAACGAGCCACCGAACGGCGCGTAGTGCAGCAGATTGCACGGGATCGGTTCGAAGCCCCAACGTTCGAGTGCGTGCAGCATGTTGGTGTGGTGCCGCTCGACGATCACGCGCTTTTCGTCGATCATCAGAACATTCATGCTGAGCCACTTGCCGCACGTCGAGGTGATGTTGAGTAGGCGTTCGTCGATCGGGCTGGGGTCCGGGGCGATCAGAACGTCCCATGAGCGCAGTACCTCGGGCAGGCGCGAGACGTCGATGTATTCGGGATTGACCAGGACCTTGCCCGGTGCCAGCAAGAGGAGTGTCGTGTCGATGTGCATGGGGGTGCGGCAGCGGCTCTCGACCTCGTGGATGCGGTAGCCCGAACCGAGGTGACGGCGCAGCCACTCGATGCCCATACGGTTGGTGACATTGCTCCTCGTGACGAACAGGTCGCGTCCCGCGCGCATGAAATCCGCCGCGTCAAAAACGGGCTCGTACTCGGTGAGGATGCGGTGAGGAGGTTCTCCGGCCCTGGGAATACGGTAATCCGACCTGAACAGGGCGTCGGTGAGCTGGGGTTTGGGCGCTGCAGTCCAGCGTGCCCCGCGTCGGAAGTAGTCCTTGAGGAGCGGGCGATAGGAGTGGGTTTCGAAGTACCTACTCGGCCACGCCATGGGGGTCTCGATGATCTCATTGCCGATGACGATCATGCTGTCACGCGGACACGTATTGCCGAAACCGCGGGATGACCAGTCGGGAGTGCTGAAGCGCCGGCGGTGGTCGACCGCTTCGGGGCGCGTCACGGTGATACCGAGGGAACGCAGGAGGGCGATGAACTCATCGAGTTCCTGCTGTGCTGGTTCGAGCAGCAAGCGCGGGTACTTCTTGCCGGCGGCCAGGCCCTGTAGACGTGCCGCCCATGGCGGGAGGTTGCAGGACACCACCGGGTGACGGGAGGGAACCGTCGCTCCGTCAAGTCGACCGACGATAACCTCTTCCAGAGGGTCCCATTCGTTGTGCGAGTTGACCGGTGAAAGGGACGTCTGCCAGTCGTCCTCCGCCATGGCTGACGAAACCGCCATCACGTCGGGTCCGTAATCCTCGGAGAGGCCTCCGCCGACGCTCTTCGAATGCCCGCCATCTGAAGTACCACCCAATCAGTAATTTTTCGGTCACCGTACCAGGTGTTTTCTGGTCATTGCTGGGAATGCGCGGTCGAGCCGCTCATCGGGTCGACCAAAACATCCACTCGGTCTCTGCGTTCCGGGAGCCTTCTCGGCCACTTGCTGCAGAAGTGGGACAACGGTGACTGCCACCGCCCTCCATTTCTCACGGTGGACACAACCGTCTGCGGGCCCGCCGACCGCCGATCCGTCGCCGTCGAGGTCGGTGCCCATGGGCCGCTCCTCGAGCTCCTGGCGTCCGGGCCCGAGTCAGCTGTAGAAGGGGCGGTAGTAGTCGGCGACGTCCTCACGGAAGTGGCTGTTGCCGTGGTGCTGCTCCGGGTCGTATTCGGGGGAGTCCTTGATCTCCTCCCTGGTCCTGTTGACGAGGAGTTTCTCCTCATGGCGGTCGACCCGCACGACGGTGCCCGCGGGGATCAGCACGTGCCTGCCGGAGATCCACGGGTCGGTGTCGACGACCACGTAGGTGGATCCGAGTTCCTCGGTGGCTTCGTCGACCGTGCCGATCGGGCCGTCGGTCGCCACGACCGTGTATCCGACCAGGCTCATCCCCGGCCTGTGGTGAGACTCCGGATGGTAGTTCCACATGTCGCGTGTCATAGGTCCTCGATTGCCCGCTCGAGCCCGGGGGCGGGCCGTCTTTGGGCTGCTACGTCGGTGCTCTGCCCATGCTGTCGTCGTCGGTGAGGTGCTGCATCCCCTGCCGCTCGCCTCGGCGCGGGCCGGTCGCCACGTGTATCGCACGGTTGCCGATGTGTTCGCAACGACGTTCACGCCCCGTCGTCCGATCGTGCCGGCAGCTAGGCTCTTCCTTCCCGACGCGACCCGCCTCCCCGCCGCAGCGACACTCGCGCGACCAGTCCATCCCTCACTCCACACCCACCGGCCGCGCTCCGCCACCCGGGAGACTCGGGCACGCTGCGACCCGGCGTCGGGAGCGGCGAGGCGTGTTGGTAGCCGGAAGAGGGATGCCTGCTTGCAGGGCGTCAGACCACGGAGGGCGTCCACGCCGTGCCTCCCCGAGGACCCGGCACTCGGCACCGCGCGTCGGGCGAACGGCTGCCGTGCCGGGTCGCGTACTCCTCCACGGCCCCGTAGACAGAGGGCATGGAAAGCGAAGCCAAGGACTGGTTCCACCCCGGCGAGATCGTGCCGGACAGCGGTATCTACGAATGTGATTGCGGGGCTCGGCACCACTGGAGCACCGACGTGAAAGGACACCGGTTTCCGCCCCTGCCCAGCGGCTGCACGGGCAGCCGCTGGCGGCTCCAGACCCAGGCTCACCCAGGGAGTTGACCTGCTCGGCCCGGCGTTCCCGTCCCGGCGCGACTCAGCGCTCCAGGCCGTCACCGACTCCTCTCCGGGTGCGCAGTCCTGTCGCACGGGAAACACAGGCCTAGGACGTCGGGACCCGGCGCGGAACGACCGGAGGTCGCCGCGGAGGCGCCGGCCGGCTCCGCACCGGGGCGGACACCTGGGCGGCCGTGCGCAAGCGGGCCCCGCCCTTCGCGATCGAAGGCGTCAACGACCAGCCGCTCATGCAGGTGGCCCAACCCGTGCTTCCTTTCGGGTGAAAGGAGCACGGAGGTGCTCGGCCGTGGCGCCTTCGTGGGGGAGAAAGGCATCGTAAGTGTGCGTTGCCCCATCGGCTGGCCCCGTGTCGGCGCTGAGGCTGAGTCTGGCAGGAGCCCTGCGTGGCCATGCATCCCGAGATCCCGTCCCGAGCCACGGTCGATGACTCGTACGAGGACGAGATCCCTCTCCGGCACCGGCGGCCCGGGAACGTGGTGGTGAAGTGGCTGACCACCACGGACCACAAGACCATCGGCACGTTGTACATGACCACGTCGTTCGCCTTCTTCTGCGTCGGCGGACTGCTGGCCATGTTCATGCGCGCCGAGTTGGCGCGGCCGGGGATGCAGATCATGTCGAGCGAGCAGTACAACCAGGCGTTCACGATGCACGGCCTGATCATGCTGCTGATGTTCGCGACCCCGTTGTTCGCCGGATTCGCCAACTGGATCATGCCGTTGCAGATCGGGGCTCCGGATGTGGCGTTCCCGCGGCTGAACATGTTCGCGTACTGGCTCTACCTCTTCGGCTCGCTCATCGCGCTCGCCTCCTTCCTCACTCCGAACGGTGCACCGGACTTCGGCTGGTTCATGTATCCGCCCTTGTCGGACGAGGTGCACACGCCCAACGTGGGCGCGGACATGGTGATCGCGGGTCTGGCCTTCTCCGGCTTCGGCACGATCCTCGGTTCGGTCAACTTCATCACCACGATCATCTGCATGCGTGCTCCGGGCATGACGATGTTCCGTATGTCGATCTTCTGCTGGACGGTGCTGCTGACCGGTGTGCTGGTCCTGCTCGCCTTCCCGGTACTGGCCGCGGCCCTGTTCGCCCTGGAGGCGGACCGAAAGTTCGGCGCCCACATCTTCGACGCGGCCAACGGAGGCGCGTTGTTGTGGCAACACCTCTTCTGGTTCTTCGGCCATCCAGAGGTGTACATCATCGCCCTACCGTTCTTCGGGATCATCTCGGAGGTCATCCCGGTCTTCAGCCGCAAGCCGATGTTCGGTTACATCGGCCTGGTGGCCGCGACCATCGCCATCGCCGGCCTGTCCGTGACCGTGTGGGCCCACCACATGTTCGTCACCGGAGCGGTGCTGCTGCCGTTCTTCTCCTTCATGACCTTCCTGATCGCCGTGCCCACCGGTGTGAAGTTCTTCAACTGGATCGGCACCATGTGGAAGGGGGCACTGACCTTCGAGGCTCCCATGCTCTGGGCCACCGGCTTCCTGGTGACCTTCCTCTTCGGAGGTTTGACGGGAATCATCCTGGCTTCGCCCCCGATGGACTTCCACGTCTCCGACTCGTACTTCGTCGTCGCGCACTTCCACTACGTCGTCTTCGGCACCGTGGTGTTCGCGATGTTCGCCGGATTCCACTTCTGGTGGCCGAAGTTCACCGGCAAGCGGCTCGACGAGCGCCTGGGCAAGATCAGCTTCTGGACCCTGTTCATCGGCTTTCAGGGCACGTTCCTGGTCCAGCACTGGCTGGGCGCCGAGGGCATGCCGCGCCGCTACGCGGACTACCTGGCGGCCGACGGTTTCACCGCGCTGAACACGTTCTCCACGATCAGCTCGTTCCTGCTGGGAATGTCGGTGCTGCCGTTCCTCTACAACATCTGGTGGACCTCGAAGCACGGCACGGTGGTCGAGACGGACGATCCGTGGGGCTACGGCCGTTCCCTCGAGTGGGCGACGTCCTGCCCGCCGCCGCGACACAACTTCGTGACCCTGCCGCGGATCCGCTCGGAATCACCTGCCTTCGACATGCACCACCCCGAGATTGCCGAGATCCAGTACGGCGGTGCTCCTCAGCCGCGCCTGAGCGGCCCGGGGAAGGAGCTGAGGTGAGCGCTCGCCCGCCGCACGAGGCAGTCCAGAGCGGGCTGCGCCAGCTCGACGGCTACCTCTACTGGCAGGCGGAACTCACCCAGGCACGCAGGGAGGCCACCGCCTTCTGCGACACGCTGCCCTGGCTGACCTCCGGCGAGCGGCGGGAACTCGAAGAGGAGTACGCCCGGGCCCGCGTAGACATGTCCAAAATGATCACCCGTCGAATCGCGCACCGGTGCTGGGAACTTCGTGCGGAGTACGAGGCGCGCTACCAGCATCTTCGCCGGCGGACCACCGCTGCGGCCCTCGCCACCGGCTGCCTCGTCCTCACGGCGTGGGAGTTGCTTCGTCACTGAGTCCCGGTACCCCGCCGGGGAAGCCGGGGCGGGCGTCGATGGACGCTGTGCCGGCGACCCCTTCCACCGCGGATGACCACCGTGCTCGCGGCTGCGCGCGGGAACGGAGTGTGCTGCGGCCTCGGTGCGGCGGCCGATGAGCGTACGCTCCGGCCGGCAGGCCCGTGGAAGGCTTCTCCTGCATGAGTAAGGTGCGTCGGGGAGTGTGCCAGGAATTGCAGGGCACATGGGGTGCAGGAGGTCGATTGCTATGGTTCCCCTGTTGCTTGTTCTCCTTCTCGTACTCGTCCTTTTCGGTGCTGGCTTCGCCGTCAAGGCCTTGTGGTGGCTCGCGCTCGTCGTTCTGCTGGTGTGGCTCCTCGGCTTCGTGGTGCGCTCAACGCCCACCGGCGGCGGCCGCGGCCGCTGGTACCGATGGTGAGGTGACCGCGTACACCGCGTACACCGCGTCCCCTCCCCGGGCCCGGCCGTGACGGTCGGGCCCGGGGCATGGGTGCCGTTGGGGCCGGTCACGCGGCGCACCGTCCCACGTGCGTGCGTTGCAAGCCGTGGCTGTGGGGTGTCGTGCGGGCCGGATTCGGCCCGCACGAACGGACCCGTGGGCACTCCGACGCGATCCGCCCCGACCACCGGGGCGCCTGCGCTTCGGGCGCAGACGTCGGCCGGGGTCGACCCCGGTCCGTTTCGGTTCGGGTGCTCTGAGGGCCCCGCCGCCCCGCGCTGCCGCCTCGCGGGCGTGCGTTGTCGCACTCCCGGCAGCCAGCGGTGGAGTCGCCCACCCCGGTACGGACGGCAACCGACCGGAGCCGGCGGGAAGGCCCGCTCGCCCGACACCGTCGTGCCGCTTCACGCACTCCGTCCGGCGGAGCAGCGGATGTCGGGCCCGACCGTCATCCGTCGGTGAGGTGCGGGCAGGTCGGGAAAGGGTACCCGTCGTCTTCAGGGTCGCTGTATACATCGGCGTGAACCGAGATGCAGGCGCCTGCCCTGGGGGCGTGGCTCGGTGGCGCGGGGCTGACCAGCCAGAGTCTGCGGATCTGTTCGACGGCTAGCTTGGCTGCCTCCACGGTGCTCGCGGTGATGTCGATCCGGACCAGGCCGGGCGGTTCGAGGGTGTCGTCGTCCACAGCGGACTCAACGGTGAGGCCACCTCGGAGTGGCGGCGGTTCACGCCCTCCGGTGGAGGCCGGGTGGGTGAACCGACGGGAGCCGCTTGACGACCGGGGCCGTCGGACCGGTCCCTTGGACGAGCAGCGAACACGGTCGTCACACCCGTGGACGCCGATCTCCGCGGAGGCGTGAAGGGTCATTCGCCGCCCCGGGTTCGTGAGCTCGTCGGGCGGAGCGGGCGGCTCTCGATTCCTCCGTGACCTCGGACTGCCTTGCCCCGGATCGCCGCGCGGGCCCCGTCGACCTGTGCGTGGAGCGTGCTGGGCGCGAGGAGTCCGGGCGGGGACACGCCGTCCGTCCCCGGAGGTGGTGCCCCGTCCGGCGACGCGCTGTCCCCGACCGTCGCGGCCGGAGAGCGGCACGACGAGGCCGCTCGCCCGGTCCCCGGGGCCGCGTCCGGCGAGGTTCCCCGTTTGGGTGGGCGTCCCTGGACACGGCCCCGGGCGGATCCGGTGTGCCGGGACCGGTGGCGACGTTCACTCAACCGCCCAGCTCAGTGGCGGCGGACCACGCGACGGTGCTTGGCATGTGGTTCCGTTCGCATGAGCACAGCAGCGAGGAACATGGGAGCGGTCAGTAGGACAAGATTGATCATTCTCGACTCTCCCTCCTGCGGTCTCCCTTCTCCTCGCCCGAAGCAGAGTGTCGAAACGGTGCATCTCAGCCAGCACCAGACGACCCCAAGGGAGTCGAGGGAGAGCCACCGGGTCCTGTCGGACGTACGCGTTCGGTGCGTGCCCGCTCGTCTGAGCACCTGGCAGTGGTCGCCGCGCCGATCGCGCTCAGACGTCCCGGCGCCCGCCCGCCGGCACGCGCCGGCGGCGTGTCGACCCCGTTACGGGTACGCCGGCAGATTCGGGGAAACCGCCGTTGTGTACCAGAGCGGAGGTTGTGTACCAGAGCGGAGAAGGAGGCGGCGGCCATGTCCCGCAGCGCTGACCATCCCCCGGTGCGGCACGGCCAGGAATCCGTGGGTGAGCTGGTCGAACGGGCGTCGGAGCAGATCTCCCGACTGATCCGGCAGGAGTTGCGCCTGGCACAGGCGGAGATGCGGCAGAAGGGCAAACGCTTCGGCCGCGGCGGTGGCCTGTTCGGCGGTGCCGGCGCCGTCGGTCTCCTCTGCCTGCAGGCTCTGGTCGCCGCAGCGGTCGCGGCACTCGCCCTGGCGCTGCCGGTGTGGGCGTCCGCGCTCATCGTCGCCGGTGTCCTGCTCGCTGTCGCGGCGGTCCTCGCGGCCGGCGGAAAGAAGCAGCTCAGCCAGGGTGCGCCACCGGTACCGGAGCGCGCGATCGACAGTGTCAAGGCCGACGCGGCCGAGATCAAGGAGAGGATGAGCCACCGATGACCGGAACTCCTCAGGACGACGCCCTTCCCGACACTCTGGAGGCGCTGAGCGAGCAGGTCCGGGCCACCCGCGAGCAACTGGGGCAGACCCTGGAGGCCCTTGCCGAAAAGACCGACGTCAAAGCCCGGGCCCAGCAGAGGGTCGGCGACATCAAGACGCAGGTCGAGCATGCCGCGACCGACGCCAAGGTCAAAGCCGTCGCGGTAGCCCACCACCTGCAGCGCGATGCGCCCCGACCCGTCATCGAAGCCGCCGGAGCAGCCCGACGCCATCCCACCGTTCTGCTCGCCGCGAGCGCTGCCGTGTTGGCTTGGGTGATCTTCTTGCGGCGTACCAGGAAGTGAGGCGGCGACCCCTGTCGCGACGTGCCGTGAGGCGTCAGCGGCGGGTCCGGCAGCACACGTAGCCCTGCGACAGGGGCCCGCCATACGGCTCAGCCCGTGCGCGAAGTGTTTGAGGTGTGTCGCTCGCGGAGAACGGCGAGGGTATGCACGTCACGGAAGAGGTGGAGGCGGAACCATGAGCAAGATGAAGCTGAGCAGGGAAGGCAAGGTTCCGCTCGTCTACAAACCGGTCGGGTTCGCGCTGAGCTGGGGCGGCGGCGCACTCGCGGGAATCGCCTTCCAGAAGGCGTGGAAGGTGCTGCGGCACGAGGACAACGCCCCTGACGCGCTGGACCAGGACCGGCGCTGGGGCGAGATCCTGCTCGCGGCTGCCGCGCAGGGCGCCATATTCGCCGTGGTGCGCAGTGTGGTCGACCGAGCAGGGGCCAAGGCGGTGCACCGGGCGACGGGCGTCTGGCCCGGGGGCGACGGGAAGGGAAGGGACTGAGGAAGGAGCCGCGCGCCCGGGCCTACGTCCGTGGTTCGGCTACCACGCTCGCGGGCTCCTCGGCCGTCTGTCCACGTTCTCCGTCAGCCGCTTCCAGGTGCCGGAGACGCCCTGGGAGGGGCCGCCGCGTGCGACGGCCGTTGCGATGTGGGCGATGGAGTGCACCCGGGTGGTGAGCTTGCCCGCCATCGCGTTCACCGAATCGCTGAGGTCCGCCAGGTTCCGGACACACTGGGGACCGCGGCCAGGCCGCCGAGCCGGCCTTCGCTGCCGACTTCGTGGGCGACCCGGGTCACCTCGGAGGTGAAGAGGGAGAGTTGGTCGACCATGCCGTTGAAGACGCCGGCGATCTCGCCGAGCAGTCCATCCGCGTCGTCCGGCAGCCGGGTGCCGAAGTCGCCGTCCCGTACAGCGGTGAGCCCTGCAACAACTGCCGCAGCCCGGGCTCGCCCCAAGAACTGGCGGATCCTCACCGAGCTCCGTACCAACCCCGCCCGCGCCACCGACTTCAGCGCGCTTTGCTCGTCTTGACGAACCTCGAAGTCAACCGCTGAGTTGGTGATTCAGCGCCTGCTCTGAGGACCGGCCAACTGGGTGGGGAGATGTACCGACGCGTCGTCACTCACAGAGGTCACCCCGACGTCACGGCGCATCACGGTCCTCATGGCCCGCAACAGGTCCCAGACCTCCGCCTGGGCCCGGAACGCAGCGGCCATCGTCTCCTCAGGGCCGGGCGCTTCTCGCTCCAGGCGTTTGACCTGGCCGTATACGCTGTTCAGGGCTTTATTGACCTCACTGGCAGATACGAGCACGTCGTCAGGGGCGATCATCTGAGCTTGGGAGTACGTGTCGCGGTGGGCTCTTTTTGCCTCATCAAGTGCTGCCCGGTCGGTCTCCTCGACCCTGCGTTCCTGCATGACATGCAGGAACTGGCTGAGCGCCGTGGTGAACTGACGTGCGTCCCGATTGAGCTCCACGTAGCAGGTGCGTCGGAGCAGGAGGTTGTCGCGGACCTCCTCATGGTCTCGAACCAGCTCTATCTCCCGACGTTTTGCCCGTTCAGCGGCACGTTGAGTAAGCAACGATCCCCCCAGTGTTCCGGCCACACCTGCCACCGCGATGATCACAGAGCCGAGATCCACAGCACCCCTCGAAGCCGCTTACAGTCCACTGATCAAGTTCCGTACCAGACGTTAAGTGGCAAGCCGACGGACGATCTACCCCGCAGACTCCCGTCCACGACCAGCACGAGTACCCCCGAGGGCCGATCACACCAGCCTTTCGACCATCGACTTCAGGTTGGCGGAGGCCCAGTGGAGTCCACTCGGTGGCGTCCACTCTGGTGGGGCCCATCGGGTGGGCCCCACCCGGTCGTTCCACTGTGTGGAGTCCAGCGGGCGGGCTCCACAGTGGACTGCACTCGGTGGACGGTGCCGTCACCACAGCCAGGCGTTGGAGTGCCGCAGCCGGGACAGGGCGCGGGCGTTGCGGCGTGCGGTCGCGTTGCCGATCCGGTTCTGCCGGGAGCGGGGGCCCCGTCGAGCAGGCCCGGCATGCCTAGGCCCGTTCGCGGGTGGGGTAGGCGCCCTCGTAGCGGACTCTTTCCAGCATCTGCTCGTACTCCGTCGAGTACGGCTGCTGGTGCTCAAGCGGTACGCGCGCGTCGATCACTGCGGTGTATGCCTTTCACGGAGCCGCGGAGGGGTGCCGGGGTGCGGCCCCCTGGTCTTGGTCAGGTGGGCTGGGGGCGGCCGAAGAGGAGGTCGTAGCCGGCGGGGAGCTGGAGCAGGATCTGTCCCGTCAGGTTCTCGCCTGCCGTGTCGGCGACGGTGGACAGCACGGCGCTGACGTCCCAGGTCGCGGTCTGCTCGGTGGCGCCGTCGATCCAGGCGGCGGTCGCGCGGACGAAACGTTCGGGGGTCAGCGGTTCGGCGCTCTGCAGCGGGTTGAGCAGGATCAGGGCGAAGCCTTCAGGAAGGCGTGCCGCGAGTTGGGCGCGGACGTGGCCGACGAGGTGTGCGCCGAGCAGGGCGAGCACCACGCGGGCCGCCCGCTCGGCTTCCTCCGCAGTGTCGTATTCGCCGCGTTCCTTGACGTGGTCGAGGAACGCTTCGTGTCGCAAGGTCATCGGCCGTCACCCCTTTGTGTCGTCGTGCACGGGGGTGCGGAGGGCGGGGAGGGGGAGATGAGGTGTCCGTCCTCCGCACCGGTGCGGTCCGGTGTCAGCCGGAGATCTCCTTGCGGCCGGAGCCGACGCCGATGGAGATCTTGCGGGGCTTGGCGCGCTCGGCGATCGGGATGCGCAGGGTGAGCACACCGGCGTCGTAGTCGGCCTGGATGCGCTCGGTGTCGAGGGTGTCGGCGAGCACGATCTGGCGGGAGAAGACGCCCAGCGGTCGCTCGGACAGCTCCATCTTCACGTCGTCGGCCTTCGCCACCGGCCGGCGCTCGGCCTTGACGGTCAGCATGTTCCGCTCGACGTCGATGTCGATCGCGTCCGCGGTCGCACCGGGGATGTCGAAGGCCACCACGTACTCGTCGCCCTCACGGTAGGCGTCCATCGGCATCACCGACGGCTTCGACCAGGTGCCCGGGCCCATCATCTGCTGCGCCATCCGGTCCAGCTCACGGAAGGGGTCAGTGCGCATCAACATCGTGAAACACCTCCAGCGGGTTTGAGCAGTTGCTGCCAATGCGCTGCACTGAAACCGTTGTAACATGTCGTCCAATGGATGACAAACATGATGTCGTCGATGCGATGACTGCCTGAGGGAGGTGCCGTGACCGCAGCCGACCAGCCGTCCACGACCCGTACCGACGCCTGCAGCCCAGCCTCCTTCCTCGCCGCCGGAGCAGCCCTCGCCGCCATAAACGACGCCCTCCACCATGCCCAGCACGAGGTCCCCGACGCCGCCGGGCCCGGTCCCGAGCAGGCGCTGGCCTCCCTGATGCTGCTGCGGCAGGTGCGCGAGCAGCTCGCCGGATGGGAGACCGGCCTGATCGAAACCGCCCGCGCCGCGGGCGCCAGCTGGGCCGACCTCGCCGGCCCCCTCGGCGTTGCCAGCCGCCAGGCTGCCGAACGCCGCTACCTGCGCGGGCGCCCCGGCGCCGCCGGTACCACCGGCGAGCAGCGCGTGACGGCCACCCGCCAGGCCAGGGCCGCCGAACGCGCCACCGTAACCTGGGCCCGCGCCAACGCCGCCGACCTACGCCGGCTCGCCGGACAGATCACCGCCCTCACCGACCTGCCTTCTGCTGCCCGGCGCAGCCTCGACGCTCTCCATGCAGCCCTCGGCCACGACGACCCCGCCGGCCTCATCGCCCCCCTGACCGCCACCCGGCCCCACCTCGCGGCCGCTCACCCCGACCTCACTGCCCGGCTCGACCATCTCACCAGCCCGGAGTGACCTCACCCCGCATGGCTGACTGCCCGTCCGCCGCAGCCGGCGCACAAGGCACGGACGCCCGCCGTCAGGCGTGCCGGTGGTCGGGTTCCGCGGCCAGGACACGGTCGGCTGCGTAGTGCGGGCAGAACAGCGAGTGCCAGGTGACGACGACATCGTCCTCGACCACGGTGATCGTCCGAGCCCGACCGTCGTGTGGCCCGGCTTCGCAGAAGGAACACAGCGACACCCGGTGGCGGAGCACGGGAGCATCCGTTGCGTCACGGCTGTCCGGAGCTGGGCCACCGACGGGGTCTGCCTCGCCAGGCAGAGCGCCCGACGTCGGAGCCCTCTTGATCCGGTGCATTCCGTCACCACCTTCGGCACCCGAACCGGGTGGCGCCCCCAGCGGAGGCTGGGGGCGCCATGTGATTGCGGCGACTGCGTCGCCCCTGGTGTGGGTGGAACGGTTAGCTGATGGACTTGATACGGCCCCAGCCCCCGGTGCCGACCTGGATGCTCGGGCCGTCGATGGGACCGTGGGAATCCGAGCCGCCCTTGTAGAACTTCAAGGTGCCGTCGCCGGCGGTGGCCCACATGTCGGCGATGCCGTCGCGGTTGGCGTCTGCAGCGCCGGCGATGAGGGGCCGGAAAGCGGTGGTGTAGCCGTGGCCGAACTCCATCCGGCCACTGAAGGAACCGTTGGGCTGGCCGAGGTAGACGTAGAGGACGCCGTTACGTGTGTCGCGGGCGAGCAGGTCGGGGCGCCCGTCCTTGTTTGCGTCTCCGGGAGCGGTCAGGGTCATGACGTTCCAGCCGGAGGTGCCGATCTGGACCGGGGTTCCGTGCTTGGGGGTGGCGCCCACGACTCCCGGGTAGATCCAAAGCTTGTCGTCGTAGGCGACAGCAAGGTCGGGCTGTCCGTCCCGGGTGGTGTCGCCGACGCCGATGATGCGGGCGGTGGTGGGCAGGCTGCCGATCTTGACAGGCGCGGCCAGCGAGCCGTCTCCGCGGTTGGGGTAGACCCGCAGTTCGCCGCCGACGACGGCGACGACGTCTTCCATCCCGTCACCGGTCCAGTCGCCGCGGTGGGTGACCTGCGCGCCGCCCCAACCACCGGTGCCGATCTGCACCGGGGCGCGGAGAGCACCCGTGCCGGTGCCGGGGTAGAGGCGCAGCTTCCCTTCATCGTCAATGGCGACCAGGTCGGGCTTGTTGTCGCCGGTCATGTCGCCGGCTACCGGGGTGACATGGCCGGTGATCCAGGCTCGCACGTCGTCGACGCGGGTGCCGATGGCGCCGGTGCGTGTCCCGGCGGGCGTGCCGAGGCAGCCTCCCTGCCAGGACTTGCTGGTAATGGCGACGAGTTCCTGGGTCTGGCCGTTGGTACGCAGTACGGGGCCGCCGGCGTCGCCCTGGCAGATGCCGGCATCGCCTGACGGAGTGAGGGTGATGTTTGCGGTGCTGTCCCCGGTCGCGGTGAAGGTGTCGGCGTGGAGGGTGTCGGGGACCCAAGTGGTCCTGGTTCGGCCGAATCCGGCGACTGTGACGTCCTGGTCGGCCGCAACGGGCGTGGAGGCCAGAGCGACCGGCTCGATGCCGGCGACGCCGGTGTTCAACTTCACCAGGACGAGGTCGCGGTTCGGATGCGGGATGAGTTCGACAGCGGTGCGCACGGCGCCGGTCGAAGTCTGCGTCAGGTTGATGCGCCCGACGGTGACGGTGGTGGGAACAGCGGGCTTGCCGGCCGCGGGCTTGCCGTCGGTGGAGAAACAGGAGGCTGCGGCAAGGACCCAGCGCTGGGACACGAGCGTTCCGGAGCAGGCGGTCTGTTCGCCGGCATTGATCTTGGCGACGAAGGGGAGAGGGGCGGCAGGGTCGCTCGAGGCGGGCGCTCCGTCGCCGGGGCCGGTGGCCCTGATCTCGATGAGGGTGCTGCGGGAGCCCCCCACTTGGCCTTCGCCGACGCTGGCGAAGCCGTCCTTGGCGATGGAGACAGTCTTGGAGGTGCCGTCGGCGGTGGTGAGTTCGGCGTCGAGGGGCTGGTCTGCGGCGTCGATGGCGAAGACGCGGTCGAGTTCCAGCGTAAGGCGTCCGTTGACGGCGCGGGACTCGAAGCAGTAGGTGCCCTGCCGATTGACGCTTTCGTCCTTGACCGCCAGCACTCGGATCTGCTTGGCGGAAGGGTCGCAGTCAGTGAGGAGGATGTTGCCGTCGCCGCGGACGAGCTTGATTCCCTTGTCGGCGAGAATCTGGGCCGCGTTCGGGTACGAGCCGTCCTCGAAGGCAAACGGCATGTCCGCCGTCTGCGTTTGGGCGGCGGTGGCTGAACCAGCCAGGGGGGCCGTCAGAGCGGCGGCTGCCATGGTCGCGATGGCCATTCCGGTGGCACGAGAGTGCACCTGTTGATTCCTTCCCAAGGCGGCCATAGGGCCGCAAGAAACGGCTGTACATCACTGCCTGGCCACAACGGACCGGCGCAGAGACTCCAGAAACATTTCTTGTTGATCATCACCTGTCAAACGGAATTCTCGTGACGATGATCACCGTGAAATGCACGCAACCTTCTCCGGCGAAAAGTGTCCGTGCGCGGTGCGGTGGACTCGGAGGCGACGGCTTGAGCCACGTCCCCAACCCCGCGGCCAGTGTGGCAAGATGCCTCGTCAGACCTGGGGGGGTGCGTGCGGCTGACCACCGCACGAACGGCCGCAGAGGCCATTTCGGCGATACCTGCGTCGTCTCGACACGCGTGCTGGAGCACCCTGCATGCACTTCCTGAGAGATCCATGAAGGCAGTGGCCGTATTCGCGCGGCCGGACGACGAGATGAGCTGACCTTGGGGCGAAGAATTCGCCGATCAGATGCGCGACCAGTGACACATGGTGCCGCCACGTCGATAGGTCGGGCCGGGCTGATGCTCGCGCTCGTGGCGGGCCTGCTCGGCACGACACCCTCGACAGCCTTGGCAGCGGAGACCCCCGCTGTCTCGGTCGACGGCGTCCCGGCCACACCCCGTGGCAGGGCTGTCGAGCTGTGGAAGTCGGGTGGCCCCGGGCTCAAGGCCGCCGCCGAGGTGGCGCTGACCGGAAGTGACGCGGAGGTCCGGCGGTTCCTGGACCAGGTGGCTCCCGATGCGGCTTTCCAGGACGACAGGGTGGCTACCGCCCAGATCGCCAGCGTGGGCGGCAGTAACCTGATTGAGGCGGCCAGGGCGACGCTCGCCGGCACTCCCCAGAACACGCGGACGTTCCTCACGGACGGCTGGAAGGCCCCGCTTGAGCAGGACCAGCGCGTACGCATCGCTCAGATCATCGACACGGCCGGGCCAATCGTCCAGGAAGAGGGCCGTAGGGCGCTCCAGGGCACTGCCGCCGATCTGAAGGCCTTCCTCGACAAGGGCCGTTACGACTGGCAGGAGCAGGACGAGCGAGTTCAGCTGACCCAGATCCTGAGTGTCGGCGGACCGAACGTGCGTACTGCCGGACGGATCGCGCTCAACGGCTCGGCCGAGGACATTCACGAGTTCCTGCTCGTCGGGCAGCACGTAGCGCGCAACCGCGATACGGAGTACGCCACTGTCGCGGAGCTCGCCTCGCTGGCTCGGGAAGCGGGCCGACAGGCGAAGCAGGAGACCACCGCAGCGAAGCAGGCCTCCGATCGTGCGGTCGAGGCGTCCAAGCTGGCCAAGGAGGCCGCCGTGAGGGCGGCGGCGGAGACCGAGGCGGCGCGCGAAGACTCGCAGCGAGCCGCTTCCGCCGCGTCGCGGGCCGCCAGCGCGGCGAGCCAGGCCGCTCGGGCAGCCGAAACCGCGATCACTGCGGCCCGCGGCGCGAGCAACTCCGCGCGTGTGGCCGCCAATGCCGCGGCCCAGGCTGCTGCTGCTGCGGCCGGTGCTTCCCAGGCCGCGTCCAGGGCCAGGGGAGCGGCGGCCGACGCTGCCACGGACGCTGCGCAGGCCGCGGCTTCGCGCCGCGCTGCTGAGGACGCCCGCAACGCTGCCAAGGGGGCAGAGGAAGCCGCCGAGGCCGCGCAACAGGCGGGGGTCGCAGCTGCCGCGGCGGGCGCAGTAGCGGGGGCCGCGATCGGCGCCGGTGCGAACGCGGACGCGGCAGCCGCGGCAGCCGAGGAGGCAGGCCGCTTCGCAGAGGCTGCCGGCGCCCACTCCGGTGAGGCCGCTGCAGCAGCCGCTCTCGCCCGCAAGCAGGCGGCCGAGGCCACCCGCGCCGCGAAGGCTGCCCAGTCTCTGGCTGCCAAGGCCGCGAAGGCTGCCTATGAGGCGCGCGACGCGGCACGCGAAGCCGCCACGCACGCCCGCAACGCCGCAGCGGCGGCCGACGAGGCCGCCGATCACGCCGGCGAGGCGGCCACCGCGGCCGCCAAGTCAACCGCCCACGCCAACGCCGCCACCAACGCGGCGAACGCAGCCAGCGCAGCCGTGGCGAAGGCGAAGGATACCTATGCTCTCGCCCGCCAGGTGGAGACGGAGGAGCTGACCGCACGGACGAACGCCGCGGTCGAGCGCGCCCGTGTCCTCAAGGCGGAGGAAGAGGCGCGAGAGGAGAAGCGCAACGGCCTGGCCAAGCAGATGAGCGACCACGAGGCCGCCCTGCGCGCTCTTTCCGCCGAGGCGGGCAAGGGCGGTACCGACGTGGCCACGGTCGCTGCCAAGGCTCGTCGTCTCGCCCTGACGACGATGAAACTCGGCGGTCCCTGGGCCCGTACCGCTGCCCAGGTAGCTCTGGCCGGCGCGGACGAGGACGTCTTCGCATACGCCCGTACCGGTTGGCTGACCGCCGCACAGGACGACGAACGCACCGACGCCGAGCGGCTTGCACTGGACTCGCCCTCGGCGAAGATCCGGCAGGCTGCCGCGCAGGCACTCGAGGGGGACGCGGCGGCCGTGCACACGTTCGTCGCCAGCGGGCAGTACGACGTGGCGGCCCAGGACATGCGCGTCCACATCGCCCGCGTCATCGACACCGGCGGTCCCATCATCCAGGAGCGCGGCCGTGCCGCTCTCGCCAGCAACTCGGTCGACACCTACCGCGCCTTCATCACCGAGGGTGCGCGCCTCGCGCGCGTCGAGGACGAGCGCGTCCGGGCCACCCAGCTCAGGGACCAGAACACCCAGGCCGGGGAAACAGTCGCCGCAGCGCGGGTGGCGCTCGCCGGCCCGTCCAGCCTGCTCCACTCCTTCATCACGACCGGTCAGTACAAGGCGCAGCGACAGGACGAGCTCGCTGCCGTACACCGCGCCCGAGTACAGCAGTTGATCGCAGAGGGCTATGCCGTCGCGGCCACGGCCCAGCGGGATGCCGCTCTTGCCCGCAAGGTCGCGGCAACCGCACGCAAGGCCGCGGCGGAAGCCGATGAGGCCGCGCAGCAGGCCGCGGCTTCGGCGGCAGAGGCCAAGGGATACGGGGAGGACGCCGCCAAGTCCGCTGCGGAGGCGAAGGCGTCAGCCGCCGATGCGGCGGCATCGGCCAAGAGGGCGCATCAGGCGCGCAAGGCCGCACAGAACTCGGCCGCGCAGGCCGTTCGGTCGGCCACCGCCGCGCAGGGATCCGCCGCCTACGCTCGGGTCGAGGCGGAGTCCGCGTGGGCATCGGCCGACCAGGCGCGCCGGAGCGCTGTGGCCGCGGGCAAGGATGCCGCGGCAGCCAAGAAGGCGGGGGTGGACGCTTTCGCGGCCGCGGTCCAGAAGTACCGTGAGGAGGAGGCGACCTTCCGCGCCGTCGAGCAGGAGTGGCGCGAGGCTGAGGCCGCGGCTGAAGCGGAGGACGAGGAGGTCGACGAGGGCTGGGTCCCGGACTGGCTGGAGGAAAAGGTCAACACGGTCGGCATCTACGTCACCGAGATCTTCACCAACACCGATGTCCTGACAGGAGCCTTCGAGACCGCGGTCAGTCTCTACACCATGGAAGCCGGTGCCGGCAGCATCATCGGCGGTGGCGCGGTCTGCCTCACCGGCGTCGGCTGTCTGGCAGGCGCCCCCGCGATCGCCGTCGGCGGAGGACTCGTCGTCAGCGGCGCCTACGGCACAGCCGACGGCATCTCCAGGATCGACGAGGGACTCGGTGTCGCTCTGCGCAACGCGCGCGACAGGGCGAACGCCTCGCAGAAGGTACAGACAGGTCCCGCCCCAACTCCGAAGGACCTCCCGGCCTTCCCTGGTGCGAAGCGCACAAAGTCGAAGACGCCTGTCCAGGGCGGCGGCGGACTGCGTGCTCGCTGGAAGGACTCAAAGGGCAATATCTACGAGCACGACCGCCAGCACGACAGAGTTGAGAAATACGACAAGAACGGCAAGCACCTCGGCGAGTACGACTACCACACCGGAGAGCAGACCAAGCCACGCGACCCGACACGAAAGGTGGAGAAGTGATCTATAGGATCGCCCAGTACCACAAGGACGAAGACTTCACCGATGATCGGTGGGACGTGACCCACCTCGGCGAGCGGACCCTGGCCGAGGTGTTCCACATCACGCATCCCGACCACCTGGGTGACACCTACCGGGTGACAGAGGAGCAGGCTGCCAAGCTCGCGCCGCTCACCGGACTCACCTTCGACCTCCACACCTACGAGTACTACCTGGAGCCGACCGCCGACTGATCCGAGCGGTTACCTGGCTCACCACGGCCCGGCGCTGTCGCTGGTGACGCGCCGGGCTCGTCACGTCCCCACTCGGCGAGGCATTCCCTCCCTCTCTGCCTTACGACCACCCTGACCGAGCGTCAACCCCAACTACCGTTGGGTTTAACGAACTACCCGTACGGCAATCCGGCCGCGCTCACCGTCATCGCGGTCGTCTGCCTCGTGATCCACCGGGGCTTCCGGCGTAACGACTGGCTCTGAACCCGCCCGCTCCGGTACGGCCGGGAGCGGGGCGTCGTGCGGTGGGCGCCGGGAGCGCCCCCAACAGTCCAACCCGCCCATGACGGCGTAAGCGGTGTGCCGTCCTCGAACGGCACCCCGCTCCCGATCCCAGCACCGAGGTAGCGGTCCTCGTTCAACCGTTCAGAAAGACCCTGAGCCAGGTCCGTTCGGCCCATACACGCACACCCGACAACCCCATGCCGTGTCCGCCGTGCGTGGGTGACAGTGCTACACGGGAGGTTGGACGGCATGAGCTTTCACGGCTGCGCGCTCGCCACGTGCGTCGATGGGACGCCCGTGGTAGCGCGTCTTGGGCGGAGCAGGGCTGAACCGGCCGTGCTCGAAGCACACGTTCGGCCGCGAAGGAGCGAGCAGGAGATGAACCGACGCTCGGCGGAACTGAGTCGGATGCTTGCAGAGCGCTCGGCACCCCTGTCAGCGGGGATGGACACGGTGTGTTCCGTGGCCGTGGACGTGTGTGGGGTCGACGCGGCGACCGCGGCGATCGGCCGCGGTGAGCGCCACGGATCCCTGCACGCCAGCGACGGTGCGTGCGCCGCCGTGGAAGACCTCCAGATCACGATCGGCGAAGGCCCGGGCATCGATGCTTGGCAGAGCAGGGACACGGTGATGACGGCCGATCTGGCAGAGTCTGGCCCGAGCGACCGCTGGCCGGGCTTTGCCCCCATGGCGCACGGCTGGGGCGTACGCGCCCTGTTCGTCTTCCCGCTCCAGGTGGGCGCCGTGCGTCTGGGAACCCTGTCGCTGTACCGCTACCGTCCTGGACCGCTGACCCCTGAGCAGGCGGCCGACGCGTTGCTGTTGACGACGTTCGCCCTGGACCTGCTGCTGACCGTCTCGCACCGCGACGATGCCCGGCGCCTGGCCATGCTCGGTCTGGGCGAGGACAGCCTGAAGGTCTATCAGGCCACGGGTATGGCGGCGGCACAGTTGGCCGTGGGTATCGAGGAGGCGTTCTCGCGTCTGCGTGCCCACGCCTTCGGCTCCGGCCTCTCCCTCGCACAGGCCGCCGACCGTCTGCTGACCGGAGAGTTCGTCTTTGTCCCGCGGGGAGAAGGCGGGCGGGGCGGACCGCGAGCTGATGACCCCGACGGGCAAGCGTGAGGAGGCGCGCCCCATGGCGAGTGAAGAGGATTTGATCTCAACATTTGTGGAGTTGGCCGACACTTTGGTCGAGGACTTCGACGTCGTCGATTTTCTGAATCGGCTCGCCGCACGCTGTGTATCCCTGCTGGACGTCGACGCAGCCGGCATCCTGTTGACGGATCTCCAGAGCCGGCTCCAGCTGATCGCCGCTTCCAGTGAGAAGGCCCGGCTACTGGAACTCCTCCAGCTGCAGGCGTTCCAGGGCCCCTGTGTCGTCTGCTTCAACGAACGCCGACGCATCGACTACGACGATCCCGACCTCGGCGTGGCAGCCGAGGAGATGCCCTGGCCCCGCTTCGCCAAGGCCGCTCGTCAGGAGGGCTTCCGCAGCGTGTGTGCGCTGCCCATGCGCCGCAACGGACAGATCATCGGCGCACTGAACCTCTTCCGTGCCCAGCCAGGCATCCTGGACGACCGAAATGCCGCTCTCGGACAGGGACTCGCCGACATCGCCACCATCGGCATCCTCCAGGAACGCGCCTCACGGAACCGGGAGCTGCTCGCCGAGCAGCTCCAACACGCTTTGAACAGTCGGGTTGTCATCGAACAGGCGAAGGGCTTTCTCGCGCACCGTCTGAACGCATCCCTCGACGAGGCCTTCACGGTGCTGCGCAGCCTCGCCCGCAGCAGCAACCGCAAGCTCGTCGACGTGGCCCTTCACGTGGTGACCCGACCGGAGTCCATCGTGCCCGGACCGGGGCGGCAACCTCATCGCGCGACAGAAGGGAACTAATTCGATCAGAATCGTTTCATTCTCATACGCAATGCGTTCTGTTTTGCGCATTATGCAGCAAGATTTAGAATTGAATGATTTCGTGCTCATATCGGCGCGCAAGTGTGGGTGAAGGTGAATAGGGTGAAAACCTACGAGGACGGCCGCATCACGGTCGGCCTCCGTACGATGCCGCTCCGGACCCTGGCGGTTTCCGACCGTGCCATCCCGGCTGGAGCATGCATGCACCTCTACGTCGTCACGACGCTCACGCGCGACCACGCGCTCGTCGCCCTCCATGGTGAGGCCGACATCCTCACCGTACCGATCATTCAGCAGGCCTTCCGCAATGCCGCGCTCCATGCCCAGCACCGCGACATGACCGTTGATCTGTGTGGATTGCGGTTCATCGACAGCACGGGCGCCCAGCCGCTTGTCGACGTCGACCGGAGTCTCCGTGAACACGGCAAAAGGCTGTCCCTCGCCTGCCTGCCCTCCGCGACACGGCGAATGCTCCACCGCATCAGGCTCGGCGGATACTTCCCCGTCCTGCCCAATGGGGTGCCCGAGGGTATCTGCCCGTGGGCTTCCAAGCCGATCATCGGTGTCCGCCGGAACTGCACCCCGTCGTCAGACGTCTGCTTCGTCGACTACCTCGCGTGAGCGGTTCGCTAGCCTGCCGGACGATGAGGAGACGCGGGCGGGGCCTGCAAACGCAGCGTCCTCGACGCGGACCACGGGAAGCGTACCCTTGGCGGTCTCAGGGCTCGTGCGTTCTCGGTCGGCGAGACGTCCTGAACTCCCGGGTGAGAGAGGGTTGTCGGGGTGTGGGTAGGTGATCAACTGAAGGCAGCGGTCACGCGTCCGGATCGGCTACGCCCGCTGCTCGACCGCCACCCAGGAACTCCATTCCCAGCTCGACGCATTGGAGCCGGTCTGCTTCCAGGTGTTCCACGAGAAGGTCTCCGCCCGCGTCAAGGTCTGGCCCGAGTACGAGCAGGCCGGCGCGATGGCCCGCCGCTTCAACGGACGGCACCCGAACGTCCAGGTGATCCTGACCGTCCACGAGTTCTGCCAGCGGCGTGGGCTTGGTTCTCAGCCGGGTGGGCCGGCACCGGGGCTGCCTGTGGGACAAGGCCTCGCCCGAGGAGCCGCCCGGAGATGGGTCCTCCGGGCGGCGCTTCGGTCGCCGGACGGCCGGGCATGGCCGTAGAGCATGCGCCGGTCACCGACATCGAGGTGCCGGGGCAGGGGGAGTTCGTAGCGCACCGGGGCGGCTGTGGTCCACGTTCGACGGCGTCGGAACGGCTGGCTGACCGCACCCCGGCGTCCGTCGGAGCGGAGCGTCGGCGGGTGCGGGAGGCGGCTGTCGGCCGCAGGAGTCCCCGACAGACCGGTGACGGGCGGGACGCCCACCCCCCTCCGTGACCCCAAGCGTGGCGACGGATGCCCCTGGGCGGGCGCTGGGCAGCGGGTGACGGCGCGCCCGCCCGTGGGAGCCCCTGGCGACTGCCGGTCAGCGGGCGGGCGGGGTCCAGTCGGTGGGCAGGCCCGACTGGGTGAGAACGGTGGCGAGGCTGTAGTGGTCCTGGTCGGAGGAGATCCGGCAGTGGCGCTTGTCGAGGGCGAGGAGAGTGGTCATCGGTACGGCGAACGGCCTGGGTGCGCCCTTGAGATGGCCGGAGTAGAGAGCTTCGACGGTGATGCGGTCACCGTTGCGGTGGGCGGCACGGACGGTGACGTGGACGTTGTCGATGAGACTGTCGGCTCGGGCCTTCCACCCGGAGATCTCCTGGCGGCCGTGGAAGGTGAGCCCGATGGCCGTGTCGGTGTAGGTGCCGTCGCTGGTGAACAGGCCGCCGAGAGCCCGGGGATCGGTGCCGTTCCACGCGCGGGCCCAGGCGGTGACGATCTTCGGCGCGTGCCGTTCGGCGTCCTGCGCGGCGGAGGCGGAGGCCGTGGTGGCGGTGGTGGCGGTGGTGGCGCAGAGGGCCGCGCCGGCGATCATTGTGGTCACGGCACGGACAGGGCGGGGCGTCATGGTGATGCTCCTTCACGTGTGGGTGTGGGCGGTGCCGGGGCGGCCGGTTGTGAGCCTGGCGGCATCCGGGGGCGCGTCAGAGAGCCGGGGTGACGGGGCAGACCCCGGCCGGGGGCAGTGCTTCATCGGCCCGGGCGGGCCGTGGCGCTGCTCCCGTCCGAGGGGGGTGGTCCGCTGCCCGGTCCTTCTGTGGGCGTCCGGCGTTCATGTGAACAGCGTCGTGGCAGCCGGTGTCCACTTTCCAGGCTCGGCGGTGTCCGGAGCTGTCCAGCGCTGCCCGAACGTGTTGTTCACCCGGTGCGGCGGCGCCGATGACCGTGCCCGCCCCGCGGATGCCGTTGCCTCCTGTGCGGGTCGCACGGGACGCAACGCACTCGACCCCGTTCGCCACGCGGTACGCGCCGTCAGCACGGCCGCGGTCCCCGAGGTGGCCGTGGGCCGTTGATCGGGGTCAGTCCTGACACGGAGGTCCGGCCGTCAGGGGCCGCGGGCGCTCCGGGACCCCTCTGGGCACCGTCGGGTGGCACGGCCGTAGGGATCCGGGACACCACGCCCCGAGCTCCCGGGGCGTCACCCCAGCGCGGAGAGCAACTCGCGTTCCCGTTCGATGCTCAGGCCGGCGCGCCGGGCCCGGTCCAGACCCTGCTCGCGCTCCCAGGCCAGCGTGTCGGCCAGCAGCTCTGCCCTGGGCCGGTGCCTGAGCCCCGCTGCCAGAGCCGCCGCTCCGGAGCGCGCCGACCAGCCCTCCCAACCCGGCTCGACCAGCCACATCGGCAGCGATTCGTCGCCCATGTACTGGGCCACGCCATGGGCGAGCAGCCACGCCGAGTCGGCGCTGACCACCAGCCCGGAGTGCCCACCGATCACGCGGGCGAGATCGGTCCACTCGGCGAACGGAACCACCGGACCGACCGCGTCGTAGGTGCCGGTGCGACCCGACTCCGCGGCGTCGAGCAGCCAGGCGGCGAGGTCCCGCACGTCGACCGTCTGGGTCGGCGCGGACGGTGTGTCAGGGACCAGCATCGGTCCGTGCGGGTCCCGCGCGGCGCGGGCCACCCAGTAGCCGGAGCGTCCGCTGTGATCGCCCGGACCCCCGATGAGCCCCGCGCGGGCGATCAGCAGCCGGTCGCCCACAGCAGCTGCCGAGGCCTGCTCGCAGGCGACCTTCGCCGCTCCGTACGCGGTGCGGTCGACCTCGCTCCGGTCGGTGGGGGCGAGGAGCGGCGCCGACTCGTCCGCACCGAGGGCGGCGTGGGAGGCGTAGGCGCTCACCGAGGACACGTAGGTCCAGTGGCCTGCCCGGCCGGCCAACGCGTCGAGCGCCCCGCGGACGAAACCGGGCTGCCAGGACACCTCGAACACCGCGCCCCAGTCGCGCCGGATCACGGACGCGTACGCGGACGCGTCCCGCCGGTCGGCACGCACCAGCGTTGCTCCGGCGGCGACGTCCCCGCTGTCGCCGCGCGCGAGGCACGTCACCCGGTGGCCGCGTTCCACCGCTTGTCGAGACAGCTCCCGGCCCACCCAGGCCGTTCCCCCAAGAACCAAGATCTCCATACCGACATCCAAGTACCGGGAGGCCCGGGCTCCAAGGTGGTTCGCTGATGGCTGAGCGGACGCCGTCGTAGCACCGGTCCGTCGGGGCGGTGGCTGCGGGGCCTCGGTGGGGTGGGCCCCGGGCCCTGCCCGGACGGGGCATCAGGGTGATTCGGGGCGGCGTCCGTTTGGGACCACCGGGCGTTGCGTCATTGTGGGGTATGTCGTTCTTTCGGTGCTGGCGGGTGTGGTGCGGGCCGCGTTGCCGGTTGGTGGTGGCCGGCCGGTGCCGTCGTAGGGACGTCGCGGTGACGGTACGGGGGCTGCGATGACGAGCACCCGCACCGTCACCCGGGCTCACGAGTGGCTGGCAGCACGCGTATGCACCGTCAGGTTCTGGCTGGCGGTCGTCGCGTTGTCGGTGGGCGCGGGTGCGGTCTGGCTCGTCGTCACGGGGTTGTACGCACGGGCGGAGTTGACGGCGGCACAACGCGGACTGGCCGGAATGCGGCAGTCGTTCACCGGCGCGCCCGGGCCTGGGGCGGGCGACGGCCGGACGGCGGGCGGTGCGGGGGCGCGGAGGGAGCAGGCGGGGGCCATGGGTGCCGTTTCGGCACACACCGCCGCGGCGCGACGGTGGACGTCGGGTCCGGTGTGGTCCGTCGCTGCGCACGTGCCCTTCGTCGGCGGTCCGATGGCGACCGTGCGCGGGGCAGCGGACATCGCCGACCAGTTGGCACACGAGGTGCTTCCGCCGTTGGTCGGGGTCGTCTCCGGCGCCGGGGAAGGCGGGGTGGAGGGGGCGATGTCGGCCTTGGAGGAGAAGGCGCCGGCGCTGCAGCGAGCCTCGCGCGCGGCCTCGCGGGTGCGGGAGCAGGCCGGGAAACTGCCGCAGGACACGTGGCTGCCGGCCGTGGACCGCGTCAGGAACCGGCTGGCCGTGCAGACCGATGTGCTTGCCACGGCGATGGCCGATGCGGCGGTCGCGGGACGAGTGCTGCCGGGCATGCTGGGCGGAGAGGCGCCGCGCCGTTACTTCGTGGTCTTCCAGAACACCGCTGAGGCGCGTGGCACCGGTGGAGTGGCGGGGGCGTTCGCGGTGCTGACCGCCACCAGGGGTCACCTGGCTTTCGAGAGCTTCGGCAACAACACCCTCCTGGAGAGCGCCCGGATCAAACCCGATGTGGATCTCGGGACGGAATTCGCAGCCCAGTACGCGGGAAACGACCCGACGGGGACCTGGGCGAACTCGAACATCAGTCCGCACTTCCCCTATGCGGCGCGCATCTGGGCGGCCACCTGGACCGCCTACAGCGGTCAGCGGCTCGACGGGGTGGTGGCCCTGGACCCGAGTGCACTGGGGCTCCTGCTCGCAGCCGCGGGCCCGGCTCAGCTCCCGGACGGCTCGGCGCTGACGGGCGGCAACGTGGTGGACCTGACCGAGCGGATCGGCTACGCCCGCTACGCGGACGTCGTACGGCGGAAGGCCTTCTTCCTGGACGTGGCCCGTGCCGCCGCGGTGAAACTGACCGAGGCCGTGGACGACGCCCACCGGCTTCCCGCGCTGTTGGCCTCCGCGCGTGAAGTGGTCGCGCAGGAGCGGCTGAAGGTGTGGAGCGCCGATCCGGCGGAGCAGCGCCTGTTGGAGACGCGGCCGCTGGGCGGAGCACTTCCCCGGGGCGGGCCCTTCGCCGGTCTCGTGGTGAACAACGCGGCGGGCGGGAAGCTGGACTACTACCTGCGGCGGCAGATGCAGTGGATCCCGGGCCGCTGTACCGAGAGGGGGCGGGAGGTCACGGTCCGCATCCGGCTGCACAACGGTGCTCCCACGTCGGGCCTGCCCGACTACGTGACCCTGCGCGGCGACGAGCCCGCCTACCGCACGCGCGCCGGTGACAACCGCCTGTTGGTGTCCTACTACGCCAGCCCGGGCGCGGGGATGGACGGTGCGACGTTGGACGGTCGACCGATCACGGCGAGCAGCGTCGTCGAGCGTTCACATCCTGTCTTCACCGCCGATGTGGAGCTTCCCGCAGGCACCTCGCGCACCCTGACGTTCCGTTTGGTGGAACCCATCGACGACCGGGCTCCGTCCGTGTGGCGGCAGGCTCTGGTGTCACCCCTCGAAGCGCGGGTGGAGCCCTATCCGGCGTGCCACTGATCGCCGCGCAGGCGGTGCTCGTGGCGGATGCTGCGAATGGGGTGTTTTTCCTCCTGTCGGGTGCGTCAGGGAGAGGGCGAAGTGAATGGGTCGGACAATCATGACGGCGTCCACCTGCCTGCGGTGAATCGAAGTGACGCCTCCGTGCGCGCCGGCCCGCGCCAGGTGCGGTGAGGCCCCTCCCTTCGCCACCGGCGCGCCACGGTGAGGTGTGCAGACCACGGGAAACGTCGGAGCCAGTAGGAGGGCGAATGTGGCTGTTCGGGTCCACCGGGACCGGTCTGTCGCCGACCGGTGGCGGGCAGGCTCGGCGTGTCGGGCAGCGGCCTCCACTGGGGCGGGGCGTTCCGGGGAAACCGGGCTGGTACCTGCCGCTGGCGGTCGCCGTGGACGTCTCCTGGGCGGCCGTTCCGGTGCACATGGTGTTCCGGTCGTCGGGCGGGGTGCATGCCGTGTGGTGTGCCGGCGTGGTGGCCGTTGGGTGGGTGGCGGTGCGTGCGGCGCGCGGACGTTACGCGACGCGGAGCCTTGGCGAGAACGGCCATGTGGGGCCCGTGCTGCGCGACTGGCTGGTGCTGGTGGGGATGCTCGCCGTGCTGGGGATCGTCGTGGGGGAGAGGACCCCGGCCCCGCTCGCCGTGGCCGGACTCGTTCCGTGCGCCGTGATGGGGACGGTGTGCCAGTCGCTGATCCACGGTCACCTGCGCGCATTGCGCCGTGAGGGGAGGGCGGTGCGCCGGGCGGTGGTGATCGGTGAGGCCAGTGCCGTCGACGGTCTCGCCGGCCATCTGGCACGGCGTACGGACCACGAGTTCGTCGTCGTCGGGATGTGCCCCATCGGTGAGGAGGGCCCTGACTCCGCCATCCCGGTCTGTGCCCGACTGGACCGTCGGCCGCCGGAACGTCTGACGGATGACTCCGTTCCGGTGCTCGAGGCCGTGCGCGCGTTGGGGGCCGATCTGGTCTTCGTCGCCGCAGGTCCCGGCATGTCGGGTGAACGGTTGCGGCGGCTCTCCTGGGCCCTGCAGGGCGAGGGCCATCCGCTCATCGTCCTCCCCGGACTGTCGGAGGTGGCGAGGCGCCGAGTGGAGGTCTCGTCCGTGGCCGGACTGACCATGCTGCATGTCGCCCCTCCGCTCCGCAACGGCGCGCCGGCGATGCTGAAGGCGGTGACCGACCGGCTCGGCTCCGCGCTCCTGCTGGTGCTCTTCGCTCCCGTCTTCGCCGCGGTGGCGGTGGCGGTGTCGATGGGCTCGCCGGGCGGTGTGTTCTACCGGCAGGTCCGGATCGGGCAGGGCGGACGCCCCTTCACGATGTTCAAGTTCCGCACCATGGTCGTCAACGCCGAGCAGCTCAAGCAGGACCTCGCGGGCGCCAACGAGCAGGACGGCCGGATGTTCAAGATCCGGCGGGACCCGCGCATCACACGTGCGGGCCGCTTGCTGCGGCGCTACTCGCTGGACGAACTGCCCCAGCTCTACAACGTCCTGCTGGGCCACATGTCGCTCGTGGGCCCGCGGCCGCCGCTGCCGGAGGAGGTCGCCGGCTACGACGACGTGGAACTGCGCCGTCTCGCGGTCAAGCCCGGGCTCACGGGACTGTGGCAGGTGAGCGGTCGCTCCGACCTGTCCTGGGACGAGACGGTCGCTCTGGACCTGCGCTACGTCGACAACTGGTCACCGTCGGTGGACTTCGGCGTCCTGTGCCGCACGGTCAGGGCGGTCGTGGAGGGCGGCGGCGCCTACTGACGGCTCGTGCCGGCGCCCGGCGGAATACCGGCGCGCGGCCGTTGGCGCATGTGCGCCGTGCTTGGCCGAGGGATCCCGGGGCAGGTGCACCATGGCGGCCGGGTACCTCGGTGCGCTCTCGTCGTGCCCTCGGTGCGACGCTGTGCCGGCCCGTGCCATCCGGCTGTCCCGTCGGTCCGGTCAGTACTGCGATCGAGCAGGTCCTTGCCACCGGCGGATGCGTGGTCTGTCCTGGTCACGCAGGTGTTCTCGGTTCCGGGGCACGGTGCACCGCACTTCCGCGGTGCGGCCCCTTCCTCATCTGCGGGTCGGATCGAGACGCCGCGTGCACGGGCCGGACAGTCCACCAGGAATACCCCCCTGGGTATTCCTGTTAGGGTGAGCGTGAGATACCCCCCGGGGTAATATTCTTCTTGTGGAGGAGTAGGCCGTGTTCTTCGTTGACACCCTGGACATCGAGGGCCTGGGCAATCGCAGCTATCTGACCGGCGGCGCCCGCGGTGCGGTCGTCATCGACCCGCCGCGCGACCTGGACCGGGTGATCGCGGCAGCGGCGCGGCGGGGCGTGAGTATCGCCTACGTGGCGGAGACGCATGTGCACAACGACTACGTCTCCGGGGGCCTCGAGCTGGCCCGCGTCACCGGCGCGGCCTATCTGGTGCCCGCCTCGGCACAGGTGTCGTTCGCGCGCATCCCCGTCGCCGACGGCGACACCGCTCGGGTGGACGAGCACCTGGTGCTGCGCGCGGTCGCCACCCCCGGGCACACCCCGCACCACACGTCCTACGTACTGGAAGAGGACGGGCGCGCCGTGGCGGCGTTCACCGGCGGGTCCCTGCTGATCGGCACCGTGGGTCGCCCGGATCTGGTGGAGCCGCGGCTGACCGAGCGGCTGGCCCGTGCGCAGCATGCCTCCGCCCACCGCCTCGCGGCGGAGCTGGACGACGAGGTGCCGGTGCTGCCCACGCACGGGTTCGGCAGCTTTTGCTCCTCGTCCCAGGCAGAGGGCGACGCGACCACGATCGGCAAGGAGCGCGCCACCAATGAGGCGCTGACCACGGACGTGGATCTCTTCGTGGAGCGGATGTTGGCCGGGCTGGATGACGTGCCCGCGTACTACGCGCACATGGGCCCGGTCAACGCCGCCGGCCCCGATCCCATCGACCTGACACCGCCCGAGCCTGCCGACGCCGAACAGATCGCCAGGCGGCTGGCGGCGGGTGAGTGGGTGGTGGACCTGCGCGGCCGAATCGCCTTCGCCGAAGGGCATGTGGCCGGGTCGTTCAACTTCGAGGGCGAGGGTGCCCTCGCCACCTACCTGGCCTGGTTGATTCCCTGGGGCAGGCCCGTCACCCTGCTCGCCGACGCTCCCGCACGGATCGCCGAGGCGCAGCGCGAGCTGGCCCGGGTCGGCATCGACCGCCCGGCTGCCGCCGCCACGGGCGATCCGGCCGCCTGGGTCCGGGACGGCGAGCAGCTCGCCTCCTTCCCGCGCGCCCGCTTCACCGACCTCGTCCGCGCGCGCGGACGAGGAGAGGAGCCGGTGGTGCTGGACGTGCGCAGGCGGTCGGAACGTGCTGCGGGGTACATCGAGGGTTCGGTGCACATTCCGGTCCACGAACTGCGCAGCAGGGTCGGCGACGTACCGGACGGCACGGTGTGGGTGCACTGCGCGGGAGGGATGCGTGCGGCGATCGCCGCATCCCTGCTCGACGCCGCCGGACGGGACGTGGTCGCGGTGGACGACGGCCTCGACGCCGCCGGCGCGGCGGGCCTGAACATCACCCACGCCTGACCCTCCCATCCGCTCAGCCACGCAAGGACACGCCATGTTCCTCTTCCGACGCAATGCCGACCGCCTCACCCCCGACGAGGCCCGCACCCGCACCGACGACGGGAACGCCGTACTGCTCGACGTCCGCGAGACCCGGGAGTGGGAGGCCGGCCACGCGCCCGGCGCCGTACACCTGCCGCTGTCCCGGTTGTTGGCCGGCACCCCCCTGCCGCCGGACGCGCAGGGCCGGCCGGTGGTGGTGATCTGCCGATCCGGGCGCCGCTCGCGGCAGGCCGCCGAGCTGATGGCGTCCCGCGGCATCGACGCCCGTGACGTCTCCGGGGGCATGCTCGCCTGGGCGAGGGCCGCACTGCCGGTCGTGGACGACACCGGACGGGGCGGCCGGATAGCGTGAGTGCCCTGATACTGGCCCTGACTGCGGGGGCCTCGGTCGGCCTGGCGCTCGGCGCCCTCGGCGGAGGCGGTGGCGTCCTGGCCGTCCCGGCGTTGGTGTACCTGCTCGGCTTCACGCCCGCCGCGGCCACCACCGCGAGCCTCCTCATCGTCGCGGCAACCTCCCTCACCGCGCTGTACGCCCACGCTCGCGCTGGGCATGTGCGGTGGAAGACGGGAACGGCCTTCGCCGCCGCCGGCCTCCTCCCGGCGGCACTCGCCGGAGCCGCAGCCGCTCACCTGCCCCGTGCCCTCCTCACCTGTTCCTTCGCCGCAGTGGCCGCGTTCGCCGCGGTCAAGATGCTCCGACCGGCCGTCCCGGCCGTCCCGGCCGGTTCAGGAGCCGGCGCAGTGCGGCCGGGCGCGGCCGCCGGGGCAGGAGCCGGACTGGGCGCGCTGACCGGATTGCTCGGCGTGGGCGGTGGGTTCCTTCGCCGTCCCCGCCCTCGTCACCGTCCTGGGCTTCGAGGTACCGGCGGCCGTCGGGACCAGCCTGCTCGTTGTCTCGGCGAATTCCCTGGCCTCCCTCGCCACCCGCTCCGGCGCGGCGGTGTCCGTCGACTGGGCGGTGGTGGGCCCCTTCACGGCATCCGCCGTGCTGGGTGCCTGGGACGGCAGGCGCCTCGCCGCGAGGGTCTCCGGTCCCCGCCTGCAACGCGTCTTCGCGGTGGTCCTGCTGGCCGTGGCCGCCTTCATGCTCGGCGATGCCGTGACGTGACATGCCTCAGGCCAGCGACAGGGGTCGCCGGGCAGACCCTGACGGGGCGAGCTTGTGGAGGCGTGATCAGTGGACGTTCAACGGTGGTGCCCGGAAGACGGACGGTCCGTCGCGCGGCGGCGTCCGGGCGGGGCCGGACGGCCAGAATCCCGCGGCTGCCGGCCCTTGACGCGTACCTAACCGGGCGTACTGATTCCGCCGCCCCGCCCCCGTGGGTCGGCCATGACACTGGGCCACCACGCCCTCGGTCCGATGTCGAGCACCAGGGCGGGGACGAGGAGGGAGCGGACGACGAGGGCGTCCAGGAGGACTCCGAAGGCGACGATGAACGCGATGTGCACGAGGAAGGACAAGGGGATCACCATCAGGGCGGCGAAGGTGGCGGCGAGGACGACGCCGGCCGAGGTGATCACACCGCCCGTCGTGGTGAGTCCTCGCAGGACGCCCTGGCGGGTGCCGTGGTTGCGCGTCTCTTCACGGACCCGGGACATCAGGAAGATGTTGTAGTCGACCCCCAGCGCCACCAGGAAGACGAACCCGTACAACGGTACTGAGGCGTCCGTGCCGCTGAATCCCAGGCCGTTCTGGAAGACGAGTGCCGAAATGCCGAGAGTGGCCAGGAAGTTCAGTGCGACCGTCGCCACTAGCAGCACCGGAATGAGCAGGGACCGCAGCAGAACCACGAGAATCAGCAGGATGATGCCGAGCACGACGGGCACGATGACCGTGCGGTCCCGGTTGGCGGTCTCCTGGGTGTCGTACTTCTGGGCGGTGTAGCCGCCGACCAGCGCGTGCGCGTCCGGCACCGCGTGGACCTCTGCCCGCAGTCGCTCGACGGTGTGCTTCGCGGCATCGCTGTCGACCGGTGCATCGAGTGTGACGTCGATGCGCACCCGGCCGTCCACGATCAGGGGGGCGCCGACTCCGGGCCGGTCGGAGGCGGAGACAACGCCCGCCGAGGCCACGCCGCGGGTCTGTTCGGCTGCCGCCGTGACCTCTGCGGTCCGGTCGGCATCGGCGATGACGACCGCCGGGTTGCCCGATCCGCCGGGGAAGTGTTGGGCGAGGGTGTTCTGCGCGGAGACGGAAGGAGCCTGGTTGACGAAGAGCTCGTCGAGCGGAAGGCCCTTGGACGTCAGCGTGGGGGAGAAGGCGGCGAAGACGGCGAGGACGAGCGCGGTGGCCACCCACACGCCTCGCGGTTGGCGGTCGATACGTGCGGCGACCTTGTGCCACACACCGTGCCCGTCAGCGGTGGCGTCGGACGGCTCGGGCCTGGCCGGCCAGTAGGCGGTACGGCCGAGAACGGCCAACACGGCCGGAAGGAACGTCAGCGCCGAGAGGACCGCGCACGCGATGCCGATGGCGCCGACCGGCCCGAGGGCGCGGTTGTTCGTCAAGTCGCTGGCCAGCAGGGCCAGCAGGCCGAGCGCCACGGTTCCCGCACTCGCGACGATCGCTCCGGACGAGCGGCGCAGGGCGGTCAGCGCCGCGGCCGTGCGCTCGGTTCCGGTGGCGAGTTCCTCCCGGAATCGGGCGGCGAACAAGAGTGCGTAGTCAGTGGCGGCGCCGATCACCAGGATCGAGAGGATGCCCTGCACCTGGCCGTCGACCCGCACCAGGTCGTGGGACGCCAGTGCGTAGACCACCGCACACGCCAGCCCCAGGGCGAACACCGCACCGAGAATGATCACGAATGGCAGGAGCACGCTGCGGTAGACCAGCAAGAGGATCACCAGTACGGCGCCGAGGGCCACTCCCAGCAACAGCCCGTCGATCCCTGCGAACGCGTCCAGCAGGTCGGCCTGGCTCGCTGCGGGACCGGCGATCTGGACCGAAGTGCCGGGCACCGCTCGTGCTGCACCGCGAACCGTGTCCAAGGCCGCAGGCAGCTCCTTCCCGAGGTCCGGTGACAGGGGGACGACGGCCTGCATCGCCCGTCCGTCGTCCGAGACCGAAGCGGGCGAGGGGCGGCCGACGAGCCCCGGGCGGCCGGCAAGACCATCGAGAGCGCGGGTGGCGGCGGTCCGTTCGGCTTCGGTGACGCCCGTGTCGTCGGCCGTCCAGACGACGATGGCGGGTACGGACTCGGACTGCTCGAATCCCTGCAGGGCGTCGAGCGCCCGGGTGGATTCCGCCGACCGGGGCAGGAAAGCGGCCTGGTCGTTGGTGGCGACCTCGCCGAGCCTCCCCGCATACGGACCCAGCACCGCGCCGATTCCCAGCCAGACGGTCGCCAGTGTGACGGGCACGACCCACCTCACCCATCGCGCGGTACGTCGCATGCGGTCCACCCCTCATCTTGCTTGATCATCAACTATGTCAATCATCGAGAGACTATCCTGAACGAATGCGTCGAGCTGACACTTCTGCCGTGACCGGAGCCGAAGGCGATCCGGTCGGACTCCGCGAGTTCGCCGTGCTCCTGCGGCGAATGAACGGGGAGGTCAACCGCATCGCCCAGGTGTTCGCCCAGTCGCAGGGCCTGCACCTCACCGATGTCCAGGCACTGATCGCGATCCTCGACGGCGATGACGACGGACCCATGACGCCGGGCAGGCTGCGCCGGCACCTGAACCTCACCTCCGGAGCCATGACGGCGTGCCTGGACCGGCTGGAGAAGGCCGGTCACGTGACGCGGGTCAGGGAGTCCGAGGACCGTCGTGTGGTGCACCTGCACTACGCAGAAGCGGCCCGCGCAGTGGCACGGGACTACTTCCACCCGCTTGCCCGCAGCACCGACGCCGTGCGCGCACGCTTCAGCGCCGACGAACTCGACGTCGTCACGAGGTTCCTCACCGAGATGAACCGGGAGCTGACCCGGCTGGGGCGTTAGCCGGTAGCCGGTTGCCGGCAGCGCGGGGACGCTCCTCCGCACGGCCCGCCGGGCGTCGCGGATCCGGGGTCGCCGCCGGTCCCCGCGGGACTGCCTCCGCAACGCCCCCGGGGCTGCCGGAACGGGGCAGTCGCCGTAGCGGCCGACGGGGCGGACCTCTGCTTTCTCCTCGCGGTCCGCGCATGTACCGCTCCGCCGGCGGTCCACGGGGGAGTCGTCCGATGGCGACCCGACTTTCCTGAACACGTCTCACCTCACGGCCCCTTCGGGCGCGGGCTGCGGCTCGTCCGCCACTGCGCCCGACAGGGCGTCAGTACCGTCACTTGGTTGTGGAGGTCACGGCCTGCAGCTTCTCGGCGGCACGGGCCAGTCCCTTGTCGAAGGCGGCCTTGGCGCGGTCTCCGGTGGTGCTGTAGTTGTTCCTGAAGGTCGTGATGCCGCCGACGCTGCGGACGGTGGCCATGTCGAAGTCCATGAGCAGGTCGCCGTAGGTGATGCGCACGGCGTAGCCGAGCGACTCGTCACCCAACTTCGGCACGTCCAGGACGGTCACCTTCACTGTGGCCTTCTCGCCGTCCATCGTGCCGTCGAACGATGCACAGTCCTTGACGGCCTTCCGGAGGTCGTCCATGAGTTTCGTCGCCTCAGCGCGGGTGTAGCCCGATACGTCCTGGCCGAGGTTCGTTTCCTCGCCCTTCTTGTAGAAGACGGCCTGGGCCGTGGCCTTGTGGTCCGCGCCGGGGCGTCCCGTGTTCACAACCTCCGCGAGGGGACCGCACCCCTCGCGCACGCCCTTCAGCAGGTCCTTCTCGGACCCGGCCTCCGTCGTGTCCAGGATGGTGTCCGGCTCCCGCTGCCAGCCCTTGGCCAGCGCGTCTCCCGTGACGAGGGCCTGCTCCGCCTGCGCGGAGGAGATGTGCTCCGGTGGTGCGGCCGGCGAACCGGAAGCCTTGGCGCCGGAAGCCCCGGGACCGTCCGTACCTCCGTTGCAGGCGGAGACGAGCAGCAGCGACGACACGGCGAGCGCGACGGTCGCGCCACAGCGCGAGGAAACGTGCATGGAGAAGCCCCCTGGCAACAGCGTGGAATGTTGCCCGTAGCGTACGCGCGGCCGCTGACAGCAGCCGGGCCGGCTCCGCCGTGCGACGGCGGAGCCCACCCACGGACGTCGCGAGCCGGGTGCAGAGCACAACCCGGCGGGGGCGACGCTGCCCGGAGGCCCGGAGGCCCGGAGGCCCGGAGGCCAGGGAGCCCGGGTGCACCGGGGCCTTGCGGCTGTCTCAGAAGATCCTGGCGCGGTTGGCGTGGAGCGCCTCGATCACCGGCTGGTAGTACGTCGTGCCCCCGCTGGTGCAGTTACCGGCTCCCCCTGAGGTGAGGCCGACGGCGTTCCTGCCCGAGTAGAGGGGGCCGCCCGAGTCGCCGGGTTCGGCGCAGATGTTGGTGCGGATCATGCCGTAGACGATCCTTCCGCCACCGTAGTTCACGGTCACGTTGAGACCGGTCACCTTGCCGCACCTGATGCCGGTGGTGGACCCGCGGCGGCAGGCCGACTGGCCGACGGTGGGGTTCACGGCCGAGGTGATGTCCTGCGCGGCGACCGTGCCGGGCCTGGTGTTCGCAGGGTTGCTGTGCCGCACGAGGCCGTAGTCGTTGACGGGGAAGCTGGAGCTGAGCGTCGGGCCGAGTACTTTGGTGTGCGCCGCGTTGACGTACCAGGTGCCCGCCCCGTTGGTGCAGTGCCCGGCGGTCAGGAAGTAGGTGCTGACGCCCCGGCGTACGTTGAAGCCGAGGGAGCAGCGCACGGTGCGCGAGTAGATGGGGTCGCCGCCCGAGATGAGTGGTCTGAGCCTGCCCGGCGTGCGTTTGATGGTGAGGCCGCCCCTGTCGGACCCGGCGGCCGTCCAGATCCGCGAGAGCGATGCGTGTGACACGGAACTGTCCAGGGTGAGGATCAGCCGTCCGGCCGCCGGATCGACGTACCAGGCGGTTCCGGGGACGTTCGCGGTGCGAATGACCTTGTCCAGCCGGTCGAACTGGCCGGTCCTGGGTCCGGTGCCGGCCGTGGGTTCGGCACTCGCCGGCGGGACGGCGAGCCCGACGGCGGCGATCAGCCCCACGGCCGCGGTGGGACGCAGGAGGCGCCGTGCACGGCTGCCGAGGACCATGTGCTTGGTCATCATGTCTCTCTTCCAGAAGGGGGTTTGGGGCCGGCCGTGTTCGTCCCGGCCCCCCGGATCCGCTACCGACGCCCGGACCGAGGGCGGATCAGTCAGGGATGTGCCCCGGACGATTTCCTGACGATGTGCCAGTTTTCTGCTCCGGCGTGGTCCCGCTGGGTGCCGTCCGTTGTTTCGCCGGGGCTTCGGGCCGCAACGTCGCACGGTTCGTACTCCGTATCCGGAATGGGGTGCTGGTGGCGTTTCCTTCACCGTGATCAGCAATCCGCGATCAGACTGATGACAGACAATAGTGATGAAATCAACCAATGATGGTGTGGCCGATGCTGGCGTGTCGCGCGTCCCGGGTCTGGAGTGAAGGTGAGGGGCGGTTCCGTGCTCGCCCGTCTGGGCTCCGCACCGGTCGGCGGTGCCGGCAGGGGATGGTGGACGAGGTCAAGTCGTGGGCGTGGGGGCGTCGTCCGTGCAGCGAACGGGGCGGTCGGTGCGCCGGCGGTTCGTCGCGGTGTCACGTTGCGGGCGGGTCGGCCCGTGGACGCCTGCACCCACCGCAAGGGTGTGCGTTACCCGGCGGCCGGGTCCGTTGGGGTGATGGATCGCGTCCTGCTCCGCCGCCGCCGCACGGACGGCAAGGGCTTGTTGTGCTGCCCCCCATCGGTGCGTGTGCCATGCACGGGATGTTGGGTGCATGCCCGAGATATGGGTGGCGGGTACAGGCGAGTGTCACGGAAATGTCCTCGTCTTGTAACGTGCGCCCGTTTTCTCCCTTCGGTCGAGTCATCTCTCCGAGAGTGTGTTTCCCGGTCGACGGACCGGTGAGCGAGGCGACCAGTCGCTGCGTCGAGTGCTGGTGGTGTCCTGAAGGAGCGTCGCGTGTCTGCTACACGTCTTGTCCGCCGTCTTTCGGCGATCGCCCCCTCAGCGGGCGCCGTCGGGAGCGCGACCGCCGTACCGGTCACCGCCCACGACGACTTCCGTGACCGTGGCCACCACTTCCGGTTCCGGTCGGCGGTGATGAACCCCGCCCCGACGCACCGGCCCGCCCGAACCTCAGCCCTCACAACGGTTCCGGTCGGAACGTCCCCGGCCTCCTGGTGGTGACGACCAGGAGGCTTCCCCGAGGCGCCCGCACCTGACTCCCCTCGACGGGTGCGCGCCCCCGCAGGCCCTGGCCCCCACGGGCCAGGGCCTGCGCCCACGCCCGCTGGATGCCTCGTACACCGCCCGGTTGGCGGAGGACGCAACGGCCGACTTGCTGCGGTCGAGGTGACTCAACCGGCGGTGGATCGCGCCATGACGGCTCGCATGACCGCCTTGGCGATGGGGGCGCCCAGCCGACCACCGGCGATGTCCGACCGCGAGACGTCCATGTCCTCGGGGTCGACGAGGACCGCCACCGCGACCGGGGACGTTCCGTCGGGTCGCTTGGCGTAGGACACGAACCAGGCGTAGGGACGCTCGTCGCGGACATCGGCACCGTGTTGGGCCGTGCCGGGCTTGCCGCCGACCGTGGTTCCCTTCATCTGCGCCTTGTTCCCGGTTCCATCGCTCACGGTGTGCTCCATCATCTCCTGCACCTTCTTCGCAGTGGCTTCGGAGACGGCTTGGCTGAGCACTTCGGGACGGGCCTTCTCCACCGTCGACAGGTCCGGTCTCCGTAGCTCGTCCACCACGTACGGTTTCATCACCCGGCCGTTGTTGGCGATGCCCGCGGTCACCATGGCCATCTGCAGCGGGGTGCTCGTCACACTGCCCTGTCCCATGCCGGTCAGTGCGGTCTGCGGTTTGTCCAGATCCGAGGGGTAGCGGGAGGCGGCCGTGCGCACCGGCGTGAACTGCTCGTGGTTGAACCCGAACCTCTCGGCCGTCTCGCGCATGCCGTCCTTGCCGGTCCTCAGCGCGGCGTCGAGGAAGACGTTGTTGCACGACCACTGCATTCCGGTCTTCATGGACGCGTTGTCGCACAGGGAGTCGGGAACCACGTTGCCGATCTTCGTGGTGCTGAGCGGCAGTCGGTAGGGTGCCGCTGCTCCCGACGGTGCATTGATGTCGGTCACCGCACCGTGCTCGAGGGCAGCCGCCGCCGTGAGGATCTTGAACGTGGAGCCCGGGGGATAGGCCTCCCGGATCGCCCGGTTGCTCAGCGGCTTGTCCTTGTCCCCGTCGAGCTTGGTGAATGCCTCCCCCTCCTTGTGCGAGAGGCCGGAGAAGACGGAAGGGTCGTACGACGGCGTGCTCACCATCGCGAGGATCCTGCCGGTGCTCGGTTCGAGGGCCACCACGGCCCCCTTGGCGCGAAGTTCCGTCAGACCCTCGTAGGCGGCCTCCTGCGCTGCCGGATCGATCGTGGTGACGACGTCGCCGCCACGCGGCTTCTTGCCGGTGAGCAGGTCGAGGGGGCCCGGGGCCAGTCGACCGTCACTCCCGTTGAGCAGGTCCCTGTTGACGCCTTCCAGGAAGGTCGCCCCCTGCGCCTGCGAGAGGTAACCGGTGACGGGTGCGTACAGGGGGCCGTGCTTGTAGGTGCGCTTGTACGCCAGATCCGGTCCTTCGGTCCGCGTGGATCCTGTGACCGGCCGCCCGCCCACGACGATGTCGCCGAGCGGTTGGGCGAACGCCTCCATCAGTGCGCGCCGGTTGTGAGGTTCCCCGGCCAGGTCGTCACCCCGTACGAACTGCACCCAGGTCGCCCGAAGCAGGAGGGCGAGAACCAGTACCCCGCAGAAGACGGCGGTGTGCCGCACGGCCCTGTTCACGACGGGTCGTCGGGGACGGCGGCCAGGAGGCTGCGGACGACGGGCCCGGCCGACGAACCGCCGGTGACCCCCTTCTCGACGACGCACGCGATTGCCACGTTGCCGCGGTGGGCGACGAACCAGCCGTTGTTGGGTGTGTCCTCGGACACCTCGGCGGTGCCGGTCTTCGCACCGATGTCGCCGGGCAGGTCGTTCAGGATCCGCGCCGTGCCGTCGGTGACGGTGGCGTGCATCATGTCGCGCAATTGCTTGACGACGTCGCGCGGCAGGGGAGTGGTCTTCGTCGTGTCCTCGGCGTCGTGCGTGATGCGCGGCTGGTGGAAGGTGCCGGAGACCGCTGTGGCGGTGACGGAGGCCATGATCATCGGATTGGCCTGCACCCTGCCCTGTCCGATCATGGAGGCGGCCTTCTCGGTCTGGTCCCGGGGAGTGGGCACCGACCCGTCGTAGGAGGGGATGCCGATGTGCCACTCCTGGCCGACCCCGAAGTATCTGCCGGCGACGTCGCCCAGCTCCCGGTCGCCGAGCCGTCCGCGCAGGCTGATGAACGCGGTGTTGCACGACTCGGTGAAGTCCTTCAGGAAGGTGGCGTTGCGGTGCTCGGACGTCTCGACGTTCTGGAAGCGCTTGCCCACGGTGAGGTACTTGGGGCAGTCCACGACGTCCCCGGGTTTGACCGCGTTCTTCAGGAGCAGCGCACTGCTGGTGATGATCTTCCAGGTGGAGCCGGGTGCGTAGGTACCGGAGACGGCGCGATTGAATCCGGACGCGGGGGAGTTGGCGACGGCCAGGATGTCACCGTTGTCGATCCGCAGAGCTACGAGCGCCGCGTCTTTCCCGCCGGCCTTGGAGGCCACGGCCTTCTCCGCGGCGGACTGCCACGCGGCGTCGATGGTCGTGGCGACCGGACGGTCCGCGGACCGATCGGTCTTGTGCGCGAAGGTGGTCTCCGTGCCCTTGACCTCCCCGGTGGCCCGGTCGACGAGGCGTATCGCGCCGCGCGGACCGGAGCCCGCTGCGTCGAGCAGGGGCAGTACCGGTCCCAGAGAGGGGTGGGTGGCGCCGGACAGAGGGGCTCCCGTGCGGTCGGTGACCTTCGGCGCGCCGGCGGCTTCGTCCCGCTCGAGGCGGAACTTGGCGGTGGCGCTCAGGTGCGGGTGGACCAGCGACAGCGTCCACGAAACCTTCCAACCGCCGTCGTCCTGCCTGCGCAGAGGAAGTTCCGACCGGTACGTCCAGGTGCCGAGCCCGGTGACGGGCATCTTGGCAGTGAAGGGCACGGTGACCGTCCCGTCGTCTGACGTCGTTGCCACCGAAGCGGTGAGCGTGGGTCGCGCGATGTCGAGCCCCGTGGTGAAGTTGCGCAGGACGTCCCGCGCCTGCCCGGGGCTGGTGGTCCGGCCGGCTGCGTTCGGGAACCGGCCCGCGGCCCAGTCGGCCAGGAATGCCCGCGCTTCGGTCACGGCGGTGGGGTCGGGGCCTTCGGTGCCTCGCGCGAAGGGCCCGACCCCCACGGCGTACGCCCCGCCGGCGACGACCGCCGCGACCGCGGACGCGGCTACGGCACTGCGGAGGACCACGCGCGGTGTGCGGCGGCGGTGGGGTTTGGTGTGTTCGGAATCCGACATGGGGAGTCCTTCGTCCTGGTTCCTACCGCGCGCGGGCGGCGAAGAAGTCGAGAATCGTGCTGGTGGCGTTCAGCGCGGAGCTGGTCCGTCCGAAGCCCTGGGGCGGTGTGATGGTCGAGCCGGGCCAGGTGTGTCCGCCGCCGTGCACCACGATGAGCTGGACGGCGGCCCGGGAAGTCCCGCCCCACACGGTGCGGTCGTAGCCCGTCCCGGTCGTCGTGGCCGGGGCACCCGTCCGTCCGGCCGCGGCGAACGCCTCTGCGCTCGCCTTGGCCGACGAGGTCGGCGTGACGGGTTCCTCGCCCGCGGGCGCCGGCCCCGGTGTGGGAAGGCCGGCCAGCGGGCGTACGGGGTCCTCGGCACCGTAGATGATCATGACGGGCACTGCGCCGGTGGGTTTGACGGCGGCGTGTCCCGAAGGCAGTTGACCGGCCACCGACGCCGCTCCGGCGAGCAGTGCGGGGCGTTGTGCCGCCATGCGCAGCGCCATCGAGCCCCCGTTGGAGAACCCGATGACGTACACCCGGCGAGGGTCGGCCTTCTCGGTGCGGACCAGTTCGGCCACCAGTGACTCGGTGAACCGCACGTCGGTGTCGGGGTCCGGCCGTTGCCTCGTGGTCGCGTTTCCGGCGCCCCACGCCTTGCGCAGGCCCTCGGGATAGGCGACCAGCATGCCGCGCGCGTCGGCGGCCGCGTTGAGGCGGCTCTGCTCGCGCAGGCCCGTGGCGCTGGAGCCACGCCCGTGGAAGGCGATCACGAGGGGCCTGGACGTCCCGTTGCGGGTGGTGGGGCGGTGCAGCACGTACTCGCGCACACCACCGTCCGTGTGCAGCTGCTCATGGGTGTCCGCCGCAGTCGCTCCGACGGTGGCCGGTGCACTGCTGAACGGGGACGGCGCGGACGTCCGCTCGGGGGTCGTGCCGCAGCCGGCGGCGGTGAAACCGAGCGCCAGGGCGGTGCCCCAGGCGAGCAGGGTGCGTCCGCGCCGTGCAGGGCGTCTACGCGTGGGCGAGAGGAGGGGTGTCATGGAACGAGAAGAACAGCCGTTCACGCGACATGTCCAAGTTCACTATCAATGATGTATTGATTAATCTGCGATATCATTGCTGCTCGTGGACCTGATTCGGCATGTGGAGTGCTTCGTGGCTGTTGCAGAAGAGTCACATTTCGGCCGTGCCGCCGCTCGCCTCGACATGGCTCAGCCGCCCCTGTCACAACGCATCCAGCGCCTGGAGAAGGAACTGGGGGTGCGGCTCTTCGAGCGCACCAGCCGACAGGTGACGATCACCAAGGCAGGAACACTCCTGCTGGAGGAGGCTCGGGAGCTGCTGGCCTGCTCCGAGACGCTCATGGCCACGGCTCGTCGCATTCGGAACGGCGAGAGCGGACTCCTGCGCGCTGCCCTGCCGCCCGACATCGCGGGCGAGACCGTTGCGGCACTGCTGACGGACTTCCAGCAGCGCCGTGCGGGAGTGGAGCTGGAGCTCCACGAACTGTCCACCGCTCAGCAACTCGCCCGGTTCGCCGCGCACGAACTGGACGTCGGACTCATCCACCACCCCTGCGACGTGTCCGGTCTCGACCTGGGCCCGGTCCTGCGGCGTGAGCTGGGCGTGCTCCTGCCCGGCGATGCGGCGGCAGCCCAACACGCCGAGGTCCCGCTGGCCTCCCTCAGCGGGTACGGACTGATCCTCTTCCCCCGGGCCAGCGCCCCGGCGTTGTACGACGACGTGCTGACCACTTGTGCCAGAAACGGCTTCACCCCCACCGCCGTACGGCACGGCCAGGGTGCCAGCTTCGTCCGCGGCCTGGTCCTCTCCGCGAAGGCCGTCGCCTTCAGCCCGCGCGACGCCCAACCCGCCGACGCCGTCGTTCGGGACGAGCACCTCGTCTGGCGTCCGCTCGCCGGCGCACCGCTCGCCTGGCGCCACTCCGTTGCCTGGCCTCAGGGCAACGGCGACGCGGCCGTCAGCGCCTTCGCCGAGGCAGCCGACGAGGCGCTGCGCACCACCGCGGCCGCCCGCAGTGATGCGCCCGCCCGTCCGCTGCACTTGCGCCCGGCAGCGGAGTTCTGGCTGTGACCGACGCCCTCGGCCGCATCGGTGCGGCCTTCGCCGAAGCAGGGGTCAGCGGCTGGCTGCACGCCGTCGACATCGACTCCGGCTCACAGATCGGCATCGGTGCCGACCACCCCGTCCCGACCGCCAGCGTCCACAAACTGTGCTGTCTCGTCACCCTCCACCAACACGCTGCGGCGGGGCACCTGGACCTCACCGAGCAGATCGACTGCCCTCCGACCGAGCGCACACCGGGCCCCACCGGACTCGCAGCCATGCTCGACCCCGTCCGTATGTCACTGCGCGACGTCGCGTACCTGATGATGTCCGTCAGCGACAACACCGCAGCAGACCTCCTGCTGCAACGGATCGGACTCGACGCCGTCAACCACACCACGAACCGGCTCGGTCTGCGCCACACCCGCGCCGTCCACACGTTCAGCCAACTCTTTGCCACCATCAGGGAAGACGCCGGCCCCGGAGGCGCACAGGCACTGACCGACCCGCACACCATCGCCCGGCTCCGGGCCCTCGACCCGTCGCGCACCAACCGCACCACTCCACGCGACATGACCCGGCTGTTGTGTGCCCTGTGGCGCGACGAAGCGTGCACACCCGAGCACGGCGTCGCCATCCGCCGCCTCCTCGGACTCCAGGTCTGGCCGCACCGCATGGCGTCCGGCTTCCCCTTCGACGACGTCCACGTCGCGGGGAAGACCGGCAGTCTGCCGACCCTGCGCAACGAGGTCGGCGTCGTCGAATACCCGGACGGCGGCCGCTACGCCGTTGCCGTCTTCACCCGCAGCGCCAGCACCGCGGCCCTCCTTCCCGCGGCCGACGCCGTCATCGGCAGCGCTGCGCGCATCGCCGTCGACACGCTCCGCATGCCGTGAGCCCTCGTCGAAACGACCCGCGGGCCGCCTCGGGAGCCCGGAACCCGGCTCGGTCCCGCCCATGCGCTGGACATGCACCTGCACGCGGCGGGACGGCGGTCGATGCTCGTCCCAGAGAGTTCGAGAACTTCCGCCGGCGATGTCGAGAACCCGCGCCCAGCTCCGTCCCCGGGGTGAACGCGACCACAATGGGTCGCACCAGCACCGAGGAGAAACATCATGGCCAAGTACTTGCTGCTCAAGCACTACCGCGGCGCTCCGGCCGCGGTCAACGACGTGCCGATGGAACAGTGGACGCCGCAGGAGATCTCGGCCCACGTGCAGTACATGCACGAGTTCGCCGCCCGGCTCGAAGGAACCGGCGAGTTCGTCGACGGCCAGGCGCTCGCCCCCGAGGGTGCCTGGGTCCGGTATGACGGCGAGGGCCGCCCGCCGGTCACCGACGGCCCCTTCGCCGAGACCAAGGACCTCATCGCCGGCTGGATGGTGATCGACGTCGACTGCTACGAGCGCGCCGTCGAGCTGGCCGGGGAGCTGTCGGCCGCCCCCGGGGCCGGCGGGAAGCCGATCCACGAGTGGCTCGAGGTGCGCCCGTTCCTCGCCGCGCCGCCCACCGTCACGGAGTGACACGCTCGATGAACGAGGCCCTGCTCCGGAGCCTCACGCCGAGCGTGCTCGGCGTCCTCATCCGCCGTGGAGCCGACTTCACGGCGGCGGAGGACGCCGTACAGGACGCGCTGGTCGAGGCGGTCCGCGCCTGGCCGGTCGACCCGCCCCGGGACCCGAAGGGCTGGCTGGTCACCGTGGCTTGGCGCCGCTTCCTCGACGCGACCCGGGCGGACTCCGCCCGCCGCCGGCGGGAGGACCTCGTCGAGGAGGAGCCGGCTCCCGGGCCCGTGGCCGCGGTGGACGACACGCTCCAGCTCTACTTCCTGTGTGCCCATCCGTCGTTGACGCCCGCATCCGCAGTCGCGCTCACGCTGCGTGCCGTAGGTGGCCTGACCACCCGTCAGATCGCTCGGGCCTACCTGGTCCCCGAGGCGACCATGGCACAGCGCATCAGTCGGGCCAAGCGCACCGTCTCCCGCGTGCGCTTCGACCGGCCAGGCGACGTGGCCACCGTGCTGCGCGTCCTGTACCTCGTCTTCAACGAGGGCTACTCAGGGGACGTCGACCTCGCCGCCGAGGCAATCAGACTCACCCGGCAGCTCGCGTCCGTGATCGACCACCCGGAGGTGTCGGGACTGCTCGCCCTCATGCTGCTCCACCACGCCCGGCGCGACTCCCGGACCGCGCCGGACGGCAGCCTGGTGCCGCTCGCGGAGCAGGACCGAAGCCGGTGGGACACCACGATGATTGCCGAGGGGGTGCAGGTCCTGCAGGCGGCCCTCGCCCGCGATCGACTGGGCGAGTTCCAGGCCCAGGCCGCCATCGCGGCACTCCACGCTGACGCGCCCGCTGCCGAGGAGACCGACTGGGTGCAGATCGTCGAGTGGTACGACGAACTCACCCGCCTGACCGACAGCCCGGTCGTCCGGCTCAACCGTGCGGTGGCGGTGGGGGAGGCCGACGGGCCGCGCGCGGGACTGGCGGCGCTCGCGGAGCTGGACGCCTCACTTCCCCGCCACGCCGCGGTGGCGGCGTACCTCCATGAGCGCGACGGCGATCTGGCGACGGCGGCACGGCTGTACGCGGAGGCGGCCCACAAGGCGCCGAACCTCGCGGAGCGCGACCACCTGACGCGTCGGGCTGCCCGGCTCAACTCCCGCCGCTCTCACTGACCGGCCGCGCTCGGAAAGGTCCTCGTGGCGTCAGCGCCAGCCGAAACGGCGGTTCACGACCGCCGTGAACTCCTCGAGGGTCAGGACGGCGTCCCCGTTCTGGTCGGCCGCGTCGAACAGGGCCGAGGAGGCGTCGGCGTCCTGCACGCCCCAGTACGGCAGATCGCCCGAGGCCGCCAGGTGCGGTCCTTTCGACCGCAGGGCGCTGATGACCTCCTCGCGGGTCAGGGTGCCGTTGTTGTCCAGATCGAGTGCCGCGAACAGCTTGCGGGCCTTCTCGCTCATCCGGTTTCCTCGTTCTTCTTGTCGATGCGCGGGTCGGCCCGCCTGCCCGTAGAGTCAAACGCCGCCTGCACTCTTCCGGTTCCGTCCGATGCGGAACCTCCTGACGTCGCATCGCTGTTTCGACGCGGGACCGCAACGCGCGACGAGGCGCGGCCGGTGCAGGCACGACAGAGCGACGGCCCGGCACTCGCTCCAGCAGCCGCGTCAGCCTCGCAGTGGCGGATCCCGCCTGGAGGGGGCGCCCGCAGGGGGAGGCCGGGACCCCACGGGACGGCACCGGCGGACCGGTTCGCAGGGCGCCCTCCAGGGCGTACGGCCGTGGTGGTCCGGGCCTCCGGTCCTGCTCCGAAGCGCACGTGCAGTGGCTTGGCTGCTGTCCGAGCGGGGCGGCGTAGCACCCGGCTGACCTTGCAATGGACAGGTCGTTGCTCACATGTACCTAAAAATGGAAGGCGGATCGCGGATTTGTGAGTAGAATCTGAGACCGGAAGGCGGTTCGGGTCTCGGTATCGCAGTGGTACCGGCGGGCCGCCCAGGGGGTAACGATGTCCTTCGTGCTGGAAGCACACAGCCGCGACCTGATGAACGAGCGGATGCGGGAGGCCGAGCGAGAACGCCTCGTCCGCGCGGTCCAGCTCAAGGCCCGTGCCGAGCGCGCCGCCCTGCGCGCCCGCCGGGCCCTGGCAGCGCTGGCCGCATGAGCACCCGCACGACGGGCCGTCACCGGAACTCCGGTGACGGCCCGTTCGCATACCGGGGTGTGAACGTCTCCCTGGCCGAACCCCGGTGACCTTCCGGTAACAGATCGAGTCGCGATCTGTTCCGGACTCCCGGCCCCCTCGTCGGGACGCCGAGGGCCGCCCCGGTCGCGACGCTTGGGGTTGCTACCGGGACCCGGCGGCGTGGGTGTCGCGACGGGGATGACCGCCCGTATCCGTCAGGAGTTGGTGCAGGTGTTGCCGACGGTCGGGTTGAGCATGCCGATCACGTTGAAGGAGTTCCCGCAGGCGTTGACCGGGGCGTGGACGGGGATCTGGACGACGTTGCCGGACAGCACTCCGGGGGAGTTGGCGGCCACACCCGTGGCAACGGCGCCCGCTGACACACCGCCGGCTCCGGTTCCGTTGGTGCAGGTGTTGCCGACGGTCGGGTTGAGCATGCCGATCACGTTGAAGGAGTTCCCGCAGGCGTTGACCGGGGCGTGGACGGGGATCTGGACGACGTTGCCGGACAGCACCCCCGGCGAGTCGGTAGCCACACCCGTGGCTCCGGCATCGGCTGCCGCCGCCGAGACGCCGCCGATGGTGGCCGCTCCGACGGCCAGTACCAGTACCGTGCTCCTGACGAAGGGGAACATCACTGCCTCCATTGGGCTCGTTGCGCCGACCGCGGACTTCGCGGCTCGGTCGTGTTCGTTCGTTGCGTGCACCGTTGTGGCGGTGACTGCATGGGCGCCACGTCCGGTGACGGCGGGACAAAACGCCCGTGCGCGCCATCGACCGGGACGGAGCAGACCTGTCCGTGGGTCGTCCGTCGGGGCCGCCCGGAAGACCCTCGGCCCCGACGGACGCTCGACGAGCGGCGTGGGTCCCCGCCGCCTCACGTCCGTCCCGTCCGTCGCCCGGACGGGCTGCGGTTCGGGTGGGGCGGGCGCCGGGGTCAGGGGTTCATCGCATGGCAGCCGTCCTCGTCGCGGCTGCCGAGTCGGCCCCAGGACCGGGTGTCGACGACGCGGCCGCGACCGCCGGCCGGAACCGGAAGTGCCAGCCACGGTCACGGAAGTCGCCGTGGGGGGCGGCCGGTACGGCGTCCCCCCGCGACGGAGCCCACTGACAGGGCGATCGCCGACGGACAAGACGTGTAGCAGACACGCGATGCTCCTTCAGGACACCACCAGCACGTGACGCAGCAACTGGTCGTCTCGCTCACCGGTCCGTTGACCGGGAAACAGACTCTCGGACACCGGTGGGTGCCTGGCGGGCGACGACCGGCGCACGTTACGCAATGCGGATACCCTTGTGACGTTCGCCTGTACCCGTCATGCGTTGGCCACCGCAACGGGCCCGCCGTTCGGTGCCGGGCACACCGACCCGGGCGTGAGAGCACAGCAAGCCTTTGCCGCCGATGGCCTGACGTCCCGGTACACGCGCCTCGTCGACCACTCTCGTGGAGTAGCGCTTCGGTAACACCGACCGACGGGAGCCCGCGCGATCCGGGGGCCGTGCGACGGAGGTTGCGTCGGCCGTAGTCCCCGCGGTCCAGAGGTACGGGGAATTCATGCTCGGCACGCAGGATGATTGCGCACGGGAGCGTGTGAGTGGGAAAGGCCGGGGCATACGGTTCCACGGAGGTTGATAGACATGGTTCCCCTGCTTCTGGTTCTTCTGCTGATCTTGATCCTCTTCGGAGCGGGCTTCGCCGTGAAAGTCCTGTGGTGGGTCGCCATCGCCGTACTGGTGCTGTGGCTGATCGGTTTCGTCGCCCGCCCCAAGAGCGGCAGTGGCCGCTGGTACCGCTGGTAGCACAAAGGCGCCGGGACGCCGCTGTACCCATCGTCCCGACAATGCCCCTGCCCGGTCGAGCAGCGAACTTCACCCAGTGCTCGTCGATGTGTCCCGTGCTCGTCGTTGTTCCGGGTCGGCGGGAAAGGAAAGAAAAAAGGTGGGTGCGGAGACGAGCCGGATCCTGGTGCTCCGGAGAAGGCGGACCATCACCGATCACCGGTGGTCCCGGAGTTCCCCGTGGTCGGGCGGAAGGAAATCCGCCGTGTATGACGTGTGGTGAGGGGCGGGCACCGCCCCTCCGTCTGAGGAAGGAGTCGCATTCCGTGACCGATGGATTCCGGAGTTACAGGTCGACCCTCGGCCACCTGGCCGGCACGGATCTGAGCGGCTACAAAGTGGAGTCGACCGACGGCGCCATCGGAAAGGTGGACAAGCACTCCGACGAGGTCGGGGACGCCTACCTTGTGGTGGACACCGGCCCGTGGATCTTCGGCAGGGAGGTCCTGCTCCCGGCGAGCACGGTGAGCAGCGTCGACCTGGAGGAACGAAAGGTCTACGTGGAGCGCACCAAGGAAGAGATCAAGGACGCGCCGGAGTTCCACCGTGAGCGGCACCTCGGGGACGAAGGCGACCGTCACCACCTGAGAACCTACTACGGCGCGCTCGGTCCCTTCGGCGGTCGCCCCGTGTGACGGGGAGCGGGACGCGCCGCTGGGCTCCACACCGACCGGGTGTGGAGCCCAGCGCGCGTCCGGGCGCGGGTACCACTTCGGGCCTTGCGTCGCTGCCCGCCCCGGCCGCCGGGGCGGCCCACCACGTCATCCGGGGGACAGGGAGCCGGGCGTCCGCAGGGCGAGGAAGGCGACGTCGTCGTCGTTGTCGTCCGGCCGGGCCCGATCGAGCAGGCAGTCACTGAAGGAGTCCAGAGGGCGACGGGCCAGCGAAGCAGCGTGCCGGCTGAGCCGGTCCATGCCCTCGTCGAGGGTGTGCCGGCGGGATTCGATCAGCCCGTCGGTGTAGAGCACGAGGGTGGAGCGGGGCGGTAGGGCGAGAACGGCATCGGTACGGGCAGCCTTGCCGCCCGTACCGAGCAACAGACCGTGCGCGTCCGCCAGGAAGCGGGTCCTTCCGTCGTGGGTGACGAGCAGCGGGGGAGGGTGGCCTGCGTTCGTCCAGTGCAGTTGCCACAGGCCGTCGTCACGAAGGGCGAGTCGAGCCAGGACCATGGTGACCATGGGTACCTGGGTGATGTGCAGGATGGCCTGGTCCAGGCGGGAGACCGCGAGCCCCGGTGAGTCCGGGTGCGTCCAGGCGAAGGCACGCAGCATGTTGCGGATCTGAGCCATACCGCCCGCAGCGTCGAGGTCGTGCCCGACGACGTCCCCGACGGCGAGCGCGGTCGCCCCGTCGGCGAGGGGGAAGGCGTCGTACCAGTCGCCACCCACCTGGGATGCGTGCGCCGCCGGGCCGTAGCGCGCCGTCATCTCCAGTCCCGCCACGATGGGGATCTGGGGCAGGAGGTGCCGCTGCATGGTCTCGGCGACCTTGCGCTGACTCTGGTAGAGGCGCGCGTTGTCCAGCGCCAGGCCCGCCCGCCGGGTGAGGTCCTCCAGGAGCGGGAGATCGGAGGCCGAGAACGGGTCGGGTCGATGCGAGCGACCCAGGGTCAGTGCACCCAGCACCTCCCGGAGTCCTCGGATCGGGGCGATCGCGGCCGAGTGCATACCGGTCTCCGCGAAGAGCCGCTGCTGTTCGACGGCCATGCCGGAATCCGGCGGACCGCAGTACGTGGACGGACCGGCGATGGACGACGCGGCGCCCCGCAGGGCTCGCGACAAGGGCATCGGTGACTCCTGCGGCACCGGGGGCATGGGCCCCTGCAGGTCTGGGCGCTCGACGAGGCGGCCGCCCTCGTGGCGGACGACCAGGGCCCGACGTACCTCGTCGACCTCGGTGATCAGGTCGACGACCGCCCAGTCCGCAAGCCGCGGGACGGTCAGTCCCGCCAGGCGACGCAACGCTTCGTCGACGTCCAGCGTGGACGTGAGCTGGGTGGTGGTTTCGGCCAGGAGCGCGAGCCGGTCGAGTTCCGTGAGGGCCGTGCCGCTGCCGCTCCCGTCCCCGTGGCCTTCCGTCGAGTCCTGCGGCGGGTAGAGCAGTATCAGGGCGCCCGGGGTTCCGGCGGCGAGCGCGCAGGGCGTGATGAGCCAGGACAGGCTGATCACGGAGCCGTCCCCCCGGGCGAACCAGTCCACATCACGGTGCCTGGTGCTGTGGGTGAGGAGCGCCTCCCGCAGTCCGCAGCGGGTGCGCGGCAGTGCGTGGCCGTGACCGTCACGGTGCAACAGGTCGTGAGCGTCCTGCCCCATCAACTCGTCCACGGATCGTTGGAAGAGCCGCTCCGACTGGTCGTTGGCGGTGACGATGATCCCTTCGTCGTCGACGACGAAGGCGGCTGAAGCGATGCCTGCGAACATCCCGTCCGGCATTGCCCCGGGTGCAGCCTGGCCTGCCCTTGGCGGGGACTCCCCGGTATCCGGCACAGCGCCCATGCCTCTCCTCGTGGTGACTCCGATCCTGCTGGTCTACCCCGCAAACCGGCAACGCACCATACGGATGCCGGATCCTGGTGTGCGCTGCGGATCGGCGCGGGGGACCTCGGCGACCACCGGGCGGGACCGGCGTGAGTTCCGGGCGGGGTTGGCGGTCCACAGGTGCCTCTCGACCGGTTCGCGCCGGTCGATGACGCTCGGGGCGTCGTCCGGCGCCACCGGCTGCTCGCTGCGTCCCGTTCCCGCTCCCGCCGGCGCAGCAGAGAAGGATGATGCGACGAACTGATTTTCCCTGACTCTTGCTTCGGAGATCGGCGCGCACGCAGGTGATCCGACATGAATAGGGAAGCGAATGAGAACTCCCTTGAGCGGGTCTTACCCGGCGGGCTCTGCGTGTTCTCGTGGCGGTGCAGTCGCCGGTGCGCCACCATACGGACGCGATACGCACAATCGTCTGCGTGATGCACGAGGATGGGTTCTCGTCGAACCTTCGCGTCACGTCGTCTTCTGCGGACCGGCGTACGTTCCGTAGGTGGAAACGAACGGCTGCACCGGCGTCGCCGAGCGCAGAACCACAAGGCGAAGAACCGCAAGAGCAAGTAATCACCAGTGGGAAGAACCGACACAGGAAGAAGGTCGACCGTGTCCGGCAGCGACAGCGAGAACCCAGCCATCCCCTCTCCGGCCCCCACACCGACCCGTCCCCGAACGAACCGGGATTGGTGGCCGAACCAAATCGACCTTCACGTACTCCATCATCATTCGCCCCTCTCCGATCCGATGGGGGAGGACTTCGACTACGCGGAGGAATTCGCGACCCTCGACCTGGACGCGCTGAAGCAGGACGTCTTCCAGGTGATGACGGCGTCGCAGGACTGGTGGCCCGCCGACTACGGCCACTACGGGCCGCTCTTCATCCGCATGAGTTGGCACGCCGCCGGTACGTATCGCATCGCCGACGGCCGGGGCGGCGGCGGTTCCGGCGCGCAGCGCTTCGCCCCCCTCAACAGCTGGCCGGACAACGCGAGCCTGGACAAAGCACGTCGCCTGCTGTGGCCGGTCAAGCAGAAGTACGGGCGGAAGATCTCCTGGGCGGACCTTCTGGTCTTCGCCGGCAACTGCGCCATGGAATCCATGGGGTTCAAGACGTTCGGGTTCGGTTTCGGGCGGGAGGACATCTGGGAACCGGAGGAAATCTTCTGGGGACCCGAGGACACGTGGCTCGGGGACGAGCGCTACAGCGGCGACCGGCAGCTGGCCGGGCCGCTCGGTGCCGTGCAGATGGGGCTGATCTACGTCAACCCCGAGGGGCCCAACGGCAACCCGGACCCGGTGGCAGCAGCCAGGGACATTCGGGAGACGTTCGGACGCATGGCGATGAATGACGAGGAGACGGTCGCCCTCATCGTCGGCGGTCACACGTTCGGCAAGTGCCACGGTGCGGTCGGCGCCGAGTACATCGGCCCGGAACCCGAGGCGAGCCCCATCGAGCAGCAGGGACTCGGCTGGAGGAACACCCACGGCACCGGCAAGGGCGCGGACTCGCTCACCAGTGGGCTCGAGGGCGCATGGACCACCGAGCCGACGAGGTGGGACAGCGGGTACCTGGACAACCTGTTCGCCTATGACTGGGAGCTGACGACGAGTCCCGCCGGCGCCAAGCAGTGGACTCCCACGGATCCTGCTGCCCAGGGCACCGTCCCCGATGCCCATGACCCGTCGAAGAGGCATGCACCCATGATGCTGACGACGGACCTGGCGCTGAAGGTCGACCCGATCTACGAGCCGATCGCGAAGCGTTTCCACGAGAACCCGGACATGCTCGCCGTGGCGTTCGCCAAGGCCTGGTACAAGCTGTTGCACCGAGACATGGGGCCCCTCTCGCGTTACCTCGGCCCGTGGGTTCCCGAACCCCAGCTCTGGCAGGACCCCGTTCCCGAGGTCGACCACGGACTCGTCTCGGACGCCGAGGTCGCCGCGCTCAAGGAGAAGGTCCTGGCGTCGGGGCTGCCCCTCTCCTCGTTGGTCACCACCGCGTGGGCCTCGGCGGCGAGCTTCCGCGGTACGGACAAGCGCGGCGGGGCCAACGGCGCCCGAATCCGGCTCGCTCCGCAGAAGGAGTGGGAGGTCAACGACCTGCCCGAGATCACCGAAGTGCTGCAGGCCCTCGAGCGGATCCAGCAGGATTTCAACCGCTCGCAGGACGGCGGAACCAAGGTCTCCCTCGCCGACCTGATCGTCCTGGGTGGTTGCGCGGCCGTCGAGAAGGCCGCGAAGAACGCCGGGTACGACATCACCGTTCCGTTCACACCGGGGCGGACCGACGCTTCCCAGGAACAGACGGACGTGGACTCGTTCGCCGTGCTCGAACCGAAGGCGGACGCATTCCGCAACTACCTCCACGCGGACGAGAAGCTGTCGCCGGAGACCCTCCTCCTGGACCGCGCCAACCTGTTGACGCTGACCGCTCCCGAGATGACGGTCCTCATCGGCGGCATGCGGGTGTTGGACACCGTCTTCAAGCGAGCTCCACACGGTGTCCTCACCCACCGTCCCGGGACCCTGACCACCGACTACTTCGTCAACCTGCTCGACATGGGGACGGAGTGGAAGGCGTCGACGTCGGACGCCGACGTGTTCGAAGGTCGGGACGTCGCCACGGGCGAGGTCAAGTGGACCGCGAGCGCGGTCGACCTGGTCTTCGGTTCGCATTCGCAGCTCCGGGCCCTCTCGGAGGTGTATGCCTCCGCCGACGCGGGAGAGAAGTTCGTGCGTGACTTCGTGGCGGCGTGGGACAAGGTGATGAACCTCGATCGGTTCGATCTCCGCTGAGCCGTGGGATCCCGGTCGGTTGCCCACGAGCACCGGCCGGGAGGCCCCCGGAGGGTCACGCACCGATCGCCTGCGACGGTGGGTCGGGTCCGGGGGAGCGGCCCCGGGGACGGCATTCTGGGCCTGCCGGCCTCCGCAGGGTGCGAGCCAGACGGCCGGCCCGGGCCCGGCCGTAGGTGCCGGATCACGGTCGCTCGTCGTGGTCTCGACGACCCGAGGTGCGGCTCCGGACGCCATGGCCCGGCCCGTTCCTGCCACGTGGCGCTGTGACCGTGTCGGGCATGGAAACCCGCAGGTGGGGCATCCGGACGCAACGCGGTGTCACATGCCGCGCACAGCATCGGACGTGCCCCGGTGGACTCAGGAGGTGGGGTTTCGGGTGGCCAGTGAACTGTCGGCGCGCGAGGTGGCACTGCTCGACCAGTTGGAAGCCGCCCTGCGGACCACCCCACCTCCGGTTCGACCGACTCGGACGCGCGTGGCTCTGGTGGCGGCCGTCGTGGCCGCCGCAGCGGCGGGCGTGCTCTTCTTCTTGGCGTCCCTGTCAGGGTCGTCCGGGGTCGGGTGCCTCGCGGTCGCCCTCTGGGCGACGGCCGTTCTCCTGGTCTCCGCGCACCTGGGGCACGGTCCGTCCCGGTCGCGGTGGGCCGACTGCCCGGAGGCCCGTTCCCGGCGGTGAGATGACCCGGCGCGTGCCCCGACGGCTCGCCGACGATTCGGAGACGCTCGCCTTCGGTCGGGTCGCGATCCTGCACGCCCTCCGTCGACGTGGTCGTCGACGGAGGGCGGCCGACGCCCGTGACGTGCGCATCGACGGCTCGACGTGGCACGGCGTGTGTTCGCCCCGGAGTGCGACGACGTGATCGGGAAGATCTACTCCTTGGGACGCGAAGTCCTCGAGTCCCGCGACGCACACGGTCCTTCGTGCCGGTAGCGCAGGAGTCCACCGAAGCACGATCCGGTTGTCCCGCGGAAGCACTTCCCCACCTGCGCGACGCTGCCGACCACATCCACCGCCCGAGACCGAAGCCCGTTCCCCGGACGAGGTCTTGACGTCCGTGCCGGACACCCGTCCGGCACGCGCGGGCATGCGACCGAATGACGACGTGTGGACCGCATCGGTCCGGGCGGCGATCACCACCTTGGCGACCTTCATCGCCGGTCCCTACGGGAGTAAATTCGCTCACGCGCCCGAGCACGAGTGGACCCACCGCTACCCGTTGGCCATGGGCTTGGTGACCGTTCCTGCGCCTGGCCCCGCCATGTCTTCTGCTGCAACGGCTGGCTGTGGTCGAGCGTTGGGCTGGAGCGACGTCGAATGCCGTCCGGTCCTCCTCCGTGATCTGCGAGAACGCGGCGACACAGCCGTCGTGGGGACCCCCGGACGACGATCGACGGAGGCCACTGGGTGGTGGTGCGCCTTCTCCGTTGGCGCTCGGCGCAGGCGCGCGTCCGCGGGACGTGAATGGACCAGGCGCCAACGACGCCCGTGGCGTTCGTGCCGGAACCGGTCCGCAGAAGTGGTGTGCGGGGGCCGCCCTGATCCGCAGCCCGAACGAGAACACCTGGGTGCGCCGCGGCGTGACGGACGTCGGGGAACGTGGCACCGCGGTCCTCCCTGCCCGTCGCAGGACACGAGGGAGGGCAACGTTCGTTCACCGGGTTGCCACACGATGGACGCAGCCCGTGCACATACGTGCGTCATGGACATGAAAGGCTCCCGTCCCGTACTCGAACACCACCACGTCGCGTTCTCGTACGCGCACCCCCCCGTACGCAGACGCCCGACCAGGGAGAGGACACCCCCACACCATGTCCACCCACCGCCTCAACCGTCGCAAACGCTGGCGCATAGCCGCCGCCACCGTCGTCGTGGCCGGCATCGCCGCACCCAGCGCTGCACTCGCCTCGCCGAGCGGATCAGATTCCCTCCGGTCCCGGGCGACCACCGCAGCGGGCGACTACGACGACACCTACTACCAGGACGCCCTGGGCAAGACGGGCCCGGAGCTGAAGAACGCCCTCCACACCATCATCAGTGAGCAGACGCAACTGACCTACGGCCAGGTCTGGGACGCACTGAAGGCCACCGACGAAGACCCCGAGAATCCGGCGAACGTCATCCTCCTCTACTCGGGCAGGTCACAGAGCAAGACCAGCAACGGAGCCGGCGAAGACAACTGGAACCGCGAGCACGTCTGGGCCAAGTCCCACGGCGACTTCGGCACGGACGTCGGCCCGGGCACGGACATCCACCACCTGCGCCCCACGGACGTCTCGGTGAACAGCACGCGGGGCAACAAGGATTTCGACGCCGGTGGTGAGGAGGTCGACGAAGCCCCGGGGAACCGCACCGACGGCGACTCGTTCGAGCCCCGCGACGCGGTCAAGGGCGACGTCGCCCGCATGATCCTCTACATGGCCGTCCGCTACGACGGCGAGGACGGCGCCCCCGACCTCGAACCCAACGACGCGGTCGACAACGGCTCCGCCCCGAACATCGGCCGCCTGTCCGTCCTCAAGGAGTGGAACAAGCAGGATCCGCCGGATGCCTTCGAGCAGAAGCGCAACCAAGTCATCTACGACACGTTCCAGCACAACAGGAACCCCTTCGTCGACCACCCCGAGTGGGTGGACGAGATCTGGAAGTAGGTCTGGAAGTAGGTCGGAACGACGGCTTTCCCACGCACCCCTTTGCCGTCGCAGAGCGGAGTGAACCGCCTCCGCCCGGCTTCACCGCCGCGGCGCGCTCCGCGTCCTCTTCCGGCTTCCGCAGCCCGGTCCGTCCGCGCCGGGCTGCGGAACCGCCGGGGCGGCGGTTCCGCGCCGCCCAAGCTGAGCAGGCAGGCTCGGTGCCGCCGGGTCCGTTGGCAACGACGGATGCCCGGTCCGTCGAGGATCGCCGCCCGTGGAGATGCTGGCCTTCGCTGCTCCGCTCAACCTGCCCTGTGACGGTCGGCCAGGGACGGTCGGCGGCGCCGAGCGGCACGGACACGGCCCATCCCGCCGCCGGTCGGCCGATGGCATCGTCGACGACCCGCTGGCTGGTCGACTTCCCTTCCCTTCGTGGAAGCGGAGCCCGCCATGGGCTGTGAGGGGGAAAACGCGTACGCCTGGTGGGTCGCGTTGGCTGCCCGATGCTGTGTGGTCCTAGGTTGGCTCGTTGTGGCGGGGCGATACATGGGGCGTGCTAACGGGAGGTCTCGTGGCCGGTTCGGGCGTCTGCGAAGTGTTGGGCGCAGGTGTGCTTGGGGAACATGTGGAGCGTGTCTTCTCCCGGTTGGAGAATCGCCAGTGGGCCGGACCCGATCCCTACGACGGCCTCACGAGTCCCCTTGCGAGGGTGGCCGTTCGTCCCTTCATGCGACAGGTGCTGTTGCAAGGAGTGAAGCGCTCACCAGTCGATGTGCGCGGATGCCTGGGGATTCGTCCGCTGCGCACCGCAACAGCCTGCGGTGTGGGTGCGACCGCGTGCAGCCGCCTCGGGACGTCCCCTGCCTGGCGCGCCCGTGCCGAGCGACTGGGGCGGGTGACGGCGGCCGAGCAGTTGTCCGGCCGCTACGCGGGGCTGTGGCGCTACGAGTTCGACGTGCAGACGCGCTGGGGCTACTACCCTGCGTCGATGCCGAACATCGTGGCGACGACCTTCTGCGCCGACGGGTGCCTGGACACGGGGGCGCTTTCGGAGCACGGCGTGGAGTCCCTGGCCACGGGCCTGCTTGAGCAGCTGTTCACCGGACGGTACTTCGCCTACACGCCCGTCACCGGGACGCTGATTCACAACGCGAACCTGATGGGGGCGGCGCTGGCGGCACGACTGGCCGGTCGGATCGACGTGCCGCGCCCGTTGGCGTCCCGGCTGCGCGACGCCGCGTGTGCGTCGGTGTCGGCGTCGATTGCGGCACAACGGTCTGACGGCTCGTGGCCCTACGGTGATGCCTCCGGTCTCGGTTGGGTGGACGGGTTCCACACCGGCTACGTGTTGTTGCGGCTGGAGTCGGCCGCGGCGGAGCTGGGTCTCGATGTGGATGCCGCGATGAGCGCCGGCGCCCGGTTCTACTTCACCTCGCTGTTCGACGGTGCGGTGCCGCGCTACTACGCAGGGCAGGGCTCCCGCCGGGGGGCGGCGGCCCGCCGCGATCCCAACAACGACGCGACGGCGTTGCGCATGGCAGCGTGGGGTGAGGACCGTGGCCACGTACCCCCGGGGTTCGCCGACGACGTTTGGGCCGCCGTCACCGGTCACTTCCCCGACTGCGCACCCCCTGCATCGCGGCGCGGACGCGTTCGTCCCATCGATCGGTCACCGAGGTGGGCGACCGCACCCCTGCTGGATGCCTTGACCGCGGTGTACGCAATCCGGAGCGAAGAGTGACCGGGAAGCCACGACGGCGATGACGACGGCCGGTGCCCGCTGATGGCGGCAGGCGGGAGCGTTGACGCCCTTCCGCCGCAGCACATGCGAACTCCACCGTGAACGCACGGCATTCAGTGGTCAAGCGGCCGGCGGTCGATCTGCCATCCATGGCAGTCGTCAGCTGACGGTCGTGGAGGACGGACGGCCCGTGGCAACCGGTGTGTTCGCCGTACCTCCCGAGCCGGTGCCGAAGCACCGCCGGACCCATCAGGCAGGAGCGCGGAGAGCGACCCGGCAGGCCCGCAACGCGGCCCCGTCAAGACGCCCCTACCGTCGGCGCCCTCTCCGCTGTCGCACCACGTGCCGCACCGTCAGCGCGATGAAGCGGCTGTTGCCGATCAGATAGCGCGCGAACAGTCGGCGGGGCTCCTGCAGAAGCCGGAACGCCCACTCGAGTCCCCACCTGCGCATCCACAAGGGGGCCCGGCTGTGGACTCCGGCCACCACATCGAAGGACCCCCCCACGCCCACCGCCAGTCCACACCCCAGACCATCGAGATGACGTGCCAGGAAGCGTTCCTTCAACGGCGTGGGCACCGCGAGGAACAAGAGATCCGGCGCTGCCGCGCGAACTGCCGCGACGACCTCCTGCTCCTCGTCCGCAGCCCAGAAGCCGTCCCGGTAACCCACCACGTCGACACCTCGGCCCGCGGCGATGGCAGCCACTCGCTGCACCACCGTCGCCTCCGCGCCGAGCAGATAGACGCGATGGCGTGTCGTCGCCGCGCGATCCCACAGGCCCAGTATGAGGTCGATGCCCGCCACCCGCTCCGGCACCGGGCGCCCCAGCATCCGGCTCGCCCAGACAACGGCCTGCCCATCGGCACTGATCAACGAACAGGAACTGATGATGCGGGCCAATTCGGCGTCACGGCTCGCCATCACGATCTTCGCCGCGTTCACCGCGACGTGTTGGTGGGGGCGCTCGTCGGCGATCAGCAGTTCGGCGGCCGCGACCGTTTCGGACAGGGTGAGCGCATCCACCGGGACGCCGCAGACGGGGTACCGGACCGCCCCGCTCGCACAGCCGCCAGGGACAGCAGGAACCGGATCACAGCTTGAGACCATACGCTCCACCCGCACGGGGAACCCTTTTCCGTCACGATAATCGACACGGCACAGAACCAGCGGTTCCACAGCACCCGGGGCCCCGATGCAACTCGGATGGATGACACCGTCATATGACATGCTGTTGACGGTGTGCGCGGACAGGCGCATCACTCCATGCCGAGGGAGACTCCGACACCGGCGAGCGGCGCGGGCCGCCACACACTCGTCACCCGAAAGGCGAGTACCTACCTTCCGTATCAGGGTCGGCACGGCACACCCGCCCCGCCGGGGCCCGCGCGGCCGCGTACCGGCGGTCGTCACGGGGCCGGCTCCCCGGCGCTTCGCACCGATCGGCACACGGACACCACCCGCGCACCGCGTGGACACCGACGGGGTCGACACGCCAAGGTCGTCGTCGTGGCTCCCCTCACCGGCGTGACCCTGCGCCCCTGCACCCCGACCGACACGCTCGACCTCCTGGCACTGGCCGACGCCGAGAGACTCCCAGGCCAGCCCCGACCCACCCGGGCCATGCTCACCGACGCGCTGGCCGGCCGCGCCGGCACCGACCAGGCATCCTGGGGCGAACTCACCCCGCCCCTGGCCGACGTGGCCCAGAACCGGCAGGGCCGCACCGTCGGCGCGATCTCGTACGCACTGCGCCCCGCCGACGGCACAGGCGTGATCCTGTGGCTGCACTGCCATGAGGACACGAACATGGCCGAGCGCCTCGTTCGCCACGCGTGTGCGTACTTCGGGCACCGCCCGATCGAGGCGTTCTCCCTGGCCACCCCACTGACCCTCGGCCTGGAAGCGCTGCCCGTCCGCCACCGGTCCGGCACCTGCAAAGCCCTGGAGAACGCAGGGTTCAACGGCACGAGACTGCGCCGCTACCTGCACACCCCGCTCCCCGTCAGGCACCTCCCCCTGGCCCCCGGGCTACGGATCCAACAAGACGACGCCGACCCCGGTGCACGGCGGCTCCGGGCACACCACGACCACCGGATGGTCGCCGAAGCGGTCATCGGCCGTCCCGTCCAGGGCATCGGCGTGCTGTGGTGGATCGGTGTCCTGCCCGACGTCCGTCGCCGCGGCCTCGGACGTGCCATGCTCGGCTCGGCCCTGCACGCACTGTCCACCCTCGGCGCCCGCGAAGCGATCCTGTACGTCGACGATGACGCCCCACCCGGCGACCCCCGCGACCGGACCGCCGCGAACGCCCTCTACGACTCGGCGGGCTTCACCGAGATCGACCAACTGCACTGCTACCGCCGACCCCTCAGCTGAACCGGACCGACCACACCCGCGCCCCACGTTCCCCCGGTTCAGGCAGCGCCCGCGGGAACGGAGCATCCGTCACGCCCGGAACCGACGGGACGCCCGTGCGGCTGCTCTGCCAGGCGTCGGAGCCGAGGCGCGCCCGCGACTCCTACGGCGGCCCCGACATCCGAGCCACCGCATCCCTCCGAACCCGGTCGGCACACCGGCAGTCGCGCCAGCAGGGCTGATCAGGTTCTTTCGGCACCAGCAGGTGACAGGGCCCACCGGGGCGTGGCAGTCCTGGTCAGAAGGGTCGGCGGCACGGAGCACGCTCGACCTGGCGGGACCACGGAGGGCCACGTCCCTCGGCCGGGAGCTGACGCGCGGCGCGCCAACCAGAGAGGGATTCACCCATGTGCACGCGGATTCTGTGGAACACCGACAACCGCGCCGTCCTCACCGGCCGGACGATGGACTGGCCCGAATCGACAGAGCCGGTGCTGACCGTCTTCCCCCAGGGGCTCAAGCGCGACGGCGGAAAACTGGCGGGCACCACCGTCGTTGGCGACAACCCGCTGTTGTGGACCAGCAGATTCGGCAGCATCGTGACGACCGTCTACGGCGCAGGCACGGCCGACGGCCTCAATGAAGCCGGGCTCGCGGCGCACATGCTCTATCTGGACAGCACCGACCTCGGTCGCCGCGATCCAAGCAGGCCGGGGCTGCAGATCGCGCTGTGGATCCAGTACCTGCTGGACAACGCCCAGACGGTGGCACACGCCCTGGACCTGCTCGACACCTTCCAGCTGGTGCCGGTGGAGTTGCGCGGCTTCTCCGCCACGGTCCACGTGGCCCTGGAAGACAGCACCGGAGACTCGGCCGTCATCGAATACCTCGCCGGCGAACGGCAGGTGCACCACGACCGCAGCTACACGATCATGACCAACGAACCCGCCTACGACGAGCAACTGCGCCTGCTCGAGCAGCAGGTGGAGCGCCTCCACCAGCTGGGCCACGACGAGCCCGACAGCGACATCCCCCTACCCGGCAACGTCAACGCCGTCGACCGCTTCCAGCGCGCCGCGTACTTCAGCGCACTGCTGCCCGAGCCGGCCGACGACCGGCAAGCAGTCGCCAGCATCCTGTCGGTCACCCGCAACGCCTCCGTGCCCTTCGGTGCGCCGTACCGCGAGGGGAGGTTCACGACCTACAACACCGAGTACCGCACCGTCTGCGACCTCACCGGCAAGCGGTACTTCTTCGAATTGGCCACCAGCCCGAACCTCCTGTGGATCGGGATCGACGGCTTCGACCTGTCGCCCGCAGCCCCGGTCATGACACTGAAACCCGACGGGATCGACCTCTTCGGGGACGTCTCTGCGGCGTTCACACCCTCGCCTGCGCCGTTCTGAGGACGGGGACGCGCAGGGCGCACCGCTGCCTGCGCGGACCCGCTCCGGGAGGGGCGCCCGTCCCGGACCGATCGGACGGGTCCGTATGGACCCATTTCTGATGGCGCATGAGACAAACGCGTGCCGACTGCGTATGGGTCATTGACCGAACGACCCCTTGCGCCCTCGGTGGAGCCGAGGCACCGCGGAAGGCGCATTCCATCGTTTCCCTTGTCCATCCCGCCGTCACACAACCTTCCCCCTCGTCCGGTTGCGGACGAATGGGGATGTCGAACCGAGGAGGACCGCCGGTGCACATCGACGACAGCGAGCCTCAGCCAGCCTTCCCTTCAGGTCCCGACTCCACGCACTCGATCATGGACGCCTTCCAGCAGGTGCTGGACTCATTGGACGCCGCACGTGCCGAGCTGCTTGAAGGCAGGTCCGCGGTGTCCCCCGGTGACGAGGCACCGAGAGGGCGGGAGCCGGGGGTGACGGAGGGCGCTCACCTCCCGGGCCGGAACGCGGCGGAGGACGTCGTCCCCGGTGGCCCCACCGCTGTGGAGCCCGGCCTTCGGATCCCTCCGCAGCCCGGCGGTGCGGAAGACTGGGACCCGTTCAGGCCGCGAAACCTCGGCGGAGAGGGGGCAACCCCACGGCCTGATGCAGCGGCGGCAGCCGTGGTGGTGGAGCCGTTGTGGGCGCGGGACGCGCAGCCGTACGCCCCGCCCGCGGCGTACGGCGAACCCGCCCCGTGGGGCGACGCAGCGGAGGGGAGTGGTGTCCTGCCCGCCGGCGTCGCGTACGGTGACGCACCCGAGCCCCACTCGTCCCCGTGGTTCACCCCGAGCAGGAGGGGTGTCGCACACGGGGACGCCACGCCCACGGGGGAGACCACCTCGCGCGTATTCGCCTGGCCGACGACTCCGCCGGCTCCGACGACACCAGCCACGCCCGCCCGCCCCAGGAGCACGCGCAGGAGCGGGGACGTGGCGTGGCACCTCGTCAAGCCCGGGCGTTTGGCAGGAGTGTGCGGCGCCGGAGCGGTGGGCGGGCTGATCGCCGTCTCGTCGCTGCTGGGCGGGGACACCGAACCACCCGGCCCGCCCGTCCAGCCGAGCCAGCCCCCGGGCCAGACCGGCGCCTGGGTGCCTGATCGAGCCCAGCCCGACGGCGGTGCTCGGGACTCCGGCGGCACCGGCGCGGACGTGTCCGAGGCACATCAGCACCACCTCCGCGTTTCCCGCATACACGACAGCGAACGCCTGGGCGGGCACTACGCCATCGCGGTCCAGGAGGGTGCAGCCAGGTTCCAGGACCCGTCGGGACGGGCGTAGCGGCCCGCGGGCCGGCGCTCATCCATCCGACGGGGGCCCGGCCCACGGAAGACCGGCCTCCCGTGAGCACCCGTCAGCGCACCCCGGCGCGCACGGGCCCACCCGTACCCCCTGCCCGGTGCCGCCCGTCCGTGCAACGTGACCCCGGGCCGGACACGATTCACGGAGGCACTGCAGCCGAAACGGGACGGCCAGCGCGGTGGTCAGACGAGGAGGCGTGCCGCGATCTTCTGCGCGTGCTGCTCGGCCAGCTCGTGCGCCTCGGCGCGGGAGGCGTCCGCAGCGTCCCGGAGGTCGATCATGGCGGGATTGCGATGAGCCATGGTCAGTTCGCAGGTGACGAACTCGACGTCCAACGCCAGCGCCTTGCCGAGTGCCGTGGCCAGATACGGGACGAGGTGGTCCCAGCCCTCCCGGGGCGTGCCCGGTCCGTAGGCTCCGCCCCGGCTCGTGATGACCACCGCAGGCCGTCCCGCGGTGGCCAGGGCGCGCGGATCGGGGCCGAGGGTACGGCCGGGCACCATGATCTGGTCGAGCCAGGCCTTGAAGGAGGACGGGACGGACATGTTGTACATGGGCACGGTGAACAGGTAGGCGCCGGCGCCGAGGAACTCCTCGACCAACTCGTCCTGCAGTCCTATGGCCTGGGTCTGTTCCTCGGTGCGGTCGGCCGCGGCGGTGAAGCGCGTGGCGACCGCCGCATGGGTCAGGTGCGGCAACGGGTGGGCTGCTACGTCGCGATGGACGACGTGGCCGGCGGGAAGTGCCCTGTGCCAGGCGTTGCGAAAGGTGTCGGCGACGGCTCGGGACACGGAGCCGGTGTGCAGGGCCGAGGAGTCGACGTGGAGAAGGTAGGACATCGGTTTCTTCCTGTCCGTGGGGTAGGAGGCGCGGCCGATTATCGGGCATCCCATCCACTGGTGCTGAGTGCACGACCGTTGGAGCGCACGGTTCCGGCCGCGGACCGGCAGCGTCCGGTACGGGCGCGCCAGGACGTCGACGCGCGGGACTGGACGCGTCCTCGAGGGCCGCCGGTGGCGACAGGAGCCGACAACCGGGACGGGGACCGGGTGGAGCCCACACCACCGGGCAGAGCCCGGCCGACGAAGGGAGTTCGGCCACCCGTGCACTGCAAGGAATGCCACGGGCCTCACCGCGCGGCTCGACCCGTCATGCCCCACTGCCTCGGCGGCAGGCCGACGGCCGCAGCACGGACGCACGCTGCTCGGCCTGCCGCCGTCACCCCCCGGCATGCCCGGGTTCCTGGTGACGCCGCTCGAACCGCGCACGAGCAGCGTCGTGGGCGTCGCGCAACAACCGGACGACCACGTCCCGGCTCCCGTCGCCCGGATTGACGACACAGACCCAGCCGAGAGCGCCGTACACCGGATGCGGCATCACCGCGTCGGTCGCCGCGTAGTCGTAGCAGCCACTCAGGCGGCGCGGATCCTCTCCCGTCAGCGACTGGAATCCCGCGCGGCCGACGTGGATGTTCACGCGCCACCGGCCCGTGGGGTCGAGATCGGAACCGGTGTCGTCGGGATAGTCCTTGGTGACGATCGTTCCGTAGGGCTGGACGCTGCGGGGCATCTGCCCGTCAGGGGCGTAGTAGAAGAACGCGTCCCCCCACACCAGTTGGGGGGAGCCGTCTCCCGGCCCCGGGACGACCACGAGTGCGCCGTCGAGGCCCCGCACGGTTGCGATGATCTGTTCCATACTCATGGTTCAAGCATGACCTTCAAGTGCTTATGTGGGGTTGACTGATGGGCGGGTCGAACGGTTCGCAGGCGACGACGCTCCGGACGATCGACGTCGCCAGGGCGTCGGCCTACTCGGTGCAGCAGGTCCGCGATCTGGAGCGGCTGGGGGTCATTCCGCCGGCCGTCCGATCGAGCAACGGCTACCGCTCCTACGCACAGGTGCACGTGCAGGCATTGCATGCCTATCGAGGACTCGCAGGCGCTGTCGGGCCGGTCGAGGCCCGACGCCTGCTCACGAAGCTGCGGACCGCTGGGATGGCGGAGGCCGCCGCGGCCGTCGGCGCGCTGCACGTGCGGCTCGCGCGAGAACGGGACGAGACCCTGCGGGCCCAACAGGCCCTGCGGGAGATCCGGGCCGAGGCGGATCCGTCCGACGTCGAGCAGGAGGGCGACGCGATGACGATCACCGAGCTCGCCTCAGCGCTTGCGGTACGGTCCTCAGCCCTACGGTTCTGGGAGCAGGAAGGACTGCTCACCCCCGAGCGAGTGACATCACTGCGCGCGCGCCGCTACGACCTGGCTGCCATCACAGCCGCCCGCATCGTTGCAGCCCTACGCAGCGCCGGCTACGGCATTCCCGCGGTGCGCGGGATCATGGCCTCGCTGCACCGACCGGGCGGCTTGCGCGAGGCCCAGTGCATCCTGGACCGTCGTCTCGACCTTGTCGCCGCGCGGACCGTCGCACTGCTGCGAGCCGGCGCAGACCTGGCAGCCGTCATCGCGTCCGCCCGTGAACCGACGACGGCTGCACAGACCCGGGCACCACGCCTCGGTATGTCCACCGTGCGGTCGGCAGACCGTCCCGACGAGGTCCCCGACGGCGTGGGGCGACGCTAACCCGCCACGCAGAACTCGTTGCCTTCAGGGTCCTGCAGCACGGTCCAGGTCAGTGGACCCGCGGAATGTTCCCCCAGCACCCGGGCCCCCAACGCGACCAAACGGTCGACCTCGGCGTGCCGGTCCTCGGTGTGGAAGTCGACATGGACTCGGTTCTTGGCCGGCCTGGGTTCCGGCACCTGCTGGAAGCCGAGGACCAGGGGCTCGGCTCCGACGATGACGAACTCACCGCCGAAGTCCTGCGCGATCTGCGCATCCAGGGCCTCGGCCCACCACTGTGCGAGCTTGCGCGGCTCGGCACAGTCAACAGTGATCATTTTCGCTTCCAGGGCCATGCCGTCCACCGTAGCCGCCCGACCTCCTCCCCGAACCGAGGCGCTTGCTCCGCTGAGCGTCGGAGCCCCACCGACGGCCGGGATGTGACGCCTTCTCGGCGACGTGCGCCCGTCCCCGTGGCCGCGATCCCTCCCGCTACCGGACACCGCCCGTCGCGCAGGAACTCGCCGAGTGGCGTACCCGGGCCACCGACGTCGTCCTCCCCGTCCTCCCAGCACTGCGCGACGTGTGGTCTCCGAGGCCGGCTCCCGGTGGGCGAGCCTCGTCGGGCGGCAATCTCAGTGGGCGAGGAGCACCTGCTCAGTCGAGGACCGCGGTGGCTTCGATCTCGACCAGGTGGTCGGGTACGTCCAGCGCCGCGACCCCCAACAGCGTGGCCGGCGGGACCGGGGTGGTCCCCAGCTTCGCGGCCGCCCGGGACATCCCCTCCAGGAGCAGCGGCATTTTGTCGGGGGTCCAGTCGACGACGTAGACCGTCAGTTTGGCCACGTCGTCGAAGGAACCGCCGGCCCCGGAGAGGGCGGTGGCGATATTGAGGTAACACTGCTCGACCTGTGCGGCGAGGTCGCGCTCGCCGACGGTGACACCGCCGTCGTCCCAGGCGACCTGACCGGCGACGAAGACCAGTCTCGACCCGGACGCTATCGACACCTGCCGGTAGACGTCGATCTCGGGCAATCCTGTGGGGTTCACCAAGGTGATGGCCATGTTGCCTGTCTCCTTCTCGCAGGAGCCCGCGGGCTCGCTGCGCTCAGACCAAGACGTCCCTTGGTCTCTTGTGGTTACTCAGGAACCATAGGAGAGTGGCAGCTGACGTGGAAGAACGCACTTTTCAGTGACTGGGGAACCTCATGGGAACCAAGCAGGTCGGAGACTCGCCCGACGAAGCGGATCTGAGGCGCGCGGACTCGCTGGCCCGGGAGATCTTCTCGGACGTCGCCAACAAGTGGGCCCTTTTGATCATCGAGGCACTGGGGGAACAGACCCTGCGCTTCAGCGAGCTGCGGGACGCGATCGAAGGCATCAGCCACAAGATGCTCACCCAGAACCTGCGGATGCTGGAGCGCAACGGTCTGATCGACCGGACGGTGCACCCCGTCGTGCCGCCGCGGGTCGAGTACACCCTCACCGAGCCGGGCCGGGCCCTTCGGGTGACCATCGACGGGTTGTGCGACTGGACGCACCGGTACCTCGGCCACATCGAGACTTCCCGGCGCTCCTTCGACGGCTGACGGACGGAGCCCTCCCCTGAAGCGTCTCCCTGTTCGAGGCAGCCGTGAAGCCCTCCGCGACGGCGTCGTCCGCGCGGGCGCCGACCGCTCCGCGTGAGCGGGTCACACCGATCCCGTGGCACTCCTCTCCTCCGCTCTCGAACTCGGGCTCCGCTCGGTCGTCGCCGTGGACCACCGCCCCGCCCGGGCCGCCGCCCCGGGTACGCACACGGCGGTTTCGATGGTGTCGGCCAGTTCAGTGCGCCGGCGGCCAGGCCGCCGTGATGAACGACTTCGTCGCCCAGGATCGTCCGGCCGTGCGTCCCCGGCCCTCGGCTGCTCCGTCACGTGCCGGTGCCGCCCGAGGACCTCGCTCTCCTGGAGACCATCACGAGGAGCGACGCCCACGACAGGGCAAAGAGCCCCGCGGCTACCAGTGACGACGGTGTTCCCAGCGCGGCGGTGACCAGTGCGCCGATCGCGGCACCCGCGCCGAAGAACAGGATGACTGACGCGTACAAGACCGCGAGGCGTACGTCGGATCGGCTCCGGGTGCGGCGTGCCGTCAGCGCCGCGGCGGTGGTCCTCGTCAGGTTCCCGGTCATGGCGACCGTGAGGAAGGTGGCCGGTCTGACCATCTGGAAGAAGACGACCTGGAGCGCCACGACGAATCCGACGGACGTCGTGATGGCGGTCTGTGGAATGCTCCCGGGTGCCAGTCCGATCACGGTCAGCACCGCGGTTTCGAGGGCGAGGGCGTACAGCAGGGGATAGTGGGCGATCCGATGGCCCCTCGACGACGCGCCGCGGAACGACTCGGCCACGACGACGCCCGCGACGAACGCCATCATGGGCCACAGGTGCGCAAGGGACCCGCGGGATTGAGGCTGGGCCAGATCGACACAGAACAGGACGAGATTCCCCGTCTGCGCTCCCGCGAAGACGCCACCGTGAGCCATGTACAGATAGGCGTCCACATACCCATTGGCCACAATGACCAGCGAGCTGAGCGTCACAGGGACTGTAGCGTCTTCACTCATCCGGGCGCTCCGGGGCAGGGCTGGATGGGGGGCGGTTGTCGTCGCCCTTGGGAGCCAGAACACCAGGATATGGACGGTGGGGCATGATGACGTTGTGGAAACGGCCTCACGAGCCAGTTCCTGGTCCGTTCGGCCGTTTTGGCGCGTACGACGGCGGCCGGCGGCCCGGCGGCGTCACCACCCGCGGCCGACGGTCACCGGGGGGACCCGGATCCTGAAGCTGACCACGACGCGGACGTTCACCTACGGGGCTCCTTCCGAAGGGCCGGTCGAGACCGTCGACGCCACGATCGACGGCGGCACCAGCAAGTTCCAGGTGCCACCGGATCCATCCCCCGGGCGCAGGCCGTCACCGACCCAACGATGCGTGAGGCCACGGTCTTCCGCACCGGAACGACGGGCAGGGACGGTTCGAGAGCCTGACGGTCCGAACGGTACCGCGAGGTGGACCGGCCAACCGGGGCGACGGGGGCTCGGCTCTGCTCGGCGCGCGGAAGCCCCCGGCTAGCGGAGCCCCGCCAGGTGGTCGGCGACCGCCTTGGAGATCAACAGCGGCTCGGTGTGCCGGACTCCTTGGATGCTCGCGTAGTTGGCCCGGACGCCCGTGCCGCCGAAGGGCTCGTTGCCGTTCTCCATGTCGAGCAGGGTCTCGTTCACGCTGACCATGTGACGCGAGCGCAGCATCCGGACCAGATCGGGGTCGTCGCCGTAGACCGTCGCCCCCAACGCCCGCTCCTCGAAGTACTGGTGGTTGAGCGTCGACCTCAGCCACTCCTCGCTGCTGTACGGCACCACGTCGAAGATCGGCGCGAACAACTCCGTGGGGCGGGCCTTGCTCTCCGGCGGCCGCAGCAGGACTGTGGGGGTCAGATGCGTCTCGGTCAGATCGGCCTGGCCCCCGACCAGCACATGCCGGCGATTGTCGACGAGGTGGCTGAGAGCCGTTTCGAAGGCGTCGAGGTAGTGCATGGAACCGTAGTCGGCCGTGGGGTCGTCGTGGCTACCGTGCTTGAGGGCCCGAACCCGCTCGGCCAGAAGCGTGCAGAACTCGGACTCGACCGACGCGTGGACGAAGAAGACGTCGGGCCCGAAGCAGTCCTGGCCGGAATTGATCATACGCGCCGCTATGGCGCCGTCCACGGACCTGTCGACGTCCGCCTCAGGCGTCACCACGAACGGATTGATGCCCTGGCCGAAATAGAGGAACAGTTTCTCCTTGCCGATCTTACGGCGTATGCACTCGGCATTGTCGAAGCCTCCCGTGAAGGCGAGCACATCGGCCTGCGCCGCTTCGCCCTCCAGGAACTCCCGCTGTCCGGCGGCACAGTATTCGACGGGCAGACCGTGGACGGTACCGGCGAGCTCATGGAGTGCCTGTGTCTGGCTCCTGATACGGCCCGAGGGTCGGAAGACCACTCGTTCGGTGTACAGAGAGGGAATGAGCACGTTCATCACGTAGCCGTAGAGCGGGATGTTCGACGGCATGAAGACGGCGAGCTGCCCGATTCCAGGCGGCTGAAAGCGAAGCACCTCGTCCCTGGCGCCGTCCAGCGCTGCGAGGGACGCTTCGATTTCTTCGGCAGCCGTCCGGTGGTTGGACGACTCGGAAAGGATGCGGAGGAATTCCTCGCGCTGGCTTTCGATCAGAAGGGCGACCTTCTCGAGGTACTCCAGCCGGTGGGCGAAGGGAATCTCGTACCCCGCGGAATCGTGAGCGGTCTTCATCACAGCATCAAGTCCTTCCTCAGTCGTGAGCTGCCCTGCGCTGTGCCTCTGCCGGAGGCATTCGGGGCCGCTGGCGCGGCGCCGTTCTCCCGCGGTCAGCGCGGTGAGCACCTCGGCCTGCACTCACCAGGCTCCCCGGCACGAGAACCTCGCGGCACCACCGATCGGTCCTCTCTCAGGGCGACAACGCTGTCCCCCCTCTGGCCCACGCCGGGAGGGGCGAGGATCACGAGCTTGGTGTCGAGGGAGCCGTACAGCAGGCGAACCTGAAGGCGGTGGAGTGCCTCGCGGATGACCGGTGCGCCCGAGACGACGGTCTCGCCGCCCCCTCGGCGGCGGTCAGCGCGCGGCTGCGGGCCGCCTCAAGCCCGGCGGTGATCACCGGATCGTCCGGGGCGTCGTTCTCAGCCCGTCAATGTGCAGCCTTCGCCTCGAAGCCCCGAGGCATCAGCAACACCACGCACACGGTCAGCAACGCCATGATGCCGGCCGAGACGTACGAGGTGGTGATCAGCGCAGCGTCGAAGGCGGCGCGCGCCGAGTCCATCACCTCTCCTCCGTAGGCGTCGTGGAACTCCCGGGCACCACCGATCGACCCACGTGCCAGGGGAGGCCAGTCGGCCATGTGGGCGGTGTAGGCGGCGCCGTGGACGGAGCCGAGCAACGCGACACCCAGAGCGACCCCGAGTTCGTAGCTCGATTCGGACACCGCCCCCGCCTGACCTGCGCGCCGCTCGGGAACGGCCGCCACCAGGGTGGAGACGGCGGCGGTGATCGCTAGCCCGTCGCCGATCCCGAAGGTCACCAGGGCGATGGCCACCGGGCCGTACGACACGGGCGTGGGCGCGATCGCGAGCAGGGAGAAGCCAGCTACCAGGCCGCACAGTCCCAACGCCATCACCGCCCGCACCCCGATGCGCTCCGTCAGCCACGAGCAGACCAGTGCACTGACGATCATCGCGCCCGCGGCGGGTACGGTGCGCAGGCCGGCCTGGAACGGTGAGTAGTTTTGTACGTACTGCAGCCACAGCGACAGCAGGAACAGCGCGGCACCGATGGCCAGCATCGCGAGGAACGTGGTGAGCGCGGCCGCAGTGAAGGCGCGCTTCTTGAAGAGCCGCACGTCCAACAACGGATCGGGGTGTCCCAGCTGGCGACGGGCGAACCAGCCCAGCGTCAGGACACTGACGGCGAGCACGACCGCCCCCGGGTCCGCCAAGCCTCCTTTGAAGACCGCCTTGATTCCCCAGGCGAGTGTCACGACGCCGATCACCGAGAGCAGGGCGCTGAGCCAGTCGAGCTTCCCGCTGTGAGGGTGCTTGACCTCGGGTAGCAGCCGGATGCCGGCGACAACGGTGATCACGACGACGGGGACATTGATCCAGAACGCGGCGGTCCACCCGTATGCCTCGATCAGCAGGCCACCGACCAGGGGGCCGATGGCGGCACCGGCCCCCGCCACCGCCGTCCAGATCCCGATGGCCAGCGCGCGTTCCTTGTCGTCCGTGAAGATGTTCCGGATCAGTGACAACGTGGATGGCATGACCATCGCCCCGCCGACTCCGAGCAGGGCCCTGCCAGCGATCAGTTGCCATGGGCTGTCGGCCGTGGCGGAGGCAGCCGAGGCGACGCCGAAGAGAACGAAGCCGATCAAGAACAGGCGTTTGCGTCCGAGGCGGTCCCCGACGGAGCTGGTGGTGATCAGCAGACCGCCCAGGACGAGCCCGTAGACGTCGATGATCCACAGCTGCTGCAGGGGGGTGGGACGCAGGTCGTCGATGAGCGAAGGCAGGGCGACGTTGAGGATCGTGGCGTCCATGCCGACGAGCAGCAGGCTCGCGCACAGTGCGGCGAGCATGGCCCAGCGGCGCGATGCGGGCGCCCTTTCCTGTGCACCACTGCGCGTGTCGGCCACGGTTCCGCGTCTCCTCACCGTTCGCCGGGACTGACTGAGACCCTGCCCAGGGGGCGGTTGGTGTCACTGTGACACGGAACGTCACCCCGGACGGGCTGAACCGCCCCGATACGAAACGGCCCCCTGCTCCCGCTCACGGCAGGCCGGGATTCCCGGCAGCACTGGGAGCCCTCGGCGGGCGGCGGCACCGCCGGCTGGCCATCCGTCTCGTGTCGCTGCCGATCTCAGGGAAGTCGAGTCCCGGGACGGTCGGTGCCCGTCGCGGAGCCGACATCGGCGCCGGGGGCGTCGGTGATTCCAGCCGACGATCGGTGCGTCAGTGGCATGGCGCCGACGAGGAGACGTGTGCCGGACCGATGGTGCACGGTCCGGCACACGTTGGCGGGGACGAGTCCCGTACGTCGCCTTCTGCTCGGTTCCGCCGCGGGAAGGGCCTTGGCGGTGAGCTCGGCGGCGACCCTCAGGCCTTGGCCCTGAGCTCGGCTGCGGCCTTCAGGTCAGGTGATTCCGCAACGGCACTCGACGGAGCTGCGATCTTCGCTGCGGGTGCTTCCGCAACGGCCACCTTCAGGGTGGGTACCTCCGCAACGGCTATCGGCGGGCGGGCGATCTTCGCTGCGGGTGATTCCGCAACGGCACTCGACGGAGCTGCGATCTTCGCTGCGGGTGCTTCCGCAACGGCGATCTTCGCGACGGGTGATTCCGCAACGGCTATCGGCGACGTGGCAATCTTCGCGACGGGTGATTCCGCAACGGCTATCGGCGACGCGGCGATCTTCGCTGCGGGTACCTCCGCAACGGCACCCGAAGCGAGTTCCGGCTTCTCCTGCGCTCCGGCGACGGCCGCACCGGTGAGAGTGAGCGTCCCGGCGGCAACGGTGGTCAGGACGGACTTGGCGATGATGTTCATGGCAAGGTTCCTCTCTCGTGGGTGGCGGGACGGCGCCCCAGGTCCTCATCCCCGGCGGGGCCGTCCCTGTGCTCTCCACGCTAGGAAGTGCAGCGCGCCGCCGTGATCCACTGAGTGGGCCCTGCGGCGGAGGAACCGTGTACTCCGCACGGGGGACACGTGTTGTCCCCCGGCGGACGTGCTGCTGCGGCGCGGTCCCGCCACCGTGGCGCGGGACGTGGGGGTGCGAGGGGCCGCTGAGGAAGGTCCCGCGGCGTCGGAAGGAGACTCGGAAGCCGATGGGGATCCCGCTGCCGAACCGGGTGCTGGATGTCCTCGCGGTCGAGGTCGCACCGGTCGCTCGGTGACCGCCGGGGGTTCCGGTCGCCGGGTCTGGACACCAGCCGGAGCGCCCTCATTCCCGGCCACTGCGCGATTCCTGCTCGAGCACGTGCTGCTGCAACCACTCCGCCCCCACCGGTGGGGCCTCGGGCCATTTCCAACTCACACCGCCGACGGCGATGACGGCCGTCAAGGCAAGCGCCAACGCCCTGGTGGGCAGGAGCCGTCGTTTCCCCGGGCCGGAACCGGGGGGAGCCGGCGGTCGCCGGACGGGGCCTGTCGGCGGGCGCCGGCCCGGTCCCGGGGCTCGTGCGCCCGCACCGACGGGACCGGGCTCCCTGCCCGTGCGTTGTGCCGACTGGTCGACGGGGGCGAAGGGCCGGTACGGGTTCGGGCAGTACGGGCGAGCCGGCCGGAACGGCGGGACGGGTGGCGAGCCGGGTTCCGGGGGTGGTGCACGGAAGGCCGTAGGCTCCGGGCGGGGAGCCGGCGCACCCGGCGGAAACATCCGGGGGTGTCCGACCGGTCCACGCCCCGCCTCCGGTTCCCTCACGCCCTCCGGCTCCTGTACGGGCCGTGGCTCCCGCATCACCCCGGGCTCCCGGGCCCGTGCGGGGGCCCCGTACGGCTCGGGCTCCCGCACGTCGTCGGACTTCTGCTGCGCCGCCCGGTACGACGGCGCGGCGGAGGCCAGCCGTCGCGCCGTCGCGAGGGCGTCCAGATCGAGGAAGGGCCGTTGGTGCGTGGCTTGTTCGGTCGCCAGCCGCCACCCCATCGCCGTCAGGAACGGTTGGGGATCCGCCACCTCTGCCAACGGCTCCAGGTCAGGCAGTGCCGCCGCCGGCGAACCGAGCATGCCGCAGAGCCGTTGCGCGGTGCCCCGCACACGGTCGTTCGGATGTCCCAGGAGCCGCTTCCACCGCTGCGATTCGTTCGGGTTGCGCAGGTCGGTCCGGGAGAGCAACAGGTGGTCGCCTCCGGGGCGGTGCAACTCCGCCCACAGTTCCGGGGCTTCGCCGAGCATCACCAGCGCGCTGTGGATGACGTGCGAGGGAAACCGGTCGCGGTGCATCGCCGCGGCTCCGTCCGGGGACGGGAGTCCGGCCCCCGCCGGCGACGAGTCCGCGATGAACGTGCCGGTGCGGACGAGGGAGAGCCGGTCGACGGTGCTGGTGCCGTCCCCAGCACCCTGCTCGTCCTCCCGTGGGAGCCGGAAGTCCGGGTGGCCGTCCTCGTGTCGAGGCACGTCCTGGAAGTCCGGCACCGTCATCGCGTCGTAGTCGACGAAACGGAAAGCACCGTCCGGCACGACCAGTACGTTGCCGCTCTGGAGGTCTCCGTGCCCGATGCCGCGGCGGTGCATCGCGTACACCGCGTCCGTGAATTCCCGCGCCGCACGCTTGAACCGAGGCTTCAGGTCCGGCGGGTCATCGTGAAACAGTTCGTCGATCCATCGCGTGAGCCGCTGTCCGTCGATCCACTCCATGAGCAGGACCGGCCACCAGGTGCCCGCCACGAACAGGCCCCGGTCCACGTAGTGCACCTCGGCCCGCCAGGAGTCGTGTACGGATGCCAGGCAGTCGCTGACCCGTTGGTAGCGCGTGCGGCGGTCCGGTTCGTCCCGCAGGAAGCACTTCAGGGCCCAGTCCCGGCCGTCCTCCGGATCCTCCCGAAGCTGCCGCCGTCCGCCCCGGGCTGACCGTCGGCTCCGAGCCTGGGCACGGCGCGCTTCAACCGCGGGTCCTCGGCGAACATGGCGAGTTTGGCCACCGTGTTCTGGTACGACGACAGGGTCGGTCGTGGCGCGCCGGGCGTCAGCACGGCAGGCACTCCGCGCGCAGCACCGTGATGTCGTCGTCCTGGAGCCGGCGGCCCTCCCGTTCGACGCGGACCCACTCGGTGAAGGCGGACGGGTCCGCACCGCACAGTTCGTCGAGTACGGGCCAGGGCCGCTCGCCCGGAAGGCGCCGCAGGCACCAACGCGCGAGGGCGTCGGTCACCAGGTAGAAGACGTCCCCGGCGGCCCAGGTACCGTGGTGCGTCGAGGCTTGCCGTGGTCCTTCCTCGCCCGGGGCGGCAGAGACGAGGTCCGGCCGGCGGCGCAGGGACTGGGGGAGGGCCGGGACGGTCGCCAGTAGTTCGCCGCCGCGCACGTGGAACAGGCAGCTGTCGCCGACCGACACCGCGTACCACGGCCCCGTCGGCTCGCCCGGGTGGGGGAGTGGCGGCCCGCTGCTCCCGTCGGGGCTCTCGTGTTCGAGAGCCGGCGGTTCGAGGCCGTCCCACAACAGGATGCCGAGCGCGGTCGCCGAAGGTCCCTTGACCATGCGGTCGTGGAGGAGCCAGCGCACCGTGTCGGACCGGCCCACTTCCTCCAGCCACTTCCGCCGACGGGCAGGCCAGCGCAGCGATGCGCGTGCGGTGACCCGCGCGAAGGCCTGCGGGTCCCAGAAAGCACGGCCGGGCGCCGCACACAGGTCCTGCACGAGTTGCTGCGCCCACCAACCGCTGTCGGCCGAAGCGCTCGCCCCGTCCGCGACGGCGAGGCGCACCTCGCCGCACGACTGGTCGAACGGGGAGGACCGCGGCGCCGCCGCGTCCTCCGTCGAGGACGGGGCGAGCCCCGACTTGGGCGCCTGCCGCAGGTGCCCGCGGACCCTCAGCACGACGGCGTTCCCACGTTGAGGAAGAGCATGACGGAAGCCATGCTCGCGTTGAACACGAAGCCTCGGGCACCGGGGCCGACCGGGAGCCCCAGGTCCGCCGCCGTTTCCCTCATGTCCGGGGGCAGCTCGTCCGACATGGCGAACAGCTTGGCGCCCATCGGCGGAAGACCGGCGTCGGAGCTGGGGTAGTGGGTGGGTACGGCGAACTCGGACGAGATGTGCAAGTTGAACAGCAGGGTGCGACCGTCGTGGGTGCCGAGGGAGCGGAGCTGCTGGGCGGGCCCCTCCGGGTCGCCGTCCGTGGATTCTCCGTCGGTGAGGTTCAGCACGATCGGGGGGAAGCTCTTGGGATGGTCGTCCACCCAGCGGTCGAGGATCCCGTGGGCGTAGCGGAGCGCCGCACACATGGGCGTCGGGCCCTGAGCCGCGGCCTCCAGCCAGATGGGCACGTCGGACACGTGGGTGGTGACGCTTCCGTCCGGCAGCTGGTCGGTGCGGCGGAACTGAACGCTGCGGATCCGGCCGTGGGCCAGCGCACTCGTCGGGACGAGGCCGCGCCCGGCAAGCGGACCACCGAGCGCCGGGCCGACGGTTGCCCCGTACCCGATGACGGAGACGTGGAAGAAGTCCCAGATCTCGTCGATGCCCCGGCTGCAGCTCATCACCAGTTCGCGGAGCATGGAGTTGATGGCGTCGGCAACCGCTATCTGCTTGGACTGGGCGGCACTGGGCATCGACTCGCGCATCGAGCTCGACTGGTCGATGAGGAAGACGATGCAGGCGGGGTTCGCCCGGCTGATCTCTGCGTCGTACACGGGGGACCTTCCCTTTCCGTAGCGGGTTCGTTCGGTGTTGCGGAGCGTCAGCCGGCCGTGCCGTAGGCGAGCAGGACGCCGTTCGCGAGGGATACGTACAGACGGCCGTGTGCCGCGACCGGGGCGGCGGATTGCAGTCCCCCGACGTCCCACGGATCCAGCGGCCGGCCGTCGTCCAGGCTCAGCCGCCACACGTGTTCGGCCACGGCCACGTGGACGACGCCGTCCTGCACGGCGACTGCGGTACTGCCGTCCCCGTCCGACGCCGTGTGCCAACGACCGAGGCCGTCCGCCGCGTCGAGCGCGCAGACGGTGCCTGCGTGGTCGGTCGTCAACAGCACGTCCCCGTGGTGCACCGGAGGGGCGGTGAGACCGGATCGGTGGCCGGCACCGACCCAAACGGGTTCGTCCCTGTCCCACCGGTGGCACCGCAATCGGCCGTCGGCGCCGCCCACACAGACCCCGTGGCCCGGATTGGCCACCGGTGTGCAGCCGGCGGCGTCCCACGGGAGGGCCGGGCGCAGCCTGTCGTCGCTCCGCACGTCCACTCCCACCAGGCCGCTGCGTCCGGTCGCCACCCAGAGCACCTCGCCGTCCGACAGCGGTGTCGACACGACCGGTTCCCCGACGGTGATCGTCCGTGTGCCCGCGTGGGCTCCTGGCGTGAAGCCGAGCAGCGCACCGGCGCTGGTGCCCGTCCAGAGGGTGTCGTCGACGACGGCCGGGGAACCGGCACCCGGGTCTCCGGCGAGCGGCACCACCACCTCGTGCTCCCCGGTGTGGGGGTCCACGCCCGCGAGCCGGCCCTCCCGGAACGCGAACCACAACAGGCCGCCGAACACGACCGGCGGTGCCTCGGCCGTTCCTTGGAGAGGGTGCCGGTGGCCCCTGCCGGTTGCGGGGGACACCACGTGGAGGGAGGTTCCGCTGACGACGACGAGTGCGTCCTGGTGCTCCAGGGGGGCAGCGAGCAAGGACTCGCGCGTGTCGAGTCGCCACAGGCATTCGGGGCGGCCGGCGCCACCGGACGGGAGAACACGCCGGCTCCGGTCCGTCCGGCTGCCGGCGGTGTCCAGGTCGGCGGACAGCAACCGGACGGTGTGATCGCTGTCGACGCCGGAGGTGGGTGGTGTCTCCCCTGACGGGGGCTTCATCGCCGCGGTCCGTTGCCGGAGCGCCCCGGAACCGGTCGACGGCGTATGCGCGAGCGGCACGAGGGTTTCCCCGGCTGACGGCGCGCCGGCACCGGTGTGCAGGTCCGGGTCCTTGGCGGTGGGCCTGCTGCTCTCCGTCGCGGCGGTTGACGTCTCACGTGTTCCCGTCGACGGGTGTGGATCCGGCCGGGGGTGTGGGGCCACGTGCCTGCCGGCGTCCGAGGGTCCGCGCTCGGTGCCGAGGCCCTGCTCGCTGTGGCCGTCCGGGATTCCGGGCGTGGTTGCGGACGCAATCGCAGCCGGCGCCACGGGGCTCGCCGTGGTGGTGCGGTCGTCGGGGTTGTCGGACGCCTCTTCGCGGGTGATCGAGGGCCGGGACGCCGACGGACGACCTCCCGTTGCCGCTGCGACGACGCCCGTGGTTCCCGCCTCCAGAGCCAGCGGCGCCCTGCCGTTCACCAGTGCCCCCGACGGAGCCCGCGTCGCGTGGTCCAGCGCCCGCTGCACGTACTCCTCCCAGCCCAGCCTGCACGCGGAGGCACGCCTGCGCCAGACCCCGCCGCGCCCGGCAAGCCGACCCAGCCGTCCCGCTCGCGGACGTCTCCAGCCCCTCCGCCTCAGGCAACTCAGGATCAGTCGGCCCGTCGCGTAACCCCGGTCGCCGGCCCGCTCGGACACCCAGACGCGCAGCAGTTGCTGGGCGATGTCACGGTCCCGTTGCGGCTGCATGACGGCGTCGAACAGATCGCGCCCGGGGTACAGCGCGCTCCCGGTGCAGGCGTACAGGGTGACTGCCGCGGCGGCATACACATCGCTGGACGTGCGCAACCGCCCGTCGCTCCGAGCGGTTCGCAACTCGGGCGGGAGGTGGGCCGGGTCGGCCCAGACGAACGCGCCGGACGCGGACTCCTCCGGCTCGCCCTCCGACGGTCCCACCCTGTGCAACAGCCGCAGCACGTGGGCCAGGTGGACGTCCACGACGACGACCCCCTCGGCCGTCAGGAAGGCATTGGACGGCGTGAGCCCGACCAGCGACCGACCTCGGGCAGGCAACTCGGCGGCCAGGCTGCACAGTTGCGAAAGCATCGACAGCGCCGTGCCGGCTGGGAACGCTCCCACGAGCGCCACCGCGGTGCCCACGGCAACGGCACGCCTCCCGTAGCCATCGCCGTCCGGCCCGTCCGGCAGGAGCAGGTCCGTCGCCACCCAGGCGCAGCCGGCCTCCTCGTCGTGGCCCCCGGCGAACGGCGCCAGGAACGTCGCCCGCAGTGCCCGTTCCCGAGCGGAAGACCCGGGCAGCGGGGGAGTGCCGGCCAGGGTCCGCCTGATGTGATCTCCCACCTCCTTGGGGTGGCCCCAACCGGGATGGATGACCTTCACCGCCGCGGGCCGGCCGTCGGCCGCACGAGCGGCGTAGGTGCTGCCGAGCACGCCGCTGCCGAGCAGGCGCTCCAGCCGGAAGCCGCCCACGTACTCAGGCGGCGTGCGATCCGGTTCGTGGACCATCTGTCTCTCCGTAGGTTGTTCAGCGACCCAGGAGGGCCGGGTGCGGCGCGGAAGTCCTCGGGCGGCGGGGAAACGGAGCCGCACAGCCGAGCGGGGGACGTAGCCGTGGGGCGGTCAGTCGGTGCAGGGCAGGGCCAGGGCTTCCACCCGACAGTCCCAACTGCCCACGAACGCGTGCCCGTGGGCGATGAGCGGTGGTGCATGGACCACCCCGTGGGTGCGGTACACCCAGCGGGTCCTGCCGTCCGCGGTGCTCAGCGCCGTCAGGCTCCGACCGGAACCGACGTAGACGGTGCCTGCATCGATGACGGGGGTGGCGCGCAACGGGCCGGGCACGTCGGCCTTCCACCGTTCGGCGCGGCCGTGGCGGTCGTACGCACGCACCGCTCCGTCCGCGCCGCCGGCACAGACGAGCGCGTCGGTCGCGGCGGCGGCCACGGGGACGGGCGGACCGCCCGCACGCCGCCATTGGGTGCGTCGCGTTGCCACCTCCAGGGCACAGACAGTCCCGTTCGGACCGCCGAGGTAGAGCACACCGTCCGCCAGCGCGGACTCGGCGACCCAGCCGCTGTACCTGTCCAGTGCGGTCAGGGCCGTTCCGTCGCGCAACGCCAGGGCCTGCAAGGAGCCGTCCCAGGCGGACGCGTAGACGGCACCAGCGGCGACCAACGGCGCGTCGAAGATCGTGCCGCCGCACGGTCTGCTCACCCACAGCTGCTTGCCGGTGGCCGCGTCCAGGCAGTGCACCGAGCCGTCACGCGCGCCGGCGAGAACGCGGCCCGCGGCGGCCGCGGGCGTGAACACGGCGCTGTCGCCGGCCGAGTAGCGCCACTGTTCGGCACCGGTTTCCAGATCGAGAGCCCGCAGCGTGCGGTCGGAACACGATACGAACACGAGCCCGTCGGCCACGGCCGGGGTGCACTCGACCCTGGCGCCCACCTCCGTGCGCCAGAGGACCTCCCCGTCCTCGGTCGCGAGCGACCGGGCCGAGCCGCCCAGCGAGCACACGGCGACGCCGCGGGGGGTGGCGACGGGGGAGGAGAAGTAGCCGCGCCCGCCGAGGTCGTGCGTCCAGCGCAGCTCCGGCTCCCGCGGCTCGGGAGTGCCCTCGGACGGACGCACGCCGGGGGGACGCAGGGACGGTGGTCGACCGGAGGGTTCCGAGGGAGCCGGTACCAGGGCCTTCGTGCGTGCCGCGTGGTCCAGGAGGAACGGCCGGGCCGTGTCCGGCAGCCAGGTCTGCTCGGTGCCGGAGGCGGTGGGGCGGATGCCCGCCCCGGCGAGGACGTGGAGCAGTCCCTCGGCCGTCAACCGGTCTTGCGGGAGCGGCTGGACGCAATCGCGCACCACCCTGGCGAGCAGCGGTTCGAGCTCCGAGAACGCCGCATCTGGGAGACGGGCCGCCCGACCCTGCGCCGCTTCTACCAGGTCCGTCCGCTCGACCCGAGTGCCCCGCACCGCGTAGACGAGGGTGAGGCCGAGGGCGAACATGTCGCTGGAGTGGTCCGCCTCGCCTCGGACTTGCTCCGGTGCCATGAAGCCGTCGGTGCCGACCCGGACGGCCGGCCACGTGCGCGTCTGGTCGAGGTTGCGCACCACTCCGAAGTCGATCAGCCGGAGAGTGCCGTCCGCCGCGCTGAGGGTCAGGATGTTCGACGGCTTGAGATCGCGGTGCACCATCCGGTGGGTCTTCAAGCGGACCAGAATGGTGGCGAGTTCGGCGGCGAAGCGCAGCACCGTACCGGTGCGCAGCGGTCCGTGCTCCGTGACGAGGGAGCGTAGGTCCATGCCGGCGACGTACTCGGTCGCGAACCACGGTCGGCCCCGGTCCACGCCGTGGTCCAGCAACTGGAGGGTGCCGAAGGCGTCCATCCGCTGCAGCGCTGCGATTTCACCTCCGAAGAGGCGCCGGACGTAGGGGTCGCTGCGCAGCTCGTCGCGTATGGACTTGACGACTGCGAGGCTCGGGTCCGGTACCCCTGGTCGCCGGACGGTTGCCAAGTAGACCGTGGCCATACCGCCGCTGCCGAGAATGGCCAGTATTTGGTAGGGGCCCAACCTCTGCGGGTCCGTGCCCGGGCGTAATGCCCTCATTTCTTTGTGCCCCCTCCCCGTTGGTACTGGCCGGATCCTTGCCCTGAAACATGACGTTGAATCCCATCAGGGTGATTCTGAGGATGATCAGCTGGTAAGTCGTTGAACTTCCCGAAAGGAACGTTCGACGAGTGAAAGTCTCCATTCGAATGAGATGTCGAAATGAAGATGTTTTTGCGAGCGAAGTCGTGTTGGTGCCGGCGACGGCAGCCGTTCCGTAGTCCTCGTCACAACGACGGACCGGACGGGGCCGCGTCGCTGTCAGTGCCTTCAGCGCCGCCCCGGGGGCGACCGGATCGGAAATCACCGGTGGTCATCCGCCAGCCCCCGGTTATCCTGCCCCGTCCTGAACACGCCTGGGAGGTTCACCGTCATGAGCAGCAGCACGTCGCCCTTTCCCAAGCAGATCGAGCTTTCGGGGGAGGGGCTCGTTCTCCGTGACTGGACGGAGGCGGACCTGGCCGTGATGCCGGCGCTGTTCGACCACCCCGACATCGCCTACTGGACGCCGATCGTCTCCCCCTTCGACGAAGCGGCAGCCCGCGCACGGCTTGACCGGGACCGCCAACTGCGGGCGGAGGGTACGGCCGTTCTGCTGGCCATCACCGTCGATGGCGGCGCACCGCTCGGCGAGGTGATGCTGCGGCGGTCTCCCGAGGGCACGGAGATCGGTTACGCGGTGGGCCCCGCGCACCGCGGCCGGCGTTTGGCGGTGCGGGCGGTGCGGGTGATGGCCGCGTACGCCTTCGAGCAACTGGGTGCGGATCAGGTGATCTTGGAGCTGGAGGCCGAGAACGCCGCCAGCGTCGCCGTGGCCACCCAGACGGGCTTCAGGCTGCTCGATGTGCCGCCGATCACCGGTACGGAGAAGGGACGGCCGTACGTCCTGCAGACGTGGGGACTGACCCCGCCCTTGACCATCGGCGCCCACGACTTCCACGCGAAGGCACGCTCACGCCGGGCCGATGCCGTGTGAGGGACCAGCCGGTGAGCGGCGGCAATGCGGCCCGGGGGAGAAATGCCGTCACCCACGGTCTACCGACTGCGCCGCCGGGCTCCCGCAGCAGGGCCCTGAGCCCGGGTGGACCCGCCCGTTGGGCTCGAGAGGGGGAAAGCACGCCCCATCGGGCCCCGCCCGGTCCGCACATCGGGGGCGAGGTCGGATGAGGCAGGTCAGGAGAGGAGGGAGCGGCCCGTCGGCTCCAGCCGCAGTATGCGGGGTGCTCCTGTCTGTTCGCGCTCGATGCCCGGCAGGATCTCGTCACGCGCGAGGGGACATGCCCGCACGCGGGCGAGGTGCTGTCGGTGGGCACTCTCATCGGAGTACGAGGCGAAGACCGCTGCGACGTTCTCGCCGGTGCGGATCGGCAGCCTGGCGAATGTGTTGTGTGCCGTCTCGGTGGTGAGGGCGGCGAGCAGTCCGGGGCCGGTCTCGTGGAGCACCGGGAGGAGGCCGTCCCGGATCAGCGTGACGCCGTCCTGCCGCCCGGGAGGGAAGGACCACACGGTGGCGGACACGAATCGCTGCGGCGCCGGGGCCCCTACCTCGGGCCGTTGGGACGGGGAGACGGCCAAGCCACTGGCGTCCGTCAGGGGACGCAGGAGGAGGACGTCGTCGGAGTCGAGCATGGTTCCGTTGGCTTGAGGGCCGTGCTCGGCCCAGACGGGGCCGCTGTAGAAGGTCGTCAGGGCGTGGTGGCGTTGCGTCATGTCCCGGAACCCGCGCAGCCAGACGAAACGTTGGGGGTCGTCGAGGTCCCGGAACTGGCCGAGCACGACCATCCCGGCCGCTTCCTGGGTCTCGACGAATTCCCGGTCAAAAAGCTCAATGAGATCGTCGCGGCGACCGGGCCGCAGCGTGTACTGGCGAAGCTCGATCACGGCGGGAAGGTCGGCGGGGTCGGTGTGGGGCACGGCAGGCTCCTGCTCGGTTCTCTTGTCACGGGTGGGTGCCCGGCTCCGTCGGTCGGAGCCGGGCACCCACCGACCGTACGAGAGCCGTGTGCCAGGTCCTGTCAGGGTTTCCGGGGAGAATGCGCCCATGTCTGCCAGTCGACTGCTGTCGGTCCTCCTGTTGTTGCAATCCCGAGGCCGCGTGTCCGCACGGGGACTTGCCGACGAACTGGGGGTGTCGGTGCGTACCGCCTACCGGGACTTGGCACGTCTGCAAGCCGCCGGGGTGCCGCTCTATGCGGAACAGGGGCGTGGAGGCGGCTATCAGCTGGTCGACGGCTATCGCACCCGCCTGACCGGGATGAGTGAGGGAGAAGCGCGGGCGCTCTTCTTCGCCGGGCTGCGCGGCCCCGCAGCCGACCTGGGACTCGCGACGGAGGTGACGGCGGCGTGGCTGAAGCTGCTGGCCGCGCTGCCGACGGCACTGCGCGACGAGGCGACGCAGATCGCAGCGGTGTTCCACCTGGATGCTCCGGCCTGGTACCGGGAGCACGAACAGAGCCCGTATCTCACCCTGTTGGCCGATGCCGTGCTGTCCCAGCGTGCGGTGGACGTGCGTTACCGCCGCTGGCGCGCACCGCAAGAGGTGCGTCGCCGACTTCGCCCCTACGGTCTGGTACTCAAGTCCGGTGCCTGGTACCTCGTGGCCGCGGCGGAGACGCGGATCGCGACCTACCGCGTCACCCAGGTCCTCGAGGCCGTGCTGAGCGACGAGCGGTTCACCCGGCCGCAGGACTTCGACCTCGCAACCCATTGGGCCTCCTATCTCGACGCGTTCCAGACGCGCCGCTACACCGGCACGGCCACCATCCGTCTGTCTCCGCGGGGACGTCGCCGTCTGCCCGACAACGTTCCTTCGGAGGTGGTGCGGGCAGTCGACTCCACCGCGACCGCCGTCGGCGACGGCGGATGGATCGAAGCGGTCATCCCGACCGAGAGCACGGAGCACGCCCGTGGCGAGTTGCTGCGGCTCGGCGTCGACGTCGAAGTCGTCGCGCCGCCCGAATTGCGGCGAGCCATGGCCGACACGGTGGGCATGCTCGCCAGAGCCTACGGATCGGTTTGCGCGGCCCGGGGGACCGGCTCCGTCAGCGAGGAATGAACAGACGGAAGCCCGGCACAGCACGAGCAGGTGGGACGGCCGGGTGCCGCTACACCTCGCGTGGGCCCGACGAGGCGGACGCGCAGGTTGTGCGGGGCCGACTCGGCCGGGCGAATGACGATGTCGGATTCGGTGTGGGCCCGTCGTCGGGGACGGGCTCCTCGCCGGACGCACCTGGGCGTCGGGATGACCGACCTCGTTCGCGTGACCGCAATTGACTTGCCGTCGCCCGGGGGGACGTGCAAGGTCTGGATCATGCTTGAACTGCGCATCGTGGCATCGAACGACTGGTCCCTTTGGCGGGAGTTGCGACTGGCGGCGCTCGCCGAGGCCCCCCATGCGTTCGGGTCGACCCTGGCCGAGTGGCAAGGCCCCGGTGATCGGGAGGAACGCTGGCGTGCTCGGCTGGCGATTCCTGACGCGCGCAATCTCGTCGCATTCCTCGACGGCCTTCCGGTGGGCATGGTCAGCGGAGTTCCGGGCGAGGACGCAGCGGACGTCGAGTTGATCTCGATGTGGGTCAGACCTGGGGCTCGGGGCCGAGGCGTGGGTGACTACCTGATCCGGGCGGTCGAGCGGTGGGGTGCGGATCGCGGTGCCAGGACGCTGCGTCTGTCCGTGATGACGGACAACAGCACCGCGGTCGCGCTCTACGAGAGGCACGGATTCACTTTCACCGACCGGGGAGCGCCCGGCGATCATCTTTCCGACGGCGGTCACAGGGAACGGATCCTGGTGAAGAGTCTGACCACGGGTTGATCCCCGCGCGTGAGCGTGGTGGGGTCTCCTGGCTCTCCGGCCGCCGGAGTCCCCTTGCAGCAGGGTGCGCCCCGCCATCGTCACGTCGCAGGTGCCGGAACCGGAAGCGACTGCACGGTGCACCCGGCCGGCCGCGCCGGCCAACGCCCCGTGTGGCCGCGACGCGCAGCCGCACGGGGTGCCGCCCGGTGTCGGGAGCGCGGCCGACCGCCCTGCGAAACGGGCACGGTACCGACTACGTCGCTCGACACTGCCGTCGGCCACGGGCACGCTCATTGCGCCGCTCGGTGTCCTTCCGTGTCCGTCGCGGCTGCGTCCCCGTCTGCGCCGCCCGTCGGCGAGGGATCCGAGGAGCCGGAAGAGCCCGGGGAGTCCGAGGAGTTCGGAGAGTCCGAGGTTTCCGAGGAACCCGGGGAGTGGGAGGAGCTCGAGGTTTCCGAGGTGTCCGGGGACCCCGAGGTGTCCGGGGGGACCTGGGGGGACGATTCCGTTTCGGTCGGGTGCGGGCCCGCTGCCACGGTGAGCGGCACGGTGGCACCCTGGGGGACCCGCTCGTCCGCGGCCGGGTCCAGCCACTGCCTGCACGGCGACCTTGGCGACGACCTTGGCGCGTCCGCAGCCGGTGGCCATGACGGTGAGGGCGACCAGGGTCGCAGCAACGGCGACAGCCGTCCGCCTGATTCTCCGTAGGCTGTTCATGTCCCATTTCCTTTCACACGAGGTCGGTTCAGCGAGTTGGTCGGGCCTGCCAGCCGTTGGGACGGCGTGGTCAGCGGGGCCGCGCGGGGAGTCATCCGGCACGGCGTCGTCGATGCGGGGGCGTTCGTCGACGTGGGGGCGCTCCGCACCGGGCGCGGGCAGTCCGTCGCCCAAGCGCACGAGGTCGTCGTGCCGGCCGGCGTCATGAGCCGCGGTGAGGCGGACGGCTCCGTCCTCGCCGAGGGCGGTGCGGAAGGGCCGGACCGGTCGGCGGGGCGGCTTGGCGGTCCAGGTGCCGCGGACCGGCACGCCGGTTGTCAGGCGGGTCGCGCTGGGCGGTCGTTGACCCGGCCGGCGTGGTCACGGGTCGTGGCACCGTCCGCGTACGGCGGACAGACGAGGGACGCGTGGGTGCGACGGGCGCCGTAGCCGTCCTGCTCCACGGCCCGGCGGAGCCGTGCCGGCCTGCCGAGCGGCCCGGGTCGTCGGGCCGACGACCCCGCGACGGGCCGCATCCTCCGGCGGCAGGGGAAGCCCAGGACATGAGCCCGGGCTTGGGCCTGGCCGAGGAAGGGACCGGTGACCACCTGTTCCGGGTGGCCGGTGCTCCTCGGGGCCGACCGCAGGGAACGCACGCGGTTCCGGCCGTCGATCGGGTCGTGCCGGTCGTGGAGGGAGGTCAAGCGGACGGTGGCCGCGGGCACGGCGGTCCGGGCAGGTGGCGGGGGAGAGGACGAGTCCGGCTGGCAGGCCGTTGCGGCCAGGGCCAGGAGCACGACGGCCGTAACGGCCACAGGACGTGGATGCGAGCGAGCGTGCATGTGCTTCTCCCCGGTGAATTGACGCCGTGTTGGTTGCGGAACGGCTCTTCGCGTTGCCGGTCCGCGCTGCATCCGGCCGGTGCTGCGGAAGGCGGTCCGAGCGGCCGGTGCACGCCGATTGACGCAGCCGGTGCGCGGCGGTTGGTGGCGGTTCGACCATTGCCGGGGTGTTGCTGCTGGTGAAGGGCCTATGGTGGTTTTCCGGTCCGGTCCGGTCCGGACACTGCAGCCTGCTGGGGGGCGGGGAAATGGGGGAGGCGGAGCCGACACCGCGGCGGGTGATCGCCGACCGGCTGGGCGAACTGCTCGGACTGACGGTCGATCTTCCGATCAAGAGCGCGGTGGCCGAGGCCAACCGACGACGTCCCGACGCGCGCGGGCGGCCGATCTCCGGGCGGCGGGTCAGCGACTGGAAGCAGGGGCGGCACCTGCCCGAATCCGAAGTGGCCTTCTTGGTCCTGGTCCGGGTGTTGCTCGAGCACTGCCGCGGCCGACGGATCCCTGCCGACAGGGTCAGTGCGGGACTGCTGGACGAGGAGCAGTGGCGGCACTGGCTGCGGGCCGCCCGCGCCTCCCCGCCCGACCCCCCGGCCCGCCCGTCCACCGCACAGGACCAGCGGGCCGAGCGGGCGCCGTCCGGCCGGGGGCAACGGGAGCCCGACCGGGCTGCCGCTGCCCTGCCCACCCACGATCGCGGCGAACGCCCGGATCCGCCGGGTGCTGTCGATCGGACGGACGCCGGTCGGGGGCCGTCCGGTGAGGTGCAGGCCGACGGCGCCGGCTCGTGCAGATTGTCCGGAGCACCAGCGCGTCCACGGAACCGTGCTCCGCAGGACCCCGTCGTGCGTACCTACGGAGCACTGTCGGGGCGGGACGGTTTCGTCGGACGCGCGACCGAACTCGCGGCCCTCGCGGACCGGATCAGCGCTGCGGCGCGCGGCACCGGATCCGTGGTGCTGCTCGCGGGCCCGGCGGGCATCGGCAAGAGCACCCTTGCGGCCGAGGCGCTGCGCCGCTACGCCGATACCGCAAGCTTCACCGTCGTACGAGGCCATTGCCCCAGGGACGCGGCAGCGCCACCACTGTGGCCCTGGCAGCGAGTGCTGCGTCTTGCGGGTGTCGCCTCCGGGTCGCCGGCGCGGCGCACTGCACCGATGACGGGAGCCAGGACCGCGGCCGGGCAACAGCCGTGGGGTGCCACGGACCCGGCCGCAGCGGCAGCGGCACGGTTCTTGGAGTTGGCCGCGATGACGGAGGCGCTGGCGGTGGCAGCGTCCGAACGCCCGCTGGTCGTTCTGTTGGAGGACCTGCACTGGGCCGACACCGCCAGCCTCGACCTGCTGCGGCAGGTGACCAGCGAGGCGGACGAGTGCGGGTTGTTCGTGATCGGCACTTTCCGGGAGCCGGGGCCCGAAGAAGCCGCCGGAGCGTTCGCGGACCTGGGCCGCTACGGCGCTGCAGTGCTGCGGCTGGAGCCGTTCACCCGGGAGGAGGTCGCGCAGTGCGTCGGCGAGCCGAATGCGGCGGAGTCGTACCGGCGTTCGGGCGGACTGCCGCTGCTCGTTACGGCACTGCGCACGCAGGCAACCGACCTCAGCACCATCGTCAGCGGCATGTTGACCGGGCTCACCACGGAGGAGCGGGACGTCGTGCGTGCCGCCGCCGTGCTTGGCGAACGGCTGGACGCCGCTCAGCTTGCGCCGGTCCTCCCGGAGTTGGGCGAGACCGTCGTTGCCCGGTCATTGGCCGTGGCCTGGCACGCCGGCGTCCTCACCGCGACGGAGACCACCGGCGCCGGACGTACCTACCGCTTCACCCACGATCTGGTCCGCGACGAGGTGCTCGGTCGAACTACCCCTGCCGCCGCCCGCGCCCTCCATCGAGCCGCCGCCCGCGCCCTGGAGCAGGCCGGAGACGCAACCCAGGCGGCCCGCATCGCGGCGCACTGGCGACGGGCCGGTAAGGAGCCAGGCCACCGCACCGCCGCCGCCCAATGGTCCCGGACCGCCGCGGGCCAGGCTCGCGAACGACACGCCTACGCCGATGCCGCCCGGCACATGGCGGACGCCGTCGCCGTCCTCGCCCACACGGACCCGCAGCGCCCCGCAGCGCTCGTCGCGTTGGCCCGCGCCGAGTACCTTGCCGGGCACTACGACGCCAGCCTGCGCTACTGCACCGAAGCGGCCGAGGCGGCGAACGCAGCCGGCCAGCCCGCCCTACTCGCGGAGGCCGCCCTGGTGCTTCAGGGCGTGACCTTTCCACAGGCCTCGCGGTCGATCAGCCGACTGTGCAGGGCTGCGCTGGCCGTCGAGGACCTGCCGAGCGCCGTGCGTTCCCGGCTGCTCGCGCAGCTGGCCACCGCTTCCGCCGATCTCGGCTCGCTCGAGCTCGCGGCCGAACACGCCCGCGCCGCCCTCGTTCTGGCCGAGGCAACCGGTGACCTGCGGGCCGAGATCGACGCGGCTCGAGCCAGGGAGATGACCTTGGCCCACCCGGGCGACAGTGCCGAACGACTGCGCCTGGGCGACCTGACCGTGTCCGGCGCCGAGCGACTCGGCGACCCGCTCGCCGCGGTGCTGGGCCACGAATGGCGTATCCAAGCCGGGTACCTGATGGGTCGGCTGGACCTGGTGGACGATGCGATCCGCGGCATCGAGGCGATCGCGGCCCGTTCCGTGCTGCCCCTGACCCGCTGGCACCTGATGCGCGTCAGCGCCGCTCGGGCCGCGCAGGAAGGACAGTTCGCCGTTGCCCGCCGCCACAACCAGGAGGCCGTCGAAATCGCCCTGGCCAGTGGGGACCAGACCGCGATCGCCATGAACCACGTGTTGTGCCAGCAGTTGGCCCTGGTTCGCGGCGACGCCGGGGAAATGCCCGAGGAGATGTGGCGCGCCCTGGACCAGGCGCCGAGACAGCCCCTGCTCCTGTCCGTGCGGGCGCGGGCGCTGTTGCTCAGCGGGCGGTTGGACGAGGCGCGGGATGCCTATGACCAGCTGCGCCCGCTGCTGCCGATCCCGATGACGAACCCGACGTGGCCGGCGGTGCTGGTGCACCTGGTCGACCTGATCGTGCTGACAGGTGATGCCGAGGCCGCGCGGCTGGTGTACGACCAGCTCGCGTTGTTCCGGCCGTACCCGGGATCGTTCGGCACGCCCACGGCCTACTTCTCCGGTACGGTCAGTCGCGAACTCGGCCGCCTTGCCCTGACTGCCGGCCGTCCGGCGCAGGCCGACGAGCTCTTGCGCGAGGCTCTGGTCCGCAACCGGTTCCTCGGCGCGCGACCGTACGTGGCGCTGACCTGCCTGGACCTCGCTGCCGTGCAACGGGACCGGGGCGCCCTGACGGAGGCGGCAGCCCTCGCCGGGGAAGCACTGGCCATCGCCGATCAGCTCGACCAGCCCGGCCCGTCTGCCGCTGCCGTGTGCCTTATCGGCGAGATCGCCGCCCTGCGGGCCGGCTCCGACCCGCCGGCTCCGCGCACGCACGAGGTGGGCGTCACCTCCCGCGACGCGCAGTAGCTGGCCGAGGCCTTCCAGGGCGGCGGCAAGGCACTGACGGCGCTGTCCGTCGCCCTGCGGACCGCGCAGACCAAGGACGGCGTCGGCCGGGGCGAGTTGCGCGACGCCCGCGCCCAGCTCGGCGACAAGGACGGCCTCGTCGACGACCGGTACGAGGCGACGAGGAGGACCTCCGTTTGCGGGCCCGCCCGCTGACCTCCTACGGCATCGACGGCGTACGCGCGTCGGCGTCCGCCGACGCCGACGACGTTGCCCGCGTCGCGGCCCACGACCTCAACACGTTCGCCGCCGAGGCCCGCGCCGGCAGGGTGGCACCGGAACTGACCATCGGCGACCGCCTCGCCCTCACCGACACCAGCTGTATCGGAGGCGACGCCGAACTGGACGAGCGTCCGGGAGGGCGATGGTGAACGTCCGAGCCCGTTCGAGCCGTCCACTTGTCTGCGATTGAACGTTCGTTTAGTCTATTGAACATGTGTTCAGCGATCAGAGGTGACGACGATCGGACGAGTCGGGCCGTGATGCGCGACGAGGCCCTGGGGCTCTTCGCGGAGTCGGGACCGGACGCGGTGTCCGTGCGGCAGATCGCGCAAGCGGCCGGGGTGTCGCCGGGGCTCGTGCTGCACCACTTCGGTTCGAAGGACGGGCTGCGGCAGGAAGTCGACCGGCATGTGCTGTCCGTCTTCGAGGCGGTCCTCAGCGAGGTGGCGGTCCAGGGCCCGGAGGGCGAGTCCGCGGAGGGTCTGGCCCACGGCCTCGGAGCGGCCGTACTGCGCCATCTCCCTGAAGACTCGCCGATCCCCGCCTACTTGGGGCGGCTGCTGCTGTCGGGAGCCGACGCCGGCCGGATCCTGTTCCGTCGGCTCTTCGAACTCAGCCGGCGCACCCTGGAGGAGATGGAGGGGGCCGGTCAGGCGGTGCGCGGTCGGGACCCGCAAGTGCGGGCAGCGTTCCTCCTGGTCAACGACCTTGCGCTGCTGATTCTGCGTCCGCGGCTGGCTGAGGTCCTCGGGATCGATCCGCTCTCCGCCGCGGGCCTCGAACGCTGGGCGTCGGAAGTACTGGCCATCTACGGCGGGGGACTGACCGCCGAGAGAACGGGTGATACGGCATGAAGGCAGTGATCTGCGGGGCGGGTATCGCGGGACTTGCCCTGGCGCATCGACTGGACGCGCTGGGCTGGGACGTGGTGGTGCTGGAGAAGGCTCCCGGCCCCCGAACTCAGGGCTACATGGTCGACTTCTTCGGACCCGGGTACGACGCGGCCGAGGCCATGGGCCTCATGCCGGCGCTGAAGGAGTTGGCGTACCGGATCGACGAGGCCAGCTTCGTCGACGACCACGGACACCGCCGCGCGGGCCTGGACTACGCCCGCTTCTCCCGTGCCATCGGTGGGAGGCTGCTGAGCATCATGCGGCCGGACCTGGAACAGGCGCTGCGCGAGGCCCTTCCGGCAGCGGTGGACCTCCGCTTCGGCACCGGCCCGGCCGGGATCGAGGAGAGCCCCGCGGGGGTCCGGGTGACCCTCGTCGACGGAACCGTCGAGCAGGCCGACCTACTGGTCGGTGCCGACGGCGTGCACTCCACGGTGCGGAGGCTCGTCTTCGGCGACGAGGCGTCCTACCTGCAGTACCGGGGGTTCCACACGGCCGCCTACGTCTTCGACGACGCGGAAATCTTCGAGCAGGTGCGGGGCCGGTTCTGCCTGACGGACACCGTCGACCGCCAGATGGGGCTCTACGGCCTGCGCGACGGGCGCGTCGCGGCGTTCGGCGTGCACCGAGCCGAGAGCGGCGAACTGCCCCGCGACGTCCGGGAGGCGGTGCGCCACGCCTACCAGGGACTGGGCTGGGTCGTCCCGCGAGCCCTGCAGGAGTGCCCCCCGCCCAGCGAGGTGTACTACGACCAGGTGGCCCAGATCGTGATGGACCGTTGGAGCAGTGGACGCACCGTGCTGGTCGGGGACGCCGCCTATGCCGTATCCCTCCTCGCGGGCCAGGGCGCGTCACTCGGGGTGGCGGGCGCGTACGTGCTGGCCGAGGAGCTCGGGCGGGCGTCGTCGGTGGAATGCGGGCTAGCCTCGTACGAGGAGCGGTGGCGTCCCGTGGCCGAGGAGAAGCAGAAGTCCGGCCGCGCGGCGGCCGAATGGTTCCTGCCGGGTTCCACCTCGCGCCTGCGCGTCAGGCGGGCGGCGATGCGGCTGTCAGGATTCCCTGGAGTGGGGCGCCTGGTGGCGCGCTCCCTGTCCGGCAAGCCTGCGGTCCTCGCCCGCGAGGCGGCGGCGGGCGGCGGCGGGCGACCGTAGCGGGTCTGTCGAACGAGTGGTGCAGCTGTGGTGGTTGGAGCTGCCGGCGGGGCGCTGAGGGTCGGGCCGTCGAAGGTGGTCACATCGTTCAGGATGGTCTTCCAGGGGAGCGAAGCGGGCTGCTGAGGAGCCGTAGGGGCCGTGGCGAGTCCCCGGCAGACATGGGTCGTGGACGTGGAGCCCAGGAGGCTGGTACCCGTGGCGGCGATCACTGGTGGGGTATCCACGACATGATCGACACGGGGCCGACGGGCACCGCGAAGCCTCGTCTCGAACGCTCATCATCCGAACATCCTGCACGAGGCAGTTCCGCCGAACGCTTCTGCTACTCATCCGGGTTGAGCCGGTGAAGATCGGCCTCGGCGACGCTGGCGATGAACTTGAGGCGTTCCTCTTCCTCGCCGCCGGATCTGCTTCGCCCTCACGGCGTCGTCGTCATTCCTGCCCAAGGGGCACTCCTCGGCAACTCAGCACGCCGTGAAAGGTGTTGCTGTCTTCAAGGCTGCCGTTGTGGCCACTCCGAGCGACAGGGCGCATAGGGGGCGCATCGCTCAGCACGCAAGGACGGCGCCGTCGTCAGGCCCATCGCTTCGAGCACGGATTGTTCAGTGGGCGGGCGGCAGGGGTTCACCGATCCGCGGCTCCGCGATGCCGTCGTCGCCCGTCTGACCTCCGCCGGTGCCACATCATCCGGACCACTGCCGCGTCCTACCGATCGCCCTTACCGAGGCTCAAGCCGAACACGGGAACGGCAGCGTTTCGTTCGGTTCGACCACAGGGATCGGAATGGGGCGGCAGGGCCACGAGGGCGTCTGCTGCCCGGCCCTGACGCGTGCTGTTGACCGTGGTGCCGCCGGCCCCCGCTCGGCGGTGAACCCGGACGCTTGGTCCGCGGTTTCGTGCGCGGGGAGTTCTCCGGGCCGCTACGCCCAACCTTCCGCCACCGGACCATCGTTGTCGGGTGAACGCAATGCCTGGCAAGTGTGCACCCGTTGCTAACGAAATCCATGCCGTGGCCACATACCTTGGGCTGCACGCCCTGGAGACCCGAACCGGTTCGGCGCGTGCCTCGGGAGGGGCGCAGTGGGCGTGTCAAATCGAGTGGTGCCGTCCTTCGCGCAATGCGCGGAGGACGGCACCCGCGACCAGCGAAAGGACGTGGACATGAGTGGAATCGGTTCGTGGAGGAAGCCGCTCCCGTCGGTCGGGATCGGCCTCGCCGCTCTCGCCGTGACCGCGGTCGCACTGAGCGGTCAAGCGTCCGCCGACGAAGCGGTGCCCGAGGTCAGCGACGGTGTCGTCACGAACACGGCAGAGGGTGTAGCGGCATTGCCGTGCATCGAGAGCACGGGCGTCCTGTCGTGCTTCGACAAGGCGGGCGACAAAGTCCTGGTCAAGGACACTCGGGGCGACGGCAAGTCCGCAGTCGCCCTCTGGCGAACCAACTACGGCCGCTCGGGCGCTTGCCGGAACAAACTGGGTGTCGGTACATGGGCCACCTGCAACTACAACATGCGCGAGGAGGGGTACATCCAGCTCCAGAACGCCCGGTACGACGGTGACACCGGTTCGTGGACGTACCCGAACCCGCGGGTGTATTCCATCTGGCTCCCCATCGGGAGCTGACCGTCCCCCCCCAGCCTGCATCGGGCGTGGCGGTTTCGTCTGAGGACCGTGGTCCGTGAGGGAGCGAGGGGGGCTTGATGGGCCAGGGCAGCACGGATCCTCGCCGGTCGCGAGGATCCGGCTGTCGCCTGGTCTGCACGATTACAGGTGCGGTTTCACTGCGGCAACACCTGGTGGACAGGCTGCTTCTCGGTACTCCCGCGGCGGCACGCCGTAGGCGGTCCGAAAAGCGCGGGTGAAATCCGCTGCCCGAGGAAAACCCCAACGGGTGGCGATGGCGTGGATGCGCGTAGTGCGCTGACGGGGGTCAACCAGGTCGCGGAGGGCTCCTTCGAGGCGCTGGTGCCTGATCCAGGCCGCAACGGATGCTTCTCCCTGGACGAAGAGGCGGTGGAGGTAGCTGGTTGAGATGTGGTGTGCAGCTGCAATGGTTCCGGGGCTGAGCTCCGGGTCGGCCAAATGTCGACGGATATAGGCTTGAATGCGCAGGAACAGGACGCGTTGGCGACTTTCCGGGGGGACCGCGCTCTCAGCGTCGAGGTAGTGGGCCACGGCCGTGGTGAGCAGGTCCACGGCGAGGGTGCCCAGCCGGGGCATGTCTGCAGGCCGGTAGGGCGCGGGGTTCCCGGCGAGGTGGGTCAGGAACTGGGCGAGGAGCGCACCGGGCCCCTCTTCCCCCGAGAGACGACGTGCCAGAATCCGACCGACATGCTCGGGGGGCAGCGGCAGGAGGCTCTTCGGTACACCGAGACCGATGCTCTTCAGCGGGCTGGCGTGGGTCTCCCACGGCCGTGAGGTGTCGACGACGTACATGTGCTGTGGTCCGTGCACCGCCTCACGGCCCGCGTGCCTGAGCTTCATGGTGCCGCGCTGGATCAGCGTGACGTCGTAGAACTCCGGGTCGGATTGGCGGATCAGCTTCGCCGTCCTCAGCCCCGAGACCTCCTGCACCCTTGTCGGCAGCAACGACACGGGGCCCAACTGCAGGAGCTGCAGATCCCCGTGGAAATCGGGTGCGTGCTTGCTGCTGGTGTCCATCGGGCAGATCAGCTTCGCCAAGTGCTCGTGCCAGACGCCGAACCGCTCGGCGGCCGGCACACCACTGCTGCGGAACACCGTCTCCAGATCCATCCCTCGCCCGTCCCCCCTCGGTTGCATGCTGCGTACAACCGGTCACTCTAGGCGCTGTCGTGCATGGGGGCTGGGCGCCGGCGCGAACTCTGCGGTCGGAGCGCTGTCCTTCTTCTTCCGAGCCGGGAGCTCAGCCTCGGATGATCTAGGCGGCGCCACGGAGGACCCGGGTGCCCGGCAGCGGCGTGCAGCGGGTGACGGACACCGCCGCGGCAGAAGCGTCGGCGGAATACGCGTGCGAACCTGCGACGGCACCCGGCAGGGCGATCCGTCGTCGTGCCCCCGGGGATTGCTCGGAGACGTCCCACCCCGCGAGGACGCGACCAAGCGCGAGCCCGCATGTTCTCCTTGCCGCGGTGTCCTCATCTTGATCGAAAACGCGAAAGTGCCCCCTGAGCAGGAAAGACGAGACGTTTCGAAGGTCTCTGTCATCCCCAGCAGGAAGGCACTCTCTGCGTGCACGACCACCGGGTCGCGCCCCAAGCCCGTCGTTGCGGCTGGCGGCCTCGTTGCGGCTCACGGCTTCGGGGTGGTCAGTCGCCACCTCGCACCGCGTCTACCGCCGAGCCGCTCCCGCACGAACGTCTCCCCGCGCCGCTGGCGGGCCTGCTCGGCTCCGCCTGACCTCGCTGCCCGGCAGCGGGCGGCCGCTCAGGTGCGAGCCGGCCGCCGCCGCACGCTCGGGTGCCGCGCAGCCGGCTGTCGGTCACCCGATTCCGGCCGTCGGCCGTTTGGGGTTGGGCGTCCGCGCCCTGTGCTCCGGGTCGTACGCCAGGCGGGGCGGACTCCTGCACGAGTCCGCTGGCCATTCAGCTGAGGGACTTCAGCGCGGCCGGGTCGTACGGCTTCAGGTCGTCGAAGCGGTCGGCGAGCACCTTGGCCGCCCACTCCGGGTCCTGGAGCAGTGCGCGCCCGACGGCGACCATGTCGAACTCCTCGGCCTCCAGCCGGTCCAGCAGGTTGTCGATGCCCTTGACCAGGGAGCCCTTGCCCTGGAAAGCGCTGATGAAGTCGCCGTCGAGGCCGACCGAGCCGACCGTGATGACCGGCTTGCCGGTGAGCTTCTTGGTCCAGCCGGCGAGGTTGAGGTCGGATCCCTCGAACTCGGGCATCCAGTAGCGGCGGGTGGAGGCGTGGAAGGCGTCGACACCGGCCGCGGCCAGCGGGGCCAGGATCGCCTCCAACTCCGCGGGGGTCTCGGCGAGGCGGGCGCCGTAGTCCTGCTGCTTCCACTGCGAGTAGCGGAAGAGGACCGGGAAGTCGGGGGAGACCCGCTCGCGGACGGCGGCGACGATCTCCGCCGCGAACCTGGTGCGGGCCACCGGATCGCCGCCGTACGCGTCCGTGCGGTGGTTGGTGCCCGCCCACAGGAACTGGTCGAGGAGGTAGCCGTGGGCGCCGTGCAGTTCGATGCCGTCGAAGCCGATGCGCTCGGCGTCGGCCGCGGCCTGGGCGAACGCGGCGATGACGTCGTCCAGGTCCTGTCGGGTCATGCTCTTGCCGGTGGGCTCGGCGCCCTCAGTGGTGAGACCGGACGGACCGACGGCGGGAGCATCCGCGAACGGCGGCTCGCCCTGCTTGCGGACCATGCCGATGTGCCACAGCTGGGGCATGATCGTGCCGCCCGCGGCGTGGACGGCCTCGGCGACCTTCGCCCAGCCGGTCAGCTGCTCCTCGCCGTGGAACCGGGGCACGCGGTCGCTCTGTCCGGCCGAATTGTGCCCGACGTACGTCCCCTCGGTGACGATGAGCCCGACACCGGCGGCGGCCCTGCGCGCGTAGTACGACAGCACGTCCTCACCGGGGATGCCGCCGGGGGAGAACATCCGGGTCATCGGCGCCATCGCGATCCGGTTGGGCACGGTGACCCCGTTCAGCGCGATCGGGCGGGACAGAATCTGGGCTGCGCGGGAGGCGGGGGGCGTCGTGACGGTCACGTGAGGGCTCCTGGTGAGTGATGCGGTTGACCGGCTGGTATGTGCACATGCATTGTTGCACCTTCTCAAGCAACTGGTTCGGGCGGTGTGCCTATTCCGCTCTCCGCCGGAAGCCTCCGTGACCTCGCTCACACGCGAATGTTTGGGTTTGTTTTGCCGCCGGTGCGAGTGGGGGCGGGGCGGGTGAGGTCTTTTGCCCCTTCTTCGGCTGCGATGAGATAGATCTCAGAGGATCCTCGACGGCGCGAGCAACTGTCCGCATTCGTCCCTTTCTGCCTGGCGGTTCGCTGCCGACGCGGGGGCGACGGGTCTGGGATATCGGTGTCTCCGCTGCTTGTCCCGGCCATACGATCATGATCACGGCTGTCGAATGAACGTGTTCAGTACCTCAGCCGCCACCCTGACCTCTCCCTTCAGAAAGGGACCACGTGAAGTTTCGCCGTGCTCTCGCGACGGCTGCTGCCGTAACGGTGACCACCCCCGTCGTGCTGCTCTCCGCAGTTCCGGCATTGGCTGCCCCCAAGCCCGCGACACAGGCGCTGAATCAGCCGAAGACGTACGCCGAGCTGGAGAAGGCCGCCGCCGACGCGGCGAAGGCGTACGAGGACGCGGTCGCCGCCAAGGAGGCGGGGCTGAAGAAGGTGAAGGCCGCCATGGCCGCCTTGGACCTGGACACGCACCCGCTCAAGGCCGCCGTCCTGGCCCAGGCTGAGGTGGCCGAGACCGCGGCGGCCGACAAGGCGGCGGCCGACAAGGCTCTCGCCGACGCCGAGGCCAAGCTGGAAGCGGCCAAGGGCGAGGCCGAGAGGGCCGAGGCGCAGAAGGTTCTCACCGCGGCCAAGGCCGATGCCAAGAAGGCCGCGGACGCCCAGGCGGCCGCCGACGCCGAGGAGGCGGCGGCCCGGGAGGCGTGGAACGACGCCAGTGTCAAGGCGTCGCAGGAGTACAGCCTGGTCCAGGACGCTCCCGCGAAGGCCCTCAAGATCAAGGAAGCCGCGGACAGAGAGCTCGCCGCCGCCAAGGAGTGCGTGCGCGTTCCGGACCTGACCGTCCTCGCGGACGGCCTGCCGTCCAAGATCGTCGCCGGGACCACGGTCGACTTCTCGTTCACGGTGACCAACGGCACCGACAGGACGCTGACCGTGGACCCGCTGGCCTTCATCGTCCTGAAAAAGACGAAGAACATGGACTTCCTCAAGGTGCAGTGGTCCAACGGTTCCGCCTGGCAGGAGCTCGAAGCCCGGGGCAACAACCATGTCGCGCCCATCGACGCCATGAAGCCCGGCGACCACAGCGAGGTGGAGATGCGGCTCACGATCGATGCCGCGGCCACGACGGCCAAGGGCTTCGCCCTGTTCGCCGGCGATGCTTCCAGCGAGTACAACCCGTGCGTCCTCGGTCCGATGAAGCGCTACGACTTCTCGGTCCTGCCCGCCGGCAGCAAGCCCGGCACGGTCGACGACGCCAAGCCCGGCACGGTCGCCGACAAGGACCGGCCGACCCCCAAGCCGAGCCCGTCCGCGCAGGGCGGCACCTCCGCCGGACCGACCGGTACCTCACCCACGCCGGAAACGGCCACCGCGACCGGGGGCGACCTCGCGAAGACCGGTTCCTCCTCGGTCCTGCCGCAGCTCGCCCTCGCGGGCGGTGCCGCCGTCGCGCTCGGCGCCGGTGCGGCCTTCGTGGTGCGCCGCCGCAAGACCAACGACAACTGACGTCTGCCTCCGCGCGGAGGGTGCGCCCCTTGTGCGGAACCCCGCTCGCCGGTGACGACCAGGTGGTGCGTGGAGCCGCGGTGGGCACGGTCGACGGGGGAGGTGCCAGGGCGGGTCCCGTTTGAGGGCCCGGACGGGCGAGCCGTCCACGGCGCAGTCGTCCAGGTCCAGCGGGTCCGCGCGGTGCAGTCCGGCCAACAGGGCGGCGTGCTGGTAGGCCTGGCAGCACACCCTGGAGTGTCGAGGTCCCAGGAGATGGGATCCTCGACTGGCCTGGGGGCGGATCCCGTTGAAGATCCGCGCCCAGGCCCGTACCGCTCCGGAGCTCCCGCCACGGGACGCCATGGCCCCTCTGGGGTAGCCGGACACGGACGGTGATGCCAGGCCCCGTCGTCTGGGCGAGCGGGCACCGGGATGCCGGCCGGCCGGCCGGTGGGCCGGCGCCGGTGCACATGCACGACGTCGCCGACCCGAGCCGGGCCAGACGGTCCCGGACGGCGTCTACGACCGGGCGACTCACCCCGGTTGGCCACGTCGACGCCGATCACAACACTGCCGTGTTCGTTCCCGGGCGAGGGTCGTTGCGAGAATTCCGCCGCACGGTCCGCCGGTTCGACCACTGGGCGGGCCGTCAGGCGATGAAGTCCCGGACCTTGGTGTAGTTGGCGGAGTCCTCGTTCATGGCGGTGTGCGTCTTGCAGCCCACGGACGTGTTGGTCGCACCGTCCAGTTTCGCCGACTCGTCCGGGTTGATCATGGCGTCGCAGGTCGACCAGAGGGTGGCGTAGTTGACGCTGCCGGGTGTTTCGTCGCCGGAGTTGAGGGTCTTGAGGAAGGTGCTGCCGGCGACCATCTCCTTGCAGGAGGTGTAGAAGGAGCAGAACAGCGACAGGTCGGTGCCGTGGTTCACGCCGGCCACGGACACGAAGTCGTCCACGGTGGAGGTGCCGCCGCCGTACTTCAGGTACCAGCGGGAGCTGAGGGCGCCCATGGAGTGGGCAACGATGTCGACCTTCGTGGCGCCGGTCGCGGCGAGTACCTCGTCCACCTTCCTGCTGAGCTGCGAGGCGGTCGTCAGATTGGACTGCTTCCAGTCGTAGGACCACGTGAACAGCTCGGAGTCCGCGTAACCATCGGCCTTGAACTTGCCGACCCAGGTGTTCCAGGTGCTGGCAGAACTGCTCAGGCCGTGGACGAAGAGGACCGGGTTGCGGGTTGCGGCGTGTGCGGGCGGTGAGGAGACCAGCGGTGCAACCACCAAGGCGGCGGCGAGGGTGGCGGTGCGGGCAGAGCGTCTCATAGGGGATCTCTCCGGGGACTGGCCAGGCGGAAGCATGGGGATGCTCTGGCTGGCGGGGAAGTGGGGGGGCGCACCGGCCGGTGACGAACGTGAATGTGGCACGAGCTGTTTTGTTACCGCTAGGTAGCAAAAGGTTTCAATCAGGTAACGCACAGGCGCAAGTGACGTGGCGTCAGTGACGGACCGCGCAGACGGAGTGTGATGTATTGGCTTATGCCGCTATTCGTGGGCCTGGCTGCGCAGCGGTAGCGTCCCTACCGGGCGTGGTGGTGCCGCTGTCGCACCTCCGCCCTCGCCGTGTGACACCTGTTGCGCCGAACTGCTCGACGGCTGGCACAAAGGGGGCGAACTGGCAGGTCTGACCCCCGTGGGCTGGGCCAGGACTGCAGGCCTTCCTCGTGATGGTGGGACAACGGTCCGTGTGCCATGAGGCGAGCCTGAGTTCAGTACTCCCGTGCTGTTTCGTGCGGGAGGTCACCTGTACCGCCGCTGGCGACGACCTTCGTAGCGGCCGGTGCTGGGCCGGTGACGGTGTTGATCGCTTGACGCCGTGGCAGGGCGCGGTGTACTCACGGTTTCTCAGCGATCTTGTAGAAGCGGGGGTAGGGGACTTGAGGCGGAGACAGGTGCGTCCGTGGCGTCGCGGGGCGGCACTGGCGTGGGTGACGGTCGTGCTGTTCGCGGCGGGCTGTGCGGGCAAGACCGAGGGGCCCGGGGCGGACGAGGGGGGCGAGCGGTCGACCGTGCCGGCTGCGGCCGACAAGGTGCTGGAACAGCAGGAACTCCAGCAGGCGATGGTCACGCAGAAGGACCTTCCAGGGCATACTTTTGACGCGCTGCCCGGCCCGGCCTGGGCGGACAACGCACCGGTCACTCCGGCGGTGTGCCGACCGGTCAACGCTGCGGTGGGTCTGGCCAGCCCGGCCAAACCGAAAGCCCTCGTCAAGCAGGTGATGAGTGCAGTCGCGGGCGACTACGGAGGTTCCATGGCACTGGCCTCGTACGCACCAGACCAGGCCCGGGAAGTCATCGCCGCGCTGCGGACCGCGCTGCGTTCCTGCACGGCGTTCACCCCCGCGTACGGATTCGCCTACGAGGACGTCGTCGCACTGCCGGACCCTGGGCTCGGCAGTGAGTCCGTGTCCTTCCGGCTGCTCCAAGTGGTTTCCTCGGATGCTGAGAAGTCGGTGAAGGTGCCGGTGACCGTCATCGTGGTGCGGCAGGGCGCGATCGTCGCCACCTTCCAGTCGGCGAACATCCGGCGCGATGGTCCGGCCGTGGTGCCGCCCGACGTCGTCTCCAAGCAGCTCACCAAGCTCGCTGAGATGGCCTCCTGACCTACCGTCGAGTGGTCGTCGCCTTCTTCGCGTGCCGGTGAAGGAGGACGTCGGGGCCGGCGTCCGTTCCCCCGGCGTCCCTCTGTGGAGCCCGTGGGTCCTCGGATGCGACATCCCTCTGGGCCATGTCCTGGCCGGCGCCGACCGGCACGATTCCCCGCTCCTCGCCCCGACTCTGGACCATCTGTACGGCCCCGGTCCGCTGTCCGTCGTCGTCACCGTGCATCTGGACGCGGGCTACGACTCGGGTACCACCCGCGCTCTGTTCGACGAACGCGGCCTGCGTGGTCGGATCGCCCGCAAGGGGAGAAGGCGCCGATCCAGGCAGTCGGGCGGTGGCACGTGGAGCGGACCCACGCTTGGCGGAATTCCTTCCACCGCCTCGCCCGCTGCTGCGAGCGCCGTGGCGTCGTCATCGACGCCTTCTTCGACCTCGCCGACACGATCACCACCGTCCGCAGCTCGATCCGTAGGGCATGGACGACCCACCGATGGGCCCGGGGGACCCCGCCGCCTACGAAATCCGGCCGACGCGCGAACTCCTAGGCTGCCGGGGCGGCCAGGATCACGCGAGTCTCGCTGACGCGGTAGCCGCCACGCCGGAAGGCCGCGGCCATCGGAGCGTTGGCGGTGTCCGTGGTGGCAGTGATCCGCGCCGCACCCCGTCCGGCGTGGAAACGCGTGATCTCGGCGAGAATGTCGTCGATATGGCGCCGCCCCCGCAGCTCGGGGACGACACCGAGGTAGCCGACGTTGGGGCCGTAGGGTGTGCGGGAGGGGATGGCGAAGCCGACGAGCTGCCCTTCCGGGGTGCGGGCGATCCGCCACCAGTCGCGTTTGCCCGGACAGTCGAGGTAGAACTCCAGGTCGTCGCGGGCCGCGCCTTCCTCTCCCATCGATGCGAGATTGGCGATCGTCTCGCGGTCCAGGCTGCCGCGGGCCACCTGCCGGAAGACCTCGACGAACACCTCGTCATCCGGCTCCGCGGCGAAGACCAGCCTGCCGGACGGCTCGGGGGTGCCTGCTTCGGTCGTCCACTCGAAACGCAGTCGCTCGATCCGCTCCGTCAGACCAGCGCGCCGACCGGCTTCCTCGCGCCAGGCGACCGCAGCGGCCCGAGCATCCTCGTCGTGCGGGCCGTCCTGGGACAGCATGATGTTGTACTCGGGCAGGGTGGTGAGCCCCTGCTCGGCGAACGCCTTGTGGGCGGTGCCCAGCAGTTCGGCGGCCACCGTGGCAGGGTCCGTCACCGACGGGTGCGCGGACAGGCAGTCCAGAACGATCGGATGATCGCTGTCAGAGCGCCCCCACCACAGCGCCCGAGCCAGCACCCGTCCGTCCTCCTGCGCGATCCACGTCCACTCGGGCCGCAGTCGACGGCCGACGGACTCCTCGCGATGGCGTTCGGCCGTGATCCAGGCAACGGGTTCGGTGACATCCCAGTCCAGGACAAGATCGAGATCGGTCTCGGTGGTCGAGCGAAAGCGCATGCGGTCTCCGTGCTACACAGTTCGGGCCTACCAAGCGGCAGCTGCCCAGCCGAAGGTACGTCACCGTACTCAGGGGCCAACACCGGTTTTGACCTGGACAATCGCAGGAGTTCCCTGCTCGCCGGTTCGGCCCCGGTGCGAGGAGTGGCAAGGACAGTCCCCTTTCAAGGAACCTGAGTCATCGCTCCCCGCGTCCACCGACCGAACCAGTCCACAGAACATGGTCGTGTCCCCTCAGAAGTCACAGAAGTCACAGAAGTCACAGAAGTCTCAGAACGTCGCAGGACTCCGTGACCACCAGGGTGCGTCTCCCGCAATGTAGACACTGCGAATCCGCGCAGTGTCCATGAGGTTGTCTCACGTGGCGCTGCAGCTACTCGACGGTGCCCATCAGGAACGTGTGGAACTCATCGGCGAGGTTTCGCATCTCCTCGCCGGCCGCGTGCACGGTCGTGGTCTCGAAGTGCCACGCCTCGGACGGAGGCCGGTCGTGGATGCCCCACGCCAGGTGGATGTAGCCGCCTGAGCGGTGTTCCGCCGAGATCGTTAGGTCGTGTTCCAGGGAGCGCCAGGCGCGCACTCCTTCCCAGCCGCGGAAGTCCTCGGCTAGCGCGGAGAGGAAGGTATCGAGGCCATCGCCGTCCCATGTCCGCACCAGGGTCTCTACGCTCACCCATTGCCCGCGAGCCTTCACGAGGAAGTCGAGCATGGGGTCATCCCCGAACGGTCTTGCCAGCTCGGAGAAGAGCAGGTGGACCGGTCGTGGTCCGGGTTCTCCGACGCGTACCGCGGGGCCATCTTCGATCACTTGAGCAGGTTAGAAGTCGTGGTACTCGTTGGCCAACGACTATCCTCACACTGCCTGGGCCTGGGCCTGGGCCTGGGCATTGGCCGGAGGTGCGGCTTGGGGCATGATCGTCCGCTACGGCTGTGGATCTCGCGCGGGAACTGGTGCCCGATGAGTTGTGGAAGGTAGCCGCACCACACGAGAGAACGATCGCGTGGCTATTCGGCTACGGCCGTCCCACCGGCCGCTACGAACGCAAAGGCAGCCACTTCCTCGCCTTCCTGCGCCTGGCTGCAGCTCTCACCTGCTTCGAGAAACGCGCGAAACTGACCACGTGGGGCAACCCCTACGTTCCGTGCTGCTCGGCGCGGTTCACCGTGGCATGCACGGAGCCGAGCAGGCTCAGGATCTCGGCGGAGCGGCTGCCCGGTTCGGCGTGGTAGACGATCAGTTGCTGTCCGGGGGCGTCCCGTACGTCGAGGGCATGGTAGGTCAGGGTCAACTCGCCGACATTCGGGTGGTGGAAGTGCTTGTCGGCCCGGGTCTTGCCGTACACGGCGTGGGTCTTCCACAGTCGGTCGAAGTCGGTGCTGCACGCGCTGAGTTCGCTGGTGAGCCGTTCCAGGCGCGCGTCCTCGAGATCGACACCGTAGGCCTGGCGCAGGTGGTCCACCACCGCCTCGGCCGTCCGGTTCCAGTGGCGGTGGAAGGACCGTCCCGCCGGATCGAGGAAGGCCATGCGAGCCAGGTTGCCCCCGGGCTCGAAGGGTGAGTACAGCGCCTGCGCCGAGGTGCTGGCGGTCAGGATGTCCAGGGCTGGGTTGACGACGAACGCCGGAGTGCCGGTGCAGCCGTCGAGCAGGGCGCATGACCTGGTGGTGCCTGCTCCAGAGGGACCGGTTCAGCGGGTGGGGGACCGGTCTCGCGGCGAGGCCCCGAGCGGGGCAGGAGAGCATCCAGGAGCCTCCTGCCGCGCCAAGCTCCGTCTGGCCGGTCGAGTCCGTTCCGGTGCCGGCAGGACCGGGCACCGGGGAGACCCGTCAGTGACCGGTGAAAGTGGGCGGGCGTTTCTGGAGGAAGGCCCGCATGCCTTCCTTCTGATCCTCGGTCGCGAACAGGGCATGGAAGGAGCGCCGTTCAAAACGCAGCCCGTGACTGAGCCCCACCTCCAGGGACTGGTCCACGGCCTCGCGGGCCGCACGCACCGCAGCCCGGCCGAAACCGGCCACGGTGGCGGCGATCTCGGCGGCCTCCCTCGTCAGGTCGGTCGCCGGAACCACCCGGGAGACGAGACCGGCACGTTCGGCCTCCTCGGCACTCATCCGACGCCCCGTGAGGATGAGGTCCATCGCCTTGGCCCGACCCACCAGACGCGTCAGCCGCTGGGTCCCGCCGATGCCGGGCATGACACCGAGGAGGACTTCGGGCTGCCCGAACACCGCCCGGTCGGACGCGACGACGATGTCGCACATCATCGCCAGTTCGCAGCCGCCGCCCAAGGCGTAGCCGTCTACTGCGGCAACTTTCGGGGTCCGCAGGGCGGCGAACTCCTCCCACCGGGCGAAGTAGTCCTCCTCCGCCATCCCGGGGGCGGACCGGTCGACCATTTCCGCGATGTCCGCGCCGGCGGCGAACACCCCGTCGGACCCGGTGACGATGAAGCACCCGACGTCCGGATCCCCGTCCAGCGGGGCGAGCGTACCGAGGAGTTCATCCAGCAGCGCGCCGTTCAACGCGTTGCGAACGGCCGGACGGTGCAGACGGACGGTGACCACGGCCCCGTCCCGCTGGACGACGATGTGGCGCAGGTTCCGTTCGTTCACGGTGTACTTTCCCTCCATCAGGTCAGGAGTCCCAGATCGCGCCGTAGGCGGGGATGCCCAGGCGTTCCAGACCGTGGACCACCTTCCAGGTCACGTGCTTGTTGGAGATGCAGATCACGGCCTCGGCACCGCATTCCTGCCGTGCCTCGTAGGCGAGTCGCACCATGTCCGGCTTGCCGCGGGCGGAGGTGTCCCAGACGGTGGCGTCCGGCTGTGCCGTGAGGATCTCCTCGACCAGGGCATCGCCGTACGTCTCCCGCGGCGACCGGGTGACCCACACCAGACGGGCGGGGACCTCGGCAGCAAGCAGGTGCGGTAGGCACGGACCGATCCCGCTGCCGGTCGCCACGTACACCACCTTCGTGAACAGCGTCTCGATGTTCGCGACGCCCGCCGTGGTGATGCCCTTGACCCAGACGTGCTCCGGGGCTTCGTCGATGAACGAACCGGTCCAGTCACCGGCTCGCGACACGGTCAGGCGGAAGCCGCTGCGCCCGGGAGCGGGCACGTTCGCGAAGGAATGCCACTCCCCGAGCGGACGGCGGCTGATCGCCGTCGACGAGCCGGCGAACGGGGTGTGCCCGTGGTCGAAGCTCACCAGCGCCACATGGGAGGACGGCCGTTTGACCGACACGGGCACCTTGCGCAGACGCAGCCACGGCAGGGCGACGCTGAACGTCACCAGCGCGAGCAACCAGGTCTGCGGAGCGGTGGACGCGGAACGGCCGTCCGCGTGCACGAGCAGCAGCGTGTGCCACCAGAACAGTACGAGGGCCGCCCATCCACCGAATCGGTGGATCCGCTCGAAGGCGTTGTGGAACCGGCCACGCACCGGCGGCAGCGCGGTGACCACCAGTACGCCCAACAGGACCGCCAGGGCGTAGGAGACGGCCAGGAGCGCCGGGGCCGTGCCCTTCACGGCCAGCTGGACCAGCAGCGTCGTGAACCAGGCGGTGCCGCACAGCGCACCGCCCACGTGCAGGCCTCCGAAGTGATAGACCTTGCCGAGCGTCCAGCGCACCCGCAGTGGCCAGGAGACGGGGGCCGCGGTGGCCACCCGGAACAGCGCGTTGATGATGTACTGCTGCCGGACGAGGATGGCGAGGGCCAGGTTCACCAGTACGGCGTCGGCGCACGTCCGCGGGTCGATCCCGCCGGGCGCGGCGGCTCCCGCGACGATCAGGTTGACCAGAACGACCAAGGCGATCAGTCGGTTGTAGTGCATCAGACGCGGATGCTTGAGCATGCGGCGCAGCGGCGGCAGCGGGTCCGGAAGGCCGACCGTGGACTCCGACGAGGGCGCCGGGTCGGGTTGCTGGCCGCGAGTCCGCGTGGGCGCGGCGGAGGACGTCATGAAGTGCCGCCCTCTCCTGCCAGGCGGCGCAGTGCCGCCTTGTCGACCTTGCCGCGGTCGGTCTGCGGCAGGTGTGACAGACGGTGCACGACGGCGGGTACGCAGTAGTAGGGCAGTGCGTCGGCGACGGCCGCGCGGGCCGCCTCCGCGTCCACCGTGGCGGGCGTCACGAAGGACACCAAGGTGCGGTCGTCGGTCTTGAGGGTCACGGCCCGTTCGCAACCGGGCAGCGTCTCCAACACGGTGGAGACCGCGTCCAGCTCCACCCGGAAGCCGCGAACCTTGACCTGGTCGTCGGTACGTCCCAGGTGCTCCAGCTCACCCTCGGCAGTCCAGCGTCCGAGGTCGCGGGTGCGGAACATCAGCCGTGGGCCGCCCAGGAACGGATCGGGCGCGTAGCGCTCGGTGTTCAGGTCCGGGGCGGCGAGGTACCCGGCGGACACACCGTCCCCGCCCGCCCACATCTCGCCGACCTCACCCGGGGCGCAGAGCCGCCCCTGCGGGTCGAGGATGTACACGGTGTTGTTGGGTGTGGGGCGGCCGATCGTCAGCGACGGCGCGGTGGGGCAGTGTCGTTGGAGGGTGTTCACGATGGTCGTCTCCGTCGGACCGCAACCGTTGTAGAAGGTGCAGCGACGCGCCCACGTGTCGGCCAGCGTGCGTGGACACGGCTCGCCCGCCACGGCCACCACGCGTACCCGCGCGCAGTCACCGGGGTCGATCGTCGCCAGCACACTGGGCGTTGCGATGATCACGTCGGCGTCACGCGCTGCCGCCGTGGTGTCGGCACCGCGCACGATCAGGGTCGCCCCGTGGGCGAGCGCTCCGAGGATTTCCCACGCGGCCATGTCAAAGGCGATGTTCAGGATCTGACCAACCCGCCAGCCGGGCCGGATCCCGAGGTCCCCCGGCGCGGTGAGCAGCAGGTTGCAGACGTTGCGGTGGGTGACGGCGACCCCGTTGGGGCGACCGGTCGTGCCGGACGTGAACAGGACGTAACAGATGTCATCGGGCTGGACGGGGCGCAGCGGCCGGAACCCCGAGGCGTACGGGGGCAGTGGCTCCTCCAACATCCGGTCCACGGCCACCAGTCGGGTCCCCGTCGGCACCGCCAGCTTGTCTGCGTGGGCCGAAGTGGTCAGCACCACCGTGATGCCGGCCGTCCGGACCACGTGTTCCACCTGTGCGGCTGGAGCCTGCTCCGCGTCCAGGGGTACATACGCAGCACCGGTCTTCAGTACCGCGACGACACCGACCAGCATCGGCAGCGACCGCCGCAGGAACAGTCCGACCCGGTCGCCGGGGCGCACACCGTGCTCGGTGAGGAGTGCGGCGAGGCGGTTGGCCCGTGCGTCCAGCTCGCCGTAGGTCAGGGTCCGGCCCTCGTGCTCGGCGGCCGTGGCGTGAGGCCGGGCCGCGGCGAATTCCTCGACCGGGTGGTGGATACAGGGGTGCGACGGTGTTGCGGCGGGCCCCTGGCCGAATTGGTGGAGAAGCCACCGCTGGTCCCGCGGTAGGTGGGCGAGGGAGGTCGGATCCCATGAGGGTTGCCGGGCGTTCGGGGCGGGGGGACGGTGATCGCGGAGCGGAGCATCGGCGGTACGGTGCGTCGGTGACGGTCTTGCGGCGCGCAGGGACAGCTGCTCGGTCATCTCGAACTCCTGGAGCGTGAACGGTCGGGGACGTGGCGGGTGGTGGCCGTATGCGTCTCCAGCGAGAACACCAGTCCGATCGCTCGACGATGGTGGAAACGGGCATCGCGTCAGACTTCCGTAAGGGTCGCGCCGGCCGCCGTGCACGCGGTCGAGCCGCCCGAACGGAGCACCGTGCGGAGCGGGGCGGTGGACGGACCAAGCCGCCGCCGGCCGGTCGCCGGCCGTGCAGACGGACGGGCGGCTGCCGTCACCGGTCCGCGTCCTGTCGGCGAAGACCGTCGAGGATGACGTTCATCAGAGGTCGTGCCGTAGCTTCCCACTCGTCCCGATCCAGTCGGCTGAGGTAGCCGACGAGCAGGAGGACCCCGTGGGCGTCCACGTCTGCGCGGAGGGAACCTGCCGCTCTCCCGGCGTCCAGCAGGAGACCGAGGGCGCCTTCGATGGGGTTGTGGCTGTGGGCGACGAGGTCCTGCCACGCCGCCGGTTCAAGCGCTGCCAGGACGCCACGCTTGATCTCGGCGTAGTCGATCACTCGGTCGAGCCAGCGACGCAGGGCCTCCACGGGGCCGTGGTCCGCCAGGAGGGCGGAGGCGGCGGTCACGAGTTCCTCGACGTCGCGCCGGTAGACCTCGGCGAGGAGCGCTTCGCGGTTGGGAAAGTTCCGGTAGAGCGTTCCTTGTCCTACACCGGCGCGCTTGGCGATCTCGTTGAGGTGGACGTGGTTGGACTCGGCCAGGGCCGTGCGGGCGGCCTCCACGATGCGGGTCCGGTTCCGCACCGCATCCGTACGGCGTGCTGGTGTGCTCATGGGCCTCTCCTGAAGTTCCGCCCAGCAGTAAGTGGACATGTGTCCGGTAAGGTGAACCGCGTAGCGGACAAGTGTCCACTTTACTTGGAGGCAGTAGTGCTCCCCCTTCACGGCAAGATCGTCGCCATTACCGGGGCAAGTGGCGGCATCGGCGAAGCCACGGCCCGTCTGCTGGCCCAACGCGGCGCAGCGGTCGTCCTCGCGGCGCGCCGCAGCGAGCGCATCGACGCCGTAGCGCACGACATCCGGGAGGAGGGGGGCCGCGCTGCAACATGCGTCGTCGACGTCACCCGGGCCGAGGACCTACAGCGCCTTGTCGCCACCACGATCGACCGGTACGGCCGCATCGACGTACTGGTGAACAACGCCGGCATCGCCCCGATCAGCCCGCTCGCCGACCTCGACACCGCAAGCTGGTCGGCCATGATCGACGTCAACCTTCGTGGCATGCTCCACGGGGTCGCCGCCGCGCTGCCCGTCTTCCGCGAGCAGGGGTCGGGCCACCTGGTGAGCATCGTCTCCGTGGCCGGCCTGTACGGCGCGTCCCCCGCGATGGCTGTCTACGCCGCGACCAAGAACGCGGTCCGCACCGTCCACGAGGGGCTGCGCACGGAGTCCACCGACGGGGTGGTGCGCACCACGGCCATCTCGCCGGGATACACCCGCACCGATCTCGCCAACTCCATGACCGACCCGCACATCCGCGAGCGAATACGCAAGAACATGGACGCGGTGAGCATCCCTCCGGCAGCGGTTGCCCGTGCGGTGGCCTTCGCCATCGAGCAGCCCGACGACGTCGAGATCGGCGAGATCAATGTTCGTCCCACCGCCCAGGCATGACGGCTGCCACCAGTCCTGTGAGATCAGGAACACGCACGGATCGGCATCAGCACCGACGGGCGGGCCACCGCGTCGACCTGGACACCGGGCCCGGGCAGCCGCGGCGGGCACGGTGGGTGGCGGGAATCGTTGTCGATGGGCCGGGATTCTTGCCACGGTGTTGGCGAGTTGGGCACCCGCAGCGGGGATCGGGGGAGATGCGGATCGGGGGAGATGGGGACGGCATCGACAGGCGACGCGGCGCCGCATCCTCGCGCGGGTGCGGGGTAGGCAGCTCGGCGCGCCCGTGCCGGCGGTCCGCTGCCCCGGCACGCATGCACGCCCCGCTCAGCGGAGGTCACCCGCGCCCCGGGCCGGACCGCTCATCCGGTGCCGGAGGGCCACCAGCATGGTCGCGGAGCCGAGGGTCAGCAGGCCCGCCGTGGCCAGGAGAGCGACGCGGAACCCCTGGGTGTAGGCGCCGTTCGCGATGTCGAGGACGGCCTGCGCCGACGGTCGGGGCAGTGAGTCCAGAAGGCTGCGGCCCCGCTCGCCGTCGGAGACCACGCTGTCCAGATCGCGTCGCTGTACGGGGTCGAGTCCCTCCACGCGGATGAGCCGAGCACGCTCGTCCGCCTGCACCTGGGAGAACGCCATTCCGGAGACGGCCAGGCCCAGGACACCGCCCAGTTGGCGGGCCGTCGTGGTGAAACCGCTGATCAGCCCGTAGCTCGAGGACGGTACGGCGGACATGGCGAGGCTGTTGGCCGGCGTGTAGACCAGCGGCGCCGCGCAGCCGAAGGCGAGCAGTCCCAGCACCAGCATCACCGTGTCGCCCCGGGTGACGGCCCGGGCGATCAGCAGCAGGGACACCGCACCCAGGAGGGCTCCGCCGACGACGGTCCACCAGGTGGGCGCGTAGTCGTGCAACCGCCCCACCAGGGTGGGGAGGAAGAGCGGCCCCAGGTACCCGGGAAGGACGACGAGCCCTGCCTGGAGCGCGCTGTAGTCGAGCACCTGCTGCAGATAGAAGCTCAGGTAGATCGACAACACCAGACTCGCCCACTGGGCCAGCGCCAGGGCGCCACCCGCGGCGACCACGTTGCGGCGCCGGCACATCCGGAGGTCGATGAGCGGATCCGCCACGGCCCTCTCGACCAGGACGAACACCACGAGAGCGACGGCCCCGGTGAGGAACAGCAGCAGCGCCGTGAGGTCCCGGCGCTCCCAGGCCGCCACTCTCTCGAGGGCGACCACCACCAGGGTGAGCCCGGCCGTCAGGCTGAGGAATCCCTTCCAGTCCATGGGCACCGACACCGACCTCTCGCCCGTGCCGTAGCGTTCGTGCCCGGCGAGCACGAAGAGGGCGAGTCCGGCGACCGCGTAGGCGACGAACCCCCAGCGCCAGTCGGCGAAGTCGGTGAGCGCCGCGACGAGGTACGGGGCCGCGGTACTGGTCACGGTGATCGACAGAGCGAGCGTGCCCAGGGCCCAACCGTGCATGCGGACCGGGATCTCCCTGGCCAGCAGGGCGACTCCCAGCGGGGCGGCCAGGGCCACGGCGGTTCCCTGGAGTATCCGGCCCGCGATCAACCAGGAGCCGGTGGGTCCCAGGGCGCAGACGGCGGAGGCGACGGTGAAGCTGATCAGGGCGGTGCGCAGCACGGTGCGGTAACCCAGCAGGTCGGCCAGGCGCCCGGCGGCCGCCGCCAGACAGCAGAGCGGAAGCTGGGCCGCGATCACGATCCAGCGCAGCGTGGAGGCGCTGGCGTCCAGATCGCGCTGGATGGTCGGAAGGGCGAGCGTGATGCCGGGTGCGCTGGAGAAGAGCACGGAGCTCGTGACGCATGCCAAGGCCATCATCCTGCGTTGCCGCCGGGTGATCGCACGGAAACGCCTCACCAGGTCATCACAGCATGGGCCACGTCGCCGTGCACCTCATGGCCGTCGCCGGGAATGCTGGTGCGGACGGCACCGGGAGGGTTCGGCCCGGAGCTCGGACCGGCCCGGGCGTCCGCCGATGCGCCGCCGACGGTTCGCGGATAGTGTGCGAAGCAGCAGGGCGGACGCCCAGGTCGCGGGCGCGCCCCGGGGCCGCGCGGACCGCGGTCGCACGGACGCATCGCTCCCCCGGGCCCGAACCATTCCGGAGGCCGCCGATGGCACACGCGCAGCCGCTCCCGGGGCCCGACGCGGGCCCGCCAGTCCGCGCGGACGTTGGCCTGCTCGTCAACGGTGAGGCCCGGAGGCTCACGATCGACACCAGGATGTCCCTCTTGGACGTGTTGCGCGACCGGCTCGGCCTGACGGGGGCGAAGGCCGGCTGCGACCGGGGGCAGTGCGGCTGCTGCACCGTGTTGGTCGACGACCGGCGGGTCTACAGCTGTCTGAGGCTCGCCGTCACCTGTGACACCGCCAGTGTGGTGACCGTCGAGGGCCTCGCCGGAGCGGAACTCCACCCTCTGCAGCGGGCCTTCGTGGAGTACGACGCGCTTCAGTGCGGCTTCTGCACGCCTGGGCAGCTGTGCTCGGCGGTCGGGATGCTGGACGAAATCGCACGGGGGTGGCCGAGCGCCGTCACGGACCGCCCCACCGGCGCCCCCGATCTTTCCGGCGAGGAGATCCGGGAGCGCATGAGCGGCAACCTCTGCCGGTGCGGGGCCTACCAGAACATCGTCGCGGCGATCAGGGGAACGGTCCCATGACGGGCGCCCGGCGGAGCGGCCCCGGCCCCGAACTCGCCCGCAGCGGGGCGCTGCCGGTCACCGGCACCCGGCTGCCCGGCCCGGCGCCCGCGGCCACCTCGGAAGCGGCGGCTCCGGCGCAGCGCTCGATCGGGGTCTCCGTCCCGCGGCGGGACGCCCGGGACAAGGTCACCGGCCGCGCCCGCTACACCGGCGACGTGAGGATTCCGGGAGCGGCGTACGTCGCGGCGGTTCCGGCGACGGTGGCCCACGGGCGCGTGCGGGCCGTCCGCCCCGAGCGGGCGCTTGCCCTTCCGGGCGTGATGGCCGTGATCTACTTCGCCAACTGCCCGCGCCTGCGCAGGACGGACGATGGAGAGCTCGCCCTGTTCCAGTCTCCCGGTGTCGCCTACCGGGGGCAGTTCGTCGCGGCGGTCGTCGCCGAGTCCCCGCAGCTCGCCCGGGAGGCGGCGCGGCACGTGGGCGTCGACTACACCACCCGTCCGTACGAGCTCACCCTGCGCACCGACGGACCCACGCTGCACCCGCCCCCGCAGCACGGTCCGTGGTTCCCCACCGACTGCGTGCACGGCGACCCGGAAGCAGCGCTGCTGCATTCTGCCGTGCGGGTGGAGGCGGTGTACAGCACGCCCCCGTACCACCACCACGTGATGGAGCCGCACGCGTCGATGGCGTACTGGCACGACGGGTACCTGACCGTCCACGACACCACGCAGGGGCCTACGGGAACGCGTGACGTCCTCGCGCGCCTCTTCGGGATCAAACCCGACCGCGTGCGGGTCTTCGCCCATCACATCGGTGGGGGCTTCGGCTCCAAGGCCGCGCCGCGCGCCCAGTTGGTCCTGGCCTCCCTGGCGGCCCGGGTGGTGCACCGACCGGTCATCACCGCCCTCAGCCGCGAGCAACTCAGCGCTGTCGTGGGGTACCGGACTCCGACGATCCAGCGGGTCCGTCTCGGGGCTGGCCCGGACGGGCGCCTGGTGGCCGTCTCCCACACGGCTTTCGAGCAGACCTCCATGATCAAGGACTTCTCCGAGTGCTCCGCCGCCCCCACCCGCACCATGTACGCGGCGCCCCATCGCGAGACCAGCCACCGGTGTGCCCGCCTGCACGTCCCGTCCCCGACCTGGCTGCGCGCGCCCGGTGAGTGCCCGGGGATGTTCGCGCTGGAGTCGGCGATGGACGAACTCGCCGAGGCGTGTGGACTCGACCCCGTCGAACTCCGGCTGCGCAACGACACACCGGTCGATCCCCACAGCCAACGGCCCTTCAGCTCCCGGAACCTGGCCGCCTGCCTGCGCCTGGGCGCGGAACGGTTCGGGTGGTCGGAGCGCGAGCGGCTGCGGGCGCGGCTCAGCGACCGGCGGCGGCTCGTGGGCCTGGGCGTCGCCGCCTCGACCTTTCCGCAGTACCGGTTTCCCTCGCGGGCGACCGTGCACGCCGACGGCCACGGCCGGTACGTCGTGCGTATCGCGGCAGCGGACGTCGGCACGGGAGCCCGGACCGTGCTGGCGCAGATCGCCGGCGACGCGCTCCGCGTACCGCCGGACCGCGTCGCCGTGGAACTCGGCGACAGCTCCTACCCGTCGGCGAGTTGGGCAGGGCGTTCCAGCGGAACGACCTCCTGGGGAACGGCCGTGGTACGGGCGTGCGAGGCGCTGCGCGCCGAGATCGGGCGGCTCGGCGGCCACCTGCCGCCCGGCGGCGTCGAGGCCTCCGCAGACACCTTCGACGAGCTGGCTCCGCCGCGGGCCTTCTCCCAGTACGCGTTCGGTGCGCAGTTCGCAGAGGTCACCGTGGACCGGGCCACCAAGGAAGTACGGGTGCCCCGCCTCCTCGGTGTCTTCGCCGTGGGCCGTGTCATCAACCCCGCGACCGCGCGGTCACAGTTGATCGGAGGCATGGTCATGGGCGTCTCCATGGCCCTCTGCGAGGAGGGCGTCCTGGACCCTGATCATGGGCACTTCCTCACCCGGGATCTCGCCGCCTACCGCGTCGCGACGTACGCGGACGTCCCCCGCATCGATGCCGTCTGTATCGAGGAGGAGGACTTCCGCACGAGCCCCATGGGGGCGAAAGGCGTCGGCGAGATCGGCATCGTCGGCACGGCGGCCGCGATCGCCAACGCGGTGCACCACGCCACTGGCCACCGGTTCCGCGATCTGCCGCTGACCCCCCGGCGCCTCGTCGAGACGATGGGGCCGGCCGTGCGGGCGGGGATGGTCTCGTCGCCCCGGTCACCGGACCAGCCATGACCGGTCGGCGGCGGGGAGTGCACCGCGGATCTCCCGTCGGCCGGCCCCTCCCCTCGCCGCAACGTGGTGGCCCGGGAACCGTCCGGCGGGGAGGCAGGTGATGCGGCCCTTCGCCTACGAGCGCCCCGCCACGGCAGAGGAGGCCGTGGCACTCGTCGCGTCCCGTCCGGGCGCGGCGTTCCTGGGCGGCGGGACGAATCTCGTCGAGCAACTCAGGCTGGGGATCGTCCGGCCCCGCGTGCTGGTGGACGTCACCGGTTTGCCGCTGGACACCGTAGACGAACTTCCCAGTGGGGGGCTGCGCATCGGGGCGACGGTCCGCAACGCCGACCTGGCGGCCCATCCGGCGGTGCGCGAACGCTATCCCGCGGTCTCCCAGGCGCTGTTGTCGGGGGCTTCGGCCCAGTTGCGCAATGCCGCGACCATGGGCGGGAACCTGATGCAGCGCACCCGGTGCGTCCACTTCCAGGACCTGGACGCCGCGTGCAACAAGAGGGAGCCCGGCTCCGGCTGTTCGGCCCTGAGCGGCTTCACGGGCCACAACGCGGTCCTGGGGGGCTCGGAACACTGTGTGGCGGTGCATCCCTCCGACGTAGCGGTCGCGCTGTGTGCCATGGACGCCGTCGTCGTGACCCTGGGACCCTCAGGCCCCCGCCGGATGCCCCTGACCCGGTTGCACCGGCTGCCCGGGGACGCCCCGGAGCGGGACACGAGGCTGGAGCACGGTGAACTCATCACGGCGATCGATCTGCCGCCACCGCCGCCCGCGGCCCGCTGCTGCTTCCGCAAGGTGCGGGACAGGGCGTCCTTCGCCTTCGCGCTCGTCTCGGTCGCCGTGCTGCTCGATCTGGCGGGCGGCACGGTCCGCGACGTGGCGGTCGCGTTCGGTGGCATCGCGCCGATACCGTGGCGGGCCGTCAGGGCGGAGAGCGCCCTGCGGGGCGCTCCCGCGACGGCGGACTCGTTCGCCGCGGCGGTGTCGGCGGAGTTGGCAGCGGCGCGCACCGTTCCGGGGAACGCCTACAAGGTCCCGCTCGCGTGGGACACGTGCGTCGCCACGCTCCTCGACCTCTGCGAAGGGGGGTGAACGGCCGCGTCGTCGTCGGCGGCGGTCGGTGCCGGACCTCCGGCCGGCTCGGCCCGTGCCGCTCGCTCCGTGGCACTCCGGGACGAGGGCCGGTGGGCCGACGGTCGCGGACGACGCCAGGGGAACGGTGAGCGCCCCACCGACGGACCACTCGGCCGTCGATGCGGGGCCGTCCGTGGAACCCTCGGCGGGGGCGGACCGCGCGGCCCCGCCGCGGTTGCACCGGGGGGAACGCGGCGGTGACACCGGTCCCCGCCCCGCCGGACCAGGACCGGTGTCAGTCGGCTCCGTGTGACGTACCGTCAACCAGACGTGCGCGGTGCGGGACCCGGCCGGAAAGACAACGGCTTCCAACCGGTGAGCCTCCTCCAGCACCTGGCAGCGCAGGAACTCCTGGGTCCGCTGTTCCCGCCCGCCCTCAGACCTCAGGCGGACGTCGCAGAACACCGCCCGACGATCGGGAGGGAGGCGTGGATTCGTTCCGAGGTCAAGATGATCCTCGACTGGGATCCATGACGCGGCGACTGCGTTGAACGGCAACGGGCGGTCGACGGCGGCGACCGCCGGCACCGAGCATGCACCTCCCTCGGCATCGGCATGGAAACAGTCACCCGCATCGCCGGGATCCGGCTGGAGCCGGTTGACCACGGGTTCGGCGTCCGTGTCGAGGCGACGTGGCGGCAACCGCATCTCGCTGCGCGAGCGCAGCAGAGCCGCACGGGATGACCACTGACGGTTCGTTGACCTGGTCCGGCACCCTCCGGCACCCTCCGGCACAGTCGGACCAGGCGGAACGGTGACGGCGACAGGCCTGACGGTGTTGAACGAAGCCCCTGTTCAGTCGAGGTTCACTCGAGGTGTTCCAAGGAGGGGGATGCGCTCACCGTGACCAGGCCCCGGTAGAAGGCGTGGTCCGACACCTTCAGGTACTTGCCTTCGGCGTCCCGGGCGGCTTGCGCTTCGCCGTGCGTGATGACCGTGCCGGCGGCGTCCTTGAGGTACATGGGGATGGCGTCGCCGCTGAGCGTGGCGTGGGCGGTGGTCTCGGAGAAGAAGATGTAATCGATCTTGCTGTTGCGCTTGTCACCTGGCAGCGGCGACAGGTTGACGAGGGTCGACTCGCCGGTCCGGCAACTGGTGTCGGTGCCCACGAGACAGTCCGGATCCGGCTGGGTCCAGTACGCCGGGTCGTCGTGGTCGGCCTCGTAGAACCTTCCGATGCCCCCGCCCGGCGCGGCACTCGCACGGTAGAAGTTGTCCAGTGCCGGTGTGCGGTTCCGGTACGGGAGCGTGTTGAAGTCCCCGCCCACCACAACAACCTTTCCTGCGGCGATGTCTCCGTCGAGGTCCGAGGCGAGGCGTGCCGCCTGTGCGACACGGGCCCGCTCGTTGACCAGTTTGTCGTCGCTGAAGGCGCGCAGGTGCACGCTGCAGCCCTTCACCTTCCGGGGGACGTTGGCGAGGGCCACGTCGTAGCAGAGGGCCTTGAACGTCCGTGCCGGGTTGACCGGGCTGCCATCGTTCTTGATCTGGTGGCGCTCGCCGCCGAGGGGGATCTCGTCCGGCTGGCCCACCAACGTCCCTCGGGCACCGAGGACCTGGCCGATCCAGCAGCGCCTGTCGTCATTGTTGGAGTCGGTGTCCATGTTCACCGAACAGTCGGACGCGCCGCAGCCCGTGTAGTTGGTGAGCAGGGGAGTGTAGTCGAACTCGTAGGTCCCGCCGTACTCGTGCGCGAACCATTCGTACTGCGGCCAGCACACCTCCTGCAGCATGACCAGGTGCGGCGTGAAGGAGTCGATCTGGTCGGCGATGAGCGGCAGCTTCCCGGTCCCGCCCTTGTTGCACAGGCCGCCGCACATGTTGAAGCTGACCGACTTGAGGACGATGCCGTTTCCGGCTCCGGCATCGGCTCGCTTCGCGTCGGTCGTCGTCCGTTTCGTGTCCGTGGCCGCGCGGTCGGCTCGGAGTAGATCCGCCCCGTTGTGGGCCAGGCCGGCCATCAGGACGACAGAGACGGCGACCACGACGGCCGCCAGGAATCCGCGTATTCTCATCGCTTCCCCTCGGAGGAAATCGGCAAAGGCGACGATCGTACGCTGCGTGAACATGTCACGTCGGATAGGGGTGTGTCGCGCCCGGCGAAGAGGGTCGTGAAGCAGCTTCGCGGCACATCCACCTCACTCCCCACCAGGCCCCTCAGCACGCTGGTCGAGGCTGAAGCACACTGCGGAATGCCCGGAGGGAAGCACCACCAGGCCCTCGGCTCCCGCGGTGATCGGCCACCGCACTTCGACCCGGTCGACCACCGCGAGCGTCATGCGGTCGAGTGCGGGATCAACCGGCTCAAGAGGCACCGCGCCGTCGCCACGCGATGGAACGGAACACCGTCGAGCGCCTGATCAACAAGCTCAAGGCCTGGCAGGGGCATCGCCACCCGCTATGACAAATCCCCGGGCAGCTACCTCGCCGGACTTCACCTCCGCGCCTCGATGATCTGGATCAAGGATCTCACCCGGGCCGCTCAATGATCACGACTCGGCTGTAACTCCGCCGGTGACCAGGGAGCGGAGCGCAAGTGCGCGACGCTGTGCCGGGCGCGGCCCTCCGGTGGGCCGCCGGCCGCCTTGCCCACCGCGACCATGGAGACGATCACCCAGCCCGGGTTCGGGTCCAGCTCCTTGGTGAGCCCTTCCAGGTCGAAGGCCCGGAATTGGTGCGCGGCTAGCCCCATGGCCTGGGCCTGAACAGTCATGTGGGCGATGGCTTGGCCGAGGTCGTAGTCCGCGAACTCGGAGTAGAACAGCTGCGTGTCATCGACGTGCCGGCGCGTCAGCGTGACGACGAGCAGGCTCGCGTCGGTCGCCCAGCGGGCCGAGCTCGGTGCAAGGTGAGGGAGCACCCGGTCGTGCTCCGGCTCACCGGGCCTGCCGGTGAAGAAACCCCACGGCTGGGAGTTACCCGCCGACGGCGCCCACCGCGCGGCTTCCAGCAGCAGCCCGAGGGCGTGGTCGTCGACAACCGCAGACGGATCGAACCGGTAGGGGCTGAAACGCCCGGCAAGCAGCGGGTGTATGCCGCTGGGCGGCTCCTGAGGATGGTGCATGTTCCGCTGCAACCGGCGACCGCGAGTGCGTATTCCGGCCGGTGCGAGCGCAGGCGCCGCCCACGGGAGACGATCTACCGGAACGAAGATCCACGGGCGGGAAACCCGCAGATTGATCACGACCCGATACGCCCCAGTACGACAGCCGGTGGTTTCACGGTGAGTGAGTATCAGCATCTCGGAGGAGTCGCCCGGTAGGCCCCTTGACCTCAAGTCGGGTTGAGTTTCTACGGTCGAGCTCGTCGAACCGACTCAGACAGCGACAGGGATTTTCCGGCCATGGAGTACTCACACAGCGATGCCGATCTGATCAAACAGCCCATAGGCTACTGGAGTTGGGCGGCCTACAAGGCCGTCATCGCCCGCACCCGGGCCGCCCTGGCCGGGATCGGTACCACCCAACCGCAGTGGTGGGCCCTCGCGCAGGTGGCACGCGCCGACACCGCCAAGACCCGTGACGAAGTGTCCCGCCTCCTTCGGCACTACCTCGACAGCGGTCCGGAAACCATGGAGTCAGAGATCGACGCGATCATCGCCCAGGGCTGGATCACCGAGGATGCCGCGGGACGCCTGGGCATCACGGCCGAGGGCAGGGCGTTCTACGACAAGGCCGCGGCCCTTCAGGACGAGCTCTGGGCGGAACGGCACGCGAGTATCTCCGACGAGGAGTACCTGACCACTCTCAAGGTGTTGCAGCGGTTGATCCACAACACGGGCGGGCGAGCTTGGCACCACTGATGCCACGGCCGGTGGTTTCACTGTGAGTGAGAACGTGCGGCTCGGGCCCGGTCCTGGTGGCGGGCGCGCCAGCGGTGCCAGTGCATGGCCAGGCGGGTCCGGGCACTACGGAAGGGAGGAAGGACGGATCCGGTCGTGCAGGCGGGAGATCTCGTTCACGGCCGCTGGATGGGTGTCGGCAACGAACGGGGTATCAGCTGAATCCGGACGGTGACCCGGAAGGCCACGGCGAGCGCCGCCGTGTCCAATAGACGGCTCTGGCTCAAGACGGCTCTCCGTGAAGCGGTCACGCTTAGTGGTCAGTTCCGAAGGTACTTCGGGGGTTGACGCGAGGTCAGGCGGAGGCCGCTTGGAGAAGAGCTTCGGCTGCGGTGGTGCGGGCGTAGAGGACGGAGCGACCGGCGCGGTGGGCGCTGACCAGGCCCGCGTTGCGTAGCGCGGTGAGACATTGGGATACCCCGGCTGGGGAGAGTCCGGTGCGGTGGGCCAGTGGTGTGGTGGAGGCCGGGTTCTCCAGCTCGGTCAGCAGCAGGGTGCGTGAGCGGCCCACAGGACAACCACTCCTCAATAGATTCAGGCATGCATGAATCAATGGCGGTCGAGCCTACCGCGCGGAGATCATCCCGCCATGACCTCACAGACGATCACCGCAGCGGCATCGGGCACCTGGAAGCTCGGCGACCTGACAGTCAACCGGATCGGTTTCGGCGCGATGCGCCTGCCGCAGCAGGGCGAGGCATTCGCGGACGAGGCCGTCCCACGCGACCGAGACCAGGCGATCCATGTGCTGCGCCGCGCGGTCGAGCTCGGCGTGAACCACATCGACACCGCCGCGTTCTACTTCTCTCCGCTGCGCTCGGCCAACACACTGATCAACCAGGCGCTGGCCCCCTACCCAGACGACCTCGTCATCACCACCAAGGTCGGACCGGGCCGCGATCCCTCGGGCCAGTGGCTGACGCACGCCACCCCTGAGCAACTGCGTGGCCAGGTCGAGGAGAACCTGCGCCAGCTCGGTCGCGACCACCTCGACGTGGTGAACCTGCGCATCGTCGGCACCGACTCGATCGCCGAACGCTTCGGCGCACTCGCCGAACTACGCGAGGCCGGACTCATCCGTCACCTGGGCCTGTCCAACGTCCGCCCTCACCACCTCGCCGAGGCCCAGGCCATCGCGCCGGTGGTCTGCGTCCAGAACATGTACGGCATCGGCGCGTCGCGCGAGCAGAAGGAGTTCCTGGACCTCTGTGGTGAACGGCGCATCGCGTTCGTGCCGTTCTACTCGATCGCCGGCGCCGGACGCACCGCCGGCGCGACTACCGACCACAACCCGCAGGTGCACACCGTCGCCCGCGCCCACGGCGTGAGCGCAGCCCAGATCCGGCTGGCGTGGACGCTGCACCAGGGGTCCCACGTCCTGGCCATACCCGGCACCGGCGACCTCGACCACCTCGCCCAGAACGTCGCCGTCGGCTCCCTGCGCCTGTCGGAGGAAGAACTCACCGCCCTGGACCTCCTCCACCACGAGACGACATGAGCAACCCCCCCATGACTTTGTGATCCACTTCTGTTGATCGGCCCGTCTTCCTTGCCTGTTCCTGCCGCCCGCCCCATAACCCTGACGGCCGTCGAGCGGCGCCTACGACGTCCACCGAGCGAAATTCTTCGGCCGCTGCGAGGCCACCACCGGCATCACGCCGTTCATGGCCCTGGTCGAAACAAGTCATGACCACCGAGCACTACGCCAGTGCCAGCCCGTCTGCCGGTGGCCTGACGGCCCGGCGTCACTTCAGGTGTCGGGTGAAGAACCGGGCCGCGGCGTCCCCCGCGAACTGCGGGACGCCGGTGTGCCCGCCCATATTGGCGTGCAGCGTCTTCTCCTTGGAGCCGAAGGCGTCGAACAGGTCCAGGGCCGCCTGCCGGTCGTTGCCTTCGTCGTCCCACTGCAGCAGGATGTGCGGTGGAATGGCGACCTGGCGGGGCCTCCTCGAACATGGCGCGGGGGACGAAACTCCCGGCGAACAGAACAGCGGCCGAGATGCGCGGCTCGACCACCGCCAGCCGGGTCCCGATGGAGATCACTCCCCCCGAGTACCCGACCGGGCCGCCCAATGCCACGTTGGTGTTGTCGGCCACGGCGAAGTCGTAGGCCACCTCTTGGCGCCACTGCTCCTGCCGCCGTTGGATCCATTGCTCGGCGTCCGTGACCGTGGTGATGGGTGCATCGGCCTGTCGTTCCATCACCGGTTCTGTGAACGCCTCCAGCACGACGGGGACATCGGATGACTCCCACGGACGCAGACGCAGCCCGCTCGGCAACCACATTCGATCAAGCATCCGCAGATTGTCCCCACAGCCTCGGGAGCACGCCACCGGATGGGTGGTAGGGGACCACCGGGTGCCATGAGCCGCGGAGAAGGTGTCTCTCGGGTGGCGCAGTAGCGACGCCACTCTGCCAGAGCCGAGCAAGGCGTACAGCGACGCCCGACAACCGCGGGACGAGGAGGACGGGTGGTAGGAGGCGGACCGGCAGAGCGTCGCTGGGGAGCGAGACGAGGAACCTCGGCGCCGCAGGAACAGCTGAATGGGGCGTCCCACGGTGGACTGCTTGAGTACGCTTGATCGTCTCACCCATCGTGCACTCTGTGACGGGAACGCCGGAGTGACAGTGGTCGACCCTTTCGCCGAGAAACGACAGACGCGCAAGGGAGGGTCCGGTGGCGAGGGTGGCACGGGCGTTGTCTATCGTCTCCCAGTGCGAAAAATTTGGATCCCCCTCCGCGAGGCGGAAGGCTTGGTGTGGTGACGCGGCCGTGGCCGCGTCTGCGGCATCCTGCGCAGGTGGTCGTGGCCGGCTTCGCCTCAGCGATCGCGGCCGGAACCGCCCTGCTGATGCTGCCGGTGGCCAAGGCGGGTCCGGGCGGAGCCGGTGCGCTGGAGGCGTTGTTCACCTCCACCTCCGCGGTGTGCGTGACCGGTCTGATCGTGGTCGACACCCCCGGCTACTGGAGCGGATTCGGACAGGCGGTGATCCTGGCGCTCATCCAGGTGGGCGGCCTCGGCATCATGACCTTCGCCTCCCTGCTGGTTCTGCTGGTCTCCCAGCGCATCGGCCTGAAGGCGCGGCTGACGGCGGCCGCGGAGACCAAGACTTTGGGGCTCGGCGACGTCCGCGCGGTCGTGACCGGTGTGGTCAAGGTCAGTCTGCTGCTGGAAGCGGTCACCGCGCTGGTGCTCGCCCTGCGGTTCGCGACCACCTACGACGAATCCTTGCCGCGGGCACTGTGGCTGGGGGTCTTCCACGCCGTCTCGGCATTCAACAACGCCGGGTTCGCCCTGTACTCCGACAGCCTGATGGGCTTCGTGACCGATCCCTGGATCTGCCTGCCCATCGCCTTGGCGGTCATCGCCGGCGGGCTGGGCTTCCCCGTGTTGTTTGAACTGCGTCGCCGGTGGCACCGACCTGGGGCCTGGTCCTTGCACACCAAGATCGTGCTGTGGGCCTCAGGAATCTTCCTGGTGGGTGGCAGCGCCTTCATCACCGCGATCGAATGGTCCAACCCAGCCACCCTGGGCCCCCTGGACGGCTCCGGGAAAATGCTGGCCGGCTTCTTCCAGGGCGTCATGACACGCACCGCCGGGTTCAACAGCATCGACACCTCGCAGATGAACCCCGCGAGCTGGTTGGGCACGGACGTGCTGATGTTCATCGGAGGCGCCAGCGCCGGCACCGCCGGCGGTATCAAGGTCACTACCTTCGCTGTGCTGTTCTTCGTCATATACGCCGAGATCCGCGGCGAGGGTGCGGTGAACATCTTCCACCGCCGTCTGCACGGCGACCTCCAGCGTCAGGCCCTGACTGTGGTGCTGCTGTCCGTGGCTGCGGTCGTCATCTCGACCTTGGCCCTCATGGTCTTCACCGACGACAGCCTGGACCAGTCGCTGTTCGAGGCCACCTCCGCCTTCGCCACCGTCGGGCTGTCCACCGGCATCACCGCCGACTTGCCCGCCGGCTTGCAGCTTCTGGTGATTGCGTTGATGTTCATCGGCCGGCTCGGTCCCATCACCGTCGCCTCCGCGCTCGCCCTGCGCACCCGCGTCCGTCTGTACGACCTTCCCGAGGAGCGACCCGTCATTGGCTAGGAAGACCACCTCCAAGAAGAGGCGCACGGGGCCACAGGGCTCCGTCGTCGTCATCGGCCTGGGCCGTTTCGGCCGCGCCCTGGCCTTGGAACTTCTCGACGAAGACACTGAAGTCCTCGGCATCGACGAGGACGCCGATATCGTCCAGGCCCTCTCCGGCTCCCTCACCCACACCGTGCGGGCCGACTCCACCAAGGAGGACGCCTTGCGCCAACTGGGCGTCCACGAGTTCGACCGCGCCGTCGTCGCCATCGGCACCGACCTGGAAGCCAGCATCCTCACCGCCTCGCTGCTGATCTCCTTCGGCATCGAGAACGTCTGGGCCAAGGCCATCAGCGAAGCCCACGGTCGCATCCTCACCCAACTCGGTGTCCACCACGTCGTCTACCCTGAACACGACATGGGGCAGCGCGTCGCCCACCTGGTGCGGGGCCGGATGCTCGACTACATCGAATTCGAAGACGACTTCGCCATGGTCAAAACCAACCCGCCTGCCGACATCGTCGGCCTCCCCTTGTCCAGCAGCGCCGTCCGCTCCCGATACGGCATCACCGTGGTCGCCATCAAACGCCCTGGCGAAGGTTTCACCTACGCCACCCCCGAAACCGTCGTGGAAGCAGCCGACACCATCATCGTCGCCGGACGCACCCGAGCAACCGAACGCTTCAGCGAACTCCACTGAGAACAGCCATGCTGGCTTGTTCACCCCACCGTTCGACAGCTTCTCCACGACCAGGCGGATGACGGTGTCCGCGATGGTCGGCAGCGGCCCGTCGTGGTCCAGCCGTGCGGCCCGACGGGTGAGCCGCGGGTGCGACCGGTCCGATGCCCTGCGCGGCCGCGGCGGCCGCGCAGGTAGCGGCGTTCGGCGGCCTGGCGGCCGGCAACGCCGAGGGGTTGGCGAGGTCGGCCTAGCTGGCGCCGGCGTCGCGGGCGGTTTCGATCAGGCCGGTCTCCCATCCGGCGAGCTGCTCACGGACGCGGTGCAGCAGCATGAGGGAGGCCAGGGCTCGTTCGGGGCCAGCTGTGTGTCAGCGGTGCCGGGGGCTTCGCGCCGGGCGGTGATCAGGGCGGCCCCGATGGTGTTGAGGGCGGTCGCGGCGGCGACGGACGATGCCGGGCTGGGCGGGGAGGGCTGGTCGGGCGGGGGGCATGGACACCTTTCAGATGCTTGTCATCCAATGGATGACGTAAACGCTTGTCATCCATTGGATGACATGCTACAACGGTGTCAGTGAAGCGCATTGGCAGCAACTGCCCGAACCGCTGGAGGTGTTTCCACGATGTTGATGCGCACCGACCCCTTCCGTGAGCTGGACCGCCTGGCGCAGCAGCTGATGGGCCCGGGTACCTGGTCCAGGCCCTCGCCGATGCCGATGGACGCCTACCGTGAGGGCGATACGTACGTCGTGGCCTTCGACCTCCCCGGCGTCGCCGCGGACGCGATCGACATCGATGTCGAGCGGAACATGCTGACCGTCAAGGCCGAGCGCCGGCCCGTGGCGAAGGCTGAGGACGTCCAGATGGAGCTGTCCGAGCGGCCGCTGGGCGTCTTCTCCCGCCAGATCGTCCTCGCCGACACCCTCGACACCGAGCGCATCGAGGCCGACTACGACGCGGGCGTGCTCACCCTGCGCATTCCGATCGCCGAGCGCGCCAAGCCCCGCAAGATCTCCATCGGCGGCAGTTCCAGCCGCAAGGAGATCTCCGGCTGACATCCGGCGACCCGGACTGCACCGGCACGGAGGACGGGGCAACAGATCTCCCCCTCCCGCCCCGTTCTCCGTCTCCCGTTCCCGACGGTGGGCAGAAGGGACGCTATCCGATGACACTGCGACGCGAGGGGTTCCCCGTACGCGAACGCGACGAGTACGAGACTGCGGAGGAAGCCGTACGAGCGGCCCGCGCGATCCTCGCTCTGCTCGGCACCCACCTCCTCGGAGAGGTCTGCTCCTCGCTCGCGGTACGCCTGCCGGAAGACTTCGCCCTGGTCCTGCTCAACCCGCCGCAAACGCCGAACCGCTGTCTGCGGAGCGGTTCGTCCACGCGACCGACCTCCGTCGCGGACGTCAGGACCGTCGAAAGAGGTCGGGCTTCCACCAGTTCCTCGATCCGCCCGGCCAGCAGCTTCCGCCGGCCACGGACGGCCGGGTGTTGCAACCGCGACCCCAGCACCCGTTCGAACGAGGGATGGATACGGGGCAGCAGGCCCTGGAGCCGGCCGGCGACCCGGTGGCTTTCCCGTAGCCACCGGTGCAGTCCGGTTCCCAGCTCCAGGCGGCGCGCCGCACTGGTCGCCCGGAAAGAGCTGCTTCACCCCTCCGTCGCCTCCTCGAACGAGCGCGACTCCTGACGAATCCTCTCTGCTGACGGCCACCCAGGACCAGGGCGATTCCTTGAGTACGGGTGCCACCATCCCCTGACCTTCGACTTCATGGTGGCGGTGGACTCACTGACGGCGTGCGGAGGATGGCTCGCCGGGGGCGCTAGCTAGGCCGTTCTTGGGTGGTGGGCGAGGTGTCGTCGGTCGGGCTGTGGTGTTTGGCGTGTTTGGCGGCGGTGCCGCGGGCCAGGTCGAAGGCGGCGACGGGATCGGATGCGCTGTGCCATGGTTCGGCGCCGCACCAGGGGCCGATGCGCCGGAACTGTTCGAGGGCGGTGTCGTGGAGACCTGCGCGGTTGAGGTGGTGGGCGAGGCGGTGGCGCAGCGGGGGCAGTGCCCGGTGGTCCGCGGGGACGAGGTCGAGGGAGCGGGCCACGTCCTGCAGGAGGCTTCTCGACGCGTCGACCGACGGGAGCGGGGAGGAGCGTTTGTCGAGTTCGTCGAGGGCGTGGAGGTAGATGCCGGCCAGGGGACTGCCGGCGGGGGCGGCGTGGACGGCTCGCTGCGCGAATTCGAGCATGAGCTGGTCGGTGCCGAACCATTTGTCGCACCAGTACTGCAGGGCCTGCCAGTGGCCTGCGTAGTGGTGGGGCGCGCGGACGATCAAGCCCTCCCAAAGGCGGTGGAAGTCGGGGCCGGTGTACTGCATGCCGCGCGCGGCGGTGATCATGACGACCCAGGGGCCGGGGTTCTTCGGCGCCAGTTCGGCGGCGGCCTTGGCGGCGGTCATGGCGGCGGGGAGGAGTTCGTGGAAGCGCCGCATGTTCCGCGCGGGGACTTGGTGGGCATAGGCGGATCCGCGGATGGCCCAGGCGCGGTGCAGGAGCAGCGAGGCGTGCAGCGTGGCGGCGTCACCGTCCTCGGGCCGGGCGGCGCGCCACTGCTCGACCCAGGCGTCGGACTCCTCGGCGATCTGCTGGAGCAGTTCCAGGCGCGACCAGCGCTCGTCCCAGTTCCGGCCCGCCGCCTCGATGTAGGCGGCGGCCGGGCGCCAGTCGCCGTACCAGGCTGCATCGGCGACAGCCTGCATCTCCTTGTACTCGTAGGCGGGGCGTGGTGGTCCGGCCCGCCGGGCGTCGAGCTGGTCGCGCGGTGGGAGGCCGTACGCGGTGGGGTTGAACCGTTTGCGTACCCAGTACCGAAGGCGCGCGCGGGGGATCCAGCGGATGATGGCGACGGCGACGAACACGGTCGCCAGGAGGGAAAGGAAGGCAGCCACGGGCCGAGATCATCCACCGGACCAGTCACGAAGAGCAACATCTTTGGCCCGGTCTCGGGTTGGGCGGCCGTCTCGGTTCCGGGGCGGTGGTTCCCCACACTCCCCGGGGAAGGGGTGCGCCCTGGCTCCGGCCTGGCGGCCGTCGTCAGGCGGTGAGCGCTGAGCTCCCTGCGCCCTTCGCATGGGCCTGCCGGCGTCAGCGGGTCCCTCGTCATCCGTCTGACCGTCGTCCGCCACGCAGGGGGTGGGGGAATTTGCCGTAGGGGGGCGCGCTGTCCCGGTGCGGTGGTGCCGAGTTGTGCGGTGCCACCCTTGCGTCGGTTGTGCGGCGAGCGAGTGGCCGTCTTGGAGGGTGTCTCACGTGGCACGTTGCGCGCGCTTCTTGGAGCAGGCCAGGTCGGCGGCCAGGCCGAAGAAGGCGAGTAAGCGTGAGCCCTCGCCCCGAGTTCGTCCAGCACCGCCCGGTGCAGCCGATGCCACAGGCCGGCCTCCGTCGATACCGTGAAGCGCCGATGCGCGGTGGAGGGCGACGTGCCGAACGTCGGCGGCAGGTGCCGCCAGGCACAGCCGCTGGTCAGCCTCGCTGTTTCACTTGGGTGCGGCTGGCTTTGGGGCGGAAACGCGAGAGTGCCTTCCTGACCTGGGACGATGAACCTTGCTGAGGGGTTCTGTCGGTCCAGGCGGAGGGCACTTTCTACGTGCAGAGTATCGGGTTGCGTCCCAAGATCCATGTCAGTGAGCTGTTTTCATCCTGAATAGTTGCAGGTCAGCAGGGTGTGGACGGCCTGGACAATGGTGCCGATGCGGCGGGTGGAGCATCGCGCTCGGCGGAGCAGGCGCCAGGACTTCAGCTGCGCGAAGGCGCGTTCGCCGGGTGCTCTGAGTCGGGCGTGGTCGCGGTGGAACTGCTGGTAGTGCTCGGGCTGTTCGCGGTGGCGGTAGTAGGGGGTGCGGACGGTGGCGCCGGCGCCCTGGTAGGCACGGTCCGCGAGGACGAGGATCTGCCGGGCAAGGCAGGCTTGGACGATGCCGTGGGCACGCGCGGCGGTCAGGTCGTGGGTGCGGCCCGGTGTCGCTCGGCAGAACCAGAGCGGTGTGCCGTCCGGCCGGGCGATGACCTGCACGTTCATGCCGTGCTGCTTGTGCTTCTGCGAGTAGTAAGGCTCGTCTGCCTTGATGCGGTCGGTGGGGATGAGAGTGCCGTCGACAAGGACGAAGTCGCCCTCGCCCAGTCCGGTGAGGGCTTCGTGCAGGTCCGGCGCCCACGCCGCGAGTACGTCCAGGGTCTCGTCGACGTAGCGCCAGGCCGTCGCGGTCGAGACACCGAACCCGGCCGCGAGCTGGGCGAACGTTTCGTTCTTCCGCAGGTGGGCCAGGAGGAGAAGTGCCTGTTTGAAGCAGCCGAGCCGTCTCCATGGTGAGTTCAGTTCACGCCTTCGGGCGTAGATGAGCCAGGAGACGTGCTCGACCAGCTCATACGGGACGTCGAGCATGGCAGGATACGGAACCAACAGGACCCCTTGGCCGCCGGTGTGATGAGTGAGATCACCACGCCAACGACGAGGGGCTCTGCTGCGTCACCACCCTTACTGACCAGCCCATTTCACCCCTGCACCCCAGGATTGGCTGGAGATTGTGCAGATCGCCCTCGACCCGCTGGCCTGGATGCCGATGCTCGCCCCGACCGGCAAGGCCAGGCTCTGGGAACCCCGCCGACTACGACTCCGCCTGTTCACCGCGGCCGGACAGTTCGTGACCACCGGCCGTCGGCACATCCTCCGCCTGGCCCGGCACTGGCCCTGGACCGGTCACATCACCGCAGCCCTCGACCGACTCACCCAACTACCCGGCCCTGGCTGACCAGCGGAATCCCGCCCCTACGACAGCACCACCGGCCCGGAGCAGTGGAACCCGGCGCCACCCCGAGGCGACACTCGGGCCCTCAGCCTGCACAGCCTCAACCCACGGCACGAAAACGGTCCACCGACCCGGTCGGCGGGCCGTCACGAAACTTCGAGGTTAACTGCATGTAAGCCGGCCGCTCAACCTGCCCCGACTCTGAAATCATCACCACCGCTCACCACAAAGGCCCCGCCAGTAAGCTGACGGGGCCTCATGAATGATTGAATCCAACTGGTTTCCAACGATTCGGTTGTTCCCGATCTATTGGACATGAGAAATGGGGGGAACTCTTGTTCCGCCGCTTAGTATCCACAGTGGCGGTGGTGGCCGGGCTGGCAGCGTCGCTTGTCGTTCCGGCCGCCGCCACCGATTTCCCTGCGGCCACCACGCCCTTGGTCACCTGGAACATGCAGGGGGCCGGAAACTCGGCACAGGACGGCAGCAAGTGGACCAACACGGTCCAGCGGCTGGCGTTGCAGTTTCCGATCCTGATGCTTCAGGAGGTCGGCCCGCAGCCGCCTCAGAACAGCGTCGCACAGCCTGACCAGACCTTCACCACGACCGACAGCCAGGGCAACACGCATCAGTTCACCGTGCTGCACCGGACCTGGACCGTCGACAGCGGTTACCGCAGTGCCATCCCGACCCGTGAGGTCTACTTCCTGCAGTCCGCCGACGACGCGACCAACCCGCGCCGGATCGGCGGCCGGGTCAACAACGCGCTCGTCCTGACCGAGGCGCCCGACGAGCTGATCGTCGTCGGCAACCCGGTCGACGCCGGCCGGAACGCGCTCGGCGCGCGGTTCGGTAACGAGTGGTACTTCACCATGCACGGCCTGTCCGGCGGTGGCGGTGACTCCGGGACGATGCTGGACGCCATTGACGACCAGCTCGAGAGCCTCGGGAGGCAGCGTGGCGTCACCTACCACGCGACGATCGGTGGCGACTTCAACGTCGAGCCGCACGTCCTCGCCGAACGGACGAGTTTCCCACCGACCATGCGGATCCACAGTCCGGGTACGGCGACCCACCAGAGCGGTGGTCAGCTGGACTACTTCGTCACCACGCACTTCGACCACGACCTGACGGTCACGGTCCGGTCCGAGGGCAATTCCGACCACCGGCCGGTCCAGTCCGGCCAGCTCAATGCGGCCGGCGCCAGCCCGTCGATCGACGAGCTCCGAGTGATGCCGACCGGTGACGGGATCACGGCCGGTGTGCACAGCACCCACGAGGATGGCTTCCGGGACCCCCTGCACAGCATCCTGAAGGGCCTGACCACCATCGCGGTGGTCGGTGGCACGGTGGCCGGTCTCCTCTTCAAGCGCACGGATTTCGTCGGTGAACTGAAGAACGGCAAGCGCGGCGACCCCGACCACATGGGGTTCGACGGCAAGGGCATAGACGACATCAAGGCCGAGGCGATCCCCTCGCTGCAGACGCTGCGACCGAACATGATGACCCTGGTCGCGGGCACGGCCGATCTGGCCGGGGGTGCCGACGGTACGGCGACGGCCGGGAAGATGCAGAGCTTCCTGGACGAGATCTACCGGGCCTCGCCGACGACCACGGTCCTGCTCGGGACCCTGCCGCCGTCGACGAACCCGACGTACCAGGCACGAATCGACGCCTACAACAGCGCGCTCCGCACGATGGCCTACGCCAAGATCGAGGGCGGCGCACGGCTGGTGCTGGTCGATCTGGGCTCGGTCACCCCGCAGGACATCACCAACGAGATCTACCCGACCGACGCCGGCTACCAGAAGATCGCGGACGCCTTCGCGGAAGGAGCTCGGATCGCGGTCCTGCAGCGCATGATCAGCGGCCGCTCGTACGTTTGGGAGCCGATCGGCAAGATCCGGGACGCCGCCGCGACCGGCTCGAAGATCGCGTTCCCCGACCTGAACGGCGATGGCAAGGCCGACTACGCGGTGGTCGGTACGGACGGCAAGGTCACCGGCTGGCAAAACGACGACCCGCGCAAGGCCCCGGTCTCACTGGGCGACATCAGCCCGGCCGACCGCGGGAACAACCCGGCGCTGGTCTATTTCGCCGACCTGGACGATGACGGCAAGGACGACTACATCCGGATCCTGCCGACAGCCGACTCGCCGACTGGCATCCCCGCGATGCGGATGTCGCGGAACACCAGCAGTGGCGACAAGGTCAGCTGGGACAGCGCGACGATCGTCGCGAACAACCTCGGCTACGAGCCGGAGTTGTACTTCACCGACCTCGACGGTGACGGCCGCGACGACCTGATCACGCTGGACCGGATGGGCCTCCCGACAGCCTGGCAGAACAAGGGCAAGGGAATGCCGACTCCGGGCGGCTGGGACAAGGTCGAGAGTTTCGCCACTCCGGGTGAGGCGCGCGGCGCGCAGGTCGCCTTCGCCGACATCACCGGTGACGGCAAGGCCGACACGGTCCGGGTCGAGTACACCACCGGTGAGGTGCGGGCCTGGCAGAACACCGGCGCTCCGTGGAGCGTCACCGCCGGCTGGAAGTCGCTGGGCGTGGTCCGTGCCGACGATCCGTTCCAGGGCACCTTCGGGACCTTCGCCGACCTGAACGGCGACGGGATCGAGGACTTCGCCCTGACCCGCTCCGGTACGACGGCAGCGACGGCGAAGACCGCCGTCACGGCGGCCATGGCGAGCGATGCCGGTGACATCGAGGGCTGGCTGGTGCCGAGCTACGGCGATGGCAGCCGCAGCGACGGCGGTGCCGGTGATCTCGGTGTCAACGGTGGTGTCGGTGACCCGATGGAGTCGCACCCCGGTGGCGACGACGGCGGCCCGCGGCCGGCTGCGTCCGGCGACTGCCGGCCGGACGGTCTGGCGACCACGCCGGGTGTGGCGACGCCGTACTGCAAGGTCTATCAGAGTGACGGCCGGGAATGGCTCGGCCAGGGCCGGGGCCGCCGGGTCGTGGGCTACTTCAACGGTGGCCGCACGGGCGCCGACGGCACGCCGCACTACCTGGTGAAGAACATCCCGTGGTCGAAGGTGACCCACCTCAACTACGCGTTCGCGTCGGTGGAGAACAACCAGATCAAGGTCGACTCGAACGCCACCCAGAAGGAGTGGCCCGGCGAGGTCGGCGCCGAGATGGATCCCTCGCTGCCCTACAAGGGGCACTTCAACCAGATGACGAAGTACAAACGCCTGCACCCGCGGGTGAAGACGCTGATCTCGGTCGGTGGCTGGGCCGGTTCCGGTGGCTTCTACGCGATGACCACCAACGCCGACGGCTCGGTCAACCAGGGCGGGATCGACACGTTCTCGCGCTCGGTCGTGGACTTCCTGCGGACCTACGGATTCGACGGTGTCGACATCGACTTCGAGTACCCCACGGTCCTCGAGGACACCGGCAATCCGACCGACTGGGCGGTGTCAAACCCGCGTCGCAGGGGTCTGCCCACGACGTACGACGCGCTGATGAAAACGCTGCGGGACTCGCTGAACCGGGCTTCGGTCGCGGACAACAAGTACTACCTGCTCACCTCGGCGTCGACGGCCTCCGGCTACCTGGCCCGCGGGATGGCGAACCAGACCGCGCTGGACTACCAGGACTTCACCAACCTGATGGCCTACGACTACCACGGCACCTGGAACGACGTCGTGGGTCCGAACGCGGCGCTGTTCGACGACGGCAAGGACCCGGAACTGGCCGATCAGTACGCCACTCCGGAGTACGGGAAGATCGGGTACTTCAACACCCATTGGGCGATGACGTACATGCGGGGCGCGATGCAGGCTGGGCGCGTCAACATCGGTGTGCCCTACTACACGCGTGGCTGGCAGAATGCCACCGGCGGTACAAACGGTCTGTGGGGCACGTCGCAGAAGCCGGGCGGCTGCGAGCCGGGTACGGGCCTCAAGCGGCCGTGTGGTGACGGTGCCATCGGCATCGACAACATCTGGCACGACGAGACCAACAACGGCAGCGAGCTCGGCTCCGGGACGAACCCGCTGTGGCACACGAAGAACCTGGAGAAGAACATCACGCCGGTCTACGCACGCAGCGTCGGGCTGACGCCGGAGACCGACATCACCGACCGGCGCACGGGCCAGTACACCCGGCACTGGGACGACACCACGAAGACGTCGTGGCTGTGGAACGCCGAGAAGAAGGTGTTCCTGTCGACCGAGGACGAGCAGGGCATCGACGCGGTCACCGATCTGATCAAGTCGACCGGTGCGGGTGGCGTGATGATGTGGGAGCTCGGCGGCGACTACTCCTGCCCGGCGGACGTCCAGCCAGACACCCCGTGCGGGATGGGGTACACGCTGACCACCCGGCTGAACGAGAAGCTCGGCAATATCGGCGCCTATGACAACAATCTGCGCACCGGCAGCAGTGGTGTCGCGCCGACGGTGACCACCAACCTGAGCGTCGAGATGGTCAACTACCCGACCGCCACGGCGAACCTGTGGCCGTTGCAGCCGACCGTCCGGATCACCAACAACACCGGGCGCACGCTCGGCGGTGGCAAGGACACGAAGCTGTCGTTCGACATTCCAGTCTCGACGTCACCGCTGGTCAAGGACGCCAACTGGCAGACCGGTGCCCAAGGTGGCCAGTGGAAGCTGACGCCCGGTACGACGTTCCACCGGGTCAGCACGACGCTGGACTACTGCCAGATCATCCCGGCCGGGAAGTCGCTCGACCTGCCGATCATCTACTTCCTCCCGATCACCGGTCCGGTGAACACGAGTCTGTCGATCGGCGGTACGGCGTACGCACCGGCGACCGACAACCTCAAGGGACTCGGTAGGGCGACCCCGCCGGCCGGTGGTTGTAATGCCGCGAACTGGGACGCGACCAAGATCTACTCCCCGGCCAGCCAGCCGATCGAGCAGACCACGGTCAAGTACAACGGCAAGGTCTGGAAGGCCAAGTGGGAGACGAAGGGCAGCCCCCCGGGCACCGGAGCCGACGCCGACCACGAGCCCTGGAAACTGATCGGCGACGCCATCTGACCGTTTAGGAGCGCCTAGCCCGCGTGTTTCACTTGCGGCGGTGTCCGAGTCTTGATCGGAAAAGCGAAAGTGCCTTCTGGGCTGGGATGATGAGGCTTGTCCAAGGTCTCCGTCATCCCAGCAGGAAGGCACTTTCTGCGTGCACCCGACCCGGTCGCGTCCCAAGCTCGTCGTGTCGGCCGATGGTCACGGGGCGGCCAGCCACGCCGGATCCCGCTTGCTGGCCGATCTCTCCGATGTCACTGACCTGACCGGCGCCTTCACGGACGCACTGCGTCAGCTGCGACCGCGTGGCACCGGGCACGGCCCCGGCCGAATCGCGGTCGATCTCGCGGTCATGCTCGCCGACGGCGGCGAGGCGATAGCGGACCTGGCCCTGCTGCGCGACCAGGCGGAGGTGTTCGGCCCCGTCGCCTCCACCCCGACCGCCTGGCGCCTGCTGGCCGGCAATCGACCCGGCTGCACTCGCCCGCCTGCGCTCGGCCAGGGCCATCGCCCGCGAAATCGCCTGGATGCAGGCCACCGACACCGGCCCCGGGATGCCCGTAGCCCGCGCGGGCGGACGCGACCTTGCGGGCCTTGTCCTGGACCTCGACGCCACACTCGTCACCTGCCACTCCGAGAAGGAGCAGGCCGCGGCCACCTACAAGCGCGGCTTCGGCTACCACCCGCTGCTCTGCTTCCTGTACAACACCGGCGAAGCCCTGGCCGGAGTGCTGCGGCCAGGCAACGCCGGCGCCAACACCGCCGCCGACCACATCGCCGTCCTCGATGCGGCCCTGGCCCAGATCCCCGACGCCCACCGCCACGGCACTCCCACCCTCATCCGCACCGACAGCGCCGGAGGCACCAAAGCCTTCCTCGCTCACATCCGGGCCCTGCGCTCGCGCGGCAGCCACACGTTCTTCTCGGTCGGACACCCTGTCACCGAACCGGCCCGCCGCGCGATCCGCGCCCTGCCCGAACACGTCTGGCATCCCGCGCTGGAGCAGGACGGCTCCCTGCGCACCGCAGCGGAGGTCGCCGAGCTGACCGGCATGGTGGACCAGGACGGCTATCCCGAAGGCACACGGATCGTCGTGCGGCGTGAGCACCCGCACCCCGGCGCACAGCTGTCCCTGTTCGACCTCGACGAGGGCATGCACCACCAGGTCTTCCTCACCGACACCCCCTACGGCGACTGCGAAGGCTCATTGCAGCACCTGGAAGCCCGCCACCGGGCGCACGCCCGCGTCGAGGACCGCATCCGCTGCGGCAAGACCACCGGTTTCGGTCGCTTCCCCTCGCGGCACTTCGCCATCAACCAAGCCTGGCTGGAGTTGTCCCTGACCGCCCTCGACCTGCTCGCCTGGATGCGCACGCTGCTGCCGGAAGGCGAACTGGCCACCGCCGAACCGAAGAAGCTCCGCTACCGGCTGCTGCACGCAGCTGCCCGCATCACCCGAGGCGGTCGCCGTCTGCATCTGCGGATCTCCGCGTCCTGGCCCTGGCGAATCGAGCTGACCAGCGCATTCGCCCGTCTCACAGCCCTTCCACGGCCGGCCACCTGAACCACGGCACCGCCCCTGACCACCCACGACCCGAGGAACCCCGGAGAACCCGATCCACGCGTCGCGCCCCGGCCATGCCCACACAGCCACGAACGACCGAAACCACCGCTTCACCCGGATCCGACCAGCTCAGCCACGCGAAGCGAAACAGGGAGGCTAGGCCTTGGTGGGTACGGTCGACCTAGCGGCCTGCTCGATCTTCGCGCAGTAGGCCGCACGGGCCTGCTCGTCGAGCTGCTGCTCGTGTTCGGCACGCAACCCGGTCCGGCCGTCGAGACCCTCGCGCAGGATATCGGCGTGCCCGGCATGCCGGATGGACTCGCCGAGGACATGGATCATGACGGTGAACAGGTTCGTGTCGGCATGAGGCTCCGGCCACCACGGCACGTGGCCAGGAGCGTCGAGGGGAAGCTCGTTGATCGTCGCGTCTGCGTGTTCCCACGTGCGCTGGTAGAACCCGATGATCTGACCGCTGGTCTCGCTCTCGGTCGCCCACAGATCGCTGCCGTTGGAGTCCTGCCACCGGGGCAGCGGTTCCGGGGAAGGGCGGTCGAAGACCTCGCCGAAGTACCTGGCCTCGACGGTGGCCACGTGTTTGACCAGGCCGAGGAGGTTGGTCCCGGTCGCTGTCAAAGGTCGGCGGGCGTCGTATTCCGACAAGCCGTCGAGTTTCCAGAGGAGCGCCTTGCGGTCCCGCCGCAGCCTCCCATGCAGGTTGTCTTTCGCGAATTCATCGATCATGCGGCATGAGCCTGCCACGGGCTGCGCGTGGTCTCAAGATCTCCGTACGTGGTCCACAACGACCGACGGAGCCGAGGCCTGCCCATCGTCGCCGCACTGACTTGCTCCAAGAAGCTCGCGCAACGTGCCACGTGAGACAACCTCCCAGAGGGCGGTCTGCGCCGAAGACCGTACAGACCCCCCTTGGAGTGGATGGCTCCGGCGTGGTTCCCGTGGAAGGCGGAGCGGTCGTGCTGAGGTGATCGGACGGCCAGTCAGTGCGGTCATGTCGGGCCGATTCGACGATGTGGAAGGGATGGCGATGGGGTACACAATCACGCAGTCCTTCATGATTGACATCGGCCACCGCACCTGGACCCAGAACATTCTGGAGAGCCGTGGAAGCGAGTTCTATGACGGCTCCACAGTGGTGGACAAATGTGCGAACATTCATGGTCACACCATCATCCTGGCGGCCACCCTGGCGGGGGACGCTCTCGACTCCGAGCAATTCCTCATGCACACGGATCTGTTGAGCGGAGCCCTTGAGCCCGTTCTCGACGAGATGGATCACGCACTCATCCTCGACCGGAACGATCCCTTGTACGGGGATCTTGCGTCGATCGTCGAGCGCGGCGGCCTGAAGCTCTACACCGTCTCCTTCTCGCCTTCGTTCGAGTTTCTGGCACGGCACGTCCACGACCGGCTCAAAGAGGCGTTGGACGCGTCAGAGGTCAGGAGCGTGCTCCGGATCAAGGAAGTGAAACTCTCCGGTGAGCAGACGATTGAGGCGACGTACTCCGAGTGAAGCCCTGCCGACAACGATCCGGGTGTGACCGCCCCTGATATCCGTGCTGGACCTGCTCCCGCTTGGCCATGAGGGTCCCCCACCGAAGACGGCGTTGTGCGTCAGAGCAGGCTACGGGGCTCTGCCAGAAGTGTCAGTGCCGTTCCCACAACGGGGTTTGGACCCGACTCCGTGGCGGGTGGAGCGGCGGTGTGCCTCGCCGGTCGCGAGGACTCCACCGACGTCGTGACGGTTGGCTCGACGGCGGTTCTTCGAGCCCGCGGTGGTCGGCCTGGGCCGGGCCGGGATGGTTCCGGTGCACCCTCTGCGGACGCGGGAAGGTGTCAGTGCCGCTCGTCCCCGTTACGCGATGCGCCACTGCCTCCGCGACATCATGTCCGTCCCGGCAGACGGCCAAAGAAAAAGGCAAGGAGTGCACCCTTCTTGCCACTCTCAACGTATACCGCGACAAGGGGCTTGCGGCAAGACCCCGATCTTGACGCAGAATCGTCGGCCGAGTCCACAACCCGCAGGAACGGGAGCACCACGTGCACGTACCGACATGGTCGGCAGATTCCAGCAGCGCCGGTGATGAAGGCGGCCACCACGGTGCAGCGGAGCACCCTTGCCCCGGAGGTGTCGGAATGATCGAGCCGTATGTGCTGGATCTCCGGGAGATCGACGCGGCGCACGTCCCGGTCGTCGGCGGCAAGGGCGCGCACCTGGGCGGGCTGTCGAGGATCGAAGGCATCCGCGTGCCGGCCGGTTTCTGCGTGACCACGGATGCGTTCCGGAGGATCACGGCGGACACGCCGTCGATCGACGACCGGCTCGATCAGCTGTCGCGCGTGGATCCGGACGATCGGGAGGCGATCCGCGCACTGAGCGCGCAGATTCGCCGGATCATCGAAGAAATCGTCATCCCTGATGATCTCGCGGTGGCGATCACCCGCGCGCTCACTCGGCTGGGCGAGCACGCCGCCTACGCCGTCCGGTCCAGTGCGACGGCGGAGGACCTACCGACGGCCTCCTTCGCCGGCCAGCAGGACTCGTACCTGAACGTCGTGGGGCAGACGGCGATCCTCCAGCACGTTGGCCGGTGTTGGGCCTCGCTGTTCACCGAGCGGGCCGTGACCTACCGCCAGCGCAACGGCATCGACCACCGCACGGTCCACATGGCCGTGCTCGTGCAGCAGATGGTCCTCCCGCGTGCGTCCGGCATCCTGTTCACCGCCGACCCCGTCACGGGCAACCGGACGGTCGCCACCGTGGAAGCCGGCCTCGGCCTCGGCGAGGCCCTGGTCTCCGGCCTGGTGGACCCGGACGTCTTCACGGTGCGAGACGGCGAAGTCGTCTCCAGGGTGATCGCTGCCAAACAGCGGGCCGTCCACGCCCTGCCGACCGGCGGCACGCAGGAAGCGGCCGTCAACCCGCAGCAACAGCAGCAACCGGCCCTGGCAGATGCGCAGGCGCTCCATCTCGTGCGGCTCGGACGGCGGATCGAAGCGCACTTCGGTCGTCCGCAGGACATCGAATGGTGCCTGGACGATGAAGGGTTCCAGATCGTGCAGAGCCGGCCGATCACCACGCTTTTCCCCATTCCCGAGAACGGCGACCAGGAGAACCACGTCTACGTCTCCGTCGGTCACCAGCAGATGATGACCGACCCCATGAAGCCCCTGGGGCTCTCCATGTGGCAGCTGACGGCCATGGTGCCGATGCACGAGGCCGGCGGGAGGCTGTTCGTCGACGTCACCTCGCGCCTGGCCTCGCCCGCGAGCCGCGTCGGCCTCCTGGACCTCATGGGGAAGGGCGATCCGCTGGTCAGGGACGCCCTGGAGACCGTCCTTTCCCGTGACGGCTTCGTCCCCACCTGCCCGGACCCGCACCCCGCCGCTCCGCCGGCCCGCGGCGCGTCCGCGCTGATCGAGACCGATCCGGCCATCGTCACCGGACTGATCGAGCGCAGCCAGGCGTCCGTCGCCGCCCTTCGAGACGGCATCCGCACGAAGACCGGACCAGCGCTGTTCGACTTCCTGCTCGAGGCATTCGAGGAGCACAAACGAGCCCTCGGCGATCCGCTGAGCCTTCAGGCCATCATGGCGGGGATGGACGCCACGTGGTGGCTCAACGACAGGCTTCAAGAGTGGCTTGGCGAGAAGAATGCGGCCGACACCCTCACGCTCTCGGCTCCCGACAACATCACGTCGCAGATGGGGCTGGCACTGCTCGACGTCGCGGACGTGGTCCGCCCGCATCCAGAGGTCGTCGGGTTCCTGGAAGGCGTCGAGGACGATTGCTTCCTTGAGGAGTTGGCGAAGCTCGCGGGCGGTGCCGAGGCACGCGACGCCATCGAGGGGTATCTCGACCGGTACGGCATGCGCTGCGTCGGCGAGATCGACATCACGAGGCCGCGCTGGCGGGAGCGTCCTACCACGCTCGTGCCCGTGATCCTCGACCACGTCAGGACCTTCGAACCGGGTGCTGCCCAGCGGCGCTTCGAGGAAGGGCGGCAGAAGGCACGGCAAAAGGAACAGGACGTGCTGTCACGCCTGCGGGCCCTTCCGGACGGAGAGCGGAAGGCCGAGGAGACCCGGCGGATGATCGACCGCGTCCGCACCTTCATCGGGTACCGGGAGTACCCGAAGTACGCCATCATCAGCCGCTACTTCGTCTACAAGCAGGCCCTGATGGCGGAGGCCGAGCGCCTCGTGCGCGCAGGCCTGCTCCCTGAGAAGGAGGACATCTTCTACGTCACCTTCCAGGAACTCCACCACGTCGTACGCTCCCACCAGGTGGATGTCCGGCTCATCCAGCAGCGCAAGGACGCGTTCCGCTGGTACCACACGCTCAATCCACCGCGGGTTCTCACCTCGGACGGGGAGGCCCTCAGCGGGGCGCACCGGCGCGACGACGTGCCGGCAGGCGCCCTGATCGGTCTGCCGGTGTCCACCGGAACCGTCGAAGGACGGGCACGCGTCGTCCTCGACATGGCCGAGGCAGACCTCGAACCGGGCGACATCCTGGTCACCACCCTCACGGACCCCAGCTGGTCGCCGCTGTTCGTCGCCATCACCGGCCTGGTGACGGAAGTGGGCGGACTGATGACTCATGGTGCCGTGATCGCCCGGGAGTACGGCTTGCCGGCCGTCGTGGGCGTCGAGCAGGCCACCCGACGGATCCGGGACGGGCAAGAGATCCGCGTGCACGGAACCGACGGGTACATCGAGATCCTGTCCTGACCCACCACGTGGCGCGACGTTCGGGATGAACACATGCCAGAAGGGGAGCGCTCCGGTCCGGCGGAGCGTTCTTGTCCGAGGCCCGAGGCCCGAGGCCCGAGGCCCGGCCCGGCATGCCCGGCTCGGGTCGACCCGCGGGCGGAGAGGGCACGCCGCGACGTCCTGGCGTCGGACAGTCGAGACGCGGAGCGACCTCCTGAACGTCGCGCTCCCGCTGGTCACCTTCCAGCGGTCCTGTCCGTTCCCGCCCGGCATCCTTCCCGACGACGAGGCGGTCACCTCGGTCCCGACCCTGCGGTCATACGAGCGGGACGAGATCGAGGCGTCGCCGAACACCGCCGGGTCCGAGGTCGACGAGGTCTGGGACGTGGCGGACAGGACGGGCCCTGAACGGGTCTTCGCAGCCCGCAGACCCTGACGTGGAGTCAGGAAATGCCGTGGAAGAAGGTCCGGATGTCGTCCGCGAGCAGCCTCGTCTCCTCCATTGCGGGGAAGTGACCGCCCTCAGTGAACTCGCTCCAGTGGCCCATCGCCTTACACGGGTCAACCACGCGCCGCACGAGCGGATGGGTGTCGAACACGGCCCATCCGGACGGCACGCCGGAGGCCATGACCAAGTCGACTCCGGAGTGCTCGGACTCGTAGTAGAACTGCGCGCTCGAAGCGCCGCTGCGGGTGAACCAGTACAGGCTGATATTCGTGAGGAGCTGGTCGCGGTCGACCGACTCGTCCGGCGTCCGATAGGCGCCGTCGGCCTTGGTCTTGAACTTCTCGGCGATCCACGCGAGCTGACCGACCGGCGAGTCGGTGAGCGCCGCACCGATCGTGTCGGGACGGTGGTCCTGCATCTCGAGATACCCGCGCTCGGCCGCATCCTCGGTGCGCACCGCCTCGAGCTGGGCGATCTCGTCATCGGACAGACCGTCGGGGTAGGGGAACTTGTCGCCGATCAACCCGAGCCACCGGGGGTCGCTGCCGATGTGCATGCCGATGACGCGCTCCGGGTAGAGCGCCGCGAGGCGGCTGGTGGTGCCCGCACCGATGTCGGTGCCGTGGGCGGCGAACCTCTCGTAGCCGAGACGCGTCATGATCTCCGCGTAGGCCTCCGTCGTCCGTGCCAGCTCCCAGCCGGTCCCTGACAGCGGGGTGGAGAACCCGAAGCCGGGCAACGACGGGATGACCACGTGGAACTCATCGGTCAGCAGCGGGATGAGTCGCTGGTACTCGACGAACGAGCCGGGCCAGCCGTGGTTCAGGATCAGTGGGGCGGCCTCCGGGTTCGTCGATCGCGCGTGGACGACGTGGAACGTCTGGCCGTTGACGACCGTCGTGAACTGTTCGTGCTCGTTGAGCTTCTCCTCCTGCGCACGCCAGTCGAACCCGTCGCGCCAGTACTCGGCGAGCTCCTTCAGGTACACCAGCGGGATGCCGCGGCTGAAGTCGGTGCGATCGTCTCGGCCCGGCACGGGGATCGGCCAGCGTGTGTGTGCCAGCCGGTTGCGCAGGTCGTCGATGTCGGCCTGCGGGATGTCGATGCGGAACGGTGTGAGTGCGTTGCTCTCGTTCATGACACCGACGTTCCCAGGCAATGCGGCAGGTTAGCTTCCGCAATTGCTGACATGATGGAGAACATGTTGGAGACCTCGGCGCGCCTGCTCGAACTGTTGTCATTGCTCCAGCTCAAGCGCGACTGGACGAGCTCCGAGCTCGCCGGCCGGCTCGATGTGAGCACGAGGACTGTGCGCGCCGACATCGGCAAGCTGCGGTCGCTCGGCTATCCCGTGGACGCGCGCCCCGGCGTCGCGGGCGGGTACCGGCTGGCCGCCGGGACGGCGATGCCCCCACTGCTGCTCGACGACGACGAGGCCGTCGCCGTCGCGATCGGACTGGGTGCGGTCGCGACGCAAAGGCTCGGCGTCGAAGAGACATCGCTCACCGCGCTCGCGAAGCTGGAGCAAGTTCTGCCCTCGCGCCTGCGTCGGCGCGTCGAGGCGGTACGCGAGGCGACGAGCGTCGTTCCAGGAGCTGAACCGCCGCTCGATCTCTCGGTTCTCGGCGCGGTCGCTGCCGCGATCCGCGGCCACGAACGGCTCCGGTTCGGGTACACGAAGCCCGGGGGCAGCGAAGGGGCCCGCCACACCGAACCGCAACGGCTGGTGAGCTGGGGGCCGCTCTGGTATCTGCTCGCGTGGGATCTCGACCGCGACGACTGGCGGGTCTTCCGCGTCGACCGCATGGTTCCGCACGCACCGACGGGTGCGCGGTTCCAGCCGCGCGTGATCCCGGAGGACAATGTCGTCGAGTACGTCGTCGGACGCGTCAGCAAGGGGGCCTGGAAGTACCGCGCCCGGGTGCTCGTGCATGCTCCCGCCGCCAAGGTCGCCGCGAAGATCCCCATCCCGGTCGACATCGAGGTGGTCGACGAGTCCACGTGCCACGTCGAGCTGGGTTCCGACGACCCGGACCGGCTCGCGCTGTGGATGACACAGCTCGACGCCGACATCGACGTGATCGACGGAGACGAGCTCGCGGTGGCGTTCGATCGCCTCGCGACGAGGTTCCGCCGCGCGGCGGGTGGCGCATCCACGACATGAATCTCGGCCGTCGGTCATTCGGCGATGCCGTCGTAGGCCGGCGGCCGGTATCCGGGCCCTTGAGCACCTTGCCGTCGGCTCGGCGCAGGACTCGACCGTCCGCGCCCCGCTTGCTCATGTTGGACCGATGGACCTCGACGAAGACGGCCGGTGGATCGGTCCCCCGCGCGTCCGCGGCGCCGTACGTGACGTGGAGGACAACGGCTACTGCCTCGCATGCGGTGACCGGGGCATCGCCGGTTCGCAGGCCTCCAACGGGGTCGCGCATGCCTCGGCGACTTCGCCGGCTTCTTCGTCGGCTGCGTCCGTCGGTGCTCCGCCGGCTCGGGGCGTTCGACGTCGGTCTCGAGTCGAACGCCTTGCGGAAATCGGCGTCTTCGCCGCATTGGCGTCGTAGTCCACGACGGTCTGGATGCCAGCGGCTGCGGTCGGGTGGGGCAGGGTGATCAACCAGTTGTCGATCACGGCGATCCACACGGTCGCGGTGAACCGCACGGCGAGCTCGTCGTCGCGGTGGCTACTGCCCGCCACCGCTTGAGCCGGTTGAGCGTACGCTCCACGGCGTGCCGGTCGCGGTAGTCGACGCGGTCGAAGCCTGGCGGGCGCCCGCCCGCGGTCCCGCCCCGCTCTTGCGGTTGCGATCTGGTCCGCGAGTTCGGTGATCGTCGCCCTGGTGCGATCTCTCGGGTTGGTGTCGGCAGTGGTCCAGCGCCGGTTTCCGACCGCAAGCTCGGTCATCCTGCTTCCCGCGCCCGCGGGGGTCCTGCACAAGCTACTCTGCCGAGGAGTCGATGGCGTCGACGGCGGCCCGTGCTTCGGCTGTCGCGTCGGCAATCGCGGCGGCAGCCTGCTCGACCTGCTCGGTCGTGTGGGTGGGCATGACCTGGAGGCGCAGCCGGGCCGATCCGCTGGGCACCACCGGGTACTCGACGACCATGGCCGCGACACCGCGGGGGCGCAGACCACGGTGGGTGAGGCGGGCGACGCGCTCGTCTCCGACGACCACGGGGACGATGGGGCCGGGAGCCCCCAGGGACACGAGCCCGTGGTCCAGCAGTGCTTCACGCAGTGCCGTCGCAGCGCACAGCGTGCGTTCGCGCAGCCGGTCGCCCTCCGACGTCATGGCGATGCGCATCGCGGCTCCGGCCGCCGCGGCCTGAGCCGGTGACAGGGCATTGGAGAAGACGTGGGTGCTGCCGTACGTCTCGATGTAGCTCTTCACGGCGGGCGAAGAGGTGGCGACGAAGCCTCCGTTGGAGGCAAACGACTTGGAAAAGCTGCCCATGACCAGATCCACCCGTCCGACGAGGCGCTGGATGCCCAACTGCCCCTGTCCGCCGGGACCGGTGGAGCCCAGGTCGTGGGCGACGTCGACGAGCAGTGTGGCGGAGTGCTCGTGGCAGGCTTCTTGCAGGCGTACGAGGTCGGGGCTGTCGGCGTCCATGGAGAACAGGCCCTCGGTGATGACGAGTACGCCGTTGTGGGCGTCCCTTTCGCGTATCTTGCGGAGCACCGCGTGGACCGCTTCGGTATCCAGGTGCGGTACTCGCTGCACGTTGCGTGAGGAGGCATGGGCGGCCTGGACGAGGCTGGCGTGGGCGAATCGGTCCAATATCACGTGGTCGTAGTGGCGGACGAGCGCATTCACCGGTCCGTATGCGGCTGCCCAACCGGTAGGAAAGAGAACTACATGGTCTGTTTTGATGAATTCAGCGATACTTTGTTCTAGTTCCCGGGAATGGGTGGTGTTGCCGATGGCGGCGGCTGAGCCGGCGCTGTGCACGCCGTACTCGGCTATGGCGTCGGCTGCGGCCCTGATCACCTCGGGATGACTGCTGAGCCCCAGATAGTCCTGGGACGCCAAGTTGATTCCGGTCAGTTCTCGTCCGCCCGTATCCAAGAGGCGGGTCGTCGACCGTGGTGCCGAGGCGAGGGTCCTGGAGTACAGCCAGGTTTCTGACTCGACGCGGGCCCGGTACCAGCGATGGAACGGTTCCACCCGCTCCAGGAGGTCTCCGCCGGAGGGCGAGGCGAAGCTGCGGACGGTGTGGGTGAGGGCCAACTCCTCGTGATGCGCGGTATCGGCGACAAAGGGGTTGCGATCCGGCGTCCCGTTCGGGTCGGCGACGGGGGCTTGCTGGTCCGCCGTGGACAGGATGTGCTGCATGGTGTCGACCGAGAAGATCGCCTCGGGATCGAGCGTGTCGCTGAAGACCCCGAGCAGCGTGGCGGAGTGCTCCGGGTCGGCGGCCACTGCCCGTATCAGATCGACCTCGGACGCCTCGGGTGCGCGCATTTCCGCCTGGTCGCTGACGAAGTCGTAGTACTTCCAACTGTCCATGTGGCGGCGCTCACGGTACTCGGACAGCGCGCCGTCGAGGTCGCCGCCGGTCCCGAGAGCAGGGCCGATGATCTCGGTGAGCAGTTCGGCGTCCCGGAGGGCATGGGTCATGCCGCTGGCGGTGCACTGGTCCTTGAAGGATGCCGCGTCGCCCGCCAGCACCCAGCCGTTGCCCGCGGTTTCTCGGATGAAGGCGCTCTGATCGTTGGTCATGAACAGTCCGGAGGCACGCGTTGCACCGTTGACAACAGCTGCCAGATCGGGGGCGACGCGCTCGAAGACCTGCGTGAAGTGTGTCTCGGCCTTGCTCCGGAATGCGGGGTACCACTCACGCGGACCGAAGACGAGGGCCATCGTCTGTTCGCCGCTGGTCGGGCTCAGTGCGACGCCGAAGCGCCCCCGGCGCTGCAGCGCGGGAACGGTGAGGAGATGGCCCGAGAGGTAGGTGTAGCAGGCGAAGGAGCAGTTGCGCCGGACGTCTTTCTGCTCGGCGCCCACCAGGCGGGCGACGCGGGAGCGGCGGCCGTCGGCGCCGACCACCACGCTGGCGCGTGCCGTGTTCACCGGCCCGTCCACGCCCTGCCGCCAGCGGACTCCGACGACTCGGCCGTCTTCCTGGACCAGCTCGGTCATCAGCGCCCCCTGCTGGACCTCGACGCCGCTGGCGGCCGCGTGGCGTAGTACGAGGGCGTCCAGTAAGTCACGGCGGGCGGAGAGGGAAGCGTTGACGACGCCTGTGTCGTCGCCGTGCAGACTGCTGAATCGCGCACGTAGGTCGGCCTCCCGTACGGAGCCTCGGACGTGCACTCCTTCCACGGCCAGATCTATCTCCTGGAACAGCGGTGCTGCCTCGACGACATGGGCGAGGACGCCGAGCCGATTCAGGTAGCTGACGCCGCGTGGCCACATGAAATGCGTCGAGAGCACGTCCTTGGGAAAGGTGTCCCTCTCCAGCAGGAGAACCCGACGTCCCTGCTTTCCCAGATGGGTCGCAGTTGCGGCGCCTGCCAGGCGACCTCCGACTATGACGGCGTCGTACATGATGCTCCGTAACTGATCAGGTGATCGAAAACCCACCTTCTCACAGCACCCTGACCGGCATTCTTCTTGTGCCACGATTTGAGGGATAGTCATGGAATACCCCGGTGGATTCTGATGCCGGTTCGGATGGTGGCCGTTGACGTGCCTCGCTGGGCGGGCGAGCAGGCGGTCGAGGCGGGTGCATGGAGTCCGGCCCGGCCTCGACCAGGTCCTGGCTCGACCAGGTCCTGGCTGTCGTGCAAGGTCAGCAGGCGCAGCCAGGCGTCGAGATCCGCCGCGAGGTTCGCGGCGAGCACCCAGCGCCGCCGACGATCGGGAGAGGCGGACAAGGCCCGCCAGGGCGGGCTGGCGATCTCCCTGCCCATCGGGTCCGGGCGGCGCACGTCCGGTGAGGCCGTACTCGACTCCGAAGAACAGGTCCAGCGGTGCCAGGAAGACGCCGCCCGGTGCGGCACCGACCGTCCGGGACGGGCTGGCGGCGTCCCACAGTCGGGCGAGCGCGACGTCGTTCAGCGGCGGACCGTCGCCCGCGTGGAGCACGGCGCCCCGGGGGTGAGGCCGCCGTGCAGCAGGCCGATCGTATGCACACCCGCCGACGCTTCCGCCGGCCCGGCCCCCAACGCGCGCACCGCCTCTACCGGCAACGGCCCATGCGCCGCCACCGCCTCCCGCAACGACCGCCCCGCGATGTACTCGCTCGCACCCACAACACGTCGCCGTCCGCAGTAACGTCCACCACCTGCGCCGTGGAGAAGGTGCTCACGGCCCGCGCGGAGTCCGCAAGCTCGGAGAACCCGCGCCGGACACCGTCCCAGCCGCCCACCGCCAAAACCGCCCGACCAACCGGAGAACACCCGCCTCAGAATGGCCTCGAGCAGCGGTGGCGCCGGAGAAGTCCCGTCAATCCATGCATGACCAAACCAGCGTGACGCCCCGTGATGCTATCGGCAGTTGCCTCAGATGATGGACGCTCAGTTCCCGGTCCCCGCATGCGCCTTTCATGAGGAATCCGACAAGAAGGATTGCATCGGGTCGAGAAATGGCTGCTTGCCCTCTTCATGCGTGCCCTCCTCATGGGGGTCATCCACGCCTTCGTCATCGTGCAGACGGGTCACGGGCGCTGATCCTTTCGCGGAGATGTGTCTCCGGCAGGACAGGTTGGCGCGGGAGTGGGGCGCGAGGGCGGTCTACGGTGCGGTCATGGACGTGATCGATACGGGCGGCACGGCGAAGGCCGGTGAGCCCGCTCATGCGGAGAGCCCCGCACGGCTGGTCGCGCTGTCCGACGGGATCTACGCGATCGCCATGACGCTCCTGGTACTGGACGTCTCCGTTCCCGGGGGTCTGGACGCGGCGACCTTCCGACACGAGATGAGTCAGGTCTGGCCCCGTCTCGCTGCCTATGCGCTCAGCTTCGCCGTACTCGGCGCCTTCTGGCGTGACCAGCGCCAGATCCTCCAACGGGTACGACGTGTCGACATCCTCACCATCCGGCTGACCCTGGCGGGTCTGGGCGCGGCGGCGCTGCTGCCGTTCCCCACCACGCTGCTCTCCGAGTACGGCAGCCAGGAACCACTCGCCGTGTCCGCCTATGCGGCCACCGTCGCGCTGCTCAGTCTGCTGCACCTCGCGCTGTTCGCCAGCGTCTGGCGGCGTGAGTACCTCCAGGTCCGCCCCATCCCGGACCGTGTGGGCTGGACCGTCGTCGCGGAGCAGGGCACGGTGGCCCTGGTCTGCGCGGCCTCCGTGGTGGTCGCGTTCGCCATCGCCCCTCGCGCGGCGCTGTACACCTGGCTTGTGACCTTCCCCCTCAAGCACGCGATCCGCTTGCGCGGCCGCACACCTCACCACCGGACAAAGCCCCCCTGCCAGTAGTGCTGATCTCGATCGGGTGAGGTCGGGGTCGTTCGTCTGACGGTGTGCGGTGCGCGCCGGTAGCTGCGGACTGTGAGATACGCGCGGGCGGCGGGTTGACCGACGGGGACCGCTGCCTGTCGATCGCCCTCGCATCTGGTTCCGACGACCCGGACGACACCTGGTGCTGGGTGCTGGAGTGGATCGACGACCGCGGCTGGTTCATCTTCCTGGAGCCCGGCCGGGCAAGTTCCTCGGCTCGTGTCTCACTGTGTGCTGCCCTGTTCGCTGATGGAGCTGGCCGAGGATCGCGCGGCCGCCGTCGCCGCGGAGCACAACGTGGTGTCGCATCGCGGCTGGCGCAGAGGGGGAGGGGAGTGCCACGGAACTCTGGTTGGGAATCGTTGCCGTTGTCGGCACGTTGCTGGGCGCGGTTGTCTCGCGTCTGCTGCAGTCCAGCACGGCGCGGAGGTTGCACGCCGAGGGTCTGAGTGCCGAGACGAGACGCGGGCTGGAAAACCCGGACGGGCGTGGCTCCTTCGGAGGGACCATCTCACCAGCGCAGACCTGCGGACCCGCACGTGCTACGTGACCCTTCCGGTCGTCCCGCGCCCTCTGGTGGCGGTCGTCCAGTCGATCTTGATTCCGGCCGGTGGCGCGACCTGGGGCATCCGACCACATGGCTGCTGCACTACGCGTGATCGTTACGCCGAACCCCAGCTCAGCCAGTCCCTCCAAAGGAGCCACACCCATCTGACTCGGCACGCTCCGGTTCAGCCCGTTTTCTTCCCTGAGTCCGCAGGTGCGAGTAGTTCTGCTTGGAGTACCGGGTTCAACGGTTGGCCGTTAGAGGCTGTGGCAGCCTGTGTGAGGGCCTCGTTCCCCGTGTCCTGGAACACAGCCAAGGAGATCACGTCGCCTTCATTCAGATTGACGACAGTGGTGACCGCTTGCGTCCCAAAGGCAGCGAGGGCCGCCTTTGTGTTCGCCGCAACGGCAGCGCCGTTGACGAAGATGTACACGTCTTGGCCGTGGGTGGCGTCGGGGTGATCTGAGTTCGGGCCGAGCTGAAACGCCCGGTCAGCTGCGGCATCCTCACCGAAACCAAGCCGGCCTCTTCACCTTGCCGCGGCCCACTCGACCCGCACCACAGCCCGCCTCAGCCTAGGACCCGGCGAAAGCTCGCAGAGCACCCTCTGAAACCTCTATTCAAGAGTCCGACTAGTCGGTATGTTGCACGAGTTCAGTCAAGCTGTGGAGGGACCCATGGAAGACTCCGTTTTTCCCGCTCCTCAGATTGAGGGGCACTGTGACGGGCGATTCGCCGCGGTCCAGGCCGCGTTCGAGGCCAACTTCCGGGATCGTGGGGAGCTGGGCTCGGCGGTGACCGTGCAGGTGGGCGGCGAGGTGGTGGTGGACCTGTGGGGCGGCTGGGCGGACTCCGCGTGCACTCGCCCGTGGAAGCGTGACACCCTCGTGAACGTCTGGTCGACCACCAAGGGCCCTGCTGCGCTCTGCGTGCATCTGCTGGCGGACAGGGGCCTGTTGGACCTTGACGCGCCGGTTGCCGCGTACTGGCCCGAGTTCGCCGTAGGCGGCAAGTCGGCTGTCCTCGTTCGCCATCTCCTGTCGCACCGGGCGGGCCTGGCTGGTCTGCGAGAACCGCAAAGCGTCACACAGCTCTATGACTGGGAGCTGACCACGGCTCGCCTGGCTGCCATGGAGCCCTGGTGGGATCCTGGCACGCAGTCCGGCTACCACGCTTTGACCTATGGCTTCCTGATCGGGGAGGTGGTTCGGCGCGTCACAGGAGTGTTGCCCGGCGAGTTCCTGCAGCAGGAGATCACCGGTCCACTCGGCATCGACTTCACCATCGGCCTGTCCGAGAAGGAGAGCGACCGGGTAGCCGAACTGGTCCACGCACAGGTCTCGGCGGACAGCGCCTTGCTGGTGTCGCAACTTCCGCCGGTCGTGATGGCGGCGATAGCAAACCCAGCGGTCGGCGCCGCCGAGGCCAATTCCCCCGAGTGGCGGGCCGCCGAGATACCAGCCGCGAACGGTCACGGCACGGCGCGTGCTGTCTGCGCCCTGTACGGCATCTTCGCCCGCCGCGGTCTGTGCGGTGACCGGCGAGTCCTCTCTCCCGAAGCCGCCGAGCGCGTCCGCGAGAGCCAGGGCGTGTGCAGCGACCTCGTCCTCGGTGCGGGCTTCACGCATGACACGGAGGCCGGTCTGGGGCTGTGGCTGAGTGGCAGGAATGCTTCCTACGGCCCAAACCCCAGGGCCTTCGGTCACGACGGCTTCGGTGGTTCCTGCGGCTTGGCGGACCCGGAGGCCGAGCTGAGCCTTGGCTACGTCATGAACAGGATGGGCCCGCAGATCGCCGACGACCCAAGGAAGATGGCTTTGGTCGAAGCGGTCTACGACGCGCTGTGAGCAGCAGCTCCTCAACGGCGCGGAAGCGCAGCGGGAAGCGGTGGTGCAGCCACACCGCGTGGGTGTCCGGCCGGCGACGGAAACAGGTGCTGTTCACGCTGCGGTCGTCGTACTCGGGCAAGACCGTCCGCGGTGTGTTCGCCACTGCCTCGCAGGAGGTGTTCTGTGAGGGGCACGTGGAGGCGTTCGAGGTGCTGGGCGGTGTCCCGCGGTTCCGCATCCGCTGCGACAACGGCAAGCCCGCGGTGAAGCATGTGATGTTCGGCAGGCCGCCGACGCGCGAACCGCCCGCCTCGCCGCCCGGGTCCGCCGCTTCGAACAGAACCTCAGTGAGGTGCTCGGTGATCAAGTCTGCTGCGAGGTGGGCATCGGGGACCCCCGAGGACACCGAGCAGCTCAAGGCCCGGATCACCATCCTCGAACAGTAAATCGTCACCCTGGAGCTCGAACTCCGGGACCAAGACGACGGGCTCGCCGCCGCCCGGACGGCCAACCGTGAGCTCATGGCCCAGCTCAACCGCCCACCGGGCTGAGCAGAGCCCGGGCCGGTCGCTCGATGGCCGGCGGTCAGCGGCGGGGCTGTTCCGGATGTGGGCCCGCCGTCGGCGGCGGTGCACCGTGTGCGGATCAGCGGGCGATCGAGATCGCGAACGGCACGAATCCGCTGGACCGGATCACGTGCGGTACGAACAGTATCGCTGCCTCCGTGGCGCGGGCGGTCTGGATCCCGCCGAGATCAGTGATCCACTCCTTGCGCCAGCCGAGGTCGACGAGCAGTTCACGGACGGTCTGCTTGGCCTGCGGGTCGTCGCCGGAGAGGAAGGCACTGGGCGCCTGGGTGAGCGTGGCTGGCGCGGTCATCACGGGGAAGAGCATGGTGTTGAGTGTCTTGACGACGCGGGTTTCGGGGAGTGTTTCCTGGAGTTGCTCGGCGAGGCTCGAGCCGGGGTAGATCAGGTGGGCAGGCAGTCCGTCCGGTCCGTCGACGGTGGCGTTGGAGACGTCGACGAGGATCTTGTCGCGCAGTTCTTCGTGCAGGGCAACGAGCCGTTCCAGGGAGCCGGCTCCCGGGGTGGCGTTGATGACGATCTGGGCTGTGCGGGCGGCGTCGGCGGCGGCGCCCGGCGCGCGGTCCGCCACCTTCACCCCATGTCCTGCCCCGGTGAGGGCTGTGGCCAGACTTCCGCCGACGCGGCCGTTTCCGAGAATGGCGATCGTGGTCATGATGATCTGATCCTTCCGTGCGTGCAGGTTGTGGTGCCCGGTCAGCGTGAGAGCGTGGCGACGGCCTCGGCGTGGACGCCGGGTGTGGCGGCCAGGAAGCTCTCGCTCCGGGGGGTCCAGGGGCGACCCTCGGCGTCGGAGATCTGTCCGCCGGCCTCGGTGACGAGAAGTGCCCCGGGCAGGAGGTCCGCGCGGGCGCCGGCGAACTGCCAGAAGGCGTCGATCCGGCCGGCGGCCACGTTCAGCAGGTGCAGGGTCGCGGGCACGGCGGTGCGGACGACGAGCGCGTCGAAGAGCATGGCGGTGATCGAGGAGCCGATGCGCCGCACGACCTTCTCGTCCTCTTCCGGCCGGGCCTGGCTGGTGGCCACGATGCTCAGGCCGAGGTCCGCAGTGGGGGAGACGTGCAGCGGTCGGCCGTCGAGGTAGGCGCCCGCGCCGGTGAGCGCGGTGTAGGTCTCGCCGGTCAGCGGCAGGTGGACCGCGGTGAGCACGGGCTGGTTCTCGCGCACGAGGGTGGCGGTCACCGCCCACTCCGGCAGGGCGTGCAGGTGGTTGACGTTGCCTTCGGCCGGATCCACGACCCACCATTCGCCGGGCGGCAGCGCCCCGCCGTCCAGCTCGTCCTCCACCCACCCGGCATCCGGCCGCAGGCGCGTGAGGCGGGGGCGCAGGATGCCGAGGGCCGTGTCGTCGTTGTCGGCGAGTGCGTGCATCAGTTCTTCGCGGGTCTGGTAGCGGACCACCTCGCCGAAGCGCTCGCGCAGCGCCGAACCGGCCGCGCGCACGTCGATCGCGGTCTGGCCGAGCAGGTCGGTGTCGGAGGCGGCGACGTCGGTGGTCTGGAGCATTTCGGACATGGTGAACTCCCTTTTGAGAAAGAGGTGATGGGGCCGTTCCGGTCGAACCGTGCGCTCTGTTCGGCGCCCTGCTCTCGAAGGTATGGAGCCCCTTGATTAACTGCAAATGCATGTAAAGCACGGTTAGCATTACTCACATGCAATTGGATTTGAACCTGCTGGCCGCGCTCGACGCGCTGCTGGAGGAGGGCAGTGTGGCCGGGGCGGCCGCGCGCCTGCACGTCACCGCCCCCGCGATGAGTCGGAGCCTGGGCCGAATCCGGCGCACGACCGGGGATCAGATCCTGGTGCGCACCGGCCGCACGATGACCCCGACGCCGTACGCGATCGCCGTCCGGGAACAGGTGCACGAGCTGCTGCATCAGGTCCAGGGGGTGCTGGCACCGAGCCGTGAACTCGATCTGGCAACGTTGGAGCGCACCTTCACGCTCCGCTGGCACGACTCCCTGGTCACCTTGAGCGGCCCCGCACTGCTCTCGGCCGTGCGCGGACAGGCGCCGGGCGTGCGATTGCGCTTCATCGCGGAATCGAGCATTGACACCCCCGAGTTGCGGCGCGGCGAGGTCGACCTGGAGGCGAACGCCAACCGCCCGAGCGCACCGGACATCCGTGCCGAGAACGTGGGCGAGACCCGCCTCGTCATCGTCGTGAGGCAGGGGCATCCCCTCACCCGCGTCGGGACCGTCACCGCACAGCGGTACGCCGAAGCCGAGCACGTCACCGTCTCGCGACGTGGAAACCTCGGCAATGCCCTCGACGACGCCCTCGCGCGGCTCGGTCTCACCCGCCGCGTGGTGGCGACCGCGCCCACGGAAGCGGCCGCGATGGAGTTCGCGCGCGACTCCGATCTCCTGATCAGCGTCCCCGAGGCCACCACGCGGTCAGCGGCCGCCGGCCTCGGCCTCGTCGTGCTCCCCCTCCCGCTCGAACTGCCGTCGGCACCGGTATATCTGTCATGGCATCAGCGCTACGACACCGACCACGCCCATGCCTGGCTGCGCGGGCTGGCGCGAACCGCGCTGACCATGGGCGGAGCGTCGTCGTAGTCGGCTCCGTCCGGCCACCTCACCCCTTCAACGTCAGCAGCGGTTTGACCGTGCGGTTGCCGGCCGCGGCGAGGGCGCACCGACGTCTGCGGCTCACGCTCGCGGATCTGCGGACCCTGCCCTGGAGCTGCACCCATCGCGGTTTCGACGGCATGGCTGGCACACAGGGGGTCACAATCTGGTCTCGACCCTGTCCTCGCCCCTTGATTAAGAGGCATGTAATCGATTCCAATCCTGCCTATCGGTCGTGTAAACGATTCCACGGAACTTGGGGAGGTGGTCCGGTGATGGCGAGTATCAAGGACGTCGCCGTCGAGGCGGGGGTCTCCGTCGCCACGGTCTCGCGCGTCCTGAACGACCACCCGTCGGTCAGCGCCGGCGCGCGCACCCGTGTGCTGGCAGCCGTCGAGGCGCTGGGCTACCGCCCGAACGCCGTCGCCCGGTCCCTGCGCACCGACCAGACCCACACCCTCGGGCTGGTCATCAGCGATGTGCTCAACCCGTACTTCACCGAGCTGGCCCGCTCTGTGGAGGAGGAGGCCCGCGCCCTCGGCTACAGCGTCATCATCGGCAACGCCAACGAGCGACCGGACCTGCAGGACCACCACGTACGGAACCTGCTGGACCGCCGTATCGACGGGCTGCTGGTCTCCCCGACCGACGGCGGCTCGCCGCTGATGCTGGACGCCGCGCGCGCGGGAACGCCGATGGTGTTCGTCGACCGGTGGATCCCGGGCGTCGACCTACCCGTCGTACGGTCCGACGGACGCGCCGCCATCCATGATCTCGTCGCCCATCTGTACGGGCTCGGCCACCGACGGCTGGCGATCATCGCGGGCCCCGCGGCGACCACGACGGGCCGTGAGCGCGTGGAGGTCTTCCGCCAGGCCATGGGCGAGTTCGGACTTCCCCTCCCCGACGCGTACATCGGCCAGGGCGACTTCCAGGCCGAGAGCGGGCGCCGGGCCACCAACCGGTTCCTCGACCTGGCCGAGCCGCCCGAAGTCGTGTTCGCCACCGACAACCTGATGGCGCTCGGCGCGCTGGACGCCGTCCGGGCGCGCGGACTGCGGGTGCCGGACGACATCGCGCTCGCCGCGTTCGACGACATCCCGTGGTTCGTGCACACCGACCCGCCGATCACCACGATCGCCCAGCCCACCGGCGAACTCGGGCGTGCCGCCGTCCGCGCGCTGGTCGACCTCATCGAGGGCCGGCCCCCTCAGTCCGTCACCCTCCCCGCACGTCTCGTCGTACGCCGCTCGTGCGGCGAGGCCGCCTCTTGCCCGCAGGCCCCGAGGAGCACCACGTGAGCCATCCAGACGAACTGCTGCGTATCGAGGGGATACGCAAGACCTTCCCCGGCGTCGTCGCGCTCGACGGCGTCGACTTCGACCTGCGCCGGGGCGAGGTGCACGTGCTGCTCGGTGAGAACGGCGCGGGCAAGAGCACCCTGATCAAGATGCTCTCCGGCGCGTACCGTCCCGACGCGGGGCGGATCCTGGTCGGCGGCGAGGAGGCGCGCATCCACGGTGCGCAGGACTCCGAGCGCCTCGGTATCGCCACCATCTACCAGGAGTTCAACCTCGTTCCCGACCTCAGCGTCGCCGAGAACATCTTCCTGGGCCGTCAGCCGCGGCGCTTCGGCCTCATCGACCGCAAGCGGATGAACGCCGACGCGTCCGGACTCCTCGCCCGCGTCGGTGTCGATGTCGACCCCCGCACCCGGGTGCGCGAACTGGGCATCGCCCGGCTCCAGATGGTCGAGATCGCCAAGGCGCTGAGCCTCGACGCCCGTGTCCTGATCATGGACGAGCCCACCGCCGTCCTGACCACCGAAGAGGTCGACAAGCTCTTCCGGATCGCACGGACGCTGCGTGACGACGGCGTCGGCATCGTCTTCATCACCCACCACCTGGAGGAGATCGCCGCCCTCGGCGACCGTGTCACCGTCCTGCGCGACGGCCGCAGCGTCGACCAGGTCCCGGCGAGCACCCCCGAGGACGAGCTCGTACGGCTCATGGTGGGCCGGAGTATCGAGCAGCAGTACCCGCGCGAACCCGCCGAGGCCGGCGCGCCGCTGCTCAAGGTCCGCGGCCTGACCCGGGCCGGCACCTTCCACGACATCGACTTCGAGGTACGGGCCGGCGAGGTCGTCGGCCTGGCGGGCCTGGTCGGCGCCGGCCGCACCGAGGTGGTACGCGCCGTCTTCGGCGCAGATCCGTACGACTCCGGCACCGTCGAGGTGCACGGCCGCGCGGTGCGCCCGTACGACGTCAACGCCGCCCTGGATGCCGGTATCGGCCTGGTCCCCGAGGACCGCAAGGGCCAGGGCCTGGTCCTCGACGCCACGGTGCAGGAAAACCTCGGCCTGGTCACGCTGAGCCGCTCGACGCGCGCCGGTTTCGTCGACCGGGCCGGGCAGCGGCGGGCCGCCGACCGGATCTCCGAGCAGCTCAAGGTCCGTATGGCCGGACTGCACCAGCACGTACGGACACTGTCCGGCGGTAACCAGCAGAAGGTCGTCATCGGCAAATGGCTGCTGGCCGACACCAAGGTGCTGGTCCTCGACGAGCCGACCCGCGGCATCGACGTCGGCGCGAAGGTCGAGATCTACCAGTTGATCAACGAACTGACCGCCTCCGGGCACGCCGTCCTGATGATCTCCAGTGACCTTCCTGAGGTACTGGGCATGAGCGACCGCGTCCTGGTCATGTCCCAGGGCCGGATCGCGGGCGAACTCGCCGCGCGGGAAGCGACCCAGGACGCCGTCATGGCGCTGGCCGTCAGCGGGACCGCGACAACGAACAGAGCAGCAAGCGCAGCAAAGGATGTGGAGGCCTCCCGTGGCCACTGACACGCTCAAGAGCAGTACGTACCCGGGCGGTGCCTCCGCACTGCGCCGCATGCTCCTCGACAATGGTGCCCTCACCGCCCTGGTCGTCCTGGCCGTGGCGATGTCGTTCCTGTCCGGCGACTTCCTGGCCACCCAGAACCTCCTCAACGTCGGCGTCCAGGCGGCTGTCACGGCGATCCTGGCTTTCGGCGTCACCTTCGTGATCGTCTCGGCCGGCATCGATCTGTCGGTCGGCTCGGTTGCCGCGCTCTCCGCCACCGTCCTGGCCTGGACCGCCACGAATCAGGGCCTCCCGGTCTGGATCGCGGTCCTGCTCGCCCTCGGCACCGGCGTCGTCTGCGGTCTGGTCAGCGGCGCCCTCATCTCCTTCGGCAAGCTGCCGCCCTTCATCGCGACCCTCGCCATGCTGTCGGTGGGTCGCGGCCTGGCACTGGTCATCTCACAGGGCAGCCCGATCGCCTTCCCCGACTCGGTGTCCAACCTGGGCACCACCATCGGCGGCTGGCTCCCGGTACCGGTCCTGGTGATGATCGTGATGGGCCTGATCACCGCCGTGATCCTGAACCGCACGTACATCGGCCGCACCATGTACGCGATCGGCGGCAACGAAGAGGCCGCCCGGCTCTCCGGCATCCGCGTCAAGCGCCAGAAGCTGGTCGTCTACGCCCTGGCCGGCGGCTTCGCCGCTGTGGCCGGAATCGTCCTCGCCTCGCGGCTGGCTTCGGCACAGCCGCAGGCGGCGTACGGATACGAACTCGACGCCATCGCCGCGGTGGTGATCGGCGGCGCCAGCCTCTCCGGTGGCGTCGGCAAGGCATCGGGCACCCTCATCGGAGCCCTGATCCTCGCGGTGCTCCGCAACGGACTCAACCTGCTGTCGGTCTCCGCCTTCTGGCAGCAGGTGGTCATCGGCGTCGTCATCGCGCTCGCCGTCCTCCTGGACACGCTTCGCCGCCGCGCGTAGCCGACGCCGTTTCTGCGCTCTCTCCTTCTCCCGGCTCTCCCCGATCCCAACCCGCACCCGTACCCGCAAGGAACAGCCATGCGCACCAAGCAGATCACGGTCACCGCCGCCGCCATCGCCTCGCTCGCCCTCACCGCCACCGCCTGCAACTCCGGGGCGGACAGCTCCTCCGACCTGAAGGTGGGCCTGTCGGTCTCCACCCTCAACAACCCCTTCTTCGTCCAGCTGAAGGCGGGCGCCCAGGCCGAGGCGAAGAAGGAGGGTGTCTCCCTCACCGTCACCGACGCCCAGAACGACGCCTCCCAGCAGGCCAACCAGATCCAGAACTTCACCAGCCAGAACGTGAAGTCGATCATCATCAACCCGGTGGACTCCGACGCCGCCGGCCCGTCCGTCAAGGCCGCCAACAACGCGAACATCCCGGTCGTCGCCGCCGACCGCACTGTCAACAAGGCCACGGTCGCCACCACCGTCGCCTCGGACAACCTCGAGGGCGGCAAGCTGGCGGCCAAGACGATCGCCGAACAGCTTGGCGGCAAGGGCACCATCGTGGTCCTGCAGGGCACCCCCGGCACCTCGGCCGCCAACGAGCGCGGCCAGGGCTTCACCGAGGGCCTGAAGGCCTACCCGGGCATCAAGGTTGTCGCCTCGCAGCCAGCCGACTTCGACCGCACCAAGGGCCTGGACGTCACCACCAACCTGCTGCAGGCTCATCCGGACGTGAACGGCATCTTCGCGCAGAACGACGAGATGGCGCTTGGCGCGATCAAGGCCCTGGGCAGCAAGGCCGGCACGTCGGTCAAGGTCGTCGGCTTCGACGGCACGCCGGACGGGCTGGCCGCGGTCAAGGCGGGCACGCTGTTCGCCTCCGTTGCCCAGCAGCCCAAGCTGCTGGGCCAGCTGGCTGTGCAGAACGCCGTCGACGCCGCCAAGGGCAAGAAGATCGACAGCACGATCAAGGTCCCGGTCAAGGTCGTCACCAAGGACAACGTCGCCGGGTTCACCGGCTGACCCCGCACCCATCCGGTCGCCACGGCCGCGGGACGCGCACGACGCGCGGCCCGGGGCCGTGGCACCGGCCTTCACTGCTGCAGGGATCCGCGGGGTCCGTTGACAGGGGTCCCTTGGGGTCCGTTGATCCATGGGGTCCGTTGGGATCCGTAGGGAGACAGTTCATGTACGTCTACGACCTCCTGGTCGTGGGATCAGCCAACGCGGACCTGGTGATCGGGGTCGAGCGACGGCCCACGGCCGGGGAGACCGTGCTCGGCTCCGACCTGGCCGTCCACCCGGGCGGCAAGGGCGCGAACCAGGCGGTCGCCGCCGCACGCCTCGGCGCCCGTACGGCGCTGCTGGCCCGGGTCGGCGACGACGCGCACGGCCGGATGCTGCTGGACGCACAGCGCGACGCCGGCGTCGACGGCGTGGGGATCCTGGTCGGCGGGGCGCCCACCGGGATAGCGCTGATCACCGTGGATCCGTCGGGGGACAACAGCATCGTGGTGTCTCCGGGAGCGAACGCGCGACTCACCCCGGAGGACGTCCGGGCCGCCGTCGGCCTGCTGCGCGCCTCCCGGGTGGTCTCGGCACAGCTGGAGATCCCGCTGGAGACAGTCGTGGAGCTCGTACGGAACCTGCCGTCCGGCGCCCGCTTCGTACTGAACCCCTCGCCGCCCCGGCCGCTGCCCGCGGAGGTACTGGCGGCCTGCGACCCGCTGATCGTGAACGAGCACGAGGCACGGGTCATTGCGGACGGGGACCTGGGCAGCTCGCATGAGGACTGGGCACGCGCGCTGCTGGCGCTCGGCCCCCGCTCGGTCGTGGTGACACTGGGCGCCGAGGGTGCGCTGGTGGCGACCGGTGACGCCACGACCAGGGTCCCGTCCGTGAAGGTGGATGCCGTGGACACGACGGGCGCGGGTGACGCCTTCACCGCGGCGTTGGCCTGGCGGCTGGGCACGGGCTCGTCGCTGTCGGACGCGGCGGAGTACGCGGCGCGGGTGGGCGCGGTGGCGGTGACCCGACCCGGGGCGCAGGAGTCGTTCCCCACCGCGGAGGAGGTCGTCGCACTGTGAAGAAGGCCGGAATTCTGAATCGTCATCTTGCGGGTGCTCTGGCCGAGTTGGGGCACGGGGACGGGGTGCTGGTGTGCGACGCGGGTATGCCGATTCCGGCGGGCCCGAAGATGGTGGACCTGGCCTTCCGCGCCGGGGTGCCGTCCTTCGCCGAGGTACTGGACGGTCTGCTGGACGAACTGGTGGTGGAGGGCGCGACGGCGGCGTATGAGGTCCGGGATGCGAACCCAGAGGCCTGGGCGTTCCTGGACACCCGCTTTACGGAGCTGGGCCTGATCCCGCACGAGAAGCTGAAGGACATGACGGCGGACGTACGTCTGGTCGTCCGTACGGGCGAGGCCCGCCCGTACGCGAACGTGCTGCTGCGCTGCGGGGTGTTCTTCTGAGCTCGTCACTTGTGGCCCGGTGTCGAACGCGGCTCTCGCTTGATCGGCGTTTCAGCGGTTCAGCGGACGTCGAGGCGGCCTTCGTCTGATTCTGTGCTCCGTCGCAGAGCGGATCAGCGCGAAGTGATCGTGGGTCTGGTGCATCAGGGCGTCCTGCGGGACTCGTTCGCGAAAGTGTCACGCTCCCGGTCGGAACCGTACGCGTGTCTGAGCGCGCGGGGCACGCGCCGACGCGGAGCCGGCTGGACGGGTCGTTGAACGCCGTCGGGTCCATGCCCACCCCCGTTGTAGTCCCTCCAGGACATGGTCGGCGGTGGGCGATGCGGCCACCGGAGGCCGTACCGGCACAGTTCCCTCGCGCCGCTCGCCCGCCGCCTGTTCCCCGTACTGGAACCCGACTGGCGAGGAGACCACCACGCCTGCCCGCCTGTTCGGCAGGGTTTTGGCTGCGCCGCGCGAGCGGCGGGGCAAGACTCGTCTCTTGTGGTGACGGGGGAATGGGCCGGGGAGACGACCGGGCCGGATGTGTGGGCGACCTGCGGGGAGTCGACACCGGTGGGGAGTGTGTTCGCGTTCCTGGTACTCCAGCCGTAGTTCGTGGTGCTGCTGGTGAGCGTGGGTCTGGGCGCTATGGACGACGGGCGCCTGGGATCGGTGCGTCCACGGCCAGCACCCGGCCGGTACGTGTCCCGTCGGCCGCGCTTTCCGGCCCCTGCCACTGGGCCGCCGTGATGAACAGTGTCCGGCCGTCGGCGCCCCCCAGCGCGCAGGAGAAGCACCCGAGGTCGAGCTCGACTGTCTGCAGTACCTTGCCGCCTTCTCGTACGCGGACGCAGCGCTTGTTGGGGACGTCCGCGTACCAGACCGCGCCTTCGGCGTCGAGGCAGATGCCGTCCGGGGCGGCGGCGTCGAGACGGGCCCAGATCCGGCGATTCGACAGGCCGCCGTCGTCCTCGATGTCGAAGGCGGTGAGCCTGCTCGCGTGGGACTCGGCGAGGATCAACGTCGATCCGTCGGGCGTTACCGCCATGCCGTTGGGAAAAGCGACGTCGTCTGCCACCTGGCGTGTCGAGCCGTCGGGGGTGACCACGGCGAGGATGCCGGGGGAGGGATTTTCGCCGGCCATCATGTCGAACCCGATGCTGTTGAGGTAGACGTTCCCGCTTGCGGCCACGGCGATCTCGTTCCAGGGGCGGTCGCACAGGTCGGCGAGGTCGGCGTGGGAGACGAGCGACCCGTCGGGCTCCTGACGCAGCAGAAGCCGATCGCTGCCCGAGACAACGAGCAGGCGACCGTCCGGCAGCCAGTCGATGCAGAACGGGAATGAGGGCACACGGACGACGACCTCGCTGCGGCCGCCGGGGTCGACGGCCAAGACCTCGTGCGCACCCCAGTCGCAGAACCACAGGCGGCCGTCGTGCCAGCGGGGTGACTCGCCGAGAACGAGGCCGGTCATGAGAGTACGGACTGCGGCCACGGGAGGCTCCTTGATCGACGGGGCAGGCCCGTTTCGGGCCGGGGAGAGGGCGGCTGCCCCTCCCGTCGTGTAGACGGCACCGCAGGACGATAGTCATCGCCGCAGAACCCAGTCGGAGAAGACGCCCTGCATCCGGCACCTCGGTAGGTGCGGTGGCAGCCCAGCCGACGACGGGGTCGGCACGGAGACGGGTACGGCCACCGCTGATCATCGGTGTGTGAAGACAAACGATCACGTGGTGGCCGTAGGCCACAGCGCAGACCCCTGCCCGCCGGCAGGAGGCGTTCGAGTGCCACCACGAGGTGCTCCAGAGCCTCCCACGACAGCTCATGCGTACGAAGCAGCAAAGGTGCCACGACCGTCAAGGGTGCCGGTGCTGCCGCCGAGGCGGCTGGTCCAGCCGTTGTGGCCGGAGTGAGAGGTACCGCCGTATGCCGGTTCCACGTATCCAAGGACCGTGCCGACATCCTGAGCACGAACACGGAAGGAGGCGGAGCGCGATGACACCCGCCGCGACCTCCTCCACCACGAGGACGCCTTCGCCGTCCACGACATCAGACCAACCGACACGGAACCGGACATCACACAACTACGCCAGGGCCGTGAGCTCTCCCCTGGACGTAGAGTCCACCCATGAGATTTCTGCGTACGCCTGATGAGCGGTTCAACGATCTCCCGGACTACCCCTTCGCGCCCTCGTACACCGAAGTGGCCTCGGGTGACGGCAGCGAGGGGACGCTGCGCGTCCACTACGTCGACAACGGGGACGGCTCCTCCGGCGAGACGGTGCTGCTGCTGCACGGCGAGCCGTCCTGGTCCTATCTCTACCGGCACATGATCCCCGGTCTCTCTGCCGCGGGGCACCGGTGCGTCGCGCCCGACCTTGTGGGCTTCGGCAGGTCGGACAAGCCGGCGCTGCGCTCGGACTACACCTACCAGCGTCACGTGGACTGGATGCGCGAGGCGCTGTTCGATCGGCTGGACTTGCACGACGTCACCCTGGTGTGCCAGGACTGGGGCGGACTGATCGGCCTGCGCTTGGTGGCAGAGGCCCCTGACCGGTTTGCGCGGGTCGTCGTCGCGAACTCGTTCCTGCCCACCGGGGACCGTGACCCCGGTGAGGCATTCCTTGCGTGGCGTGAATTCAGTCAGAACACTCCGGAGTTCCGCGTGAGTGGCATCGTCAACGGGGGCTGCACGACCGACCTCGCCCCCGAAGTCGCCGCCGCGTACGACGCGCCGTTCCCCGACGAGTCGTTCAAAGAGGGAGCACGCCAGTTCCCGCTGCTCGTTCCCGTGTCCCCCGACGATCCGGCAACCGGGCCCAACCGGCGGGCGTGGCAGTCTCTTCAGAGCTTCAACAAGCCCTTCCTGTGCTCTTTCAGCGATCAGGATCCGCTCACCCGCGGCGCAGATCGCGTCTTCCTCAAGCAAGTTCCCGGCTGCCAGGGCCAGGACCACGCCGTGATCGAGGGCGGCGGGCACTTCCTCCAGGAGGACCGAGGCACCGAGTTCGCCGCGATCGTGAACCGCTTCATTGCCGCTACCTGAGCCAACTCTGCCGGGGAGTGTTCGGTGATCGGCGGATCCGATGATCAAGGAGACGCCAGATGAGCGACACGACCATCGAACAGATGTGAGCACCACCACCATGCCGGTGGTGGTGCTCGCCGTGGGAGGAGTGCCTCGTGCAGCCAGCCAGGAAAGGCGTCGCGGCCTTCCTGTTCGCAGTGGTAGGGGTGGGCCGGGTGTGGCACTGCCTCCGCCATGATCGTCTGCCGTGCGGGGTGAAGGACGGGTGGCGAGGGCGGTCCCGGCGGTGCTCGAACCGGAGGTCCGCGAGCAACTGCTACGGACGGTGGGTGCACTGAAGTCCCAGGTGCGGGCGGTGCTGCGGGCCCGGATCGTGCTCGCAGCGGCGGCCGGGCGGGCTAACGGCGCGATAGCCCGGGAACTGGAGGTCGGCGTGAACACGGCCCGCAAGTGGAGGGGCCCGGTTCGCCGCCGGCGGCCCGGAGAAACTACGGGATGCCAGGCGGGCCGGGGCGGCCGCCGGCCTACGGGCCCCACGTGCGGGTGGCGATCGCGGCCACGGTCACCAGCGCACCGCCGCATCCGGAAGCGACCTGGTCGCACCGGACCATCGCCGCGCAGGTCGCCGACACCTGCTCCACAACGGTCTCGGCCTCACAGGTCGGGCGGATTCCGGCGGACCTGGATCTCAGGCCGCACAAGGTCCGCGGCTGGCTCACCCGCCGCGACACCCCCGACTTCCGGGAACACGCGGCAGACGTGTGCGTCCTCTACCTCGACCTGCCCCAAGGCGCGGTGGTGCTCTCGATCGACGAGAAAGCCGCGACGCCGCTGGCTCGCGCCGGTATCCCGGGCGCCCCGCCGCCATCGCCCGTCAGGAGTTCGCCTACCGGCGCCACGCACCGCTTTCCCTCGCTGCTGCCCTGCAGGTGTCCGGCGGCGAAGCGCTCACCGAGGTGATCGCCCGCAACGACGCAGCGACCTTCACCGCGTTCCTGGAGCAGCTGGACCGGGCCGTCCCTCCCGGCCGGGAGATCCACGTAGTGCTCGACAACGGGCCCTCGCGCACCGCCAGGCACACCAGGGCATGGCTGGCCGCGCACCCGCGCTGGCGTGTCCACTGGACCCCACCACACGCTTCCCGGCTCAACCAGGCCGAGCTGTTCTTCTCCGCCCTGACCCGCCGAGTCCTGCGGCACGGCGCAGCGGCACGCGGTGAAGCGGATCTCGGATCGGCTGCCGGACGAGCACGGTGCGGACGAGGTCTCCCACCAGTTGGTGTGTGGAAACGCATCCTGACCGGCCGAGGCGAGGGTCTGGTGGACTCGCTGTCACTCTGATCGCCAGTGGTGGGGCGCGCATGGTTGTCGCAGTACCGGACGGCCTCTGACTCATCTGCCAACGGCTAGCCGACCGAACCAAGAGGGGCGGCACCTGGCGTGATCCGACAAGAGATGTCCGTGCCCTCCCCATACAGTGGCCGCCATGTACGCAGAACCAGACCTGACCGGCGTCACCGTGGACACGACTGCTCCTGTCCTGGTGACCGGCGCAACGGGATACGTCGCCGGATGGATCGTCAAGGGGCTCCTCGATGCCGGCGTCACGGTGCGTGCCGCGGTGCGCGACCCCCGTAACACGGCCAAGATCCAGCACCTCGTGGACTTCGCGGAGAAGTCCCCCGGTGCCATCGAGTTCTTCGCCGCGGACCTGCTCACCGAGGGCTCCTACACCGAGGCGATGGCGGGCTGCGGCATCGTCTTCCACACTGCGTCGCCGTTCACCACCCGCGTCGACGATCCGCAGCGCGAGCTGGTGGACCCGGCGGTGCAGGGCACGCGCAGCGTCCTGGAGAGCGCCAATGCGAACCCCTCGGTGCAGCGCGTCGTCCTGACCTCGTCCTGCGCCGCGATCTACACCGACGCCACCGACTGCGCCGCAGCCCCACACGGACGGCTCACCGAGGACGTGTGGAACACGACCGCATCACTGGACTACCAGCCCTACAGCTATTCGAAGCTGCTGGCCGAGAAGGCCGCTTGGGAGATCGCCGACGCGCAGAGCCGCTGGCGACTCGTCGTCATCAACCCTTCCCTGGTCATCGGGCCCGCGGCCAACACCCAGCCCACCTCCGAGAGCTTTTCGATCGTCCGGCAGCTGGGCGACGGCACCCTGCGCTGGGGCGCCCCCCGGGCCGGGCTCGGCGTCGTCGATGTACGAGACCTTGCCCGCGCACACATCGCGGCGGCGTACCTCCCCCACGCCCACGGCCGTCACATCGTCTCCGGTCACGAAACGGACGTCCTCGAACTCGGCCGGGTGCTGCTGCCGCGCTTCGGGGACCGCTTCCCCCTCCCCAGGCGCGCGCTGCCCAAGCCCCTGGTCTGGCTGGCGGCACCGAGCGCCGGGCTCACCCGCACCTTCGTCAGCAGGAACGTCGGCGTGGCGTGGCACGCGGACAACACCAAGAGCCGGCACGAGCTGGGCATGGTCTACCGACCGCTGCGGCAGTCGATGGAGGACATGTTCGAGCAGCTTGTCGAGCGGGGAACGTTCACCGCCCGCGCGTGACACCGTGACCGTCTACTCACTCGCACCCGGATGGCCGCGCCTCCTGTCCGCCCTCGGCCTGGACCCGCAGGCCGTACTGCGGCAGGCAGGTCTCCCCGCGGACCTGCTGCGGTCCCCGGGGGCCCGGATCGGCGCCGAGGACTTCTTCGCTCTGTGGGAGGCGGCCGAGACCCTGTACCCGGGCCCCGACCTCGCAGTAGCCCTCGCCTCGGCAGTGTCGGCCGATCACTTCGACGCCGCCGTCTTCGCCGGTCTAGCCAGCCGCGACCTGGCGCAAGCGGCGGAACGCATCGCCGTCTACAAGCGACTCATCTACCCGGTGACCCTGGACGTACGGACCGACGCGGGCCTTCGGATCGCCCTGCGTCCGCGGACCCCCTTCACACCACCCACCGTCCTGGAACGGTTCGAGCTGCTCTTCTGGGTGGCCTTCGCTCGGCTGGCCACCGGAGCCCGGATCCGGCCCGTACGGATCACGGTCCCGGACCCTCCCGACGACCAGACCGCCGTGGCGGACTTCCTGGACGGCGGCGTCCTCACCCACGGGCCCGCGGCGGTCGTCTTCTCGCCGTCCGACATGCGCCGACCGTTCGACACCGCCGTGCACTCCGACATGTGGGCCCACCTCGAGACCGATCTACGGCGGCGGCTGCGCACCCTCGAACAGTCGGCGACCTGGACCGACCGGACGCACGCTGCCCTGCTCACGTGTCTGCCCGCCGGTCGGCGCACGCTCGCCGACGTGGCGCACCACCTGGCGACGACCCCGCGCACCCTGCAACGCCGCCTGGAGGCAGAGAACACGTCATTCCAGAAGGTGCTCGCCGAGACCCGCGAACGACTGGCTCGGGCGTACCTGAGGCGTACCTCCCTCTCCAACACCGAGATCGCCTTCCTCATCGGCTACGGAGAACTGACCTCCTTTCACCGCGCCCTGCGGCAGTGGACCGGCCAGACACCACGCGGCCTGCGCCCGGCCTGAGCGGACCGCGGCTGCAGGCAACCGCCGGTGCCCGCCTGCGAAGAGCTCAGCCCACCAGTCCACGGTTCCGGGTCCAGGCTGTTGCCCGTACGCTCTGGCTTGGACATGGGCCTCTCCTCCGTCGGGGACGTTCGGGCCTGCAGACGGCTCCCTGCCCACCAGGGAGTCGTCCGCAGGCCCAGGTCTGGGGGTACGCCGACTACCGGGACACCCGCGTCATGGACGTGTACGTGTCGCAGCTGCGCGCCAAGTCGAGGGACGCCAGCCTGTGAGTGGGTGGTGGGGTGGCAGTGGGTGGGCGTCAGCGGACTCGTGATGCCAATGTCCTGGTAGTGGGGCCGGGGCGGGGTTGTGGTCGCTGTCATGGGGTGACCAAGTAGCTGTTGTGTGGCGGTCACTGAGGACCGGGCAGGCAGAGCCGGGCCGCGAGCGGGGCCGCCACGGGGGAGAGGAACCCCCAGCAGGCGACCACTCCGTCGATGCTGCGCGCTCGGCAGAACGCGGTCAGGTCGTCGAGCGCGGCGGCGGTGTCACCGAAGTCGGTGAAGGCGACAGGGGTGATCAGCTCCTTGAGGTCGGGCCCGTAGTGCGTGGCGTGGATGTCCTCGTGCGTGGCGACGTACGCCTCGACGCCCAGCGGGGCGGCTGCGCACGGCAGGTCCTCGCCGGCCGCGCCCCTCGCTTCCAGCAGCAGGATGCGTTTCGTCGTCCCCCCGGGGCCATACCGCGGCCTTCACGGAGTCACCTCGCGGCGGCGGATGGCCGGAGCGAGCAGCAGTTGCGCCACCGCGGCCAGGACGCACAGGGCGGCACACGACAGCCAGAGCACGGGGGCGCCGACGGCCAGGAGCCGGGTGCCGACGACGGGCGCGACGAGGAAACCGGTGCCCCACGCCATACCGAGGAACCCGTTGTAGCGCCCGCGCAGATGGGCGGGCGCGAGGTCGGCGACGATGGAGGCGGTGACCGCGAAGACGAGCACCTCGCCCAGGCTCCATACCGCGACCGCCACGCCGTATACCAGCGTGCCGGACGCTAGGGCCACGAGCGCGTTGCCGCAGGCGGCCACGGTGAAACCGAAGGCGAGCACCCGGCTCTTGTCGAACGCGGCCAGCCGGTGGCCGATCAGTGGCTGTACGGCGATGACGACGATGCCGTTGACGCCCATGACGGTGCCGTACGCCCCACTGGACAGCCCGCTGCCGCTCATCGCCAGCGGCAGGGTGGCGAACGCCTGCTGGAACACCGTGGCGTACAGCACGACGACGCCGGCGAACGCCACCATCACCTTGTCGGCGAGGGCGTTGCGGAAGGTGCCGTCGGGGCGGCCGCCGGGGGCCGGCCGGTGCGTTTCCGGGACGGCGAACCAGACGAGCAGGCCGAAGACCGCGCACGCCACCGCGTCGACCCAGAAGAGCAGGTGGAACCCGTGGGTCGCCAGGTAACCGCCCATCACCATGGCTGCGGAGAAGCCCAGGTTGACGGACCACAGCAGCAGCCCGAAGGCGCGGGTGCGGTCGGCGGCCGGTACCGCGTCGGCCACCAGGGCCTGCGAGGCGGGCCGGAACAGGTCGATCGTGACGCCCAGCGCGAAGGCGCAGGCGGCGATCGCGGGGAGGCTCTCGGCGTGCCCGAGGGAGAGCAGCACGGCCCCGTTCGCGATCATGCCGCCGGTGAGCGCGATCCTGCGGCCGAAGCGGTCGGTGATCACCCCGCCGACCGGCTGGGAGATGACGGACCCGACGCCGACCCCCGCGAGGATCAGGCCCGTGGTGGCGATGGGCACGCCCCTGGCCTCGGTGAGGTAGAGGCTCAGGAACGGATTGACCATGGCGCCGAGCCGGTTGACCAGGGTGCCGCACCAGAGCACCCAGAAGGTGCTGGGCAGGCCGCCGACCCGGACGGCGACATGCGTCCGCCACCGGGCGCGCCGGCGGCCGGGCGTCGGCGCGGTGCCCGGGGTCGTACCGCTGCCCGGCCGGTCCGTCGTGGTCATCGTTCTCCCTGGAAGGGCGCGGCAGCGGTGCCCGGGGTCCGGGCCGGACCGGGGGCCGCCTGCGCGGGCGCCGCGGCCAGGGCCGCCCGGTCGACCTTGCCGTTCGCGGTGGTGGGCAGGGTGTCGAGGAGTCGGATCTCGCCGGGGACCATGTAGGCGGGCAGGGTCAGTGCGCAGAAGTCCCGCAGTTCGTCCGCCCGCGGCCGGTCCTCCCCGGCCGCGGCGACGACGAAGGCGGCCAGCCGGCTGCCACCACCCGGCTCCGGCAGGGGCAGCGCGGCGGCCGCGGTGGCGCCGGGGAAGTCCAGCAGCCGGCGCTCCACCTCGCCCAGCTCGACACGGTTGCCGTTGATCTGCACCTGGGAGTCGGTGCGACCGCAGAAGTAGAACTCACCCTTCTCGCCCCGGACCGCCAGGTCCCCGGTGCGCAGCACCACTTGTCCGGACTGCGGGCACAGCGGGTCGGGGACGAGGGCGGCGCGCGTGGCCTCGGGGTCGTCCCAGTAGCCGGAGAAGAGAGCGGGGCTGCGGAGGTGGATCTCTCCGGGTGTCCCGGGGCGGTCGACGACCCGGCCGGACCGGTCCACCAGCACCATCTCGGCACCGGGGTGGGCCACGCCGATGGAGAGGCGTTCGGCGTCGTCGGGGAGGGGGTCGGGGACGTCCTCGAAGGAGCAGGCCATCGACTCGGTGGCGCCGTAGCAGTTGACGATGCGCATCCCGGGCCGCAGCCGCTGCAACTGCCGAAGCTCCGGCAGCGGGAACTCCTCACCGCAGATGAGCACACTGCGCAGGCGGTCGAGCTCACCGAGGCGGTCCGGCTCGTGGTGCAGCACCTGCCGCCAGATCGACGGTACGCCGTTGACCTGGGTCGCCCCGGTGTCGCGCAGCACCCGCAGGAAGTGCCGGGGCCAGCGGACCAGGGCCTGCGGTACGGGGGCGACGGCGGCGCCGCTGCCGAGGGCCAGGCCGATGTTGAGCAGCGAGAAGTCGAACTGGAGCGGGGAGGTGCTGGCGATCCGGTCGCCGGGGCGCGCGATGTCGTGGGCGAGCATGCCCCGGTAGAAGGCGACGACGGCACGGTGGCTCATCACCACGCCCTTGGGGCGGCCGGTGGTCCCGGAGGTGAAGATGACGTACGCGGGGTCGGTGACGCTGGGCGCCCGGCGCCTGCGGCGTACCGGGGCCGGTCGTCGTTCCACGGTGATACCGGCGGGTCCGAACCGGGCGGTGCCGACGCCGGCGGGCAGGTCACCGCGCTCGCCGTCCTCGGGCTGGAGGTGCAGGGCGGGCCGCGCGGTCCCGATCAGGGTGAGCAGCCGGTCCCGCGGTGTTTCGGGGCTCACCGGTACGAAGGTGAGGCCCGCGCGGGAGCAGGCGAGGAGCAGCGCGATGGAGTCGGCGGTCGCCTCGGCCTCCAGCAGCACACGGGAGCCCAGCTCCAGTTCCAGGGTGTCGAGTTCACCGGCGTACCGCGTCACACGGTCGCGGAGACCGGCGTACGTGGTCACGGTGGCGCTTCCCGGCGGGCCGGGCTCCACGATGGCGGGACTGTCGGGGCTGTGGGAAACCCGAGCGAGCAGGAAGTCGTGCAGGAATTCGCCGGTGGCCGAGGGCGGTGCGCCCGGTGGTTGCGTCACGTCCGTGTCCTTCTCCTGCGCTGTGGTACGTCGTGTGTCGCCGGCAGCGGGGCCGTGTGTCGTCGGGCGGTGGTGGGCACTGCGGTCGGCACAGCGATCGCAGTAATTCCATTCTGCGGAATATGAATTCCGTCTTCAGGGTGAACGTTGGCACACGTCGACGCTCGTACGCCAGTCCTAGCGGCCAGGGGGCAGTGGTCGTTCCGGGGAGTCGCACGGGGGTCTGCGTAAGGTGGCCGACTTTTCTGTGTGTCCGTCATGTCCTGCACGTTGTACGGGTGTTGACGGGCAATCGCCGCCTTCGCGGTACGCGCCCGTGGTCCTGTCGGTGCTGGACAGGTCTCGGTGTGGTGTGGCAGCTTGGTGATCGCAACGGAAATTAGATTCCGCATTACGGAAGAAATGTGACTGGAGCGTGAATGACCGAGACAACCCCCCTGTCCCTGGGGCAGCTCTCGGTCTGGCACGACATCCGGGACCTGCCGCCCTCGCGCCGGCACGAGCCCAACAACGCCGCCGTGTGGGCCCTTCCGCAGGGCACACGCACGGAAGCGGTCAGCGCCGTCCTCCACGCACTGGCACTGCGCCACCCCTCGCTGAGGACGCGCTACGACCTTCACAACCCCGACGATCCACGCCAGTTGCCTCCGGACGAGCACATCCGCGCCTCAATCGACCTCACCGGTACCGGCGGGAACGACGAGCGACCACCCGCAGACACCGCACTCGCCCTCGCGGCGCGCCCCTTCGACCTGGGGCGCGAACACGGCTGGCGGGCCCGCCTGGTGACCCGCGACGGAGCGCCCTCCCACCTGGTCTTCGTCAAACACCACATCGTCGCCGACGCATGGGCCCAGGAGCAGCTGCACCAGGAACTGCTGCGGGAGATCACCGATCCGGGACGGCTCGGGCCACCGCCGCCCGGCCCCGCCGAACTGGCGGCGGACCAGTACTCACCCGCCGGTCTCCGGCGCCAGCGGGCCGCGCTCGCCCACTGGGAGCAGGTGCTCGACGCCGCCCCGCCGACCGCCCTCCCGCGTGATGCCGAAGGACCGGGCATCGTCGTCCAGTGCACCATGACCTCCGCACGCGCACGCGCCGCCGCGCGTACGATCGCCGCCCGCGAGGGAGTCTCCGTCGCCGGTGTGGCCCTCGCCGCCTTCGTTGGCGCCGTCGCCCGCCGCTGCCACGCCGACGGCAACGGCACCAGCGGCGGCGGCGACCGGCTGATGGTGCAGTTGATGAGCGCCAACCGGTTCACCGCGCGCTGGCGGGACACCGTGACGTCCATGAACCAATGGGTGCCGGCCCTGATCGAGGACACCGGCGCCCCCTTCGCTGACCTGGCCCGCGCCGCGCACTGGAGTGGGCTGGCCGCGTTCCGGCACGGCATGCACGACGTACGGGCGGTCGCGGCGCTCCGCGCCCGTACCCCCGCGGCGCCCGAAGCCGCCTGCGCGTTCAACTTCGTCGCCGTACCACCGGGCGCGGCCCCGGGCGGGCCGGGCGCGGGCACCGGGGGCGAGGCCACCCTCGTGTGGGAGGAGCCCTTCACCACGATCGGCCCCCGCTGTTACGCACGGGCGCTGGAGGACGAGCACACCCTCTCGGTCCGTCTCACCGCCAAGGACCTGCGGCGCGAGACGTGCGCCGCCCTCCTGTGGGACCTGCACGACGTCCTGCTGACCGCCGCCCACGGCCACCGGGCCTGAGAGGGAGCACCGCGCCGCCCACTTCGAGCCCGCCCACCCCGTGCCCGTCCGTCGCGGCGCCCCGTCCCGTACCCCCGTACATCGTTGTCGCTCCAGGAGGTTCCGTGCGCCACCACGTGATCGTCATCCACCGGTGGACCGACCGTTACGCCGACTACGCCGGGTACGTCGACCACACGGTCCACCGGGTCAGCTACGTCACCACCGAGCAGGCCGCACGCCACCTCCCCGTCGAACAGGCCGCCGGCCTCCGGCTCGTGGACAGCACCGAGGACGAGAAAGCCCTGCGCGAGGCCGTCGACGCGCTGACCGAACAGGCCGGCCCGCCGACCCGCATCGTGGCCCTCCAGGAGACCGACCTCGACCTGGCCGCCCGGCTGCGCGACGCATTCGGCCTGCCGGGGCCGGGCGAGGAGGAACTGCACCCGCTGCGCGACAAGCTCCTCATGGCGAGGCGGCTGGGCGCGGCCGGTGTACCGGTGCCGGCCACCGCGGAGGCCGGCGACCACGACGCGGTCGCGGCGTTCGCCTCCGAGCACGGCTGGCCGGTGCTGTTGAAACCGCGGCGGGGCACGGCGAGCACCGGCATCACCCGGCTGGACACCGCCGAACAGCTCACGCGACACACCTTCCCGTCCGACACCGACATGCTCGTCCAGCCGTGGGTGCCCGACGACGTCCTGCACGTGGACGGAGTCTTCACCGGCGCCACCCTGGGCCCCTGGCGGGCGGCGCGCTACCTGAACACCTGCTGGGAGTTCACCACGGGCACCGCCCTGGGCTCGGTCGAGATCGACGACCCCGAACTCCTCGCCCGAATCGGCGAGATCACCGGCGCCGCCACCCGGGCGCTGCTGTCCGGGCCCTCGGTGTTCCACCTGGAGCTCTTCGCGAGCAGCTCCGGCGAGCTCACCGTGCTGGAGATCGGAGCACGGCCGGGCGGTGCCGAAGTGCCGTTCGTTTGGCGCGACGTGCACGGCGTGGACCTGATGGCGGCCGCCTTCGCGCACCAGACCGGCGCACCCGACCCCACCCCGCCCACGCTGCCCCGGCCGGAGGCGGTGGCCGGCTGGCTGCTGGTGCCGCCGTCCGTCCCGCCGCCGTGCCGCGTGGAAGCGGTCACCGTCCCCGAGGGCGGCGGCGCGTACGCCCGGGTCGTCCCCGAGACCGGGACGCTGATGCGGGGCGGCGGCTACGAACACGCCGGGGCACGGTTCCGGTTCTCCGGGGCGAGCAGCGCCGAGGTCGCGGCGGCGATCCGGCGCACGGCCGAGCGGACACGGCTCACCAGCACCCCGGTCGATTCCGGCGCGCTGGCCCGTCTGATCGTCGTCGGCTGCGGCAACCCGCCCTACCGCCGGTACGCCCTGGACAGCGCGGCCGCGCACGTGGAGACCGCCCTGGTCCAGCCGCAGGACGTCGACTGGCAACGCCCGTACGTCGCCGACCGGTTCCGGGCCGCCGACACCGCCGACGCGGACGACACGACCCGGGCCGTCGCCTCACTGCTGACCGGCCGCCCCGGCCTGGGAGCGGTGCTCACCTGGGACGAGACCCTGCTGGAGACCACCGCCGAGGTCGCCCGCCGACTGGGGCTGCCGCACATGAGCCCCCGGGCGGTGCGCGGCTGCCGCGACAAGCTCACCACGCGCCGGGTCCTGACCGCTGCGGGCGTGCCCTCGGCCGGGTTCCGGCACGTGCACGGACGCGAGGAGGCACTCGCGGCGGCCGAGGAACTGGGCCTGCCCGTGGTCGTCAAACCGCGTGCCCTGGCCGGCAGCATCGGGGTCGCCGTGGCAGGCAGCGCCGAACAGGTCGCCCATGCCTACGAGCAGGCCGCCACCGCGGCCTTCCCCGGCATCGACCGGCTTGACGGGGCGATCGTGGAGGAGTACCTGCACGGTCCGGAGATCAGCGTCGACTGCGCCGTGAGCGGCGGCGAGATCCGCGTCCTGAACGTGGCCCACAAGCGCCTGGGCTTCGCGCCGTACTTCGAGGAGATCGGTCACCTCGTCAAGCCGTGGGACGACGAGCCGTGGGCCGACGGGGTACGGGCGGTGGTCGCCGCGGCCCACGAGGCCCTCGGTATCCGCACCGGCATCACCCACACCGAACTGCGCCTGACCGGGGCCGGGCCGCGCATCGTGGAGGTGAACGGCAGGCTCGGCGGGGACTTCATCCCCCTCCTCGGCCGGCTCGCCACGGGGGTGGACCAGATCGCCGCGGCCGCCGACATCGCGCTCGGCCGCACCCCCGCGACGGAGCGCACCCGTGACCGGTGCGCCGAGGTCCGGTTCCTCTATCCCGCGCAGGACGCCGTCGTCCGCTCACTGGACGTCGAGGGCGTGGCGGACCGGCCGGGCATCGAGCGCGCCGTGGCGCTCGCCGCCCCGGGGACCGTCCTCCGGCTGCCCCCGCACGGCATCGTGCCGCGCCTCGCCGCCCTGGTGGCCGTGGGCGACACCCCACAGGAGTGCGCGACCGCCCTGGACCGCGCCCAACGCGCGGTGCGCTGCGTCGTCGCCCCCCTCGACACGCCCGGCCCGGAAGCCGTGTCCGCCCCACTGATCGCGCCCGGCCCGCGAGTCACCCCCGATCCCCTGGCCCAGACCGACCACCCCCACGCCCCCCACCCCGCCCCCGAACCACTCGGCGGGCCCGACACCGCGCCGCGCCCCTGACGCGCGGCACACGCGGCACCGCACACACCGACCGCATCCGGCACCCCCGCCCCGCCACGACCGAGCCGACCGGGCCGGGGGAAGAGGAAAGGAACCCGCTCCATGTGGATTCTGGGCGTCAACGCTCCGCCGACCGGCTGGCACGACACCTCCGCCTGCCTCGTCAACGGTGACGGCGAGATCGTCGCCTTCTCCGAGGAGGAACGGATCAACCGCCGCCGCCACTCCCTGTACCGCAAACCCGTGAACGCCGCCCGGTTCTGCCTGGAGCAGGCGGGTATCTCCGCGTCCGACGTCGACGTCGTCGCCGTCGGCTGGGACGGCGAACAGCTCTACCCGCGCCGGTTCGCCGACGACGCCGAGTTCCTCGCCCACGCGGTCGGCCTGGACTTCGGCGCCCGTACGCCCGAGGTCGTCCGGATCCCGCACCACCAGGCGCACGCCGCCTCCGCCTTCCACGCCTCGCCGTTCCCCAAGGCCGGTGTCCTGGTGATCGACGGGCACGGCGAGAACGAGTCCTCGTCGATCTGGACGTACGAGGAGGGAGCGCCGCCGCGCAGGGAACGGAGCTGGCAGCGCACGGCATCACTGGGTTACGCCTACGACGCCGCCTCCACCTGGCTCGGCTTCTCGTTCCTCAACGCCGGCAAGACCATGGGCCTGGCCGCCTACGGGCGCGCCGCCGGCTTGGAGGTCGAGCAGCTCGTGGACATCCGGGGCGACGACTTCCGGCTCGCCGTGGAGCCGCTGGCGGAGAACACCGGCCGGGCCACCGCCGATGAGATCAAGGAGCAGTACGAGACGGTCGTCGGCCGCTGGCGCGAGCGCTACACGGCCATCGCCGGGACGGACGCCCCGAGCCTGCCCGAGGGACACCTCGCCGAGGATCCGAGGGCGGTGCTCGTCGCCTACACCGCGCAGCGCGTCATCGAGGAGACGGTCACCCACCTCGCCGCCCTGACCCGCAAGGCGGCCGGGGTCGAGGAACTCTGCCTCAGCGGCGGTGTCGCGCTCAATTGCAGCACCAACGGCACACTGCCCGGACCGCTGTACGTGCCGCCCGTGCCGCACGACGCCGGTGTGGCGCTCGGCGCCGCCTGGACCGTCCGCCCGCCCCGGCGGCGCACCGGGGCACTCAGCCCGTACCTGGGCACCGACATCCACGGGTCAGGCACCGGCGGACGCGGCGAACCGGTGGACACCGCGGGCCTGACGGCCTCTCCGCTGGACATCGACCAGGTGACGGAGCTGCTGCTCGGCGGTGCCGTCGGTGCGGTCGCCCAGGGCCGCGCCGAGGTTGGCCCGCGAGCCCTGTGCCACCGGTCGATCATCGCCGTACCGGACACCGCCGGCGTCAACACGCGCGTGAACACCATCAAGAACCGTGAGCAGTGGCGCCCCTTCGCGGGCGTGACCCGCCCCGCCTACGGGGCACGGCTGTGGGAGCAGCAGGAGCACCTGAGCCTGTACATGCTGGGCGCGGCGCGCGCCACCGAACTGGGCCGCGCGGTCGCCCCGGGCGTGGTGCACGTCGACGGCACGACCAGGCCACAGGTGCTGCACGGTGACGAGGCACCGGCTGTGGGCGCTGTCCTGGACGCCCTGGCGGCCCAGGGCGCGCCGCCGGTGCTGCTGAACACCTCGTTCAACGACCGGGGCGAGCCGATCGTCGACACGGCCCGGGACGCGGTGGCCGCGTTCCGCTCCATGGACCTGGACTTCCTGGTGCTGGGCGACCGGCTGTACCGCAAGGCGGACGGGCCGGGGGGTGCGCGGTGACACCGGCCGGCGCGGCGGGGGCCGAGCGCTTCCGGGCGTACGGACCCCGCCACATCGACGAGATCGCGGCGCGGTACGGGCTGTCCGACGAAGTCCGCGAGACCGTGCGCCGGATCTCCCTGGTGCTGCCGTTCCGGGTCAACGCGTACGTCCTGTCGGAGCTGATCGACTGGCAGCGGGTGTCCGAGGACCCGATGTTCCAGCTCACCTTCCCCCAGCGGGGCATGCTCACCGCCGCGGACGAGGAACAGCTCGCCAAGCTGTCGGCCGACCCGGCGGACCGGCTGCCGCTGCGGGACGCCGTCAAGGACATCCGCGCCCGCCTCAACCCGCACCCGTCGGGCCAGCAGCGGCTCAACGTGCCGCGCGACCCGGCAGGTGCCGTCATACCCGGCCTCCAGCACAAGTACCGCGAGACCGTGCTGTACTTCCCCGGCCAGGGACAGACCTGCCACGCCTACTGCACCTACTGCTTCCGCTGGGCGCAGTTCGTCGGCGACGCCGACCTGCGCTTCGCCGCCCCCGACCCCACCGGCCTGCTCGGCTACCTGGACGCGCACCCCGAGGTGAGCGACGTCCTGGTGACCGGCGGCGACCCCATGGTCATGTCCACCGAGCGGCTGCGCGGCCACCTGGAACCCCTCCTCGAGGTCCGGACGGTGGACACCATCCGCATCGGCACCAAGTCGGTGGCGTACTGGCCGCAGCGCTTCGTCACCGACCAGGACGCCGACGACGTGCTGAGGCTGTTCGAACGGGTGGTCGCGGCGGGCAAGCAGCTCGCCGTGATGGCGCACTTCAGCCACCCGCGCGAACTGGAAGCCGGCCCGGCACGCCGGGCGCTGGCCCGCATCCGCTCCACCGGCGCGGTCGTCTACTGCCAGGCGCCCCTGATCGCGCACGTCAACGACGACGCGGCCGCCTGGAGCGCGATGTGGCGGGCCGAGCTGGCCGCGGGCGCGGTGCCGTACTACCTGTTCGTGGAGCGGGACACCGGGCCGCAGGACTACTTCAAGGTGCCGCTTGCGCGGGCCGTGGACATCTTCGGCGCCGCTTACCGCACCCTGCCCGGTCTCGCCCGCACCGTGCGCGGCCCGGTCATGTCGGCCACGCCCGGCAAGGTCGTCGTCGACGGGGTGGAGGAGACGGGCGAGGGTTCCTTCTTCCGGCTGCGGATGCTCCAGGCGCGCGACCCGTCCCTGGTGGGCAGGCCGTTCCGGGCCCGCTGGTCGCCGGACGCGGCATGGCTGGACGAGCTCGAGCCTGCCCCCGGCACCCCCCGGGACCTCGCCGCGGCCGTGTGGGAAACGGCGGCCCCCGGACCGTACACCCCGGAAAGGAACCGGACATGAGCACGCCAGCCCCGCGCCCCCCTTCCCCGAACCTGGCGCTCAACCAGCTCGTCGACGAGCGCACGGCCGCGGGCGAGTCACTGGTGCACCTGGCCTTCGGTGAGGCGCGCCTACCGCTAATGCCCCAACTGGCCCGCCGACTGGCGGACGGCGCGGCCCGCACCGCGTACGGTCCCGTCGCCGGCGCCCCTGGGGCACGCCGGTCCGTGGCCGGGTACTTCGCCCGGCGCGGACTGCCCACCGGGGCGGACCAGATCGTGGTCGCCCCCGGCAGCAAGCCGTTGCTGATGGCCCTGCAACTGGCCGTCCCGGGGGACGTGCTGCTGCCGCGTCCGGCGTGGAACACCTACGCCCCGCAGGCCGAGTACGCCGGCAAGCAGGTCTTCGGCGTGCCCGTCCCCGCCGACTGCGGCGGTGCCCCGGAACCGGCCGCCCTGCGCGCCACCCTCCGGCGGGCCAGGGCCGACGGACACGACCCCCGGCTGCTCGTCCTGACCCTGCCCGACAACCCGACCGGGACCCTCGCCCCACCGGCCCTGGTACGGCAACTGGCCGCGCTCGCCCGGGAGGAGGACCTGCTGATCGTCTCCGACGAGATCTACCGGGACGTCGTGCACGACCCCGTCGCCACCCCCTTCCTCAGCCCGGCGGAAGTGGCCCCCGAACGCACGGTCGTCACCAGCGGCCTGTCCAAGACCCTCGGCATCGGCGGCTGGCGCATCGGCGTCGCGCGCTTCCCGGCCGGGGAGACGGGCGCACGGCTGCGCGACGCCGTGGTCTCGGTCGCCAGCGAGGTGTGGTCCACGCTCGCCGGACCGCTGCAGCAGGTGGCCGAGTACGCCTTCGCCGAACCGCCCGAGATCGCCGAGCGGCTGCGGGCCGGTGCCCGGCTGCACGGGGCGGTCGCGCGAGAGGTGCACCGGATCGCCGTCGGCGCGGGCGCCCTGTGCCGTCCGCCGGCCGGCGGGTTCTACGTCTACCCGGACTTCCAGCCGCTGCGGGAGACCCTCGCCCGCCAGGGCGTCACCGACTCGGCGACCCTGGCCCGCCGCCTCCTGGACGAGTCCGGAATCGTCGTCCTGGCCGGGCACCTGCTGGGCGACGACCCCGGGGCCCTGCGCTTCAAGGCGGCCACCAGCCTGCTGTACGGAGACGACAAGGAGCAGCAGGAGGCGCTGGAGTCCGACGACCCGGTCCGGCTGCCGCACATCGACGCCCGGCTGGACCGGATCGCCGAGGCATTCGCACGGCTGGCGCGGTAGGCCCCGCAGGCCCACCGCTCCACGACTCAGTGAGGAAGCACGTTGAAGGAACTGGACCCCACCACCGCCTCCTTCGGTGAACTCGACGCGGCGGCGAGCCGGCTGCTGGCCGGCCTCGGCCCGCTGCGGGACGCCGACGTCGCCGCGCCGTGCCTGCTACCCGGCTGGACGCGCGGCCACGTCCTGAGCCACCTGGCCCGCCAGGCCCCGGCCCTGGAGCGGCTCCTGAAGTGGGCGGGCACCGGGGTGGAGACCCCGCAGTACATCGACCGGCAGGCGCGGGACGCCGAGATCGAGGCGGGCGCCCGGCAGCCCGCCGAGGCCCTGGTCGCCGACGTCCGGCGGACGTCGGCGCACTTCCAGCGCGCCGTGGAGGAACTGCCCGCGCCGGCCTGGGACGCGACCATCAGACCGTTCACCGGCGAGCTGTGCACCCCGCGCCGTATCTTGGCGATCCGGCTGCGGGAGCTGGAACTGCACCACGTGGACCTGGCGATCGGCTACGGCTTCCACAACATCCCCGGCACCGCCCGGGACATCGTCCTCGACGACGTCCTCGGCTACTACGCCGAGGCCGACGGCGTACCGCGCTTCACCCTGCGCGACGGCAGGGGCGCGGAACTCGCCCGCTTCGGCACAGGCGGGCCCGTGGTCTCCGGCGAGCGCGCCGACATCCTGGCGTGGCTCGCGGGCCGGGCGTCCGGTGACGCCCTGGAGACCACCGGGCGGCTCCCCGAGCTGCCCCCGTGGATCTGAGCGTCCGGGGCACGCGGCCCCGTCCCGTCCGACCGTCCGTCTCCCCACCCGAGGACTGTGCAACGACATGGCCGACACCACCGAACCCGAGCGCTTCGAGCTCGACTCGGTCCACACCGGTCTCCTCGACTGCGTCGAGGTCAACCTGGCCGTGCTCGCCGACCACGCCCACGGCCCGGGCACGCACCTGCGGCTCGGCGCGCCCCTGCGCTTCGCCTGGTGGCCCGGGGGCGACGGGCTGCCGACGGTCGACCCGCCGCTGGACGTCCAACTCGACGCGGCATGCCGACTCCTGGGCCTGCGGCCCGTGCGCAGGGAGCGGTTCGCCCGCGGGGACCTGCTCGACCCGGTGCGGTGGGACGGCGCTACGCACTACATCGTCGCCGACGCCCACGACATGCCCTGGCTGCCGTACCACGGGCAGGCACACATGGACCACAGCTTCCTCCTCTCCGCCGGCCCCGGGGGCCGGCACGTGACCGACGCCTACCGGGTCGAGACGCGGTGGGGCGCGGCCGTGCCGGGATCCTGGGTCTTCTCCCCGCCGGAACTGTCGGGGATCGGGCCCGGCGAGGTCATCACGTTCGAGGCGCTGCCCCCTCCGCCGGTCGCCGCACTGCCGCCCACCGCGTACGCCGCCGGGGACCCGGACACCGAGGCGGTGGAGTCGTACCTCGCCGCGTACGAGGCGTGCGAGGACCGCGCGCTCGCCGTGGAGCGGCTCACCGCCGAGACGTGGCTCCTGGCCCGGACGCGCAAGCTGCACGTGAAGTACCGGGCCCTCCACGCGGGGCGCCGGGAAGACCAGGCCGAGCGGGACCTGCTGGGCGCCTGGGACAAGGTCGTGGAGCAGACGTACCTGGCCCACCGCCGGGTCTCCCGTGGCCGAGCCGAGCCGCCGGGCGTGGTGGACCGGCTGCGGGCGGTGCTGGCCAACGAGGTGAGGATCCTGGGCCAGACGACCCCGACTCCCGGTGCTCCCGGCGACGCGGCCACCGGGCCCGCTCAGGCGTCCGGCCGGGCGAGGTACGAGGCCCTGCGCCGCCGCGTGGCCGCCGTCGCCGCCGCCGTGCTCGGGGTGGCCGAGGAACCCCTCCTGAACGGGGCGGAGTTCGCTTCGTACGCCTCCTTCAGCTCCTTCCGGCTCGTCGAGATCGTCGAGCGCCTCGAGGACGAACTGGGCCATGAGCTGGGCGCCGACGAACTCGTGCCCGAGAACCTGCGCCGGGTCGACGACCTGTGCCGTATCGCCCGCTGACCACCCCCCGGGCGGACACCCCACGCCCCTGCCGAAAGGACCGTCATGGACGACCGCTTCACCCAACTCCTGCGCCCCTTCCTGAAAAACGCCTCCGAGGACACCGTCATCACCCCCGAGACCGACCTGCGCAGGCTGGGTGTCGACTCCATGCAGGCGATCGAGCTGCTCTTCGCCATCGAGGACACCTTCGGGATCTCCCTGCCCGACGAGGAGCTGAACGACGTCACCTTCGCCTCCGCCGGCAACCTCTGGCACGCGATCGCCGCGCAGCTCCCCGGCAACACCGGTGGCGAGGAGGCGGCGTGAGCACGCGGCCCCAACGGCTCGGCGGACCGGACCTCACCGGCGCGCTGGCCCGGGTCACGGAGGTCACCGAGACGCACCTGACCCGCGCCGACCGGGACGCGACGTTCCCCGTGGAGGCCCTCGACGAGCTGCGCCGCACCGGGCTGCTGGGCCTGCTGGCGCCCGTCGAGCACGGCGGCCTCGGCGGAACCGTGCGCGACCTGGTGGCGGCGGCACAGACACTGGGCCGTGCCGACATGTCCGTCGGCATGATCTTCGCCATGCACTGCCAGCAGGCCGCGGCCGTGGTGCGGTACGGGGACGACCGGCTGCGCAAGGAACTCCTGCCCCGCATCGCGGCGGGCGAGGTCTACCTCGCGTCCGTCACCACCGAGGCGGGCAAGGGCGGCCATCTGCTCACGGCCCACGCCCGGTTGGAGGGCACCGCCGACCGGCTGCGTATCGACCGCTTCGCACCCATGGTGACGGGCGGCGCGTACGCCGACGGCTTCCTCATCACCATGCGCGGGCCCGGCGACTCGGCGGAGACCGAGGTGTCGCTGGTGTACGCGGACCGTGAGCAACTTCAGGTGTCCGGCTCGGGCGACTGGGACCCCATGGGCATGCGGGCGAGCCACAGCGTTCCGCTGCGGCTCGTGGGGAGCGTGCCAGGGCACCAGGTGGTGGGGGAGCAGGGGCAGTTCCGGGAGATCGCCGGAAAGGTGTTCGGGCCGCTGGCCCACGTGGGCTGGTCGGCCGTGTGGCTCGGCACGGCGGCGGGAGCACTCTCCCGGGTGCTGGAGCTGATGCGCAACCCGGCGGGCCGTGACCGCTTCGACACCGGTTCGGACCTGCTGCTCACTCGCCTCTCCCGCATCCGGCAGCGACTGGACACGGTCCACGCGCTGCTGGCCCACACGGTTGACGTGGTGGACTCGGGCGAGGACCTTTCGCGGCCCTCACGGCAGTTGCTGCTGAACTCGCTGAAGATCACCGCCTCGGAGGAGTGCGCGGCGGCGGCCGACGGCCTCGTGGAACTGGTCGGCCTGAGGCACGGCTACCTCAAGGACTCGCCGACCCGTCTGGAACTGGCCGTGCGCGACCTGCGGTCCGCCGCCCTCAACTACAGCAACGACCGGCTGCACCTCGCCGACGGCCGACTGGCGCTGCTCGACCGGGGAGTGACCTTTGCCTGAGCCGACACCACGGGCGGGCGGCGACCGCGCAGTCCCGGGCCGGCCGTTCTCCGGCGGGCTGGACGCCCTGCCCCCCACCGCCGACGGCGCCGCGGTGTGGGCCGTGCTCGGCGAGGCCGGCGGCGTCGGACGGGCGTACCGTGATAGCTCCGTACGGGCCGGTGTCGACCCGGGCGGGCTCGGCGCGGTCCTGGACGCACTGGACTCCCGGTTCTCGATCGCGGCCACCCTGTCGGCCAGCGTCCAGTTGGCGACAGCCCTGCCGATACTGGCGACGGGCACCGGCCCGGTCGTGGAGCGGCTGCTGGAACGCGCCCTCACGGGGCGGGCGACCGTCGCGCTCGCCGCCACCGACGAGACCGCCGGCACGGACCTGGCCGGCCTGCGCACACGGGCGCGGTTCGATGGGGACACCGTCGAGGTGACCGGGGAGAAGCGGTGGATCGCCAACGCCACCACGGCCGAGGCGTTCCTGGTGCTCGCCCGGCACCGCGAGGGCCGGCACTTCACGCACTTCAGTTGGGTCCTGGTGCCGGCCGACGCGCCGGGCGTGACGGTACGGGCCGCCGATTCGGCGCTCTTCGCCGGTTCCGGCGCCGGGCACGCCGAGTTCCACAACGTATGCCTGTCGCGGGACCACGTCGTGGGGCGGGTCGGGCTCGGGCTGCCCGTGTTCGCCCGGCACATCGCCGCCGAACGGCTGGCCGGCGCGCTGTGGGGCGTCTCCCTGTGCCGCCGGGTGCTCGCCGACACCCACCGGCGGCTGTCTGCACGGGCGCACGGCGAGGGCAGCCTGTGGGACCTGGAGTCCGTGCGGCAGCGCTTCGCGGTGTGCCTCGTGCGGTTGCGCGAACTGCGGGCCCTCACCGACGCCTGGGCGGAGCAGGTCGCGACCGGGTACGACACGGGGGCGGGCGCGACGCTCAAGGCGGCCGCCGGTGCCACGGTCGGCCATGTGCTGGGCGAGTGCGCGCAGTTGTGGGGGGCGGCCGGGTTCGCCTCGGGCGGGATGCAGGAGATCCGGGCGCAGGCGGCGCTGTTCGGCATCGGCGGAGGCGCCACGGAGGTGGTGCTCGGCCTGGTCGCCGAGGACGCGGAACGCATTCTGGCGGGGCTGGCGGTGCCGAGGAACGCGGCGGGTCCGCCGGGTCCGCCGCTGTGACGGCGCCGTGCGCGGTCGCCGACGGGGTGTGGGTGATCACAGGGGAGCTCTCCGCGACCCGGCCCAGCGCCCACCGCGACGACCTGCTGCGGGCGGCCGTCCTGCCGGAGTGGCGGGCCCGGGAGTTCCTGGCGGGGCGGGGGCTGTTGCGGCACCTGCTCACCGCCGTCCGGCCGGAGCTCGCCCGGTACACCGTCGTGCCGGACGCGTACGGCAAGCCCTGGCTGCGGGCGTGCCCGGACGTGGGCGTCAGCGTCTCGCACAGCCGGGGCAGCCTCGCGGCAGCCGTGGCGGTGGGTGCGCGGGTGGGCGTGGACGTCCAGCGGCCCCAAGCGGCCGTCACGGAGTCGTTCGCGCGGCGGCTGCTGGGCGAGCGGGGGGCCGAGGCGCTCGCCGGACTGCCGGCGGCCCGTGCGGCCGAGGAGGTCGCCTGGGTGTGGACCGCGCAGGAGGCGTGCGTCAAGGCGGACGGCCGGGGCCTGGCGGGCCGGCCGTGGAGCGTCGGCGTGGCGCCCGGAAGCCGCTCCGGGGGATGGGGTCCCTACCGGTGGGTCGCGCTGCGCGGGATCTCGGCGACGCCGCTGAGCTGTGCGTACGGGCCGCCGGATCACGCCTTGGTGTGGACGGGCGGCGAGGAGGGGCGATGGATGGCAGGGGAGAGGACGACGGAAGGGTGATGGAGCCGATGGCAGGGGAGTTCCGCACGCTGCACGACTGGTTCGCGGAGTCGGTGCCCGCCCATGGGGAGCGGACCGCACTGGAGGCCGGTGCCACCCGGCTGACGTACGGCGAGCTGTCCGCGCTGGCCGACCGCGTGGCGGCACGGCTGGTGGACGTACGCGGTGGTGAGATCCCGCGCCGCGTGGGCCTCGCGGCGGGCCACACGGCGGTGGCGTACACCGGCTACCTCGCCGTGCAACGGCTGGGCGCTACGGTCGTGCCGCTGGGGCCGGCTTTCCCCGTCGAGCGCAACACCGCCATCACCCGGGCGGCCGCGCTCGATGCCGTGCTGACCGACGGAATCTGTGACCACGCCAACCGGCTGCCCGCCCCCGTGCTGCTGCTGACCGACGACGAACTGCCCGGCCTCGCGACCGCGGCCGACCCCGGCCTGCCCGCGCCGCGGCCAGGCGCCGACGACCTGGCGTACATCCTGTTCACCTCGGGCTCGACCGGCATGCCGAAGGGCGTGCCCGTCCGGCACCGCAACATCCACGCCTACCTCACCCACGCCGTGCCGCACCACGGCGCGGGCCCCGGCGACCGCCTGTCGCAGACGTTCGACCTCACCTTCGACCCGTCCGTACTCGACATGTACGCGGCCTGGGGCACGGGCGCCACGCTGGTGGCGGCGCAGCGCCAAGACCTCCTGCGGCCCGTACGGTACGTGCAGCGGCACGCCCTGACGCACTGGAACTCCGTGCCGTCGGTGATCTCGCTCGCCCAGCGGCTCCGGGCACTCAGACCGGACAGCATGCCCACGTTGCGCCACAGCGTGCTCTGCGGCGAGCCTCTGACGCTCCAGCAGGCGCGGGCGTGGCGAGTCGCCGCCCCGCACAGCGTCTTGGAGAACGCCTACGGCCCCACGGAACTGACCGTCACCTGCACCTCGTACCGGCTACCGGCCCGGGACCGGGAATGGCCGGAGCCGGCCAACGGCACCGTCCCCATCGGCCTGCTGCACCCGGCTCTCGAAGGGCGCGTGCGGGACGGGGAGTTGTGCGTACGGGGCGGCCAGCGCTTTCCCGGCTACCTCGACCCGGCGGACAACGCCGGCCGGTTCCTCGCACCCGACGGCACGCCGTATGACCCGTCCACCACGCTGACCGACGACCACTGGTACCGCACCGGCGACCGCGTCGCCCCCCTCGACGGGGACGACACGGCGGGCGGTCCGGCGCTCGTCCACCTCGGGCGCGTCGACCAGCAGGTCCAGGTGCACGGCTACCGGGTCGAGCTCGGCGAGGTGGAGGCGGCCCTGCGGGCCCTGCCGGGCGTACGGGACGCCGTCGCGCTGGCACTGCCCACCGCCGACGGCAGTGTCGAACTCGCCGCCGCCCACACCGGCGACGCGACGACCGACGACGCACTGCGCGAGGCCCTGCACCGCCGCCTGCCCCCGTACATGGTGCCCGCGCACCTGACCGCGCTGCCCACGCTGCCTCTCAACCCCAACGGCAAGGTGGACCGCACCGCCCTGCGCCACCTGCTGACCCCAGCCGACAAGCGGTGAAGCAGCCGCCTTCGCCAAGATCCGAACGGCTCCACCTACTGCGCAACGCGGCCTACTCGTCGCGCGTGGGCCAGCCACGGTCGCGACCAGTTGCCGAAGTGCCGACCTGCCCAGCTTCTGCTACCACCCCGACCCCATCGCAAGCCAGTCCGTGTCACCCCGCCGTGCAGGTGTGGGACCAGCGCCGGGTAGCGCGTCATCGCCACCGGCTCAGGACCGGGAACGGCGTCGGCAGGTACGGCGCTCATCCCTTCATGATGGCCACCGGAGACAGTGCAGGTCACCGATCGGTACGGCACAGCGAAGGCGATGGCCTGGAACCGCATCCATCCCCGGCTCACCACGCGATCGGCATGGATCGACCACAGCGGCGAACTCCCGGTCATCGAGGGCACCCTGATCCGCCTGGAGGCCCAGGCAGTCCGTGATGACGTGCCGACGCCTGCCGTTGACCTTCTTGCCGCCGTCATAGCCGCGCGTGGCGGCGGGCACCGAGGCGGCGCGCTTGACCGAAGGCGAGTCGATGACCGCCGCTGTTGGCTGCTGATCCCGGCCCTCAGTCTCGCGGGCCTGGCCGCGCAGCCGGTCGTGGAACTCCTTGACCAGGCCGTGCTCCCGCCACCTGCGGAAGAATGCGTACACCCGATCCCAGGCGGGAAGTCGGCGGGCGTAGACCGCCACTTGATGCCGTTGTCGGTGACGTACCGGATCGCATCCAGCATGACGCGGTGGCAGTAGCCCTCGGGCTGCCCGCCCCGGCCCTCCAGCCAGGCCGGCACCGGCATCGCGTCCCGCACCACTGCCCACTCCGCGTCCGTCATGTCCGACGGATACACCTGCACCCCCTCCGGGGGTCGGCGGCGTTCCCGAACCTGTGCGCGAGAGACATAACGTCATGCGACACACCAGACCCGTGCGTCTCTCCGCACTGGCAGCGGCCCTGATCGCTGGACCCGTCGCGCTGTGCGCGGCGCCCGCGTCCGCCGTCACCGGCACGCCCGTCACCGACACCACGTTCAGCTACACCGCGCAGCTCATCATCGGCGACCACGACCGCGGCTGCTCCGGGGTGCTGGTCGACCCCGAGTGGCTGCTCACCGCGGCCAGTTGCTTCGCCGACGACCCGGCCACCAGCCTCGCGGTGCCCGCCGGGAAACCGAAGGTCACGACGACCGCGACCATCGGCCGCTCCGACCTGACCGGCACCGACGGCGCCGTGCGCCAGGTCGTCGAGCTCGAGCCCCGCACCGATCGCGACGCGGTTCTGGCCCGCCTGAACCGGCCGGTCACCAATGTCACCCCCATCACCCTGGCCACCACCGCGCCCACCGCGGGGGAGGAGTTGACGTTCGCCGGCTACGGGCGCACCAAGACCGAGTGGGCGCCGCTGAAGATGAACACCGGAACCCTCTCGGTGGACGTTACCGCCGCCACCACCGCCACGGTCACCGGCAAGGACGGCGCAGCCGCGTGCACGGGCGACTCCGGTGGACCCGTGGTGCGCGGCGCGGGGGGCACACACCAGCTCGTAGCCCTCACCAGCCAGTCTTTCCAGGGAGGTTGCTTCGGTATCGATGCCGCCGAGACTCGCACGGGGGCATCGCCGCCCGCGTCGACGACCTGTCCTCCTGGGTGACCTCCAAGGTCGGCGCGACCCGCATCACCGACTTAAACTGCGACGGCGTCGAAGACATCGCCGTCGCCGACCCCCAGGCGACCGTCGGCGGCGTCGCCAAAGCGGGCCTGGTCCGGATCCTGTACGGCGGCGGAAGGGGCACCGCAGAGATCAGCCAGAACCTCGACTGGGTGCCGGGCTCCCCCGAGTCCGGCGACCAGTTCGGCGAGGCCGTCGACACCGTCGACTGGGACCAGGACGGCTGCACCGACCTGGTCGTCGGCATCCCCCACGAGGACATCGGCATCGTCGCCGACGCAGGCATGGTCGACATCCTGCACGGCGCCCCGAACGGGCTCGGCACGGGCCCGGTGAAGGACACCCACTTCGAGCAGGGCAGGGGCAACGCCTCCCTGGCCGCGAGCAGCCCCGAGGCCGGCGACCTCACCGGCGCGGCTCTCGCCGCCGACACCACCACATCCGGTGAGCCGTTCCTGGTGATCGGCGTTCCCGGCGAGTCCATCGGCTCCGTCGCCAAGGCCGGCATGATCTTCTATGTACATGGCGCCACCGACGTCTCCGTCCACCAGGACAGCACGAACGTGCCCGGTGCCGTGGAGGCCAACGACGGCTTCGGCAGCGTCGTCGCGGCCGACGCCAACCACCTCGCCGTCGGCATCCCGAACGAGGCCATCGGTACGACGGCCAACGCGGGCGCGATCAGCATCTTCTCGCTCCTGGACACGCCCGGCGCGAGCGACCGATGGATCGACGCCGGCAACTCCGCCGGCATCCCGGGCACCCCGGGCGCCAATCAGTACCTGGGCCGCAGCATCCACTACACCGGCACCAACCTATACGTCGGTATGCCGTACGGCCCGTCCACCTACGGCGCCGTCCACGTCCTGCCGATGTCCAACGTGACTGCCGGCGGCACGGCCACGGCGATCACCACCTACCAGCCCGGCCAGGACGGCATCCCGGCTGCGGGCGTCGACTTCGGTACCGCCGTCCGGTAGCCGAGGGCAGCCGGACACGCATCCCCTGATGCCGAGAGCCTCCCGAAGGGGCAGACCCTTCGGGAGGCTCTCGTTTTGTGCTGGGCATGCTGAATCAGCGCAGCTGTCACCGCGGCCGTATCACCGCGTCAGAACGAATGCGACGACCAGCATGACGACGACGGAGACCACGCAGAAAACCAGGTGCGAGGTCGGGTAGTCGTACTTCTCGCGTTGCACACCCTGCTCGATCTCACGGGCCCACACCACGAACCGCGTGCGAGTCGGAAACATCCCGATCGTCAGCCCGATGAGGGCGAAGGCATACCCGGTCACCATGGCGGCCTGCGAGAAACCTCGCCACTGACCGAACAGGACCGCGCCGACCCCGCACGCGGCCATGATGAAGGGATACGTCATCCAGAACTTCCGGAGTGGGACCCATCTCGCCATGGCGTAGGAATGGATCACAAAGGCCGCTGTGGCCATCAGCCACAGCCAGCCGGTGGCGACGGACGCGAGCACGAACGTGGTGTCCTTCCGGTGAGAAATCCGTGAGAGGTGAGAAGACCGGCGAGAAAGGCGCAGGGGCCGGCGATTTATGAATACCGGCCCCTGCCGGTCAGTCTACGAACCGGGTCCTGTCAGGACCAGGACGACAGCGTCGAGGTGATCGGGGACACGAGATCGTGGGCGAACTGCGTGACCTTCGTGGCCACCTTGGTGCCGCCGAGCGCCCCGATCCACTTGGACTGGCCGAAGGTGACCAGGACCAGTGCGGTACCCGCGGCAAAGGAGACGAACTCGCTGCTGGTGAACCCGTACTCGAAGCCCGTGAACAGGGTGCTGAGGGCGGCGGAACCCATGGAGACGAACGCGAAGAACCCGGCGGCCGCCTCCAGCGGCGGGAAGGCGAGACCCGCGAGGCCCAGTCCGGCGGAGAGGAAGCCGGTGCCGATGCTGATGTAGTTGAAGGTGTCGGCCCACCAGCCGGCATCCTTGTACCACTTCTCGCTGTTGCTGCTGTTGCTGCCGTTGCTGCCGTTGGAGTTGACCTGGTCGTGCGTGGAACTGTCGGCCGGGTCGGTCCCGCTGTCCCGGTTCTTCTGCGCCTCCTCCGCCGCTTGCCGTGCGGCTTCGGCGGCCTCGGCCCTGCGCTTCGCGGTGGCGATGCGGCGGGCGTCGCTGGCCGCGGCCGCCGCCGTCTTGGCGTCCTGGCCCGCCTGGAGCGCGGACTGGCGGGCGCTGGCCGCCGACGCCTGGGCGCTGTAGGAGGAGTTCAGGGCGCGGCGGGCGGCGTCGATCGCCTTGTTCGCGAGTAGTTCGCCGAGCGGGCGGCGCCGCGCGCGGCCTCCGCCGCGGTCTTGGCCTTGTCCGCCGAGGCCTGGGCCGAAGCGGCGGACTTGTCTGCGTCGTGTGCGTTCTTGCGCGCCTCGTCGGCGTAGCCGGCGGCCTTGTCCGCCAAGGCCTCCGCCTTGTCCGCCCACTCCGCCGCCTCGTCGGCCGCCTTGCGTGCTTCCGCCGCCGCCTTGGACGCCAGCGCCGCGTCCTCCTGCGCCTTGTAGGCGATCCTCGCCGCTGCCGCGATCGCGCCGCGGATCGCCGCGATGTGGGTGGCGGAGTCGTAGTCGAGCTGTGCCGTCTTGTGCTGCACGACGTCGATGAAGTTCCTACGCATCCACGTCGGGCCCTCCAACGCGACCTCGGCGTGGGCTTTGGTGTACGCGCCGCCGTTGTTGATGAGGGTCGCGGTGGCGACCGCGTCGTCCTCCCGGATCGCGTCGCGGTAGGCCGTGTCGAAGAAGTCCTGTAGCGCCTTGGGGGTGTTCGCGTCGAGCGCAGCCTGGGCCGCAGCCTTGACGGCGGAACCGGGGTTGCTGTTGAGGATGCGCAGGACCTGGACGCGGTAGTCGTCCGCGGCGGCCTCGATCGCTCCCGTGGTGAGGAAGGTGCGCGCAGCGTCGTCGGCGTCGCTCTCCAGCGCGGTCTGTGCCGCCACCGCGATCCCGGGCGCGGACACCTGGGCGTAGTAGACGGCGGTCTCCCGGTCGTCTTGCCCCTGGGCGATTGCCCGGTCGGTGTCGATCCAGGCGTGCACGTCGGCGTCCGTGCCGGACAGGGCGAACTGGGCTGCCTCGCGCGTCCAGGCGCCGTTCGCGTCGAGCAGGCCGATGGAGGCCTTGCGGCCCAGGGTGGCGGCCAGCGCCAGGTCGTTGCCGGCAAGGGCCTGTTCGGCCTGGCTGATCAGGCCCTTGATGGCCTGGCCGGTCTGCTCCGCCTGTGCGCGCTTGTTCTCGTAATCCGCCCGTTCGTCCGCCTCGATCTGGGCGAGTTCCGCCGCCTCGTCCAGGCCCTGCTGCTTGCACTCGTCCAGGCGCGCCAACTCCGCTTCTCGCGCGGCCTGCTCCACGGCCTTGGTGGCGGTGTTGGCGGCATCGACCGCGGCGGCCGCGTGGACGATGGACTTGTTGGCGTAGTCGATCGCCTGGCCGGCGGCCGCCGCGGACTTCTGTACGTCGTCCTTGGCCGCGCCCGCCTCCGCAGCCGCCGTCTCGGCAGCCTCCTTCGCCTTCTCCGCGGCGGTCTTGGCCCGCTCGGAGGCCTCGACAGCCTCGTCGGTCTCGGCCTGTGCGCGCTTGCCCTCCCGCTCAACGACTGCGACGAGTTCCTCGATCGTCGCCGACTCCTGGTCCCGGGCACGGGCAATGTGCTGGCCGGTGTCGAGGAACCACTGGACGTCGGCCGCCGTGCCGCTGAGGGCGCGGTCCGCGTACTTCTGTACCTCCGGACCGGCGGTGAACATCATGGTGCTGATCTCCACCCGCATGTCCTCTTCACGGGCGGTGTACTGGCCCTCGAGCAGGAAGTCCTCCAGAGCCGCCTGCGTGCCGGTACTCAGGGCGGCGGAGGCGTCCCGCTTGACCGCCTTGCCTCCGGTACTGGAGACGGTGGCCGTGACCACCTGCAGGTCCTCGACGATGGCGGGCTTGAAGCCGTCCTTGAGGCGGTCGGTGTCCGGCAGGGCCAGTGGATCGACGGTCTCGCCGCCGGTCGTAGCGGCGCGGGCCAGGGGCGCCAACGCGATGGGAGACGTGGCGGCGGCCATGACAGCGGTCAGTGCGCTGACGAAGCTGCGCCGACTCCAAAACGTCGTCTGCATAGGTGTAGTTGCCCTCCCCGTGTATGGCCAGTGGGCCGGGCCGGCGAGCGCTGACCCGGCGGGGCTCCCCTCACATGCCGGGACTGCTCACGTGTGACACGAGTGAGCTCATTACGGTGCCTGTTCGACGGACCGACGATATCCAACAGATGTTCGATTTGATGTGAGTTCGATGAAACAGGAGTGAACGGCCCACGGGAACTGGATGAGATGATCTTAGAAGTTGTCTCACGTGGCGAGTTTGGTCAGCTTCTTGTAGCAGGTCAGTGCCGCTGCGAGGCCAAGGAAGGCCAGGAAGTGGCTGCCTTGCGCTCGTATCGGACCGTCAGACGGCGGTGGCGGAAGAGCCAGGAGATCGACCGTTCGATCTTCCAGCGGTGCCGACCGAGGCGCTCGCTGGACTCGATGCTGGGCCTGGCGATGCGCGGGACGACGCCTCTAGGGCCTGTCCGGTGGATCTTGAGTCGGAAATCGGGCGACAGTCGCAGACCGGGCGCCTAACGTCCACAGGCATGGCACCTTCACTTGAGCGTCCCCCCTTGCAGGCCGACGAGCGCACCGCGCTCATTGGCTGGCTGGATCTGCAACGGCAGATCCTGAGATTGAAGTGCGAGGGCCTGAGCGAGGCAGACGCGCACCGCTCCGTCATCCCGACCTCGCCGACGATGACGATGGCCGGGCTCATCAGCCATATGCGGTGGGTCGAGCACACCTGGCTGGAGGTGCTGTTCCTGGGTGGCGACAAGACGCAGAACCCGTCCTTTGACGAGACGGAGGATGCCAACTGGCGCACCAACGGCAGTTCGCTGAAGCAGCTGCTCGACGAGTACGAGGCCCAGTGCACCCGAAGCAACGAGATTGTGGCCGTGGCCTCCCTGGACGACGTCGGCCGCCACCCCGACTTCCGCTCCGGCAACGCCAACCTCCGCTGGATGCTCATCCATCTCGTCGAGGAGACCGGGCGGCACGCGGGGCACGCGGACATCGTGAGGGAGCTGCTCGACGGGGCGAAGGGGTATTACTAGGGGGCGTTTCGAAAGTGCTGGTCACAGCCACTCGTTGATGGCTGCGACCAGCACGGTCGCTTCGTAGCGGACGGCGAGCTTGTCGTATCTC
>NZ_JBHZCF010000002.1:474368-542191 GCF_042755225.1 Streptomyces sp. NPDC059169 | reverse complement strand
TCCGCTATCGGTCACCAGGGAATATTTAGGCTTAGCGGGTGGTCCCGCCAGATTCACACGGGATTTCTCGGGCCCCGTGCTACTTGGGAATAACTCAAACGAGCCGTACAGATTTCAGCTACGGGGGTCTTACCCTCTACGCCGGACCTTTCGCATGTCCTTCGCCTACCTATACGGTTTCTGACTCGTCTCACGGCCGGCAGACCGTGAAAGAGAAATCCCACAACCCCCACGACGCAACCCCTGCCGGGTCTCACACATCGTAGGTTTGGCCTCATCCGGTTTCGCTCGCCACTACTCCCGGAATCACGGTTGTTTTCTCTTCCTGAGGGTACTGAGATGTTTCACTTCCCCTCGTTCCCTCCACACTGCCTATGTGTTCAGCAGCGGGTGACAGCCCATGACGACTGCCGGGTTTCCCCATTCGGAAACCCCCGGATCAAAGCCTGGTTGACGGCTCCCCGGGGACTATCGTGGCCTCCCACGTCCTTCATCGGTTCCTGGTGCCAAGGCATCCACCGTGCGCCCTTAAAAACTTGGCCACAGATGCTCGCGTCCACTGTGCAGTTCTCAAGCAACGACCAGCCACCCACCACCCCGCCCTGACACGCAAGACGAGTTCACTGGGGCCGGCATCATCGAAGGCCGAGCAACGCTCGCACCCTCAGACACCCAACAGCGTGCCCGACACGACCAGTTGAGACTCTGCGTTCCACGCCGAAGCAGTACTAGCAGTCCCTCATCCTGAATCGTGCCGAATAATCAACGTTCCACCCATGAGCAACCAGCATCGGACACTCGCCGATGTACTGGCCTCTGACCGAACCAGGTCCGGTGAGAAGTGCTCCTTAGAAAGGAGGTGATCCAGCCGCACCTTCCGGTACGGCTACCTTGTTACGACTTCGTCCCAATCGCCAGTCCCACCTTCGACAGCTCCCTCCCACAAGGGGTTGGGCCACCGGCTTCGGGTGTTACCGACTTTCGTGACGTGACGGGCGGTGTGTACAAGGCCCGGGAACGTATTCACCGCAGCAATGCTGATCTGCGATTACTAGCAACTCCGACTTCATGGGGTCGAGTTGCAGACCCCAATCCGAACTGAGACCGGCTTTTTGAGATTCGCTCTGCCTCGCGGCTTCGCAGCTCTTTGTACCGGCCATTGTAGCACGTGTGCAGCCCAAGACATAAGGGGCATGATGACTTGACGTCGTCCCCACCTTCCTCCGAGTTGACCCCGGCAGTCTCCTGTGAGTCCCCATCACCCCGAAGGGCATGCTGGCAACACAGAACAAGGGTTGCGCTCGTTGCGGGACTTAACCCAACATCTCACGACACGAGCTGACGACAGCCATGCACCACCTGTATACCGACCACAAGGGGGCGACCATCTCTGGCCGTTTCCGGTATATGTCAAGCCTTGGTAAGGTTCTTCGCGTTGCGTCGAATTAAGCCACATGCTCCGCTGCTTGTGCGGGCCCCCGTCAATTCCTTTGAGTTTTAGCCTTGCGGCCGTACTCCCCAGGCGGGGAACTTAATGCGTTAGCTGCGGCACCGACGACGTGGAATGTCGCCAACACCTAGTTCCCAACGTTTACGGCGTGGACTACCAGGGTATCTAATCCTGTTCGCTCCCCACGCTTTCGCTCCTCAGCGTCAGTAATGGCCCAGAGATCCGCCTTCGCCACCGGTGTTCCTCCTGATATCTGCGCATTTCACCGCTACACCAGGAATTCCGATCTCCCCTACCACACTCTAGCCTGCCCGTATCGAATGCAGACCCGGGGTTAAGCCCCGGGCTTTCACATCCGACGCGACAAGCCGCCTACGAGCTCTTTACGCCCAATAATTCCGGACAACGCTTGCGCCCTACGTATTACCGCGGCTGCTGGCACGTAGTTAGCCGGCGCTTCTTCTGCAGGTACCGTCACTTTCGCTTCTTCCCTGCTGAAAGAGGTTTACAACCCGAAGGCCGTCATCCCTCACGCGGCGTCGCTGCATCAGGCTTTCGCCCATTGTGCAATATTCCCCACTGCTGCCTCCCGTAGGAGTCTGGGCCGTGTCTCAGTCCCAGTGTGGCCGGTCGCCCTCTCAGGCCGGCTACCCGTCGTCGCCTTGGTAGGCCATCACCCCACCAACAAGCTGATAGGCCGCGGGCTCATCCTTCACCGCCGGAGCTTTCAACCCTCCCCCATGCGGAAGAGAGTGATATCCGGTATTAGACCCCGTTTCCAGGGCTTGTCCCAGAGTGAAGGGCAGATTGCCCACGTGTTACTCACCCGTTCGCCACTAATCCACCCCGAAAGGCTTCATCGTTCGACTTGCATGTGTTAAGCACGCCGCCAGCGTTCGTCCTGAGCCAGGATCAAACTCTCCGTGAATGCTTCCGGGCTATCCCGGCGAACACCACGAGAGCGGTGCGACCAGGAGGAATAGTCCCGATCGCACACAGCGTCCTCGCTGTGTCTGCCTACCGAACACAGTCCGGCAGGACTTTCAAAGGAACCACATCTCCACGAGGGAGACGGGGTATCAACTAATCTGGCGTTGATTTTTGGCACGCTGTTGAGTTCTCAAGGAACGGACGCTTCCTTCGTACTCACCCTCTCGGGCTTTCCTCCGGGCGCTTCCCTTCGGTGTTTCCAACCCTACCAGATCCTTTTTCCGTTCCGTTCCCGGTTCGGATTTCGTTTCCGGTGGCCGTTGGAGGGCCTTTTGCCTTTCGGCGTGCCCACTACGTTAGCCGATTTCCCCGGCGACTCATAATCGAGTCCCTGCGGATTGAATTTCGGCATGCCGAAATGGACCCGCTCTTGGGTTGATCGTAGGTAGTGGATGGCCGCTCCGGGGGCTGTAGAACAGCAGTCCCTGCTTAAGCGGCTCGGGCTACGTTAGGCGTCCCGCTGGGCCGAGTCAAGTTGACCAACGGCGTGGCGAGTGCGCCCGACAAGGGCGCGCCATCGGGTCGTCCGTGATCCGGAGGCGCCACTGATGAGTGCTGCCGACTCCGCCGGCTCCGGTGTACGCACCGCACGTACCTGCTCAGGTGTGTGCGGTGCGTGCGTCGGGATCGTCAGCTCGGTCTCGAGCCCGTGCGCATCATCGACTCCGTCGAGGGTGCGGTCGGCAACGAGGGCGGTTCGAGGCGTGGCGAACCTTTGGCCTGTTCGCGCTTGCTTCGGTCTGAAATTCGACGTTTGGGCAGATGACTGACGTCGTCCCGTGACCCGGGTGGAGTTGGGCCTTGGATGAGGACTTCGCGGCCCGTTTGACATCCTCGCCGCCCTGAAGGACGGCGATTTGCGCCTACCGCGCCGTTGAAGGCTGCGGTGTCGGGTGGGTTCCTGCTTCGCTGCGCGGTGCCGGGACGAGTCCCGGTCTTACCTGCGCTCCACAGGCTGACACGGCCAGTCCGGCCGCCTTGGCGACGTTGACCGCCGCGTTGATGTCCCGGTCCAGGACCGCCCCGCACGCCCCACACGTCCACACACGGACGTGCAGCGGCTTCGGGCCGTCCTTCACGCCGCACTGCGAGCACACCTGCGAGGTCGACTCGAAGCGGCCGATCTTCACGAAGGTGCGCCCGTACCGTGCGGCCTTGTACTCCAGCATGTTCACGAACGCCGACCATCCGGCGTCGTGGACGGACTTGGCCAGGCGCGTGCGGGCGAGTCCCTTCACCGCCAGGTCCTCCACGGCTACCGCTTGGTTCTCGCGGATCAGCTTCATGGAGAGCCGGTGGTGGAACTCGCGGCGCGCGTCGGCCACCCGCGCGTGTGCGCGGGCGACCTTCAGCCTGGCCTTGTTCCGGTTACTGGAGCCCTTCTCCTTGCGGGAGAGGGCACGCTGGGCGTTCTTCAGGCGCTTCTCGGCCCGGCGCAGAAAGCGCGGGCTGTCGACCTTGGTCCCGTCCCAGAGGACCGCGAAGTGCCCGAGCCCGAGATCGATGCCCAGCTCGGGCGTGGTCTGGGAAAGGACTTCCTGCGGGCCGGTCTCAACGACGAAGCTCGCGAAGTACCGGCCCACGCTGTCCTTGACCACCGTCACCGTGGACGGGGAGGACGGCAGCGACAGTCACGCACGGCGCTCCTGAGCGATCACGCATCTTCGTGCCCCACGCCGCAGCGGCTCATCGGCGAGGTCACGGCGGCTCAGGCTCCGGCGCGTGGCCGGGCCCTCGGGCTCAGGCGGTACGCCGAGACGGTTGGATCACCGGCAAGGTAGAAGCGGTGCTGCCAGTCGTGGGCTCTGCTGACGCCCACCCGGGGGCCGACCCGGATGAGTTTCGCGGGCACCGGCTCCCCCTCGGACAGCACGACCGGGGCCCCTGTCAGCAGGTCTGCGCCGTTGTGCTCTGCCGTGATGCCGAGCGCTTGGCAGAAGTTTCCCGGCCCCCGCGCGAGACGTGGACCCTCGACCTTGCTCCCTCGCCGCCTGCGTGCCAGGTCTTCCCCGTCGATGACTCTTCCTGCCCGGATGAGGACAGCCGTGGCGACGCCCTCTGCCCCGGTGACGATGTTGGCGCACCAGTGGAGACCGTGAGAGCGGTAGACGTACAGGCGTCCTGCCCGTCCGAACATGACGGCGTTGCGGGGTGTCCTGCCTCGGTAGGCGTGGGAGGCCGGATCGGCTGCACCGGCGTACGCCTCGGTCTCCGTGATGGTGATGCTCACGGTTCCCTCGGGGGTCTCGTGGGTGAGGACGGCGCCGAGCAGCTTCGGGGCGACTTCTTCAGCGGGGTGCGCAAGATCCACAACGTTCATACTGGTCGCCTTGACGGGCCGTCGGCCTCGCCGTCACAGGCCTCCACCTCCGTCGAGCGGAACTCGATCGGGCCTTCCTCCGTGTGGCGTACCAGCGTACGGCCGAGGGGGTCGGGTGCGACGCCGGGGATCGGAAGGTCGAAGGAGTCCCGAGGCGAGGGCTTACGGTCGGGGCTCTCCATCATGGCGTACGAGGGTACCGGGGAACCGGCTACGGTCATCGCGCGTATGTAGGGGTCAGAACCGAGAAGGAGTGAACATGGGCTTCAAGAAGCTGCTCGCGAGCCTGGGTGCCGGCGGCGCCTCCGTGGAGACGGTGCTCACCGAGGAGAACGTCGTCCCGGGCGGGGTCGTCCAGGGCGAAGTGCGCATCCAGGGTGGTTCCGTGAACCAGCAGATCGAAGGGCTGTCCGTCGGCCTTCAGGCGCGCGTCGAGGTCGAGAGCGGCGATGAGGAGTTCAAGCAGGACATCGAGTTCACCAAGCAGCGTCTCGGCGGCGCCTTCGAGGTGCAGGCCGGAGCGGTGCACGTGGTTCCGTTCGGGCTGGAGATCCCGTGGGAGACGCCGGTCACGGCGATCGCCGGGCAGCAACTGCGCGGCATGAACATCGGTGTGACGACCGAGCTGGCGATCGCCCGTGCAGTGGACTCCGGCGACCTCGACCCGATCCACGTGCACCCGCTGCCGGCGCAGCAGGCGATCCTGGACGCGTTCATCCAGTTGGGCTTCCGCTTCAAGAACGCCGATATGGAGCGCGGGCACATCCGCGGGACGCGGCAGCGGCTGCCCTTCTACCAGGAGATCGAGTTCTTCCCGCCGCACCAGTACCACGGGCTGAACCAGGTGGAGCTCACCTTCATCGCCGACGACCGCGAGATGGACGTCGTCCTGGAGATGGACAAGAAGCCGGGTCTGTTCAGCGAGGGCAGCGACTCGTACCGGTCGTTCCAGGTGGACCTGCACAACTTCCACGGGACTGATTACGCCGCCTACCTCAACCAGTGGCTCTCGGACGTCGGTAGCCGTCGTAACTGGTTCTAGGCTCGGTGCCGTAAGCGCAGGACTGCCGAATTCGGAGGTTCAGACGTGACCGAGGCGAAGAGGGCCCCGCTGCCGCATGATTTCCATCCGCCGGCGCCGTCGTTCACGGTGGCGAGCGACGACATCGAGCCCGGGGAGGTTCTGAAGGACGCCCAGGTGCAGGCCGGCGGCAATACCTCGCCGGCGCTGCGGTGGGAGGGCTTCCCTGCGGAGACGAAGAGCTTCGCGGTGACGTGCTTCGACCCGGACGCCCCGACGGGCAGCGGGTTCTGGCACTGGGTCGTCTTCGACATCCCGGTGTCGGTGACGGAACTGCCGGCGGGTGCGGGCAGCGGCGCGTTCGAGGGGCTGCCGTCCGGTGCCCTCCAGGCGCGCAACGACGCCGGGTCGAAGGACTTCACCGGGGCTGCGCCGCCGCCCGGTGACGGACCGCACCGCTACGTCTTCACCGTCTACGCGGTGGACAGCGAGAAGCTGGGGCCCGGGGACGACGTGTCACCGGCCGTCGTCGGCTTCAACCTGCGCTTCCACACCCTGGCCCGCGGGCACCTGATCGGTGAGTACGAGAACCACGGATAGGTTCCCCGGGGTTCGTCCCTTGTTTGCCCGCTCCTGGTCTTGGAGAGATCAGGAGCGGGCATCTTTCGTTCTGCGCGGATATTGCGTTGTCCATCGCGGCGTGCCCGGCCAGAGTTGATCCAGGCCCAGAGCCCGCCAGGAGGGCCGGGCCGGCGCTCGGGAGGTGGGGCAGGATGCGGGACACGCTGGTACTCAACGCGAGCTTCGAGCCGCTGTCGACGGTGACGCTCAACCGTGCGGTGGTGCTGGTGCTCCAGGACAAGGCCGTCGTCGAACAGGCCCATCCCGGTCTCCACGTGCGCGCCGCCGCCGTCGAGCTGCCGGTACCGAGGGTGATCAGGCTCTGCCGCTACGTGCGGGTGCCGTTCCGAAGACAGGCGCCGTGGTCCAGGCGCGGTGTCCTGGTCAGGGACCAGCACCGGTGCGCCTACTGCGGGAGGCGTGCGACGACGGTGGACCACGTGGTGCCGCGCTCGCAGGGGGGTGCGGACAGTTGGCTGAACACGGTGGCGTCCTGCGCCGTGGACAACCACCGCAAGGCGGACCGCACGCCGGAGCAGGCCGGGATGCCGCTGCTGCACGAGCCGTTCGTGCCGACACCGGCGGACGCAATGCTCCTGGCGCTGCGCGCGGGTGGCAGGTCGGAGCTGCCGGAGTGGCTGGTGCAACACGCAGGTGGTACCAGGGCGCGGTCCGCGGCGTAGGACGACGCCGGGGTGGTACGCGGGGCCCGCTTCCGTCACGGGTACGGAAGCGGGCTCTCCGATGCGTCAGCGGAGCAGGAGCTGCACGATGGCGGCGGAGCCGACGATGACGATCACGATCCGCAGCACCGTGGGGGGCAGCTTGCGGCCGATCGTTGCGCCGATCTGACCGCCGATCATGGAACCGACGGCGATCAGCAGGACCGCGGTCCAGTCGAACTCGGCGACGAACAGGAAGAAGAGTGCGGCAACGCTGTTGACGACGGCGGCGAGGACGTTCTTGACGGCGTTGAGGCGCTGCAGGCCGTCGTGGAGCAGCATGCCCATCAGGGAGAGGTAGATGATCCCCTGCGCCGCGGTGAAGTAGCCGCCGTAGACGCTGGCGAGCATCAGTGCGACGAAGAGCAGCGGACCTCCGTCGGGGTGGGGGTCGGCGGCGCCGTTCTCCTCGCGGCGCCGCTGGACCGTCCGGGAGATGCGGGGCTGCAGCACCACCAGGACGAGGGCGAGCGCGACGAGGACCGGGACGATGGTCTCGAATGCCGTGGGCGGAAGGCTCAGCAGCAGGACCGCGCCCGTGAGGCCGCCGATGAGGGCGGCGAGGCCCAGGCGCAGGACGCGGCGGCGCTGACCGGTGAGTTCGGCACGGTATCCGATGGCGCCGCTGACGGCGCCCGGTATGAGGCCCAGTGCGTTGGAGACCGTCGCCGTGACCGGGGGGAGGCCGGTGGCCAGCAGGACGGGGAAGGTGATGAGGGTTCCGGACCCCACGATCGTGTTGATGGTGCCGGCAGCGGTGCCGGCGACGAGGACTGCGAGTGCTTCCCAGATGGACAAAGCCATCTCCTCACATGATCAGTGTGTCGCCTCCCCGCCATGAAGGTCGAGGGGCCGCACTGATCATGCACGACCGGCTGCACGGCTCAGTCGATCGGGGGTTGTTCCCGTCGCTCCGTGCCGCCCTGCTGCGGGATGTTGTTGCTGGCGTTGGTGTTGCCGAGGGGGCCGCCGAAGCTGCCGATCGCTCCCGAGAGGCCCTTGAGTGCGTCCCCGATCTCACTGGGCACGATCCAGAGCTTGTTGGCGTCTCCTTCGGCGATCTTCGGGAGCATCTGGAGGTACTGGTAGGAGAGCAGCTTCTGGTCGGGGTCGCCGGCGTGGATGGACTCGAAGACCGTCCGGATGGCCTGGGCTTCGCCCTCGGCGCGCAGCGCGGCGGCCTTGGCCTCACCTTCGGCGCGGAGGATGGCGGACTGCTTCTCGCCTTCCGCCGTCAGGATCTGCGACTGGCGGATGCCTTCGGCGGTGAGGATCGCGGCGCGCTTGTCCCGGTCTGCGCGCATCTGCTTCTCCATCGAGTCCTGGATGGAGGTGGGCGGTTCGATGGCCTTGAGCTCGACGCGGTTGACGCGGATGCCCCACTTGCCGGTGGCTTCGTCGAGGACGCCGCGCAGTGCCGCGTTGATCTCTTCCCGGGAGGTGAGGGTGCGCTCCAGGTCCATGCCACCGATGATGTTGCGCAGGGTGGTGACCGTGAGCTGCTCGATCGCCTGGATGTAGCTGGCGACTTCGTAGGTGGCGGCGCGGGCGTCGGTGACCTGGTAGTAGATGACGGTGTCGATGTTGACGACGAGGTTGTCCTGGGTGATCACCGGCTGCGGCGGGAACGGGACGACCTGCTCCCGGAGGTCGATGCGGTTGCGGATCGAATCGATGAACGGGACCACGATGTTGAGGCCCGCGTTGAGGGTGCGGGTGTAGCGGCCGAAGCGCTCCACGATGGCTGCGCTGGCCTGTGGGATGACCTGGATCGTCTTGATCAGGGCGATGAACACCAGCACCACCAGGATGACCAGGACGATGATGATCGATGGCATCGTGTTCCCGTGCCCTTCACTGCCGGTTGGTTTTGATGATCGAGTTTCCCAGACCGCGGGCGGTCGTGTGGCCTGTTCGGGCACATGGCCCGGGTGGCCGTGCGGCGAGGACGGTCACATGACCACGGCTGTTGCTCCGTCGATCTCCACCACATCGACCTGAACGCCCGGTTCGAAGGTCTGTGACGCGTCGAACGCGCGGGCCGACCAGACCTCCCCGGCCAGTTTGATGCGCCCGCCGTTCCCGTCCACCCGCTCCAGGACGACCGCTTGACGGCCTTTCAGTGCGTCGACGTTGGTGGCGAGTCGGGGCTGCTGCGCACCGTGGCGTGCTGCGATGGGCCGTACGACCGCGATGAGTGCCACGGACACCGCCGCGAACACCACCACTTGCGTCACCACGCCGAAGCCCAGGGCGGACGTGACGGCGCCCGCCACCGCCCCGGCGGACAGCATCCCGAATTCGGGCATTGCGGTGAGGACGAGGGGGATGCCGAGCCCCACCGCTGCGACCAACCACCAGATCCATGCGTCGATGTCCACCCGGTCATGGTAGGACCGCGGGCACCGGCCGCACAGGGTGCGATCAGGAGAGGGGGAGCCCCTGGGCGGTCCAGCGTTCGCCGTTGCGCTCCACGACCAGAGGGAGTCCGAAGCAGCGGGAGAGGTTGCGGGAAGTGAGCTCGGTCTCCATCGGGCCGGCGGCCAGCACCTTGCCCTGACGGATCATGAGGACGTGGGTGAAACCCGGTGCGATCTCCTCGACGTGGTGGGTCACCATGATCATGGAGGGGGCGTACGGGTCGCGGGCGAGACGGCCGAGACGGCGGACCAGGTCCTCGCGCCCGCCGAGGTCGAGGCCGGCCGCGGGTTCGTCGAGGAGGAGCAGTTCGGGGTCGGTCATCATGGCGCGGGCGATGAGGGTGCGCTTGCGCTCTCCCTCGGAGAGGGTGCCGAACTTGCGGTCGAGGTACTCGGACATCCCGAGGCGGTCGAGGAAGGCGCGGGCGCGCTGCTCGTCGACCTCGTCGTAGTCCTCGTGCCAGGTCGCGGTCATGCCGTAGGCGGCGGTGAGGACGGTCTGCAGGACGGTCTGGCGCTTGGGCAGCTTCTCGGCCATGGCGATGCCCGCCATGCCGATGCGGGGGCGGAGGTCGAAGACGTCGACCTTGCCGAGCCGGTCGCCGAGGATGCGGGCGGTGCCGGTGGTGGGGAAGAGGTAGCTGGAGGCGATGTTCAGGAGGGTCGTCTTGCCGGCGCCGTTCGGGCCCAGGATGACCCAGCGCTCACCTTCCTTGACCGACCAGGAGACGTCGTCCACCAGAGCGCGTCCGTCGCGGACCACGGATACGTCCACCAGCTCCAGTACATCGCTCATGAGCGCGTTGTCTCCCCATGCAATCGTCGAGAGGTGCCGGGTGGCCGTGTGCGCCTGTGGGCGAGGCCCCCAGGGAAAACCTACGCCACTGCTCGTGTGCTCCAGCGCCCCGGTCCGGTACCTAGGCTGGGTCCATGCTCTCGGAACCACGCTCAGGACGGCTGGCCTCTTGGGGAAATGCCCTGTTGGCCGGATTTGCTTCACCGGATGATGCGGCCCACGCGATCGTCGGTGACGACGCGGTGCACCGTGTGGAGGGTCTTCCCGGCGAAACGGCGCCGGTCGGACTCACCCTGGCACTGGGGCGGCTGCGCGGGCTGGGGGTGCGGGGCTTCCGGGTCGCGCTTCCCGCGCCGGGCCATCCGCTCGGGCTCTGTGGGCCCCCGGAGTTCAACGCGCGCGCCCTGGAAGCGCAGGAGGCGGTCGTCTGCCACGGGGCTGCGTACGGGCTGGTGCCCGAGGTGTACGAGGCGGGCCCGCCCGGCGACGTGCGCGTGGACGTCCTCTGGCACTGTCTGCCGGTGCGCGAGGCGCCGCCGGCCGACGTGCCCTCGCTCGGGGAGGCCGAGCGGGAGCTCGCCGAGGGGTTGCGGGAGGCCACGGCAGTGCTGTCGAAGCTCGACGTGGCCGCCTCGGGTCCGGTGGCGGAGGCCGCACTGGACGCCTACCGGGCACGGGCCGAGGCGGGTTCGGGCCGTGACGTCCTGGCGCCCGGCTACCCGCCCCGGGCCGCACGCGTGCTGGAGCTCGCTGAGCGGGTGGGGCTGCTGATCTCGCTGGCGTACGACAACGGTCACGGCGGGGCGGTCAGCGCCTCGGAGATGGTGGCCCGGGGTGCGGCTCTGCGCCCCGTGGAACGGGTGGCGCGGCGCGCTCGTGTGGCCGCATACAACATCTACGTGGAGGAGCAGGAACGCCTCGGGGACCGCTGAGGACCGGATCACGGGCTCCGCCGGCCGGACGCGTCCGGCGGAGGGACCCGGGCGGCGCGGTGCTGCGACCGGACCTCGGGCCGTCGCCCGGGGTCCGGTGGTCACTGCGGTGACGTGGTGCGACTGGGTCAGCCGTTGACGCCCAGGTTGCCGAAGGCCGGGTTGAGGGCACCGATGACGTTGACGGTGTTGCCCACGGCGTTGACCGGGACGTGGACCGGGGCCTGAACCAGGTTGCCGGAGCCGACACCCGGGGAGCTCACCGCCTGGCCGCCCGCGTACGCGCCGTCGGTGGCGGACGCCACACCGGCGCCGGCGGCGATCAGGCCACCGGCGACCATGGAGACGGCGAGTGCCTTCTTCAGGTTCTTCACTTCAGGATCCTCCTCAGCGTCGCTGCGGCGGACCGCCGCAGCTCGCCCTGGAGAACGCCCACGGGCCGTTCGGGATACGCCACACCAGCGACATACACCCGACGGTATGAATCTCATACGAGAGGGGAACGGCGTGCCGTGCCGCTGTCGACGGCCTGCGGAAACGTTCTGATCAGTCGTTCAGCCCGTGGCGTACGGCCCACAGCGCCGCCTGGGTGCGGTCCGCGAGGTCCAGCTTCATCAGGATGTTCGACACATGGGTCTTCACCGTCTTCTCGGAGAGGACCAGGGCGCGGGCGATCTCCCGGTTGGAGCGGCCGTCCGCTATCAGCCCCAGCACCTCGCGCTCCCGATCGGTGAGGGACGTGCCCCGCCCCTGGCCGGCGCCGGGATCCTCCTGTGCCAGCAAGGCACCCGCCACTTCGGACTGGAGCAGCACGTGGCCGGCATGCACCGAACGGATGGCGCCGGCCAGCGCCTCCGGGTCCACGTCCTTGTAGACGTAGCCCGACGCACCCGCTCTCAGGGCCGGTACGACCGTGCGCTGTTCGGTGAAGCTCGTCACGATCAGCACCTTGGCGGGGTTGGCGAGCCCGCGGAGCCTGCGCAGCGCCTCGATGCCGTCGGTGCCGGGCATCTTCACGTCCATCAGCACGACGTCGGGCTTCAGCTCCTCGGCGCGGGCCACGCCCTCGGCACCGTCCGCCGCCTCCCCCACGACCTCGATGTCGTCCTGCACCTCGAGGAACGTGCGCAGCCCCCTGCGGACCACCTGATGGTCGTCGACCAGCAGCACGCGAATAGTCCTGTCAGCCACCCGGGACCTCCATCTCGATCGTCGTGCCCTTGCCGGGCGCCGATTCCACCGTGAGCGTGCCGCCCACACCGCTCGCCCGGTCGCGCATGGAGACCAGACCGAGGTGGCGGCCCGCCCTGCGGACGGCCCCCGGGTCGAACCCCTTGCCGTCGTCGGCGACGGTGAGGACGGCACCCTGGCCGCGACGGGCCAGGCCGACCGCGACGAGGTCGGCGCCCGAGTGCCGCAGCGCATTGTGCAGGGCCTCTTGGGCGACCCGCAGCACCGCCTCCTCCTGGGCGGCCGGCAGGGCGCGCACCCCGCCGCCGTCAAAGGTGACCCGCGCGCTGTGGGCCCGGTCGAGGACCTGGACCTGGGTGCGCAGCGTGTGGACCAGACCGTCCTCGTCGAGGGCCGCGGGGCGCAGCTCGACGACCGCGGCCCGCAGTTCGTCGGCCGCCTCGGCGGCGAGGACCGCGACCTGCTGCAGCTCGCCCTTGGCGCGGACCGGGTCACGGTCCACGAGGGCGGCGGCCGCCTGGGCCGTCAACCGGAGCGAGAAGAGCTTCTGGCTGACGGCGTCGTGCAGCTCGTGGGCGAGCCGGGAGCGTTCCTCGGCGATGGTCAGCTCGCGGCTGCGCTCGTAAAGGCGGGCGTTGGTGAGGGCGATCGCGGCGTGCTGGGCCAGGATGGTCAGGAGTTCCTCGTCCGCTTCCGTGAAGCCGCATCCGTCCCGGCGTGCGGCCTCCTCGGGACACCGCTTGTTGGCGAGGAACAGGGCTCCGATCGTCTCCTCGCCGTCCTTGATGGGCAGACCGAGGAAGTCGGACATGTCGGGGTGCGCGGCGGGCCAGCCCTCGAACCGCGGATCCTTCCGCACGTCCGCGAGGCGCTCCGGCTTCGCCGCCCTGAGCATCGCGGCGAGGATGCCGTGCTGGCGCGGCAGCGGACCGATCGCCCGCCACTGCTCGTCACTGACGCCGTCGACGACGAACTGGGCGAAGCCCCCGTGGTCGTCGGGCACGCCGAGGGCCGCGTACTCGGCGTCGAGCAGTTCCCGGGCGGAGGCGACGATCGTCTTGAGGACGTCGCGCACTTCGAGGTGCCTGCTCATGGCGAGGAGCGCGGTGCTCACGGCGTACAGCCCGGAGCGCGGTCGATGGCTCATGGGATCACCGTACCGGCGGGGGGTGACCCTGCGTATCGGCCCGTGGACGGCCACCGACCGGGTCCGTGGGCGTAGGCCGAAGTGCCCGGCCTCCCCCCGCCCCGGGGTCGAGGCGGCGGACCGGCGCACGGCTCCACTCTGGAGGTCATCGAGCAGAGGGGACGGACGGACATGCCTGTCGCGATCATCACGGGGGCTTCGAAGGGTCTGGGACGCGCACTGGCGGCCGCGCTGGCGCAGCGCGGCTGGGACCTGGTGCTGGACGCCAGGACGGACCGGGTGCTGCGGGAGGCCGCACGGGCCCTGGAGCCGTACGGGACGAAGGTGGTGCCGCTGCCGGGGGACGTGACGGACGCGGGGCACCGGGCGGACCTGGTGTCGGCGGCCCGGGGCCTCGGCACCCTGGAGCTGCTGGTGTGCAACGCCAGCGCGCTGGGGGCGGAGCCGCTCGTGCGGCTGGCGGAACTGCCGCTGGAAGGGCTGCGGACGGCGCTGGAGACCAATGCGGTTTCGGCTCTGGGGCTGGTGCAGGAGGCTCTCCCGCTGCTGCGCGCCGGGGAGCACGGGACGGTGGTCGCGGTCTCGTCGGACGCTGCGGTCGGGGCATACGGGACCTGGGGCGGTTACGGGGCGTCGAAGGCGGCACTCGACCTGCTCGCAGCGGTCCTCGGCGTCGAGGAACCGGGGCTGCGGGTGTGGGCCGTCGATCCGGGCGACATGGGGACCGACCTGTACGCGGCGGCGGTGCCGGACGACGACGGGCCGCGCCCGGCGCCGGACACGGTGGTCCCGGCGTTCCTGCGGCTGCTGGACGAGCGGCCGGCGAGCGGCCGGTACACGGCGTCGGCACTGCTGGAGGTCCGGTGAACGCACTGGAGACGCTGCACGTGCCGCAGGAACTGTCGGCGAGGGTGCCGGCCGAGCAGCGGGGGACGGGGCGCGACGACGTGCGGCTCCTGGTGTCCCGTGGGGCGGCGGTGTCGCACCATGCGTTCCGGGAGCTGCCGGGGCAGCTGCGGGCCGGTGACGTGCTGGTGGTGAACACGTCCCCGACGTTGCCGGCCGCGGTGAACGGCAGGCTCGGGGGCGAGCGGCTCGTCGTCCACTTCTCGACGTGCGGGGAGAGGGGCCCCGGTCGTACGGGGCCCGATGGGCGGCGGTGGGCGGTGGAGCTGCGCACGCCCGACGGGTCGGGCAGCACGCGTCCGCGGCCCGGGGGACCCGCCGGAGCACGGATCCGACTGCCGGGAGGCGGCCTGCTCGTCCTGGAGGAGCCGCTGGCGGGTGGCGCGATCGACCAGCAGCCCGGCACCGGCGGGCGGCTGTGGTGGGCCATCGCGTCCGTCGACGTCCCGGAGGTGATGCAGCGGTACGGCAGGCCCATCCGCTACCGCTACACGGCGTGCGACCAGCCGCTTGCCGCCCACCAGACGGTGTTCGCGGTTCCGGCGCCGGACGGGGCGGGGTCGGCGGAGATGCCGAGTGCGGGCCGGCCGTTCACCGAGGAAGTGGTCGCACGGCTGGTGCACCGCGGGGTGCAGTTCGCCCCGCTGACGCTGCACACGGGGGTGGCGTCCGCGGAGGCGCACGAACCGCCGTACCCGGAGCGCTTCGAGGTGCCGGCGACCACGGCGTGGCTGGTGAACGCCGCCCGGGCGGGGGGTGGGCGCGTCATCGCGGTCGGGACGACGGCGGTGCGGGCGCTGGAGAGCGCGGCCGGTGCGGACGGTCGGGTCGCGGGGGCTGCGGGGTGGACGGACCTCGTCGTCACACCGGCGCGGGGCGTGCGAGTGGTCGACGGGCTGCTGACCGGTTTGCACGAGCCGGCGGCCTCGCACCTGCTGCTCCTCGCGGCCGTCGCCGGAACCGAGGCGCTGACCAGGGCTTATACCGAGGCACTCGAGCACCTCTACCTGTGGCACGAGTTCGGGGACGTGCATCTCCTCCTTCCGAACGAGGACGACCACCGATTGCGTTGCTGATGCAACAGAGGGTGAGGGAGATAAAGGCGGGATGTGAGCCCGCACATAGGACGTACGTCACTTACGAAGCGCGCTAGTGGATACATAAAGGACATCTGAGCAGCAAGAGGCGAGTGACTTGTCCGAATTTGCGGCTTACCTCTCCACTATCGAGCTTCGTATGTCACACCTTTGCCACAGGATTTTGCGGCCGCTAAGAATTGCGTCCGTCGCCGCCGAGCAGGCGCTGAGCCTCCCCGGCCGTCGCGACTCCCGCTATTCGAAGAGGTACGTCTCGCATGTTCGCGTCCCGCACCCCCGGCGCCCGCCGTCTGTCCAAGACCCACAAGTTCTCGATCGCTGGTGTTGCCGCCGTCGGCGCCACCGCCGTCGCGTTCTCGCTCGTCCCGGGCAACGCAGTCGCCGGGACCGAGACGCAGGCCGTGTCTTCCTCCCAGGTCGCCTGGACCACCACCGTCGACGCCGCGAAGGCCTCCGCGCTGCAGGCGAGCATCGCCGAGCAGAACGCCTTCACCGCTGCCCAGGCCAAGGCCGCCCAGCAGGCCAAGACCGCTGCCGCCCAGGCGAAGGCCGAGGCCGCCGCGAAGGCCAAGGCCGCCGCTGCTGCTGCCAAGGCGAAGGCCGAGGCCGCCGCCAAGGCCAAGGCCGCCGCTGCCGCCAAGGCGAAGGCCGAGGCCGCCGCCAAGAAGCGCGCCGCCGCCCAGGCCGCCAGCCGCGCTGCCGCTCGCAAGCCCGTCTACGCCAACAACCTGGACGGCTGGATCCGCGAGGCCCTGGACATCATGAAGAAGCACAACATCCCGGGCACCTACGAGGGCATCCACCGCAACATCATGCGCGAGTCCTCCGGTAACCCGCGTGCGATCAACAACTGGGACATCAACGCCATCAACGGCGTCCCCTCGAAGGGCCTGCTGCAGATCATCAAGCCCACCTTCGACGCGTACCACGTCCCCGGCACCTCCTGGGACCAGTACGACCCGGTCGCCAACATCGTCGCGTCCTGCAACTACGCGGCCGACCGCTACGGCTCCATGGACAACGTGAACAGCGCTTACTGACGGACGCTGGACACGCGCCGAAGGGCGGCACCCTCTCTCGGGTGCCGCCCTTCGGCGTCGTTCCACCGCCGGCGTCGGACCGACCGGCACGCGTGCGCTACTTGCGCATGACCTCGGGCTCGTGGCGACGCAGGAACCGTGCCACGATGACCGCGCAGACCACGCCGATCGCGATCAGGACGCCCATGTCGACGAACCACTGGGCGGCCTCGTGGTCCCACAGCGGGTCGGTGTTCGTCGGGTCGTTCTCGTTGGGGAACAGCACGTTCAACTGGAGCGTGGTGCCCGCGGCGGCCACCGCCCAGCGCGACGGCATGACGTACGACAACTCGTTGACACCGACGCTGCCGTGCAGGGTGAACAGACAACCGGTGAAGACGACCTGGACGATCGCGAACATCACCAGTAGCGGCATGGTCTTCTCCGCGGTCTTGACCAGGGAGGAGATGATCAGGCCGAACATCATGGCGGTGAAGCCGAGCGCCATGACCGGCAGCGTCATCTCGATCTTGGTGGCGGTACCGAGGACCAGCCCCTCCGCAGGCGCCTCACGGAAGCCGAAGCCGATGGCTCCGATGATGCCGCCCTGCAGCACGGTGATCATGCCCAGGACGATCACCTTGGACATCAGGTAGGCCGACCGCGAGAGTCCCGTGGCACGCTCGCGCTCGTAGATCACCCGTTCCTTGATCAGCTCTCGTACGGAGTTGGCCGCACCGGAGAAACAGGCACCGACCGCGAGGATCAGCAGGACGGTGGCGGCGGTGGCGTTCGGCCCCCGCGAACTCGGGAGCAGCCCCTCGTCGGGCTTGATCAGCATGCTGACCGTGCCGAGGACGGCCGGCAGGATCAGCATCAGCGCCATGAAGCCCTTGTCCGAAGCGATCACCGCGAGGTAGCGGCGGACCAGGGTGAACAACTGGGAGCCCCAGCCCTGTGGCTTGGGCGGACGCATCTGCTGCGGCGACGGCATGTGCACGGACTGCGGGGCGACGGCGTCGATGTCCGCGGCGTACATCTGGTAGTGCTGCGAGCCCTTCCAGCGGCCCGCCCAGTCGTAGTCGCGGTAGTTCTCGAATGCGGAGAAGACATCGGCCCAGGTGTCGTAGCCGAAGAAGTTCAGCGCCTCTTCCGGGGGGCCGAAGTAGGCGACGGAACCACCGGGCGCCATCACCAGGAGCTTGTCGCACAGCGCCAGCTCCGCCACGGAGTGCGTGACCACCAGGACCGTGCGGCCGTCGTCGGCGAGGCCGCGGAGCAACTGCATGACATCGCGGTCCATGCCCGGGTCGAGGCCGGAAGTGGGCTCGTCCAGGAAGATCAGCGACGGCTTGGTCAGCAGCTCCAGTGCGACGGACACCCGCTTGCGCTGACCACCCGAGAGCGAGGTGATCTTCTTGTCCTTGTGGACGTCGAGCTTCAGCTCGCGCAGCACCTCGTCGATACGGGCCGCGCGCTCGGTCTCGGCAGTGTCACCGGGGAAGCGGAGCTTGGCCGCGTACTTCAGCGCGGTGCCGACGGTCAACTCCTTGTGGAGGATGTCGTCCTGCGGGACCAGTCCGATGCGCTGGCGCAACTCGGCGAACTGCTTGTACAAGTTCCGGTTGTCGTAGAGGACGTCGCCCTGGTTGGCCGGGCGGTAGCCGGTGAGCGCCTTCAGCAGCGTCGACTTGCCGGAGCCCGACGGGCCGATGACCGCGACGAGCGACTTCTCGGGAACGCCGAACGAGACGTCGTTGAGGATCTGCTTTCCGCCGTCGACCGTCACGGTGAGGTGGCGGGCCGAGAAGGAAACCTCACCGGTGTCGACGAACTCCTCGAGACGGTCGCCGACCAGTCGGAAGGTGGAGTGGCCGACGCCGACGATGTCACTCGGGCCGATGACCGCGGAGCCGGACTTCGCGAGCGGCTGGCCGTTGACGTAGGTGCCGTTGTGCGAGCCGAGGTCGCGTATCTCGAAGCGGCCGTCCGGCGTGGCGTGGAACTCGGCGTGGTGGCGCGAGACCTGGAGGTCGGAGACCACCAACTCGTTCTCCAGCGCACGCCCGATGCGCATCACGCGTCCCAGGAAGAACTGGTGGAACGTCGTCGGGCTGCGGTCGCCGTAGACCGGCGGAGCCCCCGCGGCACCGCCCGCGGCCGGGCTGTTCTGCGCGTACGGATCCTGCGGGGCCTGCTGTGACGGCACCTGCGCGGCGCGCTGCTGCTGCCACTGCGGCTGCTGCTGCGGGGCCTGCTGGGCCCATCCCTGGTGGGCCTGCTGCGGGGCCGGGGCCTGGGGAGCCGCCTGGGCCTGGGGAACCGCCTGCGGTGCGGCGCCCTGGGCACTGTACGCGCCGGCCGCGGCGCCGGAGAGGCTCACCCGCGGGCCGTCGTTGGCGTTGCCGAGGTGGACGGCGGAGCCGGGGCCTATCTCCATCTGGTGGATGCGCTGGCCCTGCACATAGGTGCCGTTGGTGCTGCCGTGGTCCTCGATGACCCAACCCCGGCCGCCCCAGCTGATCGTGGCGTGCCGCCACGAGACCCTGGCGTCATCGATCACCACGTCGCCCTGCGGGTCCCGCCCCAGGGTGTACGACCTGGACGGATCGAGCGCCCAGGTCCTTCCGTTCAATTCCAGTACGAGTTCCGGCACTCCATGCCCCACTAGTTGTCCCCCGAGGTACCCCCGTCACAGGGAGTCTAGGGATGGCGAACATCGTGGGGAACTATTTCAGGCGCAGTCCCGTATCCAAAAGCCGGCCCTGGTGAAGGGGCGTCGAGGCGTCCACCCGTGCGCCGTTGACTCCGGAGAAATGCGCCCGGAGAGTGGTAAGAACCCATGAGTGCACACGGATCATGCACGAAGGGGACAACTCGGCACGGATCGGGGGGTCCTGATGGCGGGGTGCGACGGCGGGTACCCGGTGCGCGGTGGGCGTGGCGGGGTGCCCTGGGCCGATGCGGCGCTCGCTGCCGTCGCGGCCGTGAGCTGGGCGACGGTCGGCATGGTGGGCGCGGCGGCGCTGGGGCTGCACCTCCTGGGGGCGGATGGGCACGGGTCGTTGGGACCGATGGCCGCGGCGGTGACGGTGCTCGCGGTGGGGGGAACCGTCACTCCCTCGGGAGACGTCTCCGTGTTCGGTCTGGAGGGGGCGAAGGCGTCGACGGCCGTCGACATCACGCCACTCGGGGTCGGTCTGGTCGGCGCGCTGCTGCTCGCCCGCGTCTTCCTGCGCTCACTGCGCACGGGAGGGCCGCACCTGCCGGGCCGGGAACTCGTCGCGCGTGCGGGGATGTTGTCGGCGGTGTTCCTCTGCGTGGTCGGCGGGCTGTGCTGGATGGGCCACGACACCGTCACCTTCGACTTCGACGGGAAGGCGCTGCGGTCCGGCGGGGACGGCAACGGCGGCGGGGCCGCGGTACCGGGGCTCGGCGACCTCGGCAGCATCGACGGCATCGACGGCATCGGGGGGCTGCTGCCCGACCGGCTCGGGGACCTGGTGCGCGCCGAGGCGTCGGTCGGTTTCACGGTGAACACCGGGGATTCACTGCGGGGCGCCGCCGTATGGTTGCTCGCCGTGCTGGTCGTCGCGCTGCTCGCGTCCCGCCGCGCCCCGCTGCCCCGCGGCTGGGGGGCCGTGCAGCGGACGGTACGCCCCGCGGCGTCCGCGCTCGTGACCGTGCTGCTGGTCGCCGTGGCGGCCGGGGCGGCGGCAGCCGGGTACGCGGCCGCGGGTGACGACCGTCCCGGCCGGATCTGCGGTGCGGCGCTGCTCGGCACGCCGAACGGCGTGTGGCTGGGCGTCCTGCTGGGCCTCTTCGTGCCGTGGGACGGCACGGCGACCGGTGGGCTCGCGCAACGGCTGCCCGACCCCCTGGACGAACTGCTTCGGGTCTCGGCGGGTGAACCGGTGACCTTGACCCGACTTGCGGCGCTCGACGGGAAGGCCTGGCTGCTGGCGGTGGCCTGCGCGGCGATGATGCTGTACGCCGGGGTGCTGACGGCGGTCCGTACGCCTCGTGCGGCAGAGACCGGGGTGGTGGCCTTCGCGGTGCGGTGTGCGGTGCCGCTGGGACTGGTCACCGCAGGGGCGCTGCTCCTGTTGGTGTTCCTCACGGAGGTGTCGGCGGAAGCGTCGCTGTCCGTGCTCGGGGTCGATGCCCTCGGGGCCGGGATCGACGTGAGGGGACGGTCGGGGACGGCGCTGGTCCTGGGAGCGGTGTGGGGTACGGGGGCGGGCTGCGCGGGCGCCCTGCTGGCGTGGAGCACCGGAGCCGCCGGCCGGCGTGCCTCCGCGCAGGGGGCGACACGGCGGACCGGGGAGCCGCCACCGGGTCCGTACCGACCGTCGGTGCCGTACCGGCCGCCGAACCCGGACACCAACCCGTACCTGAGGATGCCGGAGGGGTGGGTGCACGGGGCGCCGACGATTGCCGGTCCCGTCGGGCCTCTGCCGCCGGTACGCCGACCGCGCCCTCCCCGTGCCGAGCCGGACGCCTCCTCCGCGGACCAGCCCTCTGACGGGCCGCCGCCCCCGGGCACGCCCGGGACCCATCGGTGAGGCGAGTGCGGCACGGGGTGCCCGCGACGGATGTGGAGGACGGGTCCGGTGTGCCGGACCGGCATGAGGCGCGCGGCCGGAGCGGTATGGGAGTGCGTGGCCGGGCGGCGCGGACGGCCCCGGGCCTGTCCGGCCGGTCACGACTCCACCGCGCTCCCCCAGCCCCGCAAGCCCCACCACGTGGTCGTGTCCGGTCTACGGACCGGAGCAGCGCGTGGCACGCGGTGCCCGATACGGTGGAAACACCATGAGCGCATCGCAGCCACCTCAGCCGAACGACGTCCCCACCCTGCTCGTCAAGATCTTCGGGAAGGACCGTCCAGGGATCACCGCCGGGCTCTTCGACACACTCGCAGCCTTCTCCGTCGACGTGGTCGACATCGAGCAGGTCGTCACGCGTGGCCGCATCACCCTGTGCGCGCTCGTCACGAAGCCGACCGCCGGCTCCGAGGGCGAACTTCGCGCAACCGTGCACGGCTGGGCCGAGTCGCTGAAGATGCAGGCCGAGATCATCTCGGGCATCGGCGACAACAGGCCGCGCGGTAGCGGCCGTTCGCACGTCACGGTCCTGGGGCACCCGCTGACCGCGGAGTCCACGGCCGCCATAGCGGCCCGGATCACCAGCACCGGCGGAAACATCGACCGTATCTTCCGGCTCGCGAAGTACCCGGTGACCGCGGTGGAGTTCGCGGTGTCCGGCTGCGAGACCGGGCCCCTGCGGACCGCGCTGGCCACCGAGGCCGCGGAGATCGGAGTGGACGTCGCGGTGGTCTCGGCCGGGCTGCACCGTCGGGCGCAGCGGCTGGTCGTCATGGACGTGGACTCCACGCTGATCACCGACGAGGTCATCGAGCTGTTCGCGGCGCACGCCGGCTGTGAGGCCGAGGTGGCCGCGGTGACCGCGGCGGCGATGCGGGGGGAGCTGGACTTCGAGCAGTCGCTGCACGCCAGGGTGGCGCTGCTCGCCGGTCTGGACGCGTCGGTGGTGGAGAAGGTGCGCACCGAGGTGCGGCTCACCCCCGGCGCCCGCACCCTGATCCGCACACTGAAGCGGCTCGGATTCCAAGTGGGCGTGGTGTCGGGCGGGTTCACCCAGGTCACGGATGATCTCAAGGAGCGTCTCGGGCTGGACTTCGCCTCCGCCAACACGCTGGAGATCGTGGACGGCAAGCTCACCGGGCGGGTCATCGGCGAGATCGTGGACCGGGCGGGCAAGGCCCGGTTGCTGCGCCGGTTCTCGGCGGAGGCGGGCGTACCGCTGTCGCAGACGGTGGCGATCGGGGACGGGGCCAACGACCTCGACATGCTGAACGCCGCGGGGCTCGGGGTCGCGTTCAACGCCAAGCCAGTGGTGCGCAAGGCTGCGGACACCGCGGTGAACGTGCCCTTCCTGGACGCCGTGCTGTATCTGCTCGGCGTCACCCGGGAAGAGGTCGAGGCCGCGGACGTCCACGAGGACTGACGGACGGCGGCCGAGAAGCGGCCCTGACGTGCGTGTCGCGCCCCGGTGTGCTGTCGCGCCCCGGGGCTGCTCCGCGACCACGACCTGTGCGGTCAGTCGTGCGGGGCCCAGTAGTCGAGGAGCGTTCCCACGCCGTGCTCGACGGACTTCCAGGTGCCGGAGAAGCCGACCACGGCGAACGCGGCCGTCGGGAATCCTCCCCGGTTCATCCTGCCGAGGGTGTCCCCCTCGGCCTTGCCGGCGAGGGCGTCCGCGAGCGCGTGCATGCCGGGGTTGTGACCGATGAGCAGGAGGTCGTCGACGTCGTCGGGGGTCTCGTTGAGCAGCGCCAGCAGATCACCGAGCGAGGCTTCGTAGAGCCGCTCCTCGTACACCGTCTTCGGCCGCTGCGGCAGTTCCTGGACCGCGAGCTTCCAGGTTTCCCGCGTCCGCGTCGAGGTCGAGCACAGGGCCAGGTCGAACGGGATGCCGGTGTCGGCGAGCTTGCGGCCCGCCACGGGGGCGTCCATCCGGCCCCGCTCGGCGAGCGGCCGCTCGTGATCGGACACCTGGGGCCAGTCGGCCTTCGCGTGACGGAGCAGGACGATCCTTCGGGGTGCGAGGGGTCCGGGGGCTGTCCCTCCGGAGAGTTCAGCGGCGCTCATGCTCACCAGCTTCGCATGAAATGCGCCAGCGGGCGCAGGGTGTTGGCGTGCAATCCCGCGAGGGTGAGCGCCGGTGGGCCCCGTACCGGGAAGGGGGGCGCGGGCCTTCGGACCAACGGGTGGGACCCGGATCAACGGGTCAGGGTCTGGTGGATCCGGTCGAGGAGGGCTCCGACGGCGGGGTCGCCGGTGGCGGCGTGCACCTCGCCCGTGCCGGTCACCAGTACGAGCAGTACGGCGAAGGCGATCACCGGGAGCGCGACGGCCCACCACGGCAGGCGTACGTCGACGCCGCCCGCGGCCGGGGTGGGGGACGAAGGGTGCGTGCGGGCCGACATGGCCGCCTCCGTGGTCTGAAGGTGCGCGGTTGCGTGGCCTCCAACGTACGGATCGCGGCGCTGCTCCCCCATCCGGTGAACCACCCACTTCCCCCTGACGCCCGCCCCCTAGGGGACGGTGGGGAGAACCCCCTTCGGGGCCGGGTTCAGGGCGCGGCGATCGAGGCGACGATGCCGATGACCACCGTGATGGCGATCATCACGCCGAAGATGAGCAGGAGCTTCTTCTGGCCGTTCGGGGGGTTCGGGTCGAGCACAGGCATGGGGTCAGTCTCGCATCCCGGCCTCGTCCTCGATCGTGCGGTCCCGTCCGGCGAGGATTCCGACGGCGATCTGCGGGAGCATCAGCCCAGCCATCAGCGCGAGCGGCAGCTGCCAGCCGCCGCTGTGCTGGTAGAGCACGCCCACCAGCAGCGGGCCCGGGATGGAGATCAGGTAGCCGGTGCTCTGGGCGAAGGCGGAGAGCCGCACGACACCCGCACCGCTGCGGGAGCGCAGCCCGATCATCGTCAGGGCCAGGGGGAACGAGCAGTTGGAGATCCCCAGCAGCAGCGCCCAGGCCCAGGCGCCGGCGGCGGGCGCGAGGAACAGGCCCGCGTATCCGGTCAGCCCGCACAGGCCGAGGACGACGACGATGGGGCCCTGCTGCTTCAGCCGGGTGGCCAGTCGCGGGATCACGAAGGCGAGCGGGACGCCCATGACCATGGTCACGGCGAGCAGCACCCCGGCCGTGCCAGCGGGGACACCCGCGTCGCGGAAGATCTTCGGCATCCACCCCATGGTGATGTAGGCGCCGGTGGCCTGGATCCCGAAGAAGCAGGCCAGGGCCCAGGCGGTACGGCTCCGGGTGATGGGCGGGACGTCCGTCCGGACGGACGCGGGGGCTGTGTGCGGCGCCGGGGCGGGCGCCCCCGCGGCCCGTTCGCGGACCAGGAGGGTCCAGGGCAGTACGGCGGCGACGGCGAGCGCAGCCCAGACTCCGAGTCCGGCGCGCCAACTGCCACCCAGCGCCGTGGTCATGGGGACGCTCACGGCCGCGGCGAGGGCGGTGCCCAATGACAGCGCCATCGAGTACAGGCCGGTGACGCTGCCGATGCGGTCCGGGAAGTAGCGCTTGACGATCACCGGCATCAGGACGTTGCTGACGGCGATTCCCATGAGCGCGAGGGCGCTGGCCGCGAGGAACGCGGCGGTGCCGCCGGCGAGGGGGCGGATCAGCAGGCCGGCGGCGATGGCCGTCATCCCGGCGCAGACGATGGCTGCAGGACCGAAGCGCCGCGCGAGGCGGGGCGCGGTCAGCCCGAAGACAGCGAAGCAGAGCGGCGGCACGGAGGTGAGGACCCCGGCAACGGTTCCGCTCATGTGGAGGCCGCTCTGCACCTCGTCGAGGAGGGCGCCGAGGCTGGTGATCGCGGGGCGGAGATTGAGCGCGGCGAGGACGAGTCCCGCCGTCACCAGGCGCAGGGTCCAGACCGCTCTCCGGGGAGGGCCGGAGTGCGGTCGGGCGTCCGTGGCGGCTGGGATCAGGGAGGTCGTCTCATCAAGCATGGAGCCCATCATAGAATCATGGGATGATTAGTTGTCCAATGAGTTGCCGTTCGCCCCGCGACCGTGATCCCGTATAACTGCGGGTGACGGCGACGACTGCGCTGACCGTTCGTGCGGACAAGGAGCACCATGGCGCTGACCTCTCCCCGGCGATCCGCCCTCTCCGACCAGGTGATCGCCGAGCTGCGCAACCAGATCACCTCGGGTGAGTGGCCGGTGGGGTCCCGCATCCCCACCGAACCGGAACTGGTCGAGCAGCTGGGCGTGGCCCGCAACACCATCCGTGAGGCAGTGCGCGCGCTCGCCCACAACGGGCTGCTAGACATCCGGCAGGGCTCGGGCACGTACGTGGTCGCGACGAGCGAACTCGCCGGGGTCATGCACCGCAGGTTCGCCGACGCCGACCCGCGGCACATCGCCGAGTTGCGCTCCACCCTGGAGTCCTCGGCGGCCAAGCTGGCTGCCGAACGACGCACGGACCGCGATCTGAAGCAGCTGGACGCCCTGCTGGCCCGCCGTGAGGAGGCGTGGGAGTCGGGGGACGCGGAGCAGTTCGTCGCGGCCGACACGACGTTCCACCTGGCCGTGGTCGCGGCATCGCACAACGACGTCCTGACCGCCGTCTACGCCGACCTCGGCGATCTGCTGCGCGACTGGCTGCGCGGCGACGTGGGCCAGGAGCTGCGGCCGGAGAACCACATGGACCACACGCGACTGGTCGACGCGATCCGGGCCTCGGACGGGGACGCGGCGGCCACCGAGGCGGCGGCCTATCCGTTCATGTGCTCGAAGGGCGGATCCTGACGCCCGTGCGGGGGTCGACCCGGGTCGTCACGCCGACCGTCGCAGATGGCTCACCCAGACGCTGCTGATCTCCTTCCAGCACCGCTCACTGAGCCGGGCCCGTCCGGTCGCCGCGACGTCGACGGGCTTGCTGTCCGCGTCGACGTCCCACCAGCGTGCGCACTCGACGTGGAGCTGGACCCGATCGGTGTCCGGGTAGGGGTTGTGGCAGTAGGCCGTGGCCCGGGAACCTTCGACGAAGACGCTGCAGTCGGCTCCGAAGGGGCGGGGGGTGGACGCCGGCTGCGGCAGGGAGGCCGCAGGGGCCGCCGCCCACAGGAGGGCCGCGAGCACCCCCAGTACGGTTGCGGAACGCCAGGACGTAACCACGAGCAAGACCTCCTCGGCCGTACTGCGGCATGCGCCGCTGCTGCACCACAAGGGAGGGAATGCCTCTCCAGGTTCCCCGGCCCGGGGTCGGTCCGCCCGTTCCGTTGACCCGAACGGGCGACGCCCCGGCCCCCGCGCACAGCGGGTGACCGGGGCGTCGCGGGCGACCGGGTGACGCCCTGCGCTCGTAACGGTGCGTTATGCACCCATCATGTGGACGCCACCGTCGACGTGGACGATCTCGCCGGTGGTCTTGGGGAACCAGTCGGAGAGCAGCGCGACGACTCCGCGGCCGGCAGGCTCCGGGTCGGCCATGTCCCACTCCAACGGCGAACGGTGGTTCCAGACGTCCGCGAGTTCGGCGAAGCCAGGGATGGACTTCGCAGCCATCGAGGCGAGCGGGCCCGCCGAGACCAGGTTGCACCGGACGTTCTGCTTGCCCAGATCGCGGGCCACGTACCGGGAGGTGGCCTCCAGCGCGGCCTTGGCCGGGCCCATCCAGTCGTACTGCGGCCAGGCGAACTGGGCGTCGAAGGTCAGACCGACCACCGCGGCGCCCTCCTGCGGGAACAGCGGCAGGCAGGCCATGGTCAGCGACTTCAGCGAGAACGCCGAGACGTGCATCGCGGTCGACACGGACTCGAACGGGGTGTTCAGGAAGTTGCCGCCGAGGGCGTCCTGCGGGGCGAAGCCGATGGAGTGCACGACGCCGTCGAGACCGCCGAGTTCCGCGCGCACCACCTCTTCGAGGCGGCCGAGGTGCTCGTCGTTGGTGACGTCGAGCTCGATCACCTTGACGGGCTTGGGCAGCTTCTTGGCGATCCGCTCGGTCAGCGTCGGTCGCGGGAACGCCGTCAGGATGATCTCAGCGCCCTGCTCCTGGGCCAGCTTGGCGGTGTGGAAGGCGATGGAGGACTCCATCAGCACACCGGTGATGAGGATGCGCTTGCCGGCGAGGATTCCACTCATGTGATCAGTGACCCATGCCCAATCCGCCGTCAACGGGGATGACGGCTCCAGTGATGTACGAGGCGTCGTCGGAGGCGAGGAACTTCACCGTGGCGGCGATCTCCTCCGGCTGCGCGTAACGGCCGAGCGGCACCTGCGAGACGATGCCCGCGCGCTGCTCGTCGCTGAGGACCTTGGTCATGTCGGTGTCGACGAAACCGGGCGCGACGACGTTGAAGGTGATGTTCCGCGAGCCGAGTTCGCGGGCGAGGGAGCGGGCGAAGCCCACCAGGCCGGCCTTGGAGGCCGCGTAGTTGGCCTGGCCCGCCGAGCCGAGCAGTCCGACCACCGAGGAGATCAGGACGACACGGCCCTTCTTGGCACGCAGCATGCCGCGGTTGGCACGCTTCACGACGCGGAAGGTTCCCGTGAGGTTGGTGTCGAGGACGGTGACGAAGTCCTCCTCCGACATCCGCATCAGCAGCTGGTCCTTGGTGACACCGGCGTTGGCGACCAGCACCTCCACGGGACCGTGCTTGTCCTCGATCTCCTTGTAGGCCTGCTCCACCTGATCGGCGTCGGTGATGTCGCAGCGGACCGGCAGGCAACCCAGCTTGGTCAGCTCCTCCGGCGGCTCCCCCGACCGGTACGTGATCGCGACCTTGTCTCCGGCTTCGGCGAATGCGCGGGCGATGGCGAGGCCGATGCCCCGGTTTCCTCCGGTGACGAGAACCGAGCGGCTCAACGGATCACCCTTTCGGTAGAGGTCTGGTACTGCGAAAACCTATCGGTACCGTCCCGTGCACAGGGGATCGACCCCTGACAGTGGCGTGCGGGATGCACTGTCGGATCCCTACAGAAAGCGGTAGGCAGCGGCACCGAAGCACGACATGATCGGGTGGACCGTCCCATGACGACGAGTCCGACCAGGACAGGAGACATTCGTGGCTCATTCCATCGACGAAGCCTTCACGGCGCTGCCGCTGCGGGCGCTCGCCGACGCAGCGCTCGCACGAGCACGTGCACTCGGCGCTGAACACGCCGACTTCCGGCTGGAACGGGTGCGCAGTGCGGCCTGGCGACTGCGGGACGCGAAGCCTGCGGGTTCGTCCGACACCACCGACCTCGGGTACGCGGTGCGGGTCGTGCACGGTGGGGCGTGGGGCTTCGCCTCCGGGGTCGACCTGACCATGGACGCCGCGGCCCGGGTCGCGGGCCAGGCAGTGGCGATGGCGAAGCTGTCGGCGCAGGTGATCGCGGCCGCCGGGTCGGACGAGCGGGTGGAGCTCGCCGACGAGCCGGTGCACGCGGACCGGACGTGGATCTCGTCGTACGAGATCGACCCGTTCTCGGTCCCCGACGAGGAGAAGGCCGGGCTGCTGGCGGACTGGAGCACGCGGCTGCTGCGGGCGGACGGCGTGGCCCACGTGGACGCCTCGCTGCTCACCGTCCACGAGAACAAGTTCTACGCCGACACGGCGGGGACGGTGACCACCCAGCAGAGGGTGCGGCTGCACCCGCAACTCACCGCGGTCGCGGTCGACGAGACGACCGGCGAGTTCGACTCCATGCGGACCATCGCGCCGCCGGTGGGGCGCGGTTGGGAGTACCTGACCGGCACCGGCTGGGACTGGGACTCGGAGCTGGACGGAATTCCGGAGCTGCTCGCGGAGAAGATGCGGGCGCCGAGCGTCGAGGCGGGGTCCTACGACCTGGTGGTGGACCCGTCCAATCTGTGGCTCACCATCCACGAGTCGATCGGCCACGCGACCGAACTGGACCGGGCGCTCGGCTACGAGGCGGCGTACGCGGGCACGTCGTTCGCCACGTTCGACCAGCTGAACAAGCTCAGGTACGGATCGTCGGTGATGAACGTGACGGGCGACCGGACCGCGGAGCACGGCCTCGCCACGATCGGGTACGACGACGAGGGCGTCGAGGCGCAGAGCTGGGACCTGGTCAAGGACGGCACCCTCGTCGGCTACCAGTTGGACCGGCGGATCGCGAGGCTGACGGGCCTCGGCCGGTCCAACGGCTGTGCGTTCGCGGACTCCCCCGGGCACGTGCCGGTGCAGCGGATGGCGAACGTATCGCTGCAGCCCGAGCCGGGCGGCCTGTCGACGGAGGACCTGATCGGCGGGGTGGAGCGCGGCGTCTACGTGGTCGGCGACCGTTCCTGGTCGATCGACATGCAGCGCTACAACTTTCAGTTCACCGGCCAACGCTTCTACCGCATCGAGAACGGCCGGCTGGCCGGACAGCTGCGCGACGTCGCCTACCAGGCGACGACCACCGACTTCTGGGGCTCGATGGAAAAGGTCGGCGGCCCGCAGACATACGTCCTCGGCGGCGCCTTCAACTGCGGCAAGGCCCAGCCGGGCCAGGTCGCGGCGGTCTCGCATGGCTGCCCCTCCGCCCTGTTCCGGGGCGTAAACATCTTGAACACCACCCAGGAGGCCGGTCGATGAGCCCCGTCAGCAAGCCGCACGAGATCGTCGAGCGCGCCCTCGAACTGTCCACAGCCGACGGCTGTGTGGTCATCGCCGACGAGCACTCGTCGGCGAACCTGCGCTGGGCCGGGAACGCGCTCACCACCAACGGCGTGACGCGCGGCCGCACGCTCACCGTGATCGCCACGGTCGACGGCGCCGAGGGCACCGCGTCCGGGGTGGTGTCGCGGTCAGCCGTGACCGCGGACGACCTCGAACCGCTGGTGCGGGCCGCCGAGGAGGCCGCGCGGGCCGCGGGCCCCGCCGAGGACGCCCAGCCGCTGGTCGCAGGGATCCCGGTGGCGGGAGACTTCACGGACGCTCCGGCCGAGACGTCCTCTGCCGTGTTCGCCGAGTTCGCGCCCGCACTCGGTGAGGCGTTCGCCCGGGCCCGGTCCGGCGGACGAGAGCTGTACGGCTTCGCCAACCACGAGCTGACCTCGACCTACCTCGGCACGTCCACGGGCGTACGGCTGCGGCACGACCAGCCGAACGGGACGCTGGAGGTGAACGCCAAGTCTCCGGACCGCAGCCGTTCCGCCTGGGCGGGCCACTCGACGCGGGACTTCAAGGACGTCGATCCCGCGGCGCTGGACCACGAGCTGGCGACCCGGCTGGGCTGGGCCGAACGTCGCATCGAGCTGCCCGCGGGACGCTACGAGACCCTGCTGCCGCCGACCGCGGTGGCGGATCTGCTGATCTACCAGCTGTGGTCGGCCTCGGGCCGGGACGCGGCGGAGGGCCGCACGGTCTTCTCCAAGCCCGGCGGGGGCACCAGGCTCGGCGAACCCCTCGCGCAGCTGCCGCTCACCCTGCGCAGCGACCCGAGCGAGCCGGGCCTGGAATCGGCACCTTTCGTGATCGCGCACTCCTCCGGCGGCGACCTCTCCGTGTTCGACAACGGCCTGCCGCTGTCGGCGACCGACTGGGTGCGGGAGGGCACGCTGGACCGGCTGGTCACCACGCGGCACAGCGCCGGTCTCACCGGACTGCCGGTCGCGCCCGCAATCGGCAACCTGATCCTGGACGGCGGCGGGGAGCGGTCCCTGGAAGAGATGGTCGCCTCCACCGGACGGGGACTGCTGCTCACCTGCCTCTGGTACATCCGCGAGGTCGACCCGGCGACGCTGCTGCTCACCGGACTGACCCGGGACGGCGTCTACCTGGTGGAGAACGGCGAGGTCATCGGCGAGGTGAACAACTTCCGCTTCAACGAGTCGCCGGTCGACGTGCTGTCGCGGGCCGTGGAGGCGGGGCGGACCGAGAAGACGCTGCCGCGCGAGTGGAGCGACTGGTTCACCCGGGCCGCGATGCCTGCGCTGCGCATTCCGGACTTCAACATGAGCTCGGTCAGCCAGGGCGTCTGAGCCCCCGGGCAAGCCCATAGACTGCTGCAGGCAATTCCATCGTTTCCCCGGGGTCGAGGAGAGAGAGAACCGTGACGGACATCGTCGACGAGCTCACGTGGCGCGGGCTGATCGCCCTCTCCACTGACGAGGACGCATTGCGCAAGGCGTTCGCGGACGGTCCCGTCACGTTCTATTGCGGCTTCGACCCGACCGCGCCCAGCCTCCACCTGGGAAATCTGGTCCAGATCCTCACCATGCGGCGGATCCAGCAGGCGGGCAACCGCCCGCTGGGGCTGGTCGGCGGTGCCACCGGCCTGATCGGTGACCCCAAGCCGACCGCGGAGCGCACGCTGAACGACCCCGCCGTCGTGGCCGGCTGGGTCGAGCGGCTACGGGGTCAGGTGGAGCGGTTCCTCGACTTCGAGGGGCCGCACGCCGCCACGATGGTCAACAACCTGGACTGGACCGCGGGTCTGTCCGCCATCGACTTCCTGCGCGACGTCGGCAAGCACTTCCGGGTCAACAAGATGATCGCCAAGGAGGCCGTTTCCCGGCGCCTCAACTCCGATGCCGGAATCAGCTACACGGAGTTCAGCTACCAGATCCTGCAGGGCATGGACTTCCTGGAGCTGTACCGGCGGCACGGCTGTGTGCTTCAGACCGGTGGCAGTGACCAGTGGGGGAACCTGACGGCGGGCGCCGACCTGATCCACAAGGTCGAACCCCATGCCGCGGTGCACGCCCTGGCCACTCCACTGATCACCAAGGCGGACGGTACCAAGTTCGGCAAGACGGAGTCCGGGACGGTTTGGCTCGACCCGGAGCTGACCACCCCGTACGCCTTCTACCAGTTCTGGCTGAACGCCGACGACCGGGACGTTTCGAAGTTCCTGCGGATCTTCAGCTTCGCCTCCCGCGAGGAGATCGAGGAGCTGGAACGCCAAACGCAGGAGCGACCGCAAGCCCGCGCGGCCCAGCGTGCTCTGGCCGAGGAACTGACGACGCTGGTGCACGGCGCGGAGCAGTGCGCGGCTGTCATCGCCGCGTCGAAGGCACTCTTCGGGCAGGGCGACCTGGCGGACCTGGACGAGGCGACGCTCGGGGCCGCTCTTTCGGAGCTGCCGCACGCCCGGGTGGCGGCGCTCGCTCCCGTGGTCGACCTGTTCGCGGAGGTCGGTTTGGCGGCGAGCAAGTCGGCCGCCCGCCGCACGGTCAAGGAGGGCGGTGCCTACGTGAACAACGTGAAGGTGACGTCCGAGGACGCGGCGCCCGAGGCCGGGGACCTGCTGCACGGCCGCTGGCTCGTACTGCGCCGCGGCAAGAAGAACCTCGCCGCGGTCGAGGTCTCGGCCGGCTGACGCGCCGGCGCACGGCAGCACTCGGGCCGGGTGGGGTCGCCCACCCGGCCCGAGTCGCACGCCGGCCCGTCAGGCCGATTGCTTCCTGCCGCGGAGCGACATGTAGAGCGAGTCGCCGACACCGACGATGACGATCGCGGCCACGATCTGGAAGATGTGTCGCCACCAGTCGATTCCGGCGGTATCGCGGACCCCGAACGCTCCCGCGAGGGCGTTGCCCACGATCCCCCCGATGATGCCGAAGATCGTGATCAGCCAGAGCGGGCTGTGCTGCTTCCCCGGGAGGATTGCCTTGGCCAGCAGTCCCAACACGAACCCGACAATGATCGCCCACAACCAGCCCATGGCTGCCTCCTGGTTCGGATCGACGTGAGCAGTTATCGGACAGTCTCGATGTATATGCCAAACGGCGCATGTCGGACGGCCCCGTACGCCGTACGCAGGGGAGTCATCCGTCTGGTCGGGCCGCCCCGGCCTCCGATGCGGCCCGACCGCGGCGTACCGTTGAAGCAGGTCCGGACCGGGGAGGTCCGGCACGGTTGCCCGGGCGGTGGAACGACATGCGGAAGCACAGGACGAACGAGGTCTTCCGGATCACCGGAGCGCGCCAGGGACTGGCAGACGACGTGCGCGGCCGCCAGCGGCGCTATGTGATCTCCATGTCGATCCGCACCGTGGCAGTGGTCCTCGCCGCCGTGCTGTGGAACGTCGAACGGCACGTGGCGATCGTGGCGCTGATCCTGGGTGCGACCCTTCCGTACATCGCCGTGGTGATCGCGAACGCCGGCCGCGAGTCCGCCCCCGACCTGCCGCCCACGTTCGTCCCGACCCCCTCCCGACTCGCTCTCGGCAACGGGCCCACCGACGCTCCTTCGACCGCGGACGACGAGGCGGAGGAGACAGCGGAACGTGCGGCTCGGCACGGCGAGCAGATGAGGTAGGTCGGGTTCCGCTCGAACCTCAGGAAAAGCTCAGATCAATCATGAAGTTCCAGTGCACCACACCCCGTTCGCCGTGGCATACTGCGTGTGCGCTCCGCATCCCCCGTCGGAGCGACGGACCGACGCCGGGCAGCTCCCCCCGTGGCTGCCCGGCGTCGCCATGTGTGGGGCGGGCGGAGGCCGCGGTGCCCGGTCGGGGTGATCGTGGAGAATGACCCGGTGAGCGACGACGAGACCCCGATCTGTTCCGCCAAGGGCTGCCGGGCGGCCGCCGTGTGGGTGCTGGCGTGGAACAACCCCAAGCTGCACACCCCGGAGCGCCGCAAGACCTGGCTGGCCTGCGAGGAACACCGCGAGCACCTGTCCCAGTTCCTGGGCGTCCGCGGCTTCCTGAAGGACGTCGTCACGCTCGACGCGTGGGACCACGACCGGAACGCCACCGGACGGGATGCGGCGCCGAACGAGCGGGGATCAGCCGCCGATGGCTGACATGGGGCGGTCGGGCTGGAGGAAGGACGGATCGTCCAGGCCGGACCCCGCCTTCTTCCCCCACATCGCGACCTCCCAGATCTTCGCGATCTCCTCGTCCGGCGCGCCGGACCGCAGGGCCCCCCGCAGATCCGTCTCCTCCTGGGCGAACAGACACGTGCGGATCTGCCCGTCGGCGGTCAGGCGCGTGCGGTCGCAGGCCCTGCAGAAGGGGCGGGTCACGGAGGCGATGACGCCGACCCGGTGTGGTCCCCCGTCGACCAGCCAACGCTCGGCGGGGGCGGACCCCCGGGCGTCGTCGTCCTCGGGGGTGAGCGCGAAGCGGGTGCGCAGCGACTGGAGTATGTCACCCGCGGTGACCATTCCTTCGCGCTTCCACCCGTGCTGTGCGTCGAGCGGCATCTGTTCGATGAAGCGCAGCTCGTAGTCGTGCTCGACGGCCCAGGCCAGCAGATCGGGCGCCTCGTCCTCGTTGAACCCCGGCATCAGGACGCTGTTGACCTTGACCGGGGTCAGTCCGGCGTCACGGGCGGCCTGGAGCCCGTCGAGCACGTCATGGTGGCGGTCACGCCGAGTGAGGGTCTTGAAGACGTCGGGTCGGAGCGTGTCGAGCGAGACGTTGACCCGGTCGAGGCCCGCGGCCTTGAGGGCGGTCGCCGTGCGCCGCAGACCTATGCCGTTGGTGGTCAGCGACATCTCGGGCCGGGGTGCCAGCGCGGCACACCGCTCGACGATGCCGACCAGGCCGGGCCTCAGGAGCGGCTCTCCGCCGGTGAAACGGACCTCGGTGATCCCCAGGCGCGTCACCGCGATGCCGACCAGGCGGACGATCTCGTCGTCGGTCAGCAGCGTGGACTTGCCGAGCCACTGCAGGCCTTCTTCGGGCATACAGTAGGCACACCGCAAATTACATCGGTCCGTGAGCGAAACCCGCAGGTCAGTAGCCACACGGCCGTAGGTGTCACGCAGCACTGCGGGGCCCCTCCCCGTGTCCGGAAGTCTTCGAACTCGTCTACCGACGAGCCTACGCGACGGCTGCGACAACGGAGGGCGCCATTTGCCACGAGGTACGGCGCTGCCGCGTCGTAGGACCCTACGACGCGGCAGCGTTCATCCGTGTGTCGGAATGCTCTTCAGTGGGCGCCGATGCCTGTGAGGGACTTGACCTCCAACTCGGCGTACTTGCCGCGGTCCGGCTCCTCCTCGGACAGCAGGGAGCCGATCCAGCCGAGCAGGAAACCCAGTGGAATGGAGACGAGGCCCGGGTTCTCCAGCGGGAACCAGGCGAAGTCCGCCGAGGGGAACATCGACGTCGGCTTTCCGGAGACGACCGGGGAGAACAGCACCAGGACCACGGACGAGACCAGGCCGCCGTAGATCGACCACAGCGCGCCCCGGGTGGTGAACCGCTTCCAGAACAGGCTGTACAGGATCGTCGGCAGGTTCGCGGACGCGGCGACGGCGAAGGCGAGCGCGACCAGCCCGGCCACGTTCAGGTCGCGGGCCATCGCACCGAGTGCGATCGACACGACGCCGATCAGGACGGTCGCCCAGCGGGCCGCGCGCACCTCCTCTTGATCGCTCGCCCGCCCCCGGCGGATGACGTTCGCGTAGATGTCGTGCGCGAAGGACGACGAGGACGCGAGGGTGAGCCCGGCGACGACGGCGAGGATGGTGGCGAAGGCCACCGCGGAGATCACGGCGAGCAGGATCGCGCCCCCTGCGGAGTCGGCACCGCCGACGTGCAGCGCGAGCAGGGGTGCGGCGGTGTTGCCCGCCCTGTTGGACGCCTTGATCTCCTCCGGTCCGACGAGCGCCGCCGCCCCGAAGCCCAGCGCGATCGTCATCAGGTAGAAGGCGCCGATGATGCCGATGGCCCAGATGACCGACTTACGGGCGGCCTTGGCGGTGGGCACGGTGTAGAAGCGGATCAGGATGTGGGGCAGGCCCGCGGTGCCGAGGACGAGGGCGACACCGAGCGAGAGGAAGTCCAGCTTCGAGGTGCCGGTGGCCCCGTACTTCTGCCCCGGCTCCAGGAACGCCGCGCCCTTGCCGCTGTTGTCCGCGGCCTTGCCGAGCAGGTCGGAGACGTTGAAGTGGAACTTCCACAGCACGAGGAAGGTGATGAGCAGGGTGCCCGCGATGAGCAGGACGGCCTTGACCATCTGCACCCAGGTGGTGCCCTTCATCCCGCCGATGGTGACGTAGACGATCATCAAGACGCCCACCAGGGCGACGATCCCGATCTTGCCCGCGTCGCTGGTGATGCCCAGCAGCAGGGAGACGAGGACGCCCGCGCCCGCCATCTGGGCCAGCAGGTAGAAGATCGAGACGACGATGGTGGAGGTCCCCGCGGCGGTGCGGACGGGCCGTTGCCGCATGCGGTAGGCGAGCACGTCGCCCATGGTGAACCGCCCCGAGTTGCGCAGGGGTTCGGCGACCAGCAGCAGGGCGACCAACCAGGCGACGAGGAAGCCGATGGAGTACAGGAAACCGTCGTACCCGAAGAGGGCGATCGCACCGGCGATGCCGAGGAAGGACGCGGCGGACATGTAGTCGCCGGAGATGGCGAGACCGTTCTGGAAGCCGGTGAACTGACGTCCGCCCGCGTAGAAGTCGGCGGCGTCCTTGGTCTGTCGGCCGGCCCATACGGTGATGACGAGGGTGACGACGACGAAGGCCGCGAAGAGGCCGATGATCAGAGGCCGGTGTTCGCTGGTGGCGTTGGACGCCGCGAGCGGCACGGTGGTGAGTGCGTGGCTCATGCGTCGGCCTCCATCCGGGACTTGATCGCTTCCGCCCGCGGGTCGAGCCTTCCGGCCGCGAACCTCGCGTAGCACCAGGCGATGAGGAAGGTCGTGACGAACTGGGCGACCCCGAGGACCAGGGCCACGTTGACATTGCCGAAGAGCCGGGTCCCCATGAAGCCGCCCGCGTAGTTGGACAGGAGGACGAACAGCAGGTACCAGGCGATGAACGCGACGGTCAGGGGGAAGGCGAAGGAACGGTAGGTGCGGCGCAGTTCGGCGAACTCCGCGCTCTGCTGCACCTCTCGATACGTCTCTGACGTGGGCTGGGTGGGACGGGTGTCCGTACGGCCCTCGGGCGGCGGTGCGTCGGTTGCCACGGCATCTCCTCGCGACACGGGTGGGCGAACGTGGACATGGGGACCCCGCACGGTCGGTGCGGCGGTGATGTTGCTCCTCCCAGACAACGGCACGGAGCGCACCGCGACGCGGTTCAGCATCCGCGTTTCCCACAGGGGGTCCGCACGCCTCCCGGACGACTTCCGAACGAACTGTGCGAAGCCGTTGATGTGTCCGGATGATCGGCGATAGCTTCATTCGTCATGTACCCGCCCATCCGAACAGGGGTGATGGGTGGTCACTCGGACGATGTGGAGATTCCATGGCTCATCTGCGACCCAGACGAATGCGTGCGATAGCTCTGCCCGCAGGTCTGGCGCTCACGGCCTCGCTCGGCTTCCTGCCCGCGGGGCCCGCGGCAGCCGTCGCCGCCGACGCCGCGCCCGCGGCCGTCTCGACCGACGGCCCGACGCTGAGTTACGTCGTCAACGTCTCCGGTGGTCGCGCGACCGCCGCGGCGGTGAAGCGGGCGATCGCGAAGGCCGGCGGCACGGTCCTGGTCGCCTACGACCGGATCGGCGTCATCGTCGTCCACTCGCAGAACCCGGACTTCGCGAAGCAGATCCGCACGGTCAGGGGCGTCTCGTCCGCGGGCGCCACCCGGACCAAGCCGCTGGCGCCGCAGACCGACGACGCGATCGACGCGGAGCAGCCGCTCACCGCCGCCGAGGCGAAGGCGGCCGCGGCGAAGGCAGACGACGACCAGGACCCGCTGGAGCCGTTGCAGTGGGACCTGCCCGCCATCAAGGCGGACAAGGCTCACCAGAGGACGCTGGGCAGCAAGAGGGTCACGGTCGCCGTGATCGACACGGGCGTCGACGACACCCACCCCGACCTCGCGCCGAACTTCAACGCCTCCGCCTCGGCCAACTGCGTGACGGGCAAGGCGGACACCACGCCGGGTTCCTGGCGGCCGAACCCCGGCGAGAGCGACCACGGCACCCACGTCGCGGGCACCATCGCCGCCGCGAAGAACGGGGTCGGCGTCACCGGCATCGCGCCGGGTGTGAAGGTGGCCGGCATCAAGGTGGCCAACCCGGACGGGTTCTTCTACACCGAATCGGTCGTCTGCGGCTTCGTGTGGGCGGCGGAGCACCACGTCGACGTCACCAACAACAGCTACTACACCGACCCGTGGCTGTTCGCGTGCAAGACCGACGACGACCAGAAGGCCCTTCTGGAGTCCGTGACGCGGGCAGCGAAGTACGCGGAGCGCAAGGGGACGGTGAACGTCGCCGCGGCGGGCAACTCGGCCATGGACCTCGCCGCCAAGGAACTGACGGACACGACGAGCCCCAACGACACCACGCCGGTGACGCGTACCGTCAACCCCCGCGAGTGCCTCGACTACCCGACGATGCTGCCCGGTGTCGTCACGGTCGCGGCGACCGGCGCGAAGGGGCTGAAGTCGTCGTACTCGAACTACGGCAAGGGCGTGATCGACATCGCCGCGCCCGGTGGTGACTCCACCAAGTACCAGGCACCGGACGCTCCGGCGACGAGCGGGCTCATCCTCTCGACGGTGATGAACGGCGGATACGGCTACAAGGCCGGCACGTCGATGGCCTCCCCGCACGTGGCGGGCGTGGCCGCACTCATCAAGTCGCGGCACCCGCACGCCTCGGCGGCCGAGGTGAAGGCCCGGCTGTACGCACAGGCGGACGACCGCGCGTGCACCAACCCGTACGACATCAACGGCGACGGCACGGTCGACGCGGTCTGCGAGGGCGGGAAGAGCAAGAACGGCTTCTACGGTGCCGGACTGACGGACGCGCTGGACGCGGTGCGCCGCTGACGCGGAAGGACCCAAGGCGGGCGGGGGCCCGGGCGCCGAGGAATCGCGCCCGGGCCCCCGTGCGTCCGACGCGACGCGGGTGGCATAGTGCGACCGTGATCGACATTCCCCCGCACAACACCGCCACCGAGCACCTCTGGGCAGGGCTCGGCGGAGATCCCCGGCTCATCGCGCGCGTCTCGTACGGCGGCCCGGCGTGGCCGCTGGCTGCGCGGCTGCCGGTCGGGGAGTTGGCCCGTGGGACGGTGGCGGTGTGCTCGCTCGCGGCGGCGGAGCAGGCGGCGCAGCACACCGGGGGCGCGGTCCCCGCCGTGTACGTGGACGACGGGGCAGTGGCCACTGCCTTCGTCAGCGAACGCCGTCTCCTCGTGGGCGGGAGGGCCCCGGTGTCCTTCGCCCCGCTGTCACGGTTCTGGCGCACGGCCGACGGCTGGGTACGGACGCACGCCAACTACCCGCACCACCGGGCCGCGTTGCTCGCCGCACTGGGCACGGACGAGGACGGTGTGGCGTCCGTGCTCGCCGGGCGAACGGCGCTGGAGGTGGAGGACACGGTGTACGCGGCCGGGGGCCTCGCCGTCGCCCTGCGCACGCCCGAGGAATGGGCGGCGCATCCCCAGGGTGCCGCCGTGGCGCGTCAACCGCTGGTGTCGCGGGAGCGGCTGGACGACGTCGCCCCGCGGCGCCGCTCGGGACGGCTGAGGGTCCTCGACCTGACCCGGGTCATCGCCGGCCCCGTCGCCACGCGCACCCTCGCGCTGCTCGGCGCGGACGTACTGCGCATCGATCCGCCCCGACTCCCCGAGCTGCCCGACCAGCACGCGGACACCGGCTTCGGCAAGCGGTCCGCAACCCTGGACCTGGACAGCCCTTCGGACCGGAGGACCTTCGGCGAGCTCCTGGACCGGGCGGACGTGCTCGTCACCGGCTACCGCCCGGGTGCACTGGAGCGGTTCGCCGTGGACCGGCCGGGGCTGGTGATCGCCCGGCTCTCGGCGTGGGGCGACGACGGCCCGTGGGCCGGACGACGCGGCTTCGACAGCCTGGTCCAGGTCGCCACCGGCATCGCCGTGGCGGAGGGCTCGGCGGACGCACCGGGTGCCCTGCCCGCGCAGGCCCTCGACCACGGCACGGGGTACCTGCTCGCCGCTGCCGTGCTCAGGTCCCTGACCGAGCAGGAGGATTCCGGTGGCACCCGTCTCGTACGGCTGGCGCTGGCCCGCACCGCCCACCGGCTGCTCCACGGGCTCCGGGCCGAGGCGGACGCCGAGGACACCAAGGACGCCGAGGACGCCGACCACGCCCCCGACCGGTGGCTGGCCACGACCGACAGCCCGCTCGGCAGGCTGCGCTACGCCCTACCACCGGTGCACTACGACGGGGCCCCGGCCGACTGGTCGCGTCCCCCCGGACGGTGGGGCGCCGACGCCGCGGCGTGGGAGTGAGGGAGCTGCGGGAGCCCGGGCGGCAGGCGCACGGGGCACGGGTCTCGGCGCTCCCCTACCCTGCCCCTGCCCCGTCCCACGGGGAACGCGTGCCTCCTCGGCCTTCCCGCACGTCGGCCGGGTCCGCGCTCCCCGGCGTGATGCCGCCCGTGCCTGCCGGGCGAGGCAGCCGTCAGGGCGTGACCAGGACCTTCAGCGCGGTGCGCTGGTCCATGGCGCGATAGCCGTCCGGCACGCCCTCCAGCCCGACGGACACGTCGAACACCGGCGACGGGTCGATGGTGCCGTCCAGGACGTCGGGGAGCAGCTCGGGGATGTACGCCCGGACCGGCGCGACACCGCCGCGCAGCGCGATGTTGCGGGCGAACATCACTCCGAGGTCCAGTCCGGTCCCGCTGCCGTGCGGCACTCCGACGTAGCCGACGGCACCGCCGTCGCGCGCGATCCCGACGGCGGTCCGCATCGACTGCTCGGTGCCGACCGCCTCGATCACGGCGTGCGCGCCGTGTCCGCCGGTCAGGTCGCGCACCGCCGCGACGGCCTCGTCCCCGCGCGCCGCGACGACGTCCGTGGCACCGAACGTCCTGGCAATGCCCGTGCGCGCCTCGTGGCGGCCGAGCGCGATGATCCGCTCGGCGCCGAGCCTCCTGGCCGCGAGCACCCCGCACAGACCCACCGCGCCGTCGCCGACGACTGCGACCGTGCTGCCTTCGGTGACGCCCGCACCGACGGCGGCGTGGTGGCCGGTTCCGAGGACGTCGGAGAGCGCCAACAGTGCCGTCAGCAGCCGGTCGTCGGAAGCCGCGGCGGACGGGAGCTTGACGAGGGTGCCGTCGGCGAACGGCACCCGTACGGCCTCGCCCTGGCCGCCGTCGTGGCCGGCGGAGCCCCAGAAGCCGCCCTGAGGGCAGGAGGTCTGCAGCCCCTCGGCACAGTAGTCGCAGGTGCCGTCGGACCAGACGAACGGCGCGACGACGAGGTCGCCGGGGGCGAAGGCGGCGACATCAGCGCCCGCCTCCTCCACGACGCCCAGGAACTCGTGGCCGATGCGCTGGCCCGGCTGCCGTGCCGAGTCACCGCGGTACGCCCACAGGTCGCTGCCGCAGATGCAGGCCCGCAGGACGCGCACGACGGCGTCGCCCGGCTGCTGCACCTTCGGGTCGGGTACGTCCTCCACACGTATGTCGAACGGGGCGTGGATGGTGGTGGCGCGCATGACGGAGGGGTCCTTGCTTCTCGACGCTTCTCGTTCGGTACGCGCTTCACCGTACGCCCGCTCCAGTGCCGGCACCGAACCGGCCGTTCCCGCTCACAGCGGCGGGACGTACCGGCAGCAACGCACCGGAGCTCCGGCTGCGTACGCGCCGCCCGGCAGACGGCCCGGCGCCGTCCCGGCCCCCTCCGGGCCGAGCGTCCCGCGATCCGCCGGGGGTCCGCCGCCCCGTCTCCGCGCCTAGACTCCCGCCGCCCCCAGCAACGCCCCCGCCGCGTACGTCACCCCCATGGCCAGCGCGCCCCCGCCCACGTTCCGCACGACCGCGACGCCCACCGGGGCGGCCCCCCACCGGGCGCTCCACCAACCGGTGACGGTGAGTGCCGCGAGGACCGACAGGACCGTCACGTAGAGGCGGACGCCCGCCGGGGGCAGCACGATCGCCAACAGCGGCAGCAGTGCACCCACGGTGAACGCGAGGAAGCTCGCACCGGCCGCGTGCCAGGGGTTCGCCAGCTCGTCCGGGTTGATGCCGAGCTCCATGCGGGCGTGGGCGCGCAGCGCGTCGCGCTCGGTGAGCTGGACCGCCGCCTCGCGGGCGACGTCCCGGGACATGCCGCGGTCCGCCAGCAGGTCGGTCAGCTCGGCCAGTTCGGCTTCCGGCTGCTCCCTCAGCTCGCGTTTCTCCATGTCCAGCGCGGCCTTCTCCGAGTCGCGCTGCGTGGACACCGAGACGTACTCGCCGGCCGCCATCGACATGGACCCCGCGAGCAGCCCGGCGAGGCCCGCCGTCAGCAGGGTGCCCCGGTCGTTGGTCGCGCCGGCGACGCCGACGACCAGGCCCGCCGTGGAGACGATGCCGTCGTTGGCGCCGAGGACCGCGGCACGAAGCCAGTTGAGGCGGGGGCCGAGAGCTTCGCCGTGGCCCTCTTCGTGGATGGGTTCGGTCACCTGGGGAGGGTCTCACCGCCGGCGTCACCAGACGCGCACCGACCCGCCAGGAGCGAAGGCCGGGCTCGTGGCGTCCGGCGGCACTTCCTTCAGCGGCTCGGCGATCTCGTCGACGGTGGGGCCGTGCACCGCGGCGATCCGGTCGAGGAGGGCGAGGTCGAAACCGTAGACCCGCGCCGCGTTCCCGCCCGCCATCGCGGCGACCTCCGCGCGCGGCAGGCCCGCGTAGGCGATGCGCAGGCCCTCGCGGGAGTACGGCGCGGTGCCCTCGTCGTGCGGGTAGTCGTTGCCCCACATGATCTTGTCGAGGCCGATCCGGTCGCGCAGCGGCACCTCGTGGGGGCGCATGAAGCTCGCGCCGACGAAGCAGTTGTCGCGCCACACCTCGCTCGGGCCCTTGCCCATGGAGCCGGCCAGTCCGGCGCCGAACTTGGACTCGGCCGTGGTGGCCCGGGAAGCGGCCGCGACCAGCCGCCCGTGGTAGTAGTCCAGCATGTCGATCACGCCGGGGATCCAGCCGGAGCCCTGCTCGGTGAGGACCAGCCGCAGACCGGGGTGACGTCGGAACGCTCCGCCGAAGACCAGGTGCCAGAGGGCGCGGTGCGAGAACCAGGTCGCCTCCACCATGAACACCGCTCGGGCGGCGGGTTCGTCGCCGAGCGGCGGGGACGCGGAGCCGCCGTGGTGGTTCACGGGGACGTCCAGTTCCTGGCACACCGCCCAGAGCGGGTCGTAGGCCGCGGAGTACAGCTCGGGGACACCCGAGCCGGGCGGGGCGCCCGGCAGCAGGACCCCTCCGGTCAGCCCCGCCGCCTTGGCGCGGCGGACCTCCGCGACTGCCTCGTCGACGTCGTTGAGCAGGATCTGGGCGACACCGGCACGCCGGCCCGGGGCCAGCGAGCAGAAGTCGGCCAGCCAGCGGTTGTGGGCTCGCAGTCCCGCCCATCGCTGCTCGTAGTCCTCCCGGGTCGGCTGCGGCGCCATCAGTGAGGCGGACGGGAAGAACGGCGGGATGGTGTTGGGGTAGACGACCTCGGCGACGATGCCGTCCGCCTCCAGTTCGGCGATCCTGCGGTCCGAGTTCCAGTTGCGGTCGGCGGTGTCGGCGAGCAGGTCCTCGTAGGGGTTGACGTACGTCGCCGCCCAGGCGTCGAAGTCCTCGTGGTACCGCTTCTCCAGGTACGGCCTGTAGTCGAGGAGGTCGGCCCCGGCGTGGCAGTCCGCGGAGATGACCGTGTAACGGTCCGGCCCCACGGGACCGTCGTCGCCGGGCTTCCCGGCCGCGCCTCGTTCCTCTGCGGCACCCGCACCGCTCACAGCGACACCCCCAGGGACGGGAAGTCGTGGTCGGTCAGCCAGTGGCGGCCGACCTCGCGCGACCGCGCCCACGTCGCCTCGACCGCCGCCTGGTCGTCGGGCTGGCCCAGCTCGGCCGGGGTGGGCCCGATGCGGCGGGCGAGCGGAGTGAGCTTCGCGGTGTCGAAGCCGAAGACCTCGGCCGCCGCCAGGCCCAGCATGCGCCGTGTCTCGGCGACCGGAATGTCATGGAAGGTCTTCTTCAACCAGGCCCTGGTACGGGGCCAGGTGCCCTCGGGGTGCGGGAAGTCGGAGCCCCAGAGGATGTTGTCGACCCCGATCTCGTACCGCTGGGCGAGTTCGCGGCGCTTGGTGTTGGTGGCGCAGATGAAGACCTGCCGGTCCAGATAGTCGCTGGGCGGCCGCTCCAGTTCGGCGAACGGGGACAGCTTCTTGCCCCCGTGCGCCCCGAGGTAGAGCCGGTCCATGAACCACAGGAGGTTGGGCAGCCACCAACAGCCGGACTCCGCGACCCCGAACTTCAGGCCGGGGTGGCGTTCGAAGACGCCCGACCAGAGGAGGAACCACAACGGCCGCGCGGGCCACCAGGTCACTTCGGAGACGTAGATCCCGAGGTGGTTGCCGTACTCGTGGCGCGGCGCGGCACCGGAGTGGGTGAGTACCGGCATCGCGGTCTCCGCGGCCGCCGCCCAGACCGGGTCGTACCTACGGTCGTGGTACGGCGCCCCGTCCACCCACATCGAGGGGATCATCAACGCGCCGAGACCGGATTCGCGGGCACGGTGGATCTCGGCGACGACCCGGTCCACCTCGCCGGTGACGGGCAGCAGGGCGACTCCGCAGTGCCGTTCGGGGTGTTGCGACACGAAGTCGGCGAGCCAGCGGTTGTGAGCCCGGGCCCCGGCCATGCCGAGGTCGGGGTCCTGGTCGCCGGAGAGGCCGAGCCCGACACCGAAGGGTGCGGCGGTCCTGCTGTCGACGGCGTCGGCGTCGGGGAAGACGACTTCGGCGGCGACGCCGTCGCCGTCGAGCTCCTTGAGCCGCCGGGTGGTGTCCCAGCCGCCGCGCAGCCCCTCCTCGTGGTCGCTGAACCACTTGTCGGCGAAGGCCTCGTTGCGCACGCCGAGGCGGGTCATCTCCTCGCGGCGGCGGTCGCGTCCGGCGAGGAATTCGTCGAAGTCCCGGTGGAAGCGGGCGTCGAGGTAAGGCCGGTACTGCTCGGTGGGCAGTCCCGCGTGGCAGTCGGACGAGATGATCAGGTACGGGTCGTTCGGAGCGTACGGATCCGTCATCACGGCTCCCTCAGTCGAGTACGAAGCTCTCCAGGTACGACGGGTTGGCACGGTCGAGCATCGACTGCGCGCGGGCGCGGATCTGGTGGTCGCTGTGCTCGCTGTCCGGCAGCATCCAGAAGCGGTCCGCCCTGATCCCCGCCACGACGTGCTCGGCCACCTCCTCGACGGGGGTGAACGTGACCTCGCGGCCGGCTGCCGTCATCGCCGCCTCCCACTGGTCGAGACTGCGGTAAGGGGTCCTGCGCGGCCGCTCCTTCGCGTACCGCTCGGGGCGGTTGCGGTGCGATTCCCACAGACCGGTGCGCAGCATGTGGGGTCCGGGGAAGAGCACCGACGCGCCGATGCCCGCGCCCTCCGCCTTCAGGTGCGCGTACAGCGACTCGGTCATCGTGACGACGGCCGCCTTGGTGACGGCGTACACCGATGCCGTGGGCAGCGGGGCGATCCCCCCGTCACCGGAGGAGGTGTTGACGACGTGGCCGGGCTCTCCGCCGTCGAGCATGCGCGGGACGAAGGCCTGTACGCCGTGGAAGACGCCCCAGACGTTGACGGCGAACGCCCACTTCCAGTCGTTCGGCTCGTGCTCCCACATCCGGCCTTCGGCACCTGATCCGACGCCTGCGTTGTTGCACAGCACATGGACGGCGCCGTAGGTCTCGTAGACGGCGTCGGCGAGGGCCAGCACGGAGGAACGGTCCGACACGTCGACGACGCGGGCCATCGACTCGGCGGCCCCTGCGGCGAGTACATCGGCGGCCTTGCGCAGGGCGGCTTCCTCGACGTCCGCGAGGACGACCCTGAGCCCTTCCGCGGCGAAGCGCCGTGCCATCGCCAGGCCGATGCCGCTCGCCGCACCGGTGACGACGGCGACCTGCCCGCGCTGCAGTTTCATCGGGTGCTCGCTTCCGGGAGTCCGTCGCGCATCTGCTGCGGGTCGTCGTAGCGCTGGTGGACGTACGGCAGGAGGGCCTCGGCACTGACCCGTTCCGCGATCCTTCCCCGCTGGTCGGAGGTCTTCTCGCCGAGCGTGAGGTCCACCAGCTCACGGACGGGCAGGTCCGCCACCGGGTCGTACATCGATTCGCGGAGCACCACGTCGCCGGTGAGCCGCTCCAGCCTGCGGACCCGCTCGTTCCGGGTGCAGTGCACGAGCACCGGGTCGGTGTCGAGTCCGGAACCGTCCACCGCGGGGAGGAACTTGAAGTAGAAGTCCAACTTCTCGGTGGGTTCGGGCAGCGGCAGGGGGCCGCTGACGGCGCCGCGCACCTCGAGGAACGCGATCCCGTGCCGCGCCAGCGACGCCCGCACCACCAGGCCGTCCCGCTCGACGGACACCTCGCCCAGCTTCTTGGGCTCGCCGAAGACCTCGCGCCCGCCGATGAGGGCCCGCTCGTGGGTCATCGGCATCACGAGGGGGTACCAGCCCTGCCGGTCGCCGTGGGAGGCGGCGACCGCGACCGACCCGGCGCCGAGTGGATACCCGGGCAGTTCCACCTTGCTGATGCTCGCCCGGACCAACGGCCGTTCCGTCGGCTTCAGCGGGGGCGGCAGCACGGCGGCCACCACGTCGGGGTCGGTCTCCCACACCGCCACGACACCCGTGGACCAGACGGTGGGGAGTCCGGTGCCCGCCGCGCGTGCCGCCGCGATCTCCGTCCCGGTGCGTGCTCCGTACCGTACGCGTGCCATGTCGTGCCGCCCTTCCTCGTGCGTCGTCGGGGGACGTCGCCGTCGGCGGGCGTGGTGCGCCGACGGGGTCCGTCCTGGCGTCTGGCGTCGTGGTGCGCCGCCACGGGGGCATTTCTGTAACACAGTTACACCGCTGCCGGTGAAGGGTAAAGAGTCATGCACACAACGGAATTGGGAGCTTCATGTCACGCACAGCCCTGACTCGTGAAGAGGTGCTGGCCACCGCCGCGGACCTCGTCAGGCAGCACGGTCCGGACGCCCTCACCATGCGGGGGCTCGCAGCCAGACTGGGCACGGCGGTCACGTCGATCTACTGGCACGTGGGCAACCGGGAGTCCCTCCTCGACGCGCTCGTGGCCCGGACCGTGGAGGAGATGGGCGCGATCCGGCCCACGGGCCGTACCCCGACCACTCGGATCGTGTCCGTCGCACGGCGGCTGCGACAGGAGCTGCGCGCACGCCCGCACCTGATCGCCATGGTCCACGAACGGGGCCTGACCGAGCGGATGTTCCTGCCCGCACAGCGGGCGCTCATCCACGAGGTGCACGCGGCGGGCCTGCGCGGGGCGCGCGCCGCACAGGCCGTGCGGGCGGTGCAGTACCAGATAGTCGGCTTCGTCCTCGTGGAGCGCAACCGGGAGCGGGCGCCCGTACAGTCTCCGGGCGAGACGGAATTGTGGGGTCCGCATTCGGACGAGGAGAGCGCCGAACACGACCCCGCCCTGGCCCGCGCCCTGGCCCGACCGGCCAATCCCGAGCGGCTGTTCGCCGCATCCGTGAGGGCCCTGGTGGAAACGCTGCTGGCGCCGTCCGGGGCGTCGCAGCCATCCGCCACAGGGCGCACCACGAGCGCCACCACGAGCGCCACCGCGGGCGCGGGCACAACGGGCGGATGAGGACTCCGCCCCCCACCAAGGGGCTTGACAGAGCCGCCCCGGCCCGGCGGGTACTCGACCGAGGCGGGCCGCCCACCGGAGAACGCCCGGCCCGCTCGCTTCGGACCTCGGGTTCCGCAGGACCGGTGGGAAACGGCCGCGCCCGTAACCCGCTTCCGGAAGAGGTTGGCGACCTCGGGCGTGGAGCGGGCACCCGCAGCGGACCCGCCGCCGTGTAGGGGCCGACGTCCCGTGCCGATGGGCCGGGACAGCACTGTCGGTGGCGGGCCGTATTCTCTGTGACCATGCTCGACGACCGTACGACCGCAGCAGCGTGGCCGACCGCGTACCCCAAGGGGTACGCGGTCGTTGACGTGGAGACCACCGGACTCGCCCGCGACGACCGGATAGTGTCGGCTGCCGTCTACCGGCTCGACGCCCAGGGCAACGTCGAGGACCACTGGTACTCGCTGGTGAATCCCGAACGGGATCCCGGCCCCGTGTGGATCCACGGGCTGACGCGCGACGTGTTGGAGGGCGCGCCGCTCTTCGGTGACATCGCCCATGAGTTCGCGGCCCGGCTGGACGGCCGGGTACTCGTGGCGCACAACGCGTTCTTCGACTGGTCCATGATCGCGAGGGAGTACGCACGGGCCGAACACACCGCGCCCGTCCGGCAGCGACTCTGCACGATCGCGCTCTCCAAGGAGCTGGCCCTCCCCCTGCCCAACCACAAGCTGGAGTCGCTCGCGGCCCACTTCGGCGTCGTCCAGCGGCGCGCGCACCATGCGCTCGACGACGCGCGGGTGCTCGCCGAAGCCTTCCGCCCGAGCCTGCACACGGCCGCGCGGCGCGGCGTACGCCTGCCGCTCCTCGAGTGCCGGCCGCTGACCGAGTGGTCCTCCGCACCCGCCGCGCCGCGCATCGGCCACCAGGCGACGTACCGTCAGCACGGCTGGCGCCCGTCGCGCAAGCGCCCCCCGTGCCCCCACCCCAATCCGGGACGCTACGAAGCGGACCACCCGCTCAAACAGGGCATGAGGGTGGCGTTCTCGGGCGACACCAGCGTGGAGCGGGAGCTCCTGGAGGACCGTGCGATCGAGGCCGGTCTGCACGTCGCCACGAGCGTGTCCCGGCTGACCAGCCTGCTCGTGACCAACGATCCCGACGCATCGACGTCGAAGACACTCCGGGCGAAGTCGTTCGGGACGCCGATCGTGGACGAGGCCGCGTTCACCCAACTGCTGAGGGACGTGCAACCGGCGGACGGGTGACGGCGGGCGCCCGGCGGGAACCGGTCGGGCCGGGGCGTCCCTGCTGAGCCGGTCGGGTAGAGCCTCGCGACCCGCCCGGCCGGACCTTGCCCCGCTCCCCCTCGCTCCGGACCATGCGGCGCATGGCACGATGCGAGGTCTGCGGAAACGACTACGGAATGTCCTTCGAGGTGCACGCGCAGGGCGCGGTGCACGTCTTCGACTGCTTCTCCTGCGCCATCCACCGGATGGCGCCCATCTGCGAGCACTGCAAGGTCCAGATCATCGGCCAGGGCGTCGAGGTCCAGGGTCATTGGTACTGCGGCGCGCACTGCGCCCGGGCCGAGGGGAGGGCGGGCATCGTCGACAGGGTGTGACCGGCAACGTCACGGCGCCCCGGCACGCAGGGCCCGGCGGCCCGGACGGGACCCACTGTCCGGGCCGCAGATCCGAACAGGTACGGTCAAACCGTGTACCGCTTCCTGTTGTCCCGGCAGTGGGTGATCCTCACCCTCGTCAGCCTCGCCCTCATCCCGGTGATGGTCGAGCTGGGCTTCTGGCAGCTGCACCGGCACCAGAACCGGGTCGCCCAGAACCAGCTGATTTCGGACAACCTCTCGGCGCGGCCGGTGCCGGTCACCGAACTCACCTCCCCCGGCCACTCCGTGCCGCACGCCGACTTCTGGCGCCGGGTGACGGCGCGGGGGACGTTCGACACCGCGCACGAAGTCGTGGTGCGCCGCCGCACCAACAGTGACGACCGGGTCGGTGTGCACGTCCTGACCCCGCTGCTCCTCCCCGACGGCCGTGCCGTCCTGGTCAACCGCGGCTGGGTGCCGTCGGCGGCCGACCAGAAGGCATTCCCCGCCGTACCGCCCGCGCCCCGGGGCGAGGTCACCGTCACGGGCCGGCTCATGGCCGACGAGACCACCGGCGCCAGCGGCATCAAGGACCTGAAGGGCCTGCCCCCGCGTCAGGTCATGCTGATCAGCAGCGAGCAGCAGGCGAAGCGGCTCGGCCTGCCCGTGCTCGGCGGCTACGTACAGCAGACGGCACCCGAGCCGTCCGGCGGGACGCCCGAGCTGATCCCCGACCCCGACCACGACTCGATCGGTCCGCACATGGCCTACGCGGTCCAGTGGTGGCTGTTCGCGGCTGGTGTACCCGTGGGGTGGGTGGTCCTCGTGCGGCGCGAGAAGCGGGACCGGGAAGCCACAGCCACCGAACGAACGACGGCGGCTCCGGAAGCCGCGGCCGAAGCCGCGCAAAGTACCGTCTGAGCTGCGCTTAATCTCACAGCAGCGTGGGAACACGCCAGAGCGTGACCCAACGCATCGAGGACTACGCCCTGATCGGCGATCTGCAGACGGCGGGCCTGGTCGGCAAGAACGGTTCGATCGACTGGCTCTGTCTCCCCCGCTTCGACTCCGGGGCCTGTTTCACCGCGCTGCTCGGCACGGAGGACAACGGCCACTGGCGGATCGCCCCGAAGGGCGCAGGGAACTGCACCCGTCGGAGTTACCTGCCCGGCACCCTGGTCCTCGAATCCGTGTGGGAGACGAGGACGGGCACCGTCAAGGTCATCGACTTCATGCCGCAGCGCGACACCGCCCCGGACGTCGTGCGCATCGTCGAGGGCGTCAGCGGAACCGTCGATATGCTGGCCACACTGCGGTTGCGGTTCGACTACGGCTCGATCGTCCCGTGGATGCGCCGGGCCGAGGGGCACCGGGTGGCGGTCGCCGGCCCCGACTCCGTCTGGCTGCGCATCGAGAGCCCCGAGGCGGTCCCGGTGAAGACCTGGGGGCAGCAGTTCAGCACCTGCTCGTCGTTCACGGTCGGCGAGGGGGACGCAGTGGCCTTCGTCCTCACCTGGCACCCCTCGCACCGGCCCCGCCCGAGGCTCATCGACCCGTTCGAAGCCTTGCGGCACAGTGTGGAGGACTGGACGGAGTGGTCGGGCAGGTGCACCTACGACGGCCCGTACCGCGACGCGGTGTTGCGTTCACTGATCACCCTCAAGGCGCTGACGTACGCCCCTACGGGAGGAATCGTCGCCGCCGCCACCACGTCCCTGCCGGAAGATCCCGGTGGCGTGCGCAACTGGGACTACCGCTACTGCTGGCTGCGCGACTCCACCCTCACCCTCGGCGCGCTGATGGCGACGGGTTACACGGACGAGGCGGCGGCGTGGCGCGACTGGCTGCTGCGTGCCGTGGCGGGTGATCCGGCGGACCTACAGGTGATGTACGGCGTCGCGGGCGAACGCCGACTGCCCGAGCTGGAGCTGCCCTGGCTGCGGGGCCATGAGGCCGCATCGCCGGTACGGATAGGCAATGCCGCCGCCGACCAGCTGCAGCTCGACGTCTACGGCGAGGTGATGGACTCCCTGCACCACCGCGCCGAGGCGGGACTGACGCCGCAGGCGCACGCGTGGAACGTCCAGCTCAGCCTGCTGGGCTTCCTGGAGTCGAAGTGGCGCGAGCCGGACGAGGGGCTGTGGGAGGTACGCGGCCCGCGGCGCCACTTCGTCTACTCGAAGGTGATGGCCTGGGTCGCCGCGGACCGGGCCGTACGGGCCCTGGAGCGCGACCCGGGGCTGCACGGCGACGTGTCCCGGTGGCGGGCCATGCGGGACGAGGTGCACCGGGAGGTGTGCGAGAAGGGCTACGACCCGGAGCGCAACACCTTCACCCAGTTCTACGGCTCGGCCGAACTGGACGCGTCCCTGCTGATGATCCCCCGGGTCGGCTTCCTCCCGCCGGACGATCCGCGGGTGATCGGCACCGTGGAGGCGGTGCGCGCGGAGCTGAGCCGCGGCGGTCTGGTCCATCGCTACAGCACGCGGGGCGCCTCGGTCGACGGCGTTCCGGGCAGTGAAGGAACCTTTCTGGTCTGCTCGTTCTGGATGGTCGACGCCCTGCGGATGACGGGGCGGGTGAAGGAGGCCACGGAGCTCTTCGAGCGGCTGCTCGACCTGCGCAATGACGTCGGCCTGCTCGCCGAGGAGTACGACCCCGCGGCGGGACGGCAGCTCGGCAACTTCCCGCAGGCGTTCAGCCATGTGGGTCTCGTGGGATCGGCCCTCGCCCTGGCCGCCCAGGAGGCGGCAGGATAGGGCCATGGATCTTGGACTGAAGGACCGCGTCTTCATCGTCACCGGCGCCACCCGTGGTCTGGGGAACGCAACGGCACGGGCACTGGCCGAGGAGGGCGCGAAGCTGGTCGTCACCGGCCGGGACGGGAAGACGGCGGCGGACGCGGCGGAGGCGCTCGGCGGGGACGCCGTCGGCGTCGGGGCCGACAACGCCGACCCGGCCGCGGCGGACCGGCTCGTCGCCGCGGCGCGCGAACGCTTCGGCCGCGTCGACGGCATCCTGATCAGCGTCGGCGGGCCCGCTCCCGGCTTCGTCGCGGACAACACGGACGAGCAGTGGGAGGCGGCCTTCACCACGGTCTTCCTGGGCGCGGTCCGACTGGCTCGCGCCGCTGCGGCTGTGCTCGGAGACGGCGGTGTGATCGGGTTCGTGCTGTCCGGTTCGGTTCACGAGCCCATCGCGGGTCTGACGATCTCCAACGGCTTGCGCCCCGGTCTGGCCGGGTTCGCCAAGTCCCTCGCCGACGAGTTGGGGCCGCGCGGCATCCGTGTGGTGGGCCTGCTGCCGGGCCGGATCGACACGGACCGGGTCCGTGAACTCGACGCGCTGTCGGGAGACGCGGACGCGGCACGTGCCGCGTCGGAGTCCCGGATCCCGCTGCGGCGCTACGGCGGACCGGAGGAGTTCGGGCGTACCGCGGCGTTCCTTCTGTCTCCGGCGGCCTCGTACGTCACGGGCGTGATGCTGCCGGTCGACGGCGGTGCCCGGCGGGGATTCTGACGGGCTCCGGAAGGTCCTGCCTCCCGCAGGGGCCCGCAGGGGACGCGCTGCGCGCGGCGGGGAACCGGCCGGCACGGCAACCGGTCGGCGACCGCTCCCAGGTGCGACCGCCGACCAGCTCGTGCCACGGGCTGCACTCCCTCAGGAGTTCACTCCATCGGGTAGATGTCCCCCGAGCCCATGGCGCTCTCCTGTTCACTCTGCTCCTGCAACTTGCGGGCCTTGTCCTGGAGTCGCCGGCGCTCCTCCGGATCGCCCGCCCGCTCCGCGGCCTGCTTCAACTCCTCGGCCTTCTGCCGCATCTGCCGGATACGGCCGCCAAGTTCGCCTGCATCACTCATGGTCACTCCTCGGCTCCTCGCTATGGGCGAACCCCTCTCAGCGAAGCAGCGCTCCCACCGCCCCGCATCCCGAGCGGGCCGTGCGAGGACGCTCGATCCCCCGCGGTCACGTCACGCGCTGCGCGTGGTACGTCACGGCACGGAGGCGGACCTCCGCGGGGAACACGGACAGCCCCACCGACTCACGCGCGTTGCGGAACGCCCCGGCCGAGACGCGGTCCAGCACCTCGCCCGGCGAGGCGTAGGGCTCCAGGAGCAGCCTCACGCGGAGGGTCGGCACGGTACGGCGGCCGTGGAGAACCACCTGGGCGCGCGACACGCCGGCGACGTGTTCCGCTTCGCCGGCGAGTACGGATTCCAACGCACGCCCACGCAGGGTCGCGCCGTCGCCGTCACCGCTGTCGACCAGGATCCCGGGCAGCCGTGATCTGCGGAGTTGCGCGATCAGCCAGCAGAGGGCGAGGAGGACGACGACGGTGAGCACCGTGATCACCAGCGGCCACCACCAGTCCTCGCCCTGCCACCGCTTCCGCTCGCTCCTGCTGAGCAGCACGTCGTCCGGTCCGTTCCAGGGCCACCACGACGGGACCCCGAGGCCGGCTCCGGCGGCGAGCACCGCGACCCCGGTGGCCGACAGCACCAGGCCGACGACTCCGATCAGGACGCGGTTGACGGCTCCGGTCACCGTGCTCATCCCTTCTTCGCCGGCCTGCGCAGGTGCACCGACAGCGCCGGCGGGCGGGCCAGGCCGAGCTCGCGGATCCCGTCGCCCATCACCGCGTGCACGTCGCGCCGGACGTCGTGGAGATCGCGGAAGTGGGACACCACGCGGACCGTGGCTCGGGAACGGCGCACCCGGACCCGTACGGACTGCACGCCCGACACCTCCATGCCCCGGTCGCGCAACACCAGCGCCGCCGCCTCCCGGTCCAGCCCGGCCCGGACGTCCGCACGGTCCGTGTCGCGACGCATGGGCAGGATCGTCCGCAGCCCCGGGGTCACCGCCAGCACGATCAGCACCAGACCGAGCAGCACCGCGAGGGCCGCACCCACCAGCAACCAGCCGTCGTCCAACGGCCGCCTGTCCAACTGGTCGGCGAGCCACCGCCGCCAGTGCATCCCGGCGTGCTCGGTACGCACCGCCGCCACGTCGTACAGCAAAAGGCCCGCGGCACCCGTCACGCCCGCGGCGAGTAGCGCGGCGGGAACGCGCCGGCGGGACCAGAACCTGCCGCTGCGGCCCGTGACCCCGCCGCCCCGGGGCGGTGCCGGGGAAGCGGGCCGGTCCGGTCCTTCCGCCTCCTCCGCCGGCTCGGTCATCGCAGCCTCACCCGGGCAGTCCGGCGGGTGTGGACGGAGTGCAGCCGCTCCACGTCCACGGTGACCTCCGGCACTTCCAGACCGGTCAGCGCCTCCACCCTCCGGACGACCTGGCGGCGCACCGCGCGGCACTGCCCGCCGATGTCGCAGGGGTAGTCGAGTTCGAGGCCGATGACCACGCGGGCGTGGTCCTGGTGCACGGTGACCGTGGCGAACGGGAGCGCGCCACCCTCCGGTAGGCGCATGAGCGCCTCGCGCGCCGCCCGCGCCGCGATCTTCGCCACCACGTGGTCGGCGATCGTCGTCGCTCCCCGCTCGGCAGCGGCGGTCCCCCCGCTGACAAGGGGCGGGCTCGGATCCGCAACCACGCCGTGTCACCCCCTCCGGTCGTCCTGCTCGCGGCCGCGGAAGATGTCCCCCGGTTCGAGGTCGCCGTCCAGGAACCGCCCGGCGACGAATCCGACCGCACCGAGCGCGGCCACCAGCAGGAACGCTGCGAAACCGCCGAAGTAGCCGGCGAAGCCGAGTGCCATGCCGGCCAGCAGACCGGCCACCGCCATGCTCATCGTGAGCTCCTCTCGCGAGCTCTGCTACTGGATCCGGGGTTCCGGTTCCTCGTCTTCCTCCTCCGGGAGCTTCACGTCCCCGACCGCGATGTTGACCTCGACGACCTCGAGTCCGGTCATCCTCTCGACCGCAGCGATGACGTTCTCGCGGACGGCGCGGGCCACATCGCCGATCGACACTCCGTAGTCGACCACGATCTCGAGGTCGAGGGCCGTCTGCACCTCCCCGACTTCGGCATTCACCCCGCGGGTGACGGACGGCTTGCCGCCGGGGACGCGGTCGCGCACCGAGCCGAAGGCCCGGGAGACACCGTTGCCCATGGCATGGACCCCGACCACGTCGCGGGCGGCGAGCGCGGCGACCTTCTCGACGACGCCGTCGGCGATGGTGGTGCGGCCCCGAACCGCCGGATCGCCACCGCCCCGTCTGGACACGGAGGGATCCTTCAGGGGACTCGGGTCAGGTTCGGTCATCGCCACTCGTCCCTTTCCGGGCACCGGTGAATTCCGTACTCGCTGACCACACTAGGTGGGGTTGGTCCCTCCCGCGCCGGGGATGCGGCAGGCTGGAGCAATGGCGAGGCTGGTGCGGTGACCACGCCGCGCGGACGGACCGCGACCGTACGGGCCCGGCCGGGCACCGACAGACTGCTGCCTCTCGGTCGCGCGGAGGACGGCGCCTGGCTGGCGGAACGGGCGGCGCGCGCGGTGCTGTGCGCGGCGGCGCGCACGGTGGACGGCGTCGATCCGGGGCCGCTGCGGATCGCACTCGCCGACCCGGATACGGCGGGGTCGCCCGTGTTCCCGCCCCCGCCGGCCGCCCTGCCTCCGGGGCCGCTGCGTGTCGCGGCGGAGTTCGCCGCGTACGGGGACCGTCCGCTCCGCGAGCTCGCCGAAGGACTGCGCGCCGCGCTCTCCACGGCGTCCTGGCACGGGCTCGGCCTCGTGGTGGAGGAGATCGACCTGAGGGTGACGGCCCTGCTGGACGTCGCCCCGGCACCGGGTGCGACGCCCTCCGGTCCGCCCGGGGTGGCACCGCAGGACGACCTGGGGGCGACGGTCGCCGCGGTGCCGGGCGTCGCGCGACTGACCGGGACCCTGGGCGTGCCGGTGCGGGTCGGCCGGACCGGCACCCGCGTCGAACTGGCCACGGCGGCGGGCCACCACCCGCTGGTGGTGGCCCGCGCGGTCCGCGGGGCGATCACGCCGCTGCTCCCGGCACCGGCGCCGGTGACCGTTCTGATCACCGGCGTGGCCGACCCGGGCATCCCCGCGCGGCACGCCCCCGGCACCTGATGCCGGGGCGCGGGGCGACGGTCGCGGAATGCCGACCACGACGGCCACGGCGGGCACGTCCTTCCGGTCCGACGCCGAAGGGGACGCCACCGCTGCCGGGGCGACCACGGGACCGGGCCACGCCGTCGCCGGGCCGACCGTCGCCGGCGTGACACGGTCGGCCCCGCCCCGGAGCGTCAGTCGGAGAGCCCGGCGAGGTCGCGCAGCCGTCGTGCCTGTGCGGCGCGCTCGGCCACCCGCTGGTCTTCGTACCCACGGGACTGCGCACCCCGCAGCAGCGCCTTCGTCTCGATCACGGCGTCACGCGGTGCGGCGAGCAGCGCACCCGCCAGGTCGTGCACGGACGCGTCGAGTTCCTCGCCGGGCACGACGAGGTTGGCCAGGCCGGTCCGCTCCGCCTCGTCGGCGTGGACGAAGCGCCCGGTGGCGCAGATCTCCAGCGCACGCGCATAACCGACGAGTGAGACAAGCGGGTGGGTCCCGGTGAGGTCGGGGACGAGACCCAGGCTGGTCTCGCGCATGGCGAACTGCACGTCTTGCGCAACGACCCGCAGGTCGCAGGCGAGGGCGAGTTGGAACCCGGCGCCGATCGCATGCCCCTGGACCGCCGCGATCGAGACGATGTCGTTGCGGCGCCACCAGGTGAACGCGTCCTGGTACTCGGCGATGACGGCATCGAGCTCCTCGTCGGAACCGCGCGCCAGATCGAGGAACGACGGCTCGCCGTCGAAGCCCTCGGGCGTGAACGCCTGCCGGTCGAGCCCCGCGGAGAAGGACTTGCCCTCACCGCGCAGTACGACGACGCGCACGCTGCCCGGCAACGATCGCCCGGCCTCGGCCAACGCCCGCCAGAGAGCGGGAGATTGGGCATTGCGCTTGGCCGGATTGGTGAGCGTCACCGTGGCCACCGCGTCATCGACGGTGAGCCGTACGCCGTCCTTGTCGAGCACAGAGTCGAGCGAAGCCATAGGGCGCCTTTCGGTTCCGGTGCGGCCAGTGCAGCACAGACTAAGTGACTGCACAGTAACCACCCGGCCGACCGCGCGATCGGCCGGGTGGCCGACACCGTGAACCGGTCGGCCCCAAACGTCGCTCGGGATCGTCAGGCGTCAGGCCGAAGCGGCCTTCTTGCCCCGCGTCGCCCCGCCGCGTCCACGCAGCGTGACTCCGGACTCGCTGAGCATCCGGTGGACGAACCCATAGGAGCGGCCCGTCTCCTCGGCCAGCGCCCGGATGCTCGCACCGGAGTCGTACTTCTTCTTCAGGTCTGCCGCGAGCTTGTCGCGCGCGGCGCCGGTCACCCGGCTGCCCTTCTTCAGAGTCTCGGCCACCCGTGCCTCCTCATGGGAAGTGCGCTCTGGACTTCTCATGATCACCCCTCAAGGGCTTCATGGCCACCCATTCGACAAGGTCTGTGCAACCGGCTTTGCCTCCCGGAGGGGCTCGCCCCGGGCTGGAGCCACGGATTCCGTCCGTCGCAGCCGTGACGTTTCCGCGTCTCGCTGGACGAAACTCCAGGTCAGGATGGCCACGATACGGACGGGCTCATTCCGGGAGCGAGGGGCTGCCGCCGCGGCCCGCCACGCCGGGGTACGAGACGCACTCACTCAGATGAAGGATCACCCGTGGGCCGAATGATCCATATGACGTGCATCACACCCGACCCCCGGGAGGAACGGCGGCCGGGCGGTGGATACGGCAGCGCCCCCGACCTTCCCGTCCGGGACCCGCGCGCCGGAGCCCGCGACGTCCGGGCGGCGGCGCTGACGGCCCTCGTGGGACCGCGCGGGCACCACGGGCGCGCCTCCGGCGACCGGACGCCGCACGCGCACGACGGAGGTGCGACACGCACCGGAGAACGCCGGCACGCCGGGAGGGGCCGGGGAGGCACCGGAACGGCGGGCCCGTCCCGGTGCCTCCCCGGCCGAGGACCTCCCCGGCCGGACCTCGACGCCCTTCGGTCGGTCCCGGTCAGGCGAGGGTGACGAGATCCGCGTAGTCCGCACCCCAGAGGTCCTCGACCCCGTCGGGCAGCAGGATGATCCGCTCCGGCTGGAGAGCCTCGACGGCCCCCTCGTCGTGGGTGACCAGGACGACGGCGCCCTTGTAGGTGCGCAGCGCGCCCAGGATCTCCTCGCGACTGGCCGGGTCCAGGTTGTTCGTCGGCTCGTCGAGCAGCAGCACGTTCGCCGCGGAGACCACCAGCGTGGCCAGGGCGAGTCGGGTCTTCTCACCACCGGAGAGCACCCCGGCCGGCTTGTCGACGTCGTCTCCGGAGAACAGGAACGACCCCAGGACCTTGCGGACCTCCACCAGATCGAGGTCGGGTGCGGCGGACCGCATGTTCTCCAGGACCGTGCGGTCCGGGTCGAGGGTCTCGTGCTCCTGCGCGTAGTAGCCCAGCTTCAGGCCGTGGCCTTCGACAACCTGGCCCGTGTCCGGCCTCTCCACCCCGCCGAGGAGGCGCAGCAGCGTCGTCTTGCCCGCGCCGTTGAGGCCGAGGATCACGACGCGGGAGCCCTTGTCGATGGCCAGACCCACGTCGGTGAAGATCTCCAGGGAGCCGTACGACTTGGACAGGCCCTCGGCCGTCAGCGGGGTCCTGCCGCACGGCGCGGGCTCGGGGAAGCGCAGCTTGGCCACCTTGTCGGCGACCCTGGCTTCGTCGAGTCCGGCGAGCAGACGCTCGGCGCGGCGTGCCATGTTCTGGGCGGCCACGGTCTTGGTGGCCTTGGCGCGCATCTTGTCGGCCTGGGCGTTGAGCGCCGCGGCCTTCTTCTCCGCGTTCTGGCGCTCCCGCCTACGGCGCTTCTCGTCCGCCTCGCGCTGCTGCTGGTAGAGCTTCCACCCCATGTTGTAGAAGTCGATCGTCGAGCGGTTCGCGTCGAGGTAGAAGACCTTGTTGACGACGGTCTCGACGAGGTCGACGTCGTGGGAGATGACGATGAAGCCGCCCCGGTAGGTCTTGAGGTAGTCGCGCAGCCAGACGATCGAGTCGGCGTCGAGGTGGTTCGTCGGCTCGTCGAGCAGGAGCGTGTCCGCGTCCGAGAACAGGATCCTGGCGAGCTCGACACGGCGGCGCTGACCGCCGGAGAGCGTGTGCAGGGGCTGGCCGAGCACCCGGTCGGGCAGATTGAGCGCGGCCGCGATGGTGGAGGCCTCGGCCTCGGCCGCGTACCCGCCCTTCGTCAGGAACTCGGTCTCCTGGCGCTCGTACTGCTTCAGCGCCTTCTCACGGGTGCCGCCCTTGCCGGTCGCGATGCGCTCCTCGTTCTCGCGCATCTTGCGGATCAGGACGTCCAGACCACGGGCGGACAGGATGCGGTCGCGGGCGAGTACGTCGAGGTCGCCCGTGCGCGGGTCCTGCGGGAGGTAGCCGACCTCGCCCGAGCGCGCGATGCTGCCCGCGGCGGGGACGCCTTCGCCGGCGAGGCATTTGGTGAGGGTGGTCTTGCCCGCTCCGTTGCGGCCGACCAGGCCGATGCGGTCGCCCTTGGCGACGCGGAAGGTGGCGGACTCGATGAGGACGCGGGCGCCGGCACGCAGCTCTACGCCGGAAGCGGTGATCACGGAAAGACTCCAGGACGGATGGACGACGGAAGGACGACGGGGCGTGCGGAGGCTTCTACGCCGTCTAATCCACGAGGAGAAATGCCATGCGGGGAAGTCTACCGGGACGGGGCAACTGCTTTTCCGCCCTCCCCGCGCGCTCGATGGCCGCACGGTTGCCGCGGAGGGGTGGCCCGCCGCCGTCCGTCTTCCGGTCGCCCGGCGCCTGGCGGGGTCGAGGACGGTGCGGACCAACATAAAGGGCAGGATGCCCTTCCTTGATCGATACTCGGCCGCAGGACGGCGACGCGCCGCCCAGCGGAGCCGAGCGGGAGGTCGTGGTGCAGTTCGACGACGACGCCGAGCTGGACACCTCCGAGGTCCAGGACGCGCGCGGCGGTGGGATCCCGGGCGGTCGGGCGACCATCGGCGGCGGCATCATCGGCTTCGTCGCACTGGTCCTGGGCCTGTTCTTCGGCGTGGGACCGGAACAGCTCGGCCTGACCGAGGGCGGGCGGGAGCCCGCGGCGGATGCGTCCTCCGCCGCCCAGGTGGCGCAGACCTGCCGGAAGGGCGCGGACGCGAACGCCCGGGACGACTGCCGGACCGTCGCGGTGGTCAACAGCGTGCAGGACTTCTGGCGGGCGGAGTTCGCCCGGCGCGGTGCGCGGTACCCGGACTCGCGGACGGTGCTGTTCCGGGGCCGGGTGGACACGGCCTGCGGCGCGGCAACGTCGGCGGTCGGGCCCTTCTACTGCCCCGGTGACCACAGGGTCTACCTGGACCTCGGCTTCTTCAACGATCTGCGCACCCGGTTCGGCGCGGGCGACGGTCCGTTCGCGCAGGCCTACGTCGTCGCGCACGAGTACGGCCACCACGTGCAGAACCTGATGGGCACGCTGCGCCTCGCACAGGACCCGCAGCAGGGCGCGGGCAGCAACGCGGTGCGGGTGGAGCTCCAGGCGGACTGCTACGCCGGGGTGTGGGCCCACCACGCGACCACCACGCCTGACGAGAGGTCGGGCCGGCCGCTGCTGACGCAGCTGACGGACGCCGACATCCAGGACGGCCTGGACGCCGCCGCGGCCGTCGGTGACGACCGCATCCAGGAGAGGTTCCAGGGCCGGGTCACGCCGGAGACCTGGACGCACGGCTCGGCTGCGCAGCGCCAGCAGTGGTTCTACCGGGGCTACCGCACCGGCGACATGGCGCAGTGCGACACCTTCCGCTGAGCGCGGAGCGAGGGTCGTGGGCTGCCCGCCCACCGGGACTGCGGTCCCGCGACGACGTGGTGCGTCACCGTGAGGGCCACGCCTGGAGCTTCGGGACCTTCCGGCCGGGCGCGGTGGATTCCTCGGCGGCGCCCCGCCCGTCCGGCCCCGCACGTCGTCAGGCTCCCCCCGTGTGTACCTGGAAGGCGGCCCGGCGGACGGCCTTGGCCAGCGCGGGATCGGGGTGCGCGGCGGCGAGGGCGACCAGGACCTGGACCGTGCGCGGATGCCCCACGGCCCTGACCTCGTCGAGAAGCGCCGGGACGGTGCCCTGGACGGCCGATTCGAGGTGGCGGACCAGGAGCGCGCTCTCGCCGTGGTCGGCCACGGCCGCCGCGGTGTCCACCCAGAGCCAGGTCGCCTCCTCCCTGGAGAGGACGTCGGCGGTGTCCTCGGGGTCCGCTCCCTCGTACTCGGCGAGCCAGAGCAGGGCGTACGGCCTGAGAGAGGGGTCCGCCGCGGCGGCGCGCACCCCGGCCTCGGCGGGCGCGCCGACGACCCGGAGCGCCTCGAAGGCGAGACCCCTGAGCAGGGCGTCCTCACCGCGGGCGGCCGCGAGGAGTTCGGTGACCGCGGTGGACGCGGTGCGGGCGGCGAGCCAGGCCCGGTACTCGGCGCGGGCCGGGCCGGGGGTGAGCCGGGCGCAACCGCGCAGCATCTCCTCCGCGGACTGCTCGATGTTGCCGGCCGGACTCTGTGCCGCGACGCAGATCTGTTCGAGCTTGACCCAGACCGCCCAGTTGCCGAGCGGCGTGAGGGTGGCCTGCCCGTCGCCGAGGGTGAGGGCGCCGACGGCGGCCAGCCCTTCCAGGGCCCAGTCGAGCAGCGCGGACAGCGGAACGTCGGCGGGCGGTTCGGCGGGCTCGGCCGCCTCCGCGTCGGGTTGCGGACCGAACGGCACCTCGCAGCGCTCCTCGCGCAGCTCCTCGACGCGCTGACGGAGCAGGTCCAGCAGGGCCGGCACGAGAACGGGCCCGGCGGACAGTTGGAGGAGGGAGAGGACCTGCGGGACGGCCTCGACCACCTCCGCGACGGCCGCGGGGGGCACGGCGGCAGGGGCCGGGTGCACCAGTGACCACGCGTCGAAGAGCGCGACCCAACCGCGCAACACGGCGGCGTCGTCGCCGTTCCAGGCGTTGAGCCGCCATCCGGGTCGTACGGTTCCGCCGTGCAGCTCGACGAGTCCGGCCAGCCTGGCGCGGTCCCAGCCTGCGTGTGCCTGGCCCGGTGTCAGCCCCAGCGCCGGGGCTGCCCGTTCCCGGTCGGCGGAGCCCCCCGACCCGCCGTGGTCGGCCGCCCACCGGGCGACGCGGACGGCATCGGCGAGGACCTCGCGTGCCTGGCGGGCGAGTTCCGCGGGCGGAGGGGTGCCCTCGGGAGGTCGGGGAGCGGGCCGGGTACGCCGGTTGGTCACGGCGCGGCGGGCCGTGGCGGTGGGCCGGGGGCGGACAAGACGAAGCCTGGAGTCGCGCAGGTTACGGGACGTCACGAGGAGCAGTCTTCCCGCTGTGCCCCCGAAAGCCCAAACGGAATGCGGGATCTGCCGGCGGGGAGGTGTGGAGGGCCGCCCCGGCCGGGCCGTGGGGGGAACCCGTCGGCACCGGACGCTCCCCGTCGGCCGGCCTCGGCCATCCGTGCCCGGCGCCGCCGCCCCCAGGGCGACGGGGGGCCGCGCGAGCGGAGCGGCGAGGCTCAGACCAGGGGCGTGAGGAAGCGCCTGAGGGCCTCCTCGTAGTGCGCCGGGTCCGCGTTCCACATCGCCGCGTGCGGGGCGTCCGGCACCGTCTGCAGGGTCACCAGGTCCGGGCGCCGCTCGGCCAGTTCACGGGACGGCCCCCAGGGGGCGAGGGTGTCGCCGGGTCCGTGGAAGACGAGCGTGGGTACGCGCAGGGCGTTCGGGGCGGCGGCTGCCTTCAGCCGGTCCCCGTGCAGTCCGGTGCGCCCGTGGGCGGCGCGCACGGCGAGCGGCAGCAGCACCGTCGGGGTGCGACGGGCGGAGGCGAGGGCCCGCAGGGTCGTCTCCCAGTCGAGCACCGGGGAGTCCAGGACGAGTCCTGCGATCCGGTCGCGCAGGACGGAGTTGGCGGCTGCGTGCAGGGCCATGGCGGCACCGGTGGACCAGCCGTGCAGGACCACGCGCTCGGCGCCACTGCGGACGGCGAACCGTACGGCCGCGTCGAGGTCGCGCCACTCGGAGTCGCCGAGGTGGCCGAGGCCGTCGGGGGAGCCGGGCGCCCCGGGGTCCCCCCGGTAGGCGAGGGCGAGTGTGGGCAGGCGCCGTTCCAGCAGGAACGGCAAGAGGTTCATGGTGTGTTCGCGGGTGCCGCCGATGCCGTGCACCGCGATGACCCAGGTGGAGCGGGGCCCCGGCACGAACCAGGCGGGGAGGGAGCCGAGTTCGCCGGGGACCTCCACGTCCTGGTAGTCGACGCCCAGGGCGTCGCCCGGGGTGCCGGTGTGCAGCTGCGGGGTGAGGCGCACCCGGCTGCCCGGGTCGAGGCTGCCGTGCTCGACCCGATCCAGCCTCCTCACGACCTCGTCCGCGGCGTGCGGCACGCCCTCGAGGACGGGTCCCACGACCGCGTGCACGGCGGTGCCGGCGAGGCCGTACGTTCCCGGTCGCAGGGACGCGAGGCTGCGGGTGAGGGTGATGCGGCCGGGCCCCGTCGCGTGGACGGTGAGCCGTGGTTCACCGGGCAGGGGCCGGCCGGCGGGCACCTTGAGCGCGGCGTCGCTGGCGTACCGGCCGGCCGCAAGGGCGGCGGCGGCGAGTCCGATGACGGTGGTGACGGCCGCTGCCGTCGCTGTTGCCGGGCGCACCGTTCCAGTGTGGTGACGTCTCGGCGGGGCTGCCAGTGGACGCTCCCGCCGGAGTGACGTCAGTGCGACTGGCCGTAGCCGCGGAGCTTCTCCGCCACGTCGTGGAGCTGGGAACCGGACAGCAGGGCGGGGTCGCGTCCCGGCAGGGAACTCGCGGCGAGCCAGACGCGGCACATCCACTCCAGTTGCGCGGTCCGGTCGTACGCCTGCTCGAGTGAGTGCCCGTGGGCGACGGTCCCGTGGTTCTGGAGGAGGCAGCCCGAGCGGTCCCGCAACGCGTCGAGCATGTTGTCCGCGAGTTCGTCGGTGCCGTACAGCGCATAGGGGGCGACGCGGACCGGGCCGCCCAGTGCCGCGGCCATGTAGTGGATCAGCGGCAGCTCGGTGACCAGCGTGGAGACGGCGGTGGCGTGCACGGCGTGGGTGTGCACGACGGCGCAGGCGTCCGTGGCGCGGTAGACCGCGAGGTGCATCGGCAGTTCACTGGTGGGCACGAGGGAGCCGAGGACCTGCCGCCCGTCGAGCCGGACGCCGGTCACGTCCTCGGCTCCGAGCCGGTCGTACGGCACCCCGCTGGGGGTGACCAGGACGACGTCACCGGAGTCGGTGGGGACCCGTACGGAAACGTTGCCCGAGGTTCCGACGACGAGTCCGTCCGTCGATGTCCTGCGGGCCGTGGCCACGAGCTCCGACCAGGCCCGGGGTATCGCGTCCTGAGGTGTCATACGACGATCCTGCCAGCACCCGGGGAACGACTTCTCGCATCCGTGGGTGAACCGCGGCAGACAGTATCGATCCATGTCGATCACTGATCGAATTCCTTGTGATCAGAGTCACATCAGAGGCGTCACATCGTGACACCGACGACCGTTCGCAAGCGGCGCACCGGGGGCCCGAACACCGCCCGGAGACCGCCGCATCGGCGTCATACAGCCGCCGCGGGCCGGAACGCCGGGCACCCGACCCCCCTCCGTCGCGAAAGCGGAGCGACCACCCGCCCCTTGGAGACACCACGACGCCGGTCCCAGTTCACTTTCCGTTCACTTGATAACCCTACGTTCACCCAAGCCACTGACGTCCGAACGATTGCCTGGGTACTCGGTAAATGGAACACATCACTCTGCTGCTCGCGATCGTCGTCGTGACAGCTCTCGTGTTCGATTTCACGAACGGTTTCCACGACACCGCCAATGCCATGGCGACCACCATCTCGACCGGGGCGATGAGGCCCAAGGCAGCCGTGGCCATGTCGGCCGTGCTGAACCTGGTCGGCGCCTTCCTGTCCATCGAGGTCGCCAAGACGATCTCCGGCGGGATCATCAACGAAGAGGGCATACGCACAGAAGTGATCTTCGCGGCGCTGGTCGGCGCCATTCTGTGGAACCTCCTCACGTGGCTGCTGGGCCTGCCGTCCAGCTCCTCGCACGCCCTGTTCGGCGGTCTCATCGGCGCTGCGGTGATGTCTGCCGGCTTCTCGGCCGTCAACGGCGGCACGGTCATCACCAAGGTGCTGATCCCGGCCGTGGCCGCCCCGGTCGTCGCAGGTCTCGCCGCGCTGTTCGCGACGAAGCTGACCTACAGGATCGGCAGCAAGGCCGACGACAAGGCCACGTCCAAGGGCTACCGCGCCGGACAGATCGCCTCCGCCGGCCTCGTCTCGCTGGCCCACGGCACCAACGACGCCCAGAAGACCATGGGCGTCATCACCCTGGCCCTGGTCACCGGAGGCGTCCTCGCCCCGGGCTCAAACCCCCCGCTGTGGGTCATCGTCTCCGCGGGTCTGGCGATCGCTCTCGGTACGTACCTGGGCGGCTGGCGCATCATCCGCACCATGGGCAAGGGCCTGACCGACCTCCAGCCGCAGCAGGGCTTCACCGCCCAGACCGGCGCGGCGACGGTCATCCTGGCCTCCTCCAACCTCGGCTTCTCGCTGTCCACGACGCAGGTCTGCTCCGGCGCCGTGATGGGCGCCGGCCTCGGCCGCAAGGGCGGCGTGGTCCGCTGGTCCACGGCGACCCGGATGTTCGTGGCCTGGGGCCTGACGCTGCCGGCCGCCGGACTGGTCGGCGCCGCCGCCGAGTTCCTCGCCGGACAGGGCACCTGGGGCATAGCCGCCGTCGCCGTCCTGCTCGTCGCGGGCTCCGGGGCGATCTGGGCGCTCTCGCGCCGCAAGCCGGTCACCCACACGAACGTGACCGACGACGAGCCCTCCGAGCCCGCAGGCGTGGTCACCACCGCCATCGCGGCCGTCACCCCGCCGCCGACCGTGGCCGCCGCCGCGGTCGCCTCCGAAGTCGACTCCAAGGCCTCCGTTCCGGCCGCGTCCAGTGAGACCGCCCCGGCGCCCGCCGCCACGGTGTAAGGAAAGAACAGCATGAAGATCGACTGGGCAGCTCTGGGCTCCGTCTTCGGCGTGAGTCTCGTCGTGACCGTCGCCCTCGTGGGCCTGTTCACCCTCGGCATCGCGGGCCTCTCCAAGCACGAGGCCGCCACCGCAGGGGCCGACGGCAGTGGGGGCGGCTCCGCGCCTCTCGCCCGGACCGGCGCGTACGTGTGCTTCGCGCTGTGCGCGGCGGCCGTGTCCTACGGGATCTACCTGATCGTCACCTGACGGATCCCCCCTGACCCGCACGTGGGCCGGGCGCACCCTGGGTGCGCCCGGCCCACGTCGTCCGTGCACAGGCCCGTGGGAGCGGAGAGCGGTGACGCCGGCCTGCTCGTCGCGGGCACCGGGCACACCACCGCTCCGGCCCGCCGTGTGTGCCTCCGCACACTGTCCCGCCCCAGGTCAAAGGCGAGTTGACGCGTCTTCGCAGCCATGGTGGACTTCCGGAGCCATTTACGGCGGCAGAAGAGGAAGCCGGTGCGAATCTGGCGCGGTCCCGCCACTGTCACGGGTGCCCACCCGGAGCCAGGAACTCTCACCGCCGGTCACGTCGAGCCAGGGCGCGGACCCTGAGTGAGGACGAACATGCGTACCGCGCGGATCTTTGCGTGCGGCGCCGCGGCCGGACTCGTCGGCGACCTGCTCTTCGGCGACCCCCGCCGCGGGCATCCGGTCGCCGCGTTCGGCCGGGTTGCCGTTGCCGTCGAACGGAAGCTGTGGCGTGACCACCGCGGATGGGGCGCACTGCACACTGCCGTGTGCGCCGGAGGCGCCGTGGGCGCGGCGGCGCTCGCCGTGCGGGCCACGCGCCGTTCCCGTAGCGCCTCCCTGGCCCTGACCGCGGCTGCCACCTGGGCGGTCGTCGGCGGCACGTCGCTCGGTCGGGAGGCCCGGGCGATCGGCGAGTTGCTGGCCGCGGGGGACGTCGAGGCCGCCCGGGAACGGCTCCCCCACCTGTGCGGACGCGACCCGCAGTCGCTGGACGGGCCGGGAATCGCCCGCGCTGTGGTCGAGTCCGTCGCCGAGAACACCTCGGACGCCGTCGTCGGGGCGCTGGTGTGGGGGGCGGTCGGCGGGGTCCCCGGCCTCGTGGGCTTCCGCGCCGTGAACACGCTCGACGCGATGGTGGGCCACAAGTCGCCCCGCCACCGCCGGTACGGCTGGGCCTCGGCACGGCTCGACGACCTGGCGGGCTGGCCGGGAGCGCGGCTGACGGCCGTCCTCGCGGCGGCCGCGGGCGGTGATCCCCGCGGGGCCGCACGGGCCTGGCGCGCCGACGCGGCGAAGCACCCGAGCCCCAACGCGGGCCCGGTGGAGGCGTCGTTCGCCGGGGCGCTCGGCGTACGGCTCGGCGGCACCCTCGCGTACGGCGGCCGTGGTTGGCAAAAGAAAGTGGCCCACACCGCCCGTCGGGGAGTCGGCGTCACGGGCATCGCTCGTACGGGGCGGCTGTGTCGGAGCGTGGGGGGAACCGGTCTTGT
>NZ_JBHZCF010000002.1:439885-474358 GCF_042755225.1 Streptomyces sp. NPDC059169 | reverse complement strand
CCGCCAGGTGGAAGAGAAGGTGTTTCGGCATGATCGCCTCCGAAGGTGATGCGCTTCTTCACAGGCGGGCCGGCCTGTGGGAAGAAGCATCAGCGCACTGGCCGGGCCGTCGACGTCACGGACATCGCTCGCGCGGTACGGCTGTCACGGCGCGTGGGAGCACTGGCGCTGGCGGTCTGCGCGGGCGCCAGGCTGGCCGTCGGGGCCATCGGGCGGAGGAGCGCATGAGCGGCGGACTGATGGTCGCGGGCACCACCTCGGACGCCGGCAAGAGCGTCGTCACGGCCGGCATCTGCCGCTGGCTGGTCCGCCGGGGGGCGAAGGTCGCCCCGTTCAAGGGACAGAACATGTCCCTCAACTCCTTCGTCACGCGCGAGGGCGCGGAGATCGGCCGGGCCCAGGCGATGCAGGCCCAGGCGGCCCGGGTCGAACCCTCCGCGCTGATGAACCCGGTGCTGCTCAAGCCGGGCAGCGACCGGTCCAGCCAGGTCGTTCTGATGGGCAGGCCGGTGGGCGAACTGAGCGCGCGGGGCTACCACGGCGGACGGCAGCAGGCGCTGCTCGGCACGGTCATCGAGTGCCTGGAGGAGCTGCGTGCCACCCATGACGTGGTGATTTGCGAAGGCGCCGGCAGCCCGGCCGAGATCAATCTGCGACGCACCGACATCGTCAACATGGGCATCGCCCGAGCGGCCCGGTTCCCCGTGCTGGTGGTCGGGGACATCGACCGCGGCGGGGTCTTCGCCCAGTTCTTCGGGACGACGGCACTCCTGGGGCGGGAGGACCAGGACCTGGTCGCCGGCTACCTGGTCAACAAGTTCCGGGGCGACGTGACCCTCCTGGAACCGGGGCTCGAGATGCTGCACGGGCTCACCGGCCGTCGGACGTTCGGCGTTCTGCCGTACACCCACGGCCTCGGGATCGACGAGGAGGACGGGCTGCGGGTGTCGCTGCGCGGCGCCGTGCGCGAGTCCGTCGTCGCCCCTCCGTACGGCGAGGACGTGCTGCGGGTCGCGGTCTGTGCCGTGCCGCTGATGTCCAACTTCACGGACGTGGACGCGCTGGCGGCCGAACCCGGGGTGATCGTGCGCTTCGTGGACCGGCCCGAGGAACTCGCCGACGCCGACCTCGTCGTCGTACCGGGGACGCGCGGCACCGTGCGCGCCCTGGAATGGCTGCGGACGCGCGGCCTGGCCGACGCGTTGGTGCGGCGCGCGGCGGACGGGCGCCCGGTGCTCGGCATCTGCGGCGGCTTCCAGATGCTGGGCGAGCACATCGACGACGACGTCGAGTCGCGCGCCGGGGCCGTCCCCGGGCTCGGACTCCTGCCGGTGCGGGTCCGCTTCGCACCGGAGAAGACCCTGGGCCGACCGTCGGGGAAGGCCTTCGGCCAGGAGGTGGACGGGTACGAGATCCACCACGGCGTCGCCGACGTGCTGGGCGGCGAGCCGTTCCTGGACGGCTGCCGCACCGGACCGGTGTGGGGCACGCACTGGCACGGCTCGTTGGAGAGCGACGGGTTCCGCCGGGCGTTCCTGCGCGTGGTGGCGGCGGCGTCGGGCCGCCGCTTCGTCCCCGCACCGGACACCTCGTTCGCCGCGCTGCGCGAGCAGCAGCTCGACCGGCTCGGCGATCTGGTCGAGGAGCACGCCGACACGGACGCGCTGCTCGCGCTGATCGAGGGCGGTGCCCCCGCGGGCCTACCGTTCGTCCCTCCGGGGGCGCCGTGAGCAGGCGCGGTGCACGGAGTCACGGGTGCGGACGCCGGAAGGCCGCGGGACCGGAAGCCGTACGCACCGGTTCCGGGGGAGGACGAGAACGAGAGCGTTACCGGGGCCCACGGGTGGCCCACGATCGACTGGACGTGCCCGGAGGGCACGAGCGGGAGGACCACGACGTATGAGTTCGGCTGTTCACTACCCCTTCACCGCGATCGTCGGCATGGACGACCTGCGGCTCGGACTGCTGCTGAACGCGGTCTCCCCCGCCGTCGGCGGTGTGCTCGTCCGCGGCGAGAAGGGAACCGCCAAGTCGACTGCCGTGCGGGCCCTCGCCGCCCTGATGCCGGACGTCGAGGTGGTCGCGGGCTGCCGCTTCTCCTGCGCGCCCGGTGCACCCGATCCCGGCTGTCCTGACGGCCCCCACGGCGTGGTGCCCGGCACGGCGCGTCCGGCACGCATGGTCGAACTGCCGGTGGGTGCCTCGGAGGACCGGCTCGTCGGCGCGCTCGACATCGAGCGGGCGCTGGCCGACGGCGTGAAGGCCTTCGAGCCCGGTCTCCTGGCTGACGCGCACCGCGGCGTGCTGTACGTCGACGAGGTGAACCTGCTCCACGACCACCTCGTGGACCTACTGCTGGACGCGGCCGCGATGGGTGCCTCCTACGTGGAGCGCGAAGGCGTCTCGGTGCGCCACGCCGCACGCTTCCTGCTCGTCGGCACGATGAACCCCGAGGAGGGCGAGCTGCGGCCGCAGTTGCTGGACAGGTTCGGGCTGACGGTCGAGGTCGCGGCATCACGGGAGCCCGACGAGCGGGTGGAGGTGGTACGGCGCAGGCTCGCCCACGACGACGATCCGGCGGCCTTCGCGGCACGCTGGGCCGAGGAGGAGGCGGCGCTGCGGGCCCGCATCGTGGCCGCACGGGCGCTGCTGCCGGCGGTCCGGCTCGGGGACCGGGCACTCCGCCAGATCGCCGCGACCTGTGCGGCGTTCGAGGTGGACGGCATGCGCGCCGACATCGTGATGGCACGGACGGCGACCGCACTGGCAGCGTGGGCGGGACGTTCCGACGTCGTCGAGGAGGACGTGCGGCAGGCGGCACTCCTCGCGCTCCCCCACCGTCGCCGCCGCAACCCCTTCGACGCACCCGGGCTCGACGAGGACAGGCTCGACGAGACCCTGGACCAGTTCGGTGGTGACGAGGAGCCCGACCCCGACCCCGACGGGGACCCCGACGGCCCCGGTGGTGGCGGGCCGGGCGGCGGGGGCGGAGGCGTGCCGCCGCAGGGGCACGACCCCGGCGCGGCGCCCCCCGAGGACCGTGCGCAGCCTCCCGCCGACGCCCCGGGCACGGGCGAGCAGGCGGCAGTGCGGGCGGCCGAGCCCTTCCGCACGCGGATGCTCAGCGTGCCCGGTCTCGGTGAGGGCGCTGCCGGACGGCGGTCCCGGGCCCGTACCGAGCACGGCAGGACCACCGGCGCCCGGCGCCCGGCGGGAACGCTCACCAAACTGCACCTGGCCGCGACGGTACGGGCGGCCGCCCCGCACCAGCGGGCGCGCGGACGCTCGGGCCCGGGCCTGGTGGTCCGTAGGGACGACCTGCGTCAGGCGACCCGTGAGGGCCGCGAGGGCAATCTCGTGCTCTTCGTCGTGGACGCGTCCGGCTCGATGGCGGCCCGGCAGCGCATGAGTTCGGTGAAGGGCGCGGTGCTGTCGCTGCTGCTGGACGCCTACCAGCGCCGGGACAAGGTCGGTCTGGTCACCTTCCGCGGCACGACCGCGGACGTGGCTCTGCCGCCGACGTCGTCCGTGGACGCGGCCGCGGCGCGGTTGGAGCAACTGCCCACCGGCGGGCGCACCCCGCTGGCCGCCGGACTGCTCAAGGCGCACGACGTCCTGCGGGTGGAACGGCTGCGGGACCCTTCCCGCCGTCCGCTGCTGGTCCTGGTCACGGACGGCCGGGCGACCGGGGCGCGCGGGGACGACGCGCTCGCCCGGTCGGCGCGCGCGGCGCGGCTGCACGCCGCGGAGGGCACCGCGGCCGTCGTCGTGGACTGCGAGACGGGGCCGGTGCGGCTCGGCCTCGCCGGGAACCTGGCCCGCGAACTCGGCGGCACCGCGGTCACCCTGGACGAACTGCGCGCGGACAGCATCGCGGGACTGGTCAAGGACGTCACTGCGGGGAACAACGGAAGCAACAGGAGGGCCGCATAGTGCCACAGGGACAGCCGTCCGTCGTCCCGAACGACGGACTCACCACCCGACAGCGCCGCAACCGCCCGCTCGTCATGGTGCACACGGGCGTCGGCAAGGGGAAGTCGACCGCGGCGTTCGGCATGGCACTGCGCGCCTGGAACCAGGGCTGGCCGGTCGGGGTGTTCCAGTTCGTCAAGTCGGCCAAGTGGAAGGTCGGGGAGGAGAACGCCCTCAAGGCCCTCGGCGCGACCGGCGAGGGCGGCACCGTCACCTGGCACAAGATGGGCGAGGGCTGGTCCTGGATCCAGCGCCCGCCGGGCGAGGGCGAGCCGTCCCACGAGGACAAGGCGCGCGAAGGCTGGGAGCAGGTCAAGCGGGACCTCGCGGCGGAGAAGTACCGCTTCTACGTGCTCGACGAGTTCGCGTACCTGCTGCACTGGGGCTGGATCGACACGGCCGAGGTGATCGAGGTGCTGCGCGACCGGCCCGGCACCCAGCACGTGGTGATCACCGGCCGCAACGCCCCGCAGGAACTGCAGGAGTTCGCGGACCTCGTCACCGACATGTCCAAGGTCAAGCATCCGATGGACGCGGGCCAGAAGGGCCAGCGGGGCATCGAGTGGTAGCACGTCTGGTCATCGCCGCACCGGCCTCGGGCAGCGGGAAGACCACCGTCGCGACCGGCCTGATGGCGGCCTTCGCCGGGGCCGGCCTCGCCGTGTCCCCGCACAAGGTGGGCCCCGACTACATCGACCCCGGCTACCACGCGCTGGCCACGGGGCGGCCCGGCCGCAACCTCGACGCCTACATGTGCGGCGCCGAGCTGATCGCGCCGCTCTTCGCACACGGCGCACGCGGTTGCGACCTGGCGGTGGTCGAGGGCGTGATGGGGCTGTTCGACGGGGCGGCGGGCCAGGGCGAGCTGGCCTCCACGGCCCAGGTGGCGAAGCTGCTGCGGGCGCCGGTGGTGCTGGTCGTGGACGCCTCGTCGCAGTCGCGGTCGGTGGCCGCGCTGGTGCACGGCTTCGCTTCGTGGGACCCGGAGGTACGGCTCGGCGGGGTGATCCTCAACAAGGTCGCCACGGACCGGCACGAAGTGCTCCTCCGGGACGCGCTGGAGGAGTCGGGCGTACCGGTGCTGGGCGTCCTGCGCAGGGCCCCTTCCGTCAGCACGCCGTCGCGGCACCTGGGTCTGGTGCCGGTGGCCGAGCGGCACGCGGACGCGGTCGCCGCGGTACGGGCACAGGCGGAGCAGGTGCGGGCGGGGTGCGACCTGGAGGCGTTGCTGGCCCTCGCCCGCAGCGCGCCCGCGCTGCACGACACGGCGTGGGATCCGGGCCGGGCGGTCGGCAGCCGCCGGTGCGGTCCGGTCCGGCCGGTGATCGCCGTCGCCGGAGGCGCCGCGTTCACCTTCTCGTACGCCGAACACGCGGAGTTGCTCGGTGCCGCTGGTGCGGACGTCGTCCCCTTCGATCCGCTGCGCGACACGGAACTCCCCGAGGGCACCGGCGGCGTCGTCGTCGGTGGGGGGTTCCCCGAGGTCTACGCCCCCGAGCTGTCCGCCAACTCGCCCCTGCGCAAGGCGGTCGCTGAGTTGGCGCGGGCGGGCGGCCCGATGGCGGCCGAGTGCGCGGGGCTGCTGTACCTCGCGCGTTCGCTGGACGGAAAGCCGATGTGCGGGGTTCTGGAGGCCGACGCACGGATGTCCGAACGGCTGACACTGGGCTATCGGGACGCGGTGGCGGTGAGCGACAGTGTGCTGGCCGCGGCCGGGACCCGGATGCGCGGCCACGAGTTCCACCGCACGGTGCTGGAGCCGGGCGCGGGCACACAGCCGGCCTGGGGGCTGCGGCAGCCGGAGCGCCGTGTGGAGGGCTTCGTGCAGGGAGGCGTGCACGCGAGCTATGTGCATACACACTGGGCGGGGGCGCCCGGGGCAGCCGTCCGGTTCGTGGAGAGGTGCACGGAATGGGCCGCAGGGGCATGACCGGCGGTGGGGTGCGCGCGTCATTCCGCTCATTCCGCAAGGCCCGTCACCAGCCAGACGAACGCCACGCCCGTCACCGTGCACACCAGCGTCGAGCGGGCCGGGTGTTCGTGGTGCGCCTCGGGGAGGATCTCCGCGGCGGCGAGGTACAGCAACACGCCGCCGAAGAAGCCCAGATAGCTGCCGAGGACCTGCTGCGGCATGGTGAACAGCAAGGTGGAAGCCGCCCCGGCGACCGGGGCGAGGGCCGCGGCGAAGAGCATGACCAGGGCCTTGCGGCGCTCGTTGCCGTACAGCCTGGTGATCGTGAACGTGTTGAACCCGTCCGCGAAGTCGTGGGTGATGACCGCCAGTGCCACGGCGGCCCCCATGCCCCCGCCGGCTTGGAAGGCGGCGCCGATGGCGATGCCGTCCATCAGGCTGTGGAGCACCATGGCGGAGGCGGCCGTCATGCCGATCTGCGGCACCAACTGGTGACTGCCGTGGGAGTGGCGCCCGCCGTTGTACGCCCCGTGCGACGCCTGGCGGCCCGCCAACAGCCGTTCCACCAGATGGGCGAGGAGGAAGCCGCCCACGAACAGCAGCATGGCCCGCGGTACGCCGAAGACCTCGCGGCCCGCGGCCGCCATCGCCTCGGGCAGCAGGTCGAGCCCCGCGACCCCGAGCATCAGACCTCCGGCCAGCCCGAGCACGAGGTGGCGGCGATCGGTGACGCGGTGCGCCGCCCAGCCACCGAACAGCGTCATCAGGAACGCGCCGAGCGCGACGAACACCACCATGCGTTCTTGCTAGCGGATGGCGCAGCCGCCGTGCCGGGTGCCACGCCATGAGGGAACTCGTCATCGGGGTCGGCGCGCGCCGTGGCGTCACCGCCGAGGAGGTCCTGGCGCTCGTCCGAGCGACGCTGCGGGAGGCCGGAGCGGCGGGACGGGGCCGCGGAACGGTCGTCGCGTTGGCGACCGTGGAGGCGAAGGCGGCCGAACCAGGAATCGTGGGGGCCGCGGACGAACTCGGCGTTCCCCTCTGGGCCTATCCCGCACACCAGTTGGCCCGGGTCGCCGTACCGCATCCGTCCGCGACGGTGCGGGAAGCCGTCGGGACGCCGTCGGTGGCGGAGGCCGCGGCGCTCGCCGGGGGCGGCGAACTCCTCATGACGAAACGGACGTCGGGTACCCGGGAGCGCCCCGGAAGGGCGACCTGTGCGATCGTGCGCCGTGCGGAGCCCCCGTTTCCGCGGCTGCCGTCGGGCCCGGCCGGCTCCGGTACCGGCGCGTGCCGGACCGCGGGCGCGTCGGCCGTGCCGCAACCACCGTACGTGCGGGGTGGATCCGGCCGTGCCGGACGTGATCCCGCCGAGGAAGGCCGGCCGCCCGTGCGGGCGGTCCTCCCCCACCGCAAGGAGAACCCGTGACGTCCCCGCCTGGACTGCTCATCGCCGCGAACGCCGCCCGCCACGAGGCCTCTGCCGACGCCCTCGCGGACTTCGCGGATCGGCTCGACGCCGGCCACCCCGCCATTCCGGTCGCGGCCGAGGCGCACCCGGAAGCCGAGCTGCGGTACGCGGAAGTCATCCGTCCGGTCGAGGAGTTGGCGGATTTGGTCGTCGAGCGCTACCGGGCGGCCGTCGCCGTTCCGGTGCCGCCCGCGGCCCCGACGAGTACAGGACGGCCATGAACGTGCCCGGTGACGCCCACGACCTGCGGCACCACGGTGATGCGGAGGTGCGCGACGGACGACTGACCGATCTCGCGGTCAACGTCCGCACCGGCACGCCTCCGGGGTGGCTGCGCGAGCGCATCTCCGAGTCCCTGACGTCCCTCGCCGCGTACCCGGACGGGCGGGCGGCACGCGCGGCGGTCGCGGAGCGCCACGGTGTGCCCGAGGAGCGGGTGCTGCTGACGGCGGGGGCCGCAGAGGCGTTCGTGCTGCTCGCGCGGGCCCTGAGGGTACGCCGTCCGCTGGTCGTGCACCCCCAGTTCACCGAGCCGGAGGCGGCTCTGCGGGACGCGGGCCACGCAGTAACGCGGCTGCTGCTGCGCGCGGAGGACGGCTTCCGGCTGGACCCCGGGGACGTGCCGGAGTCGGCCGACCTCGTCGTGATCGGGAATCCGACGAATCCGACGTCGGTGCTGCATCCGGCCGAGGACCTGGTCCGGCTCGCGCGTCCCGGCCGGGTCCTGGTGGTCGACGAGGCGTTCATGGACGCGGTGCCCGGTGAGCCGGAGGCGCTCGCGGCGCGCACCGACGTCCCCGGGCTCGTGGTGCTGCGCAGCCTCACCAAGACCTGGGGGCTCGCGGGGCTCAGGATCGGTTACGTCCTCGCCGCACCGGAGACGGTCGCCGAGTTGGCAGGGGCGCAGCCGCTGTGGCCGGTGTCGAGCCCGGCGCTCGCGGCGGCGGAGGCGTGCATGTCCCCGCGGGCGCTCGCCGAGGCGGCCGCGGCTGCCGAGCGCACCGCGGCCGACCGGGCCCATCTGCTCGCCGGTCTGGCCGAGTTCGACGAGGTGCACACCCCGGCGACGGCAGCCGGACCGTTCGTCCTGGTCCGGATCGAGCGCGCGGACGAGGTGCGCGAGCGCCTCCGCGTGCTCGGCTTCGCGGCACGACGCGGTGACACCTTCCCCGGCCTCGACCACTGCTGGCTACGCCTCGCGGTGCGCGACCGGGCCACGACGAACCGCTTCCTCCAGGCCCTCGACCAGGCCCTGGCGATGGTCGGCAGCACCCCGGTCGGCCGCTGACGCCGGCTCCCCCGGGGCTGGTCAACTCCGGCCACGGCTGCGGGCCAGGACGACCGAGCCGGCGCCGGCGGCCAGCAACACCACGGCACCGCCGGAGAGGTACGGCGAGAGGGTGCCGCCTCCGGTCGCCGCGAGGTGGTCGGCGGCGGGTGGCTGGGCCGCGCCGGGGCCGGCGCCGGTCTGGGGCTCCACGTCGGGCGCGGTGCGGGGCGCGGACTGCCGGAAACCGGGGGTCCGGCAGGTCGCCTCGGCCAGCGTCAGCGTGCCCCGGACCTCCGCGACGTTCAACCTGAGCGGATCGACGGACACCGTCAGTTCCAGCGCGGTGGCCGCAGCCGTACGGGACGTGGTGTGCGCCTTCGACAGATCGAGGGTGACCTCGCCGACGCCGGGCACCTCGACCCGGGTCGGACCGTCGGTCGTCAGCTTCGTCTTCCGACCGAACACTCTGACCGAGCCGAGCAGATTCGATTCGGCGACCGGCTCGCGCCCCACCTCGCAGACGGCTCGGGAGGTCACTTCCTCCACCTCGACCAGCGACAGCAGCGGCAGTCCCGGGACGTGCACCGCGGCGCGGGCGAGTCGGGCGGTTCCTTCGGCCTTGCGGTGGTCGACGGTCGCCCTCGCGGTCGCCACGTCCGAGCGCAACACGCCGAACGGCTTGCCCTGGTTGACGCCCTCCACCTGGACGGCCAGCGCGCGCTTCTCGGCCGACCCGGGTTTCCGGGCCGCCACGGGCGCCTGCACCTCGTCGAGCGAGGCCCGCATCGGTACGGTGCCGCTCCGATTCAGCAGGGAGACGTCGAGACCGGTGCGGAGCACCACTGCGCCGGCCCGTCCCCCGCTGCCCGTCGCGCCGGCCGGTTCGGCGAGCACCAGCGGGCCGGCGGCCAACGCGGCCACGGCCACGGCCACGACGGCCGCGGAGCGGTGTGCGGGCAGGCGCAAGGTGTTGCTGTTCACAGTGGTGGAACCCCCACGGGAGACATGACGCCGCCCGGCCGACGGCACGGGGACGCGTGCGCGGCGGTGGCGGACTGGGACAGGGGAATCCTCACGGACCGAGAGTGAACACACAGACACCCGACGTGAGTTCACCCCAAAGGGACGTTTCCGCGCAGACGTTCGAATCACGGTGCGCTCGCGGTGACCGCGGACACCCGGGGCCCACCCAGGGGCGCGGGGCACGGGGCGCCCCTCCCACGCCCGCCCTCCGGCCCGCTACGGCGCGGGCACACCCGGCACCGCACCCCGAACGGACTCCGTCCGGCCCGTCCTCAGCGCCGGTCGGCCGGTCCTCACACACCGTTCGCCTCCGTGCGGCCCGTCCTCACAGGACCACACTCCCTCCCACCACCACCCTCCGCGGCGCCGCCAGCACCCGCACGTCAGCCCGCGGATCGGCTTCGTACACCACGAAATCGGCCGGCGCGCCCTCCTCCAGGCCGGGGCGACCGAGCCAGCTCCGCGCCCCCCACGTGGTCGCCGAGAGCGCCTCGACCGCCGGGATTCCGGCCGTGACGAGCTCGGCGACCTCGGCCGCGACGAGGCCGTGCGGCAGCGAACCACCGGCGTCGGTGCCCACGTAGACGGCAATGCCCGCGTCGTACGCCGAGCGGACGGTGTCGTACCGGCGCTCGTGCAGACGCCTCATATGGGCGGCCCAGCGCGGGAACTTCTCGTCGCCGCCGGCCGCGAGCCGGGGGAACGTGGCGATGTTGACCAGGGTGGGCACGATGGCGACGCCCCGCTCGGCGAACAGCGGAATGGTGTCCTCGGTCAGCCCGGTGGCGTGCTCGATGCAGTCGATGCCCGCCTCGACCAGGTCCCGCAGTGAGTCCTCGGCGAAACAGTGCGCCGTGACGCGGGCACCGAGGCGGTGCGCCTCCGCGATGGCCGCCTCGACCGCTCCCCTCGGCCAACAGGCGCCCAGATCGCCCACCTCGCGGTCCAGCCAGTCGCCGACCAGCTTGACCCAGCCGTCGCCGCGCCGCGCTTCCCCCGCGACGTAGGCGACGAGGTCGTCGGGCTCGATCTCGTGGGCGTAGTTGCGGATGTACCGGCGGGTGCGGGCGATGTGGCGCCCGGCTCGGATGATCTTCGGGAGGTCCCCGCGGTCGTCGATCCAGCGGGTGTCCGAGGGCGAGCCCGCGTCACGGATGAGGAGCGTTCCCGCGTCACGATCGGCGAGCGCCTGCTTCTCGCTGGTCGCCTCGTCCACGGGGCCGTGCTGGTCCAGGCCGACGTGACAGTGGGCGTCGACCAGGCCGGGCAGGACCCACCCCTCGACGGTCCGCGCGTCACCTCCCGAGGAAGGCCGCCGGAAGGTGATGCGCCCGCCGACCACCCAGAGCTCGTCCCGCACCTCCTGCGGCCCGACGAGCACCCGCCCCTTCACATGCAGCACCGCGTGATCGCTCATGTCCTGCACTCTACGAGCCCCCGGTCGCACCTGGTCCGGGGCCCGGCGGCCCTCCTACCCGCGATCGACATCACCATTCCCACAGAAATCAAATCGTGCATTAATCTGAGAATGCCAATTAGGTGTTTTATTGAGAGCAGCTCCCCACATTCTCCTGCCCGCTTTCTCCGACCCTAAACGCCAAGATTTCAACACGACTCGAAGGGCTCATTCCGGGTGGGTTCCACAAGCGTTACGAATGTGTGACCGACCCAACAGGCGGACCGTTTCGACCGATAACTCCCCTACAAAACGGGAGTATTCGACCAAGCCTCGCGCTGCGCGCGCGCTCGCGCGATAACACATACCGATGCGTCACCCAACCCTTCTCCGCGATGCAATTTACGAATTTGCTCGGTAAATTCAATTCGCATGACCACCGCACTAAGCATCGACAGCCCACGCGTGGAGGACGGAGCCGCAATCTGGCGAATCGCCCGCGACTCCGAGGTCCTGGACCTGAACTCCTCGTACAGCTATCTGCTGTGGTGCCGCGACTTCGCCGCGACCTCCGTGGTGGCCCGCGGCGCCGACGGAGAACCGATCGCGTTCATCACCGGGTACATCCGGCCGGAGCGACCGCAGACGCTCGTCGTCTGGCAGGTGGCCGTCGACGGGGAACACCGCGGCCACGGACTGGCGGGTGCACTCCTCGACGCCCTGTTCCACCGCGTCGCCACGGCGCACGGCGTCCGCGCGATCGAGACGACCGTCACCCCCGACAACACCGCGTCCGACCGTCTGTTCACCTCCTTCGCCGCCCGCCGGGGCAGCTCGCTGGAGCGCGAGGTGCTGTTCGACGGAGGACTCTTCCCCGACGGGGCGCACCAGCCCGAGGTGCTGTACCGCATCGGCCCGATCACCGTCACCGTCTGAACCCCACCCCAGGAGAGACCGCTGTGACCATCACCCCGCCCGCCCTGAGTGTCTTCGAGGCCCTGGAGTCGGAGGTGCGCAGCTACTGCCGCGGTTGGCCCGCAGTGTTCGACCGTGCGCAGGGCGCCCGCCTCACCGACGAGGACGGACACTCGTACCTCGACTTCTTCGCAGGCGCGGGATCACTGAACTACGGGCACAACAACCCCGTGCTCAAACGCGCGCTGCTGGACTACCTGGAGCGCGATGGCATCACCCACGGCCTGGACATGGCCACGACCGCGAAACGCGCCTTCCTGGAGTCCTTCCAGAACACCGTGCTGCGACCGCGCGACTTGCCGTACAAGGTGATGTTCCCCGGCCCGACCGGCACCAACGCGGTCGAGGCGGCACTCAAGCTGGCCCGCAAGGTGAAGGGCCGCGAGTCGATCGTCTCCTTCACCAACGCCTTCCACGGCATGTCGCTCGGCTCGCTGGCCGTGACCGGCAACGCCTTCAAGCGGGCCGGTGCCGGCATCCCCCTGGTCCACGGCACGCCCATGCCGTTCGACAACTACCTCGACGGCCAGGTCCAGGACTTCCTCTGGTTCGAGCGACTGCTGGAGGACCAGGGATCCGGCCTCAACAAGCCGGCCGCGGTCATCGTCGAGACCGTACAGGGCGAGGGCGGCATCAACGTGGCCCGTCCCGAGTGGCTGCGGGCGCTGGCCGACCTCTGCCACCGCCAGGACATGCTGCTCATCGTCGACGACATCCAGATGGGCTGCGGCCGCACCGGTGCCTTCTTCTCCTTCGAGGAGTCGGGCATCACCCCGGACATCGTCACCCTGTCGAAGTCCATCAGCGGCTACGGGCTACCGATGTCGCTCTGCCTGTTCAACCCTGAGCTCGACCTCTGGGAGCCGGGCGAGCACAACGGCACGTTCCGCGGCAACAACCCGGCCTTCGTCACCGCGGCCGCCGCGCTGGACGCGTACTGGGCCGATGGCCAGATGGAGAAGCAGACCATCGCCCGCGGCGAGCAGGTCGAACAGGCCCTGCTCGCGATCGCCGACGAGAACTCGGCCGACCGGGTCGACTTCCGGGGCCGCGGCCTGGTCTGGGGGCTGGAGTTCGCCGACAAGAGCCGTGCCTCGGCCGTCTGCACCCGCGCCTTCGAACTGGGGCTGCTGCTGGAGACCTCGGGCCCGGAGAGCGAGGTGGTGAAGCTGCTGCCGCCGCTCACCGTGACGCCCGACGAGCTCGACGAGGGTCTGCGCACGCTCGCCCGCGCCGTCCGCGAGACGGCCTGAACAACCGCACGACCAGCAGAGAAAGGCTGAATTCCGCGTGATCGTCCGATCGTTCAAGGACATCGAGGACACCGACCGACACGTCAGGGCGAAATCCGGGACGTGGGAGAGCAAGCGCATCGTGCTGGCCAAGGAGAAGGTCGGCTTCTCCCTGCACGAGACCGTGCTCTACGCCGGCACGGAGACGTCGATGTGGTACGCCAACCACATCGAGGCCGTGCTGTGCGTGGAGGGCGAGGCCGAGCTCACGAACGACGAGACCGGCGAGTCGCACTGGATCGAGCCCGGCACGATGTACCTGCTGGACGGCCACGAGCGCCACACGCTCCGTCCGAAGACCGACTTCCGTTGCGTCTGCGTCTTCAACCCGCCCGTCACCGGACGGGAGGACCACGACGAGAACGGCGTCTACCCACTGCTCACCGAGGAGGGCTGACCATGACCACCGCGATCACCGATCTGTACCCGACACGCGGCGCGACCGAGACGGCCGTCCCCCGCCAGGACCCGGTGGTGTGGTCCGCCCCCGGGGCTCCCGGCCCGATCTCCCCGGCCGCGCTGGAGTCGTACGAACGCGACGGCTTCCTCGCCATGGAGGAGCTGATCACCCCCGCCGAGGTGGAGGTCTACCGGGCCGAACTGGACCGGATCGTGAACGACCCGCTGATCCGGGCCGACGAGCGCTCCATCGTGGAACCGAAGTCCCAGGACGTCCGCTCGGTATTCGAAGTGCACCGGATCAGTGAGGTCTTCGAGTCGCTCGTGCGCGACGAGCGGGTCGTGGGTCGGGCGCGGCAGATCCTCGGCTCGGACGTCTACGTCCACCAGTCGCGGATCAACGTCAAGCCGGGCTTCGGGGCTTCGGGCTTCTACTGGCACTCGGACTTCGAGACCTGGCACGCCGAGGACGGGCTGCCGCGGATGCGGACGGTGTCGGTGTCGATCGCGCTCACCGAGAACCTCGACACCAACGGCGGGCTGATGATCATGCCCGGCTCGCACCGGACGTTCCTGGGCTGTGCGGGTGAGACGCCCAAGGACAACTACAAGAAGTCGCTGCAGATGCAGGACGCCGGAACACCGTCGGACGAGGCGCTGACCGCCTTCGCCGACCGACACGGCATCCGGCTGTTCACCGGGAAGGCGGGCTCCGCGACCTGGTTCGACTGCAACGCGATGCACGGCTCCGGGGACAACATCACCCCGTATCCGCGCAGCAACGTCTTCATCGTCTTCAACAGCGTCGAGAACGCGGCGCAGGAGCCGTTCGCGGCGCCCGTGCCGCGTCCGTCGTTCATCGGGGCGCGGGACTTCACCCCGGTGAGGTGACCTGCTCCGACATCGGACGAAGGGGCACCCGGCCGCGAACACCCGACGCCGTTGGTTGATGCGGCTCCCGGCGTGACGTCGGCCTTCGAGACCTGGTCGTGGTCTTGAAGGCCGACGTCGTCGTTCGGGGAGGGTGTCGTTGTCGACGCAGCCCCGGGAATCGGGGAGGTTCCGGTGGAGACCGTGCGGGGGCGGGCCCGGGCTTCCGCTCAGCCGGAGAGCACGTCCAGCGCCCGATCGACGTCCGCGTCCGAGTTGTAGAGGTGGAACGAGGCCCGCAGGTTGCCCGCGCGTGCCGACGTCAGGACCCCGGCACGGACGAGTTCGGGCTGTCGATCGCCCAGCTCGGGGATGGCGACGATGCACGAGTCACCCGGCACGGGCGCGTGGCCGAGCTCCGCAAGTCCCCTGCGGAAGCGCCGGGCCAGTGCCGTGTTGTGGGCGTGTACGGCGTCGATGCCGATCTTCTCCAGCAGGGCGAGTGACTGCTCCGCACCGTGGTAGGCGAGGAATGCCGGTGACTCGTCGAACCGCCGGGCCGACGCGGCGAGCTTCTGCACCGGGCCGTAGGTGCTCCCTTCCGGATCCTCGGCCGCGCCCCAACTCGCGTGCAGCGGCAGCAGTGAGTCCTGGGCCTCCTGCGTGACGGTGAGGAACGAGGCGCCGCGGGGGCAGAGCAGGTACTTGAACGCCGCGGTGACGGTGTAGTCGTAGGCGCCCGCATGCAGCGGAAGCCAGCCCGCGGCCTGGCTGGCGTCGACGAGGACGCGCGAGCCGTGGGCAGCCGCCGCGGCACGCACCGCCACCAGGTCGGCCGTCCGGCCGTCTGCGGACTGCACAGCGGACAACGCCACCAACACGGTGGCCGGCCCCACGTGCTCGGCCAGGCTCTCCAACGGCGCGAACCGCACCGCGAGGTCGCCCCGCACGGTGAAGGGAGTGATCAGCGAGCTGAAGTCCCCTTCGGGCAACAGGACTTCGGCGCCACTCGGCACCGAGGCGGCGACCAGCGCGACCTGCACGGCAACCGAACTGCCGACCGCCACCCTGTCCTCCGCCACGCCCACGAGCCGGGCGAAGGCGGCCCGGGCCGCCGCGACCGGCTCGAAGCTTCCCGCGCCGCCGCGCAACCCGGCGGCGTTCCCCTCGGCGAGCCTCGTGACCGCCTCCACCGTGCGGCGCGGCATGAGACCGCAGCTGGAGGTGTTCAGGTACGTCGTCGACGGCGCGAACTCGGCGCCTCCCAGGGGGTCCATGGATCAAGCTTCCCAGCCGTGTCAGGCTTGTGGAACCTCGCGTGCGCCGTCCGCGTGGCGCACGGGTGCCTCCCCACCGGCCGGATGCGGTTCCCGGTCCTGCCACGCCCGTTCCAGGGCCTCGGTGAAGAGCTCGGCGGGCTGGCCGCCGGACACGCCGTAGCGCCGGTCGAACACGAAGAACGGCACGGCGTTCGCCCCGAGTTCGGCGGCCTCGCGCTCGTCGTCGCGCACCTCGTCGGCGTACGCGGTCCCGTCGGCGAGCACTCCGCGTGCCTCCTCCTCGTCCAGTCCGGCCTCGACGGCCAGCTCGACGAGCACCGCCGGGTCGAACACCGACCGTTCCTCGGCGAAGTTCGCCCGGTAGGCGAGGTCGAGCAGCTCACTGCGGCGGCCCCGGGCCGCGGCGTGGTGCAGCAGGCGGTGGACGTCGAAGGTGTTTCCGTGGTCGCGGCCCTCGGTGCGGTAGGCGAGCCCCTCCGCACGCGCGTTGGCGGCGACGCGTTCCTCCATGGCACGTGCCTCGTCCAGACTCCGGCCGTACTTCTTCGCGAGCACCTCGATCACGGGCCGGGTGTCGCCCCGGGCACCGTGCGGGTCGAGCTCGAAGGAGCGGTGCACGACCTCGACCTCGTCCCGGTGGGCGAAGGCCGCGAGCCCCTTCTCGAAGCGGGCCTTGCCGATGTAGCACCAGGGGCAGGCGATGTCGCTCCAGATCTCGACGCGCATGGTGTTGCTTGCTCTCTTCCTTCGGTGCTGCCGATGACGGCACGGAAAGGGAGGGTCCCTCCCGTCACCGCCACAACGCATGGCCGGACCCACTCATTCCGCGGCTTCCGGCACGTCGAACCGCAGCACCAGGTGGTTGCCGGCGCGCGGCTTGTCGGGATCGGGGGTCCACCCCTGGCGGGCGTAGAAGTCCTGGGCCCGCTGGTTGTGCTCGAACACCTCCAGGCGGGCGGTGCGGACACCGGCCCGCCGCCATCGGTCCGCGCAGGCGGCGTGCAGCGCGCTGCCGATGCCGCGGCTCCACCGGGCCGGGTGCACATGGAGCTGGGTGAGGGTCATCACTGCGTCGACCTCCCGCGAGGCGGCGACCCCGACGATCTCGCCGTCCCCTTCTGCGCAGAGCACGACCCCCATGGCGATGGCGCGCGCCCACGCCTCACGACTGCGGGCGGTCTCGGCGGGGCCCGCGTAGTCGGCTTCCCGCAGACGGCCCCGGTAGTAGGTCTCCCGGGCTGCGGTGTGCAGTGCGCACACCGCGTCGACGTCAGCGGGAACAGCCTTCCGAATCGTGATCACGTTCCCGAGGACGCGGGGCACCGGCAAGCGGTTCCCGGCCGGCGCGGGCCGCAGTCGGCGTCGTCGGCCCCCCGCAGCAGTCGACCTCGAAGCCGTTGTCGGCGGTGATCCGCACGGTACGCTCCGCGGAGCCGTCGTACGTGAACTCGATCTCGGGGACGCGCTCCAGGGACTTCCCCTCGCGGTGCTCCCCGACGGTTCGCTCATCCGGGGAAGAAGACCGGGCGCAGCGTGAGGCGGTCCGTACGGGTACCTCCCCACCGGGCCCGTCGGGCGGGCCGCGCCTCCGCGGCGAGGTCGGTGTCAGGACCCGTCCCGCAGCCCTTCCGGCCAGCTGGGCCGGAACGCGATCCGGTCGAAGCTGACGACGCAGCCCTCGCCGACCGGCGACTGCCCCAGGAAGCCGACGAGAGCGGCACCCGCCTGCTGCCGAGCACCGAGCGAGAAGATCCGCACGAAGGTCCAGCGCTCACCGTCCTGCGAAGCGTGGAAGGCGAACGCCCCGCCGGTTCGGCTGATCCGCAGCCAAGCGCTGTCACTGTCCACCGCGAAGGAGTGGGCGTCATCGGAATGGCCCCGGGTCACGACCGAGCGGATCGCCGGCGTGTGCGGGGAACGTTCCAGGCAGAGCTTGGCCCACTGCCGTTCCGAGACGTGCAGGTAGAGCGCGCCCGCGTCGAAGGCGGCGCCGAACCCTGCTTTGACCCGGGCGATGAGCTGGAAGTCCCCTTCCGGTGCGCCCAGTAGCCGTGGTGCGTCGGAGACCGGTTCGAGTGCCTCTCCGGTGGGCGGCACGAAACGGTCCTGCCGAGGGCCCGCCCAGCCGGTGAGCAGCCCGTTCTCGTACGCCCAATCCGCCTCGGGACCGTACGGGCGCAGTGTGAAGGGGAGTTCGGGGAGCTCCAGCTCGTGGGGCACCCGGTCAGCCTCGCAGGGCTTCCGGGCACCCGTCGACCCACCGCGGGAGGCCGCGCGGATTGTCGTCGCGCAGCTCGGGCGGGAGCAGGGCGGGCGGCGTCGACTGGTAGGTGACCGGCCGGAGCCACCGCTCGATCGCCGTACCGCCCACCGAGGTCGACGTGGAGGTCGTGGCCGGGTAGGGGCCGCCGTGGTGCTGGGCGGGTGCGACGGCCACTCCGGTGGGCCAGCCGTCGACGAGCACCCGGCCGGCGAGCGGGGTCAGTGCGGCGAGCAGCGGGGCCCCGGCGCCCTGCGCCTCCTGCGCCGAGAGGTGGAGCGTGGCCGTGAGGTTGCCGGACAGCCGGGCGAGGACGTCCCCGATCTCGTCCTCGTCGTCGTACCGCGCCACGACGGTGACCGGTCCGAAGCACTCCTCCAGTAGCAGGTCGTGCGGACCCTCGCTGGTGAGCCGCTCCGCCGGAACGGAGAGGAAGCCGGCGCTCACGGTGTGGTCACCGCCGGCGCCCGGAGTGACGGGTGCCTCCACCTCCTCGAGCGCTGCCCGCTCGGCGACCCCCGCGACGAAGGCGTCCCGCATCCGGTGGTCGAGCATCACGCCCGGCTCGGTCTCGCTCAGCGCGGCCGTCAGCGAGGTGAGGAGGCGGTCGCCCGCCTCCCCCGCCGGGGCGAGGACGAATCCGGGTTTGGTGCAGAACTGGCCCTCCCCGAGAGTCATCGAACCCGCGAGGCCGCTGCCGATTGCCTCGGCCCGCTCGGCGGCCGCGGCGCGGGTGACCACCACCGGGTTGAGTGAGCCGAGTTCGCCGTGGAAGGGAATGGGGACGGGCCGGGCGGCAGCCGCGTCGAACAGGGCGCGTCCGCCGCGCACCGAACCGGTGAAACCGGCCGCCGCCACCAGTGGATGGCCCACCAACCGCACGCCCGCGTCGAAGCCGTGGACCAAAGCGACGGTGCCTTCTGGCAGCCCGACCTGCTGGGCGGCCCTGCGCAGCACCGACACGCACAGTTCGGAGGTGGCCGGATGGCCCGGGTGGGCCTTGACCACGACCGGGCAGCCGGCGGCCAGGGCGCTGGAGGTGTCGCCCCCGGGCACGGAGAAGGCGAGGGGGAAGTTGCTTGCCGCGTAGACGGCGACCACGCCGAGGGGCACCTTCCAGCGGCGCAGGTCCGGCCGGGGGGGTGTGCGATCCGCATCCGCGTGGTCGATGCGGACGTCGAGGAAGGCGCCGTCCTCGGCGATGTCGGCGAAGGCCCGCAGCTGGGCTGTCGTCCTGGCGAGCTCACCGGTCAGCCGGACCGGCCCGAGGGCGGTCTCGGCGTCGGCGGCCTCGATGACGTGCTCTCCCGCCTCGTCGAGGAGGTCCGCCGCGGTGCGGAGCAGAGCTGCACGGACCGTGCGGTCGGCGAGTGCGCTGCGGGCGGCCTCGGCGGTGCGTACCGCGAGGTCGACCTCTTCGGACGTGGCTTCCACGGCAACCTGCTCGCGCGGCCTCCCGGTGCGGGGGTCCACGCTCCAGACTGGTGCTGCTGCCACCGCGGCTTCCTCCCCGGACCCGTTCGATATGGTGAACGAAGTTCCCGATGATGAACATGTGAGGTCGTGGGGACTCTATTTCCGGGCGTTCTGCACGGTCAAGAAGGGTTGGGGGCCATGACGGCTGCCGAGCCGGGTGCGGCTCGGGTCGCGTCCGCCGTGCAGACGGCGGAGTTGCTCGAGCACCTCGCGGGACGTCCCGGAATGCATTCGCTCGCCGCCGTCCAGGAAGCCGTGGGCTACCCCAAGTCCAGCCCGTACATGTCGTTGCGCACCCCGGTGGAACCCGGCTGGGTCGAGACCGACCGGACCGGCACGCGGTACGGCATCGGTGTACGGGCCCTGCAGGTCGGCACCTCCTCCATCGACGGGGACGAGGTCGTCGCGGTGGCCGGGCCCGCACTGGACCGACTGTCGGACGACACGGCCGAGACGGTCAGCCCGGCGCGCACCTCGACGGGACGGGCGTCGTCCGCCTCGCCACCCGGCAGTCGTCGCACCACTTGCGCCTGTTCGCCCGCGCAGGTTGCGCCCGTTCGCCCGCACAGGCCGCCGGTTGCCCGCCCACTCCACGTCCCGGCAAAGTGCTGCTCGCCGGCCACGACGACGGGCAGGTGCGGGCACTGCTGCCCGAGGAGCCCCCGGCGGCCACCGGCCGCACCGTCACGGACCGGGAGCAGCTGATCGAGGAGTTGCACCGGATCCGTGTCCGCGGGTACGCCGTGGGCCGCGAGGAGAACACCCTGGGGCTGTGCTGCTTCGGCGTCGCCGTCCCGTACCGCACGCACGCCCGCCCGCCCGGGACGCGATGAGCTGCTCGGTGCCGGTGGCCCGGCTGGCTCCCGCGCGCCAACAGCCGTTCAGGGATGCGTTGTTCGCTGCGCGGGACCGGCTCGCGCTCGCCACGAGGAGGCTCTGATGCACGTCGCCCTGCGGGAAGTCCACCCTCAGGACCTGGACTTCTTCTTCACGCTGATGCAGGACCCGGAGGCGGTTCGGATGGCCGCCTTCACCGCCGAGGACCCCGCGGACCGGGCGGCTTTCGACGCCCACTGGGCTCGGGTACTGACCTCCGATGGCGTCAACCGCACGGTACTCGTGGACGGGGTGGCGGCGGGTCATGCAGCGGTGTACGGGCCACCTGGCGAGCGGGAGGTGACGTACTGGATCGACCGTGCCCACTGGGGCGGCGGCGTGGCCACCGCGGCGCTGCGGGCGTTGCTCGCGCTCGTGGTGGAACGCCCGCTGTACGCGCGGGTGGCGGCGGACAACGCGAGCTCGTTGCGGGTCCTGGCCAAGTGCGGCTTCACCGTCACCGGCCGTGACCGCGGCTTCGCCCACGCCCGCGGCGAGGAGGTCGACGAGCTGGTGCTCACGCTCACCGGTTGAGGACCCCCGGCGACCGCGATCGCGACCGTAGCCGCCGGCCCGCCGGGCGGCTCACGTTCCTGCCCGGCGGCCGTTCGGTGAGCGGGGTCCCCCACCATGGTGCGCGAAGCCGCTGTCCCCCGCGCTGCGGCCACACCGTCTCCCCGGCGCCGTCGGGCGACCACCCCTCGGACCGGCCCTCCTCCGCCGTACGGCGGAGGAACGTCGTCACCGGGCAGGAGGTGCTGCCGAGCGCGGGACGGAAGCCTGGCGACATGACGCGCACCCGCTTCGCCACGACGGCCAGCCCCCACGTCGCGCTGCTGCTCACCCAGTCCTGGGGGAGACGGGTACCCGCCGGTCTGCTCCTCGTCCCGATGTGGGCCGCATGCGGGCTGCTCCTACCGATCACGGTCGGCTTCCCGGTGCAGTCGGCGGTGAAGGCCGTGACCGGCTCGGGGGTCGCGGACGGGGCGGAGGGATTCCTCGACGGGTGGGTCTTCGGCGTCGTCTACACGGGGTTCATCCTCCAGGGTCTGTCGCTCGCGGGACTCTTCGTGCCGTACGCACGTGAGCGCTGGAGCCGGGTGTGGCGGGGCCGGGTCGCCGATCTGCCTGCGGCTGGGCCGGTGATCAGGGTGACCGCGGCGGCCGCCGCCGTCCTCGGGTCGTTCCCCGCGGTCGTCCGACTGCTCTGGGCGTTGGGCTCGACGGTCGGGCTCCCGGCCGACCGGACGGCCCATCACACCGCCGACTTCCACATCCTGGAGGGGCTGAGCACCCTGTACGTCGCCGCCGCGGTGACGGGCGTACTGGTGCTCGCCTTCCGTCCCCGGCGCGCAGGAGCGACGGCGGTGAAGTTCCCGCTGGCTCTGGGCTGGCTGGGCTCGGGCGTGGTGGGCTGCTGGGGCGGCTGGCTGCTCATCGCCGTGCTGATGTCGGGGGTCGAGGGAGCGGAAGGACCCACGGTGTTGATGGTCCTGACCTACGCTGTGGGGATGATCACCGGACTGCTGCTGGCCGCCGGGACCGTCTCCTTCCTGCGGGAGCGCGCCGCGTGAGACGGGCGTGCAGGGCGTTGTTCGGACTCCGCACGGTGCTGCGCTGGGTCCACCTGGTCCTGGGTGGGGCCCTGCTGATGCCCTATTGGCTCCTCGGATCGGTCGTCATCGGACCGCTCGCGGGCGCAGGGAGCGCCTTCGGTGACTCACTCGAGGTGCAGTTCGGATCGTACGCGGTCGCCCTGCCGCTCGCCGCCCTGACCGCGGCCTTCCCACTGACCCGCCCCATGTCGGTGGCCGCGGCCAGGGCGTTGTGCGGGGTACCGCCGGACCGCTTCGCGGACGGACCGGCGAAGTCCCGGGCGGCCAGAGTGCGTACTGCGGGCTGGTTCGCCCTCCACCTGGGCCTGGGCGGGCTGGTCAGCGGTGCGTCCCTGGCGCTGCCGCCGTTCGCCGTGACCACCATGCTGCTGCCGTTGTCCGCCGGCCTGCGGCGCTGGGTCGGCGCACCCGAGTGGCTCGACCGACCGTGGGTCCTCGCGCTCGCTCCGTTCGCCGGGTGCGCGATGCTCCTGGCGCTCGCCGCCTGCGCGGCGGGAGCCGGGGCCCTGCTCGCACGGCAGGCCCCGGTGCTGCTGGGGCCGACGCCCGCCGACCGGCTCGCCGCGGCCGAGCGGCGCGCCGCCGAACTGGCGCAGCGCAACCGGCTCGCCCGCGAGCTCCACGATTCGGTCGGACACGCACTGAGCGCGGTGACCCTCCAGGCGTCCGCCGCGCGCAGGGTGCTGGATCGCGACCCCGCTTTCGTACGGGAGGCGTTGACGGCGATCGAGGAGACCGCCCGCCGTACGCTGGGCGAACTCGACGCCGTGCTCGGACTGCTGCGGCAGGAGCAGTCCGACCCCGCCGCCGGACCCACGCTCGGCGCCCTGGACACCCTGCTCCGGCACTCCGGGCTGGCGGTGTCCTGCACGGTCACGGGAGATCCGGCCGCAGCACCCGACCGGGTCTCCCGCGACGCCTACCGGATCGTCCAGGAAGGCCTCAGCAACGCGCTGCGGCACGGCGGGGCGCCGCCCGTGTCGCTGCAAGTCTCGATGGAGGACGGGGAATTGCGGATCCTGATGGAGAACCCGCTGCCGGACGGCTCGCCGGTGCTCCGGCCGGGCGGCGGGCGGGGCGTACGCGGCATCGCCGAACGCGCCGGCCTGCTGGGCGGCCACGCGGACGCGGGTCCGGTCGACGGCCGCTGGCGACTGACCGCCCGGCTGCCGCTGGGCGGCGCTGCCCGGGGCGGTCACGGATGAACAGGATCCGGATCGTCCTGGCGGACGACGAGAGGATGGTCCGTACCGCCCTGCGGGTCATCCTCGACGCCGAGCAGGACCTGGAGGTGACCGGCGAGGCCGCGAGCGGCGCGGAGGCCGTGTCCGTCGCCCGGGAGCAGCGCCCCGACGTGGTGCTCATGGACGTGCGGATGCCGCAGATCGACGGTATCGACGCCACCCGGCAGATCCTCGGCTCGATGGACGCACCCCCGCGCGTCGTCGTCGTGACGACGTTCGAGAACGACTCGTACGTGTACGACGCCCTGCGTGCCGGCGCCGCAGGCTTCCTGCTCAAGCGGGCGGCCCCCGAGGACCTGGTGGCGGCGGTCCGGCTGGTCGCTCGCAGCGACTCGCTGCTCTACCCGGCGGCGCTGCGCACGCTGGCTGCCGAGCACGCCCGGCGCGCCCCGGCTCCGCCGCCCTGGGCGGACCGGCTGACGGGCCGGGAGGCGCAGGTGTTGCGCCTGATGGCGAGGGGCCTGACGAACGCGGAGATCGCAGCGCGGATGGGGGTCGGGCCGGCGACGGCGAAGACGCACGTCGCGGCGGTACTCGCCAAGACCGGCGCGCGGGACCGCACGCAGGCGGTGATCATCGCCTACGAGTCGGGTTTCCTCACCCCCGGGTGAGCGGAATCCGCGGGTGCCGGCCCCGTCGTCACAGCCGTAGCAGCCCGTTCTGCGGGGATGAAGATTCGCTGAGAAACCCCCGTACGCGGAACGAAGCCCTCCGCGCCGTTCGTCCTTCCGTGAGATGAACAAGACGATCAGGCGCGCCGCGGTCTTCGCGCTGCTCCTGGTGCTCGCCCTGCTGGTGCGGGTCACCTGGGTGCAGGCGTACAAGGCCGAGGCCCTCGCGGACGAGAAGCACAACCGACGGAAGGTGATCGCGCAGTACGCGCAGCCGCTCGGTGACATCATCGTGGCCGGGTCCCCGGTCACCGGCTCGGAGAGAACGACGGGCAGCGACCTCGAGTACAAGCGCTCCTACACGGCGGGCGAGCTGTACGCGCCGGTCACCGGCTACAGCTCGCAGGCGTACGGCTCCACTCAGCTCGAGGGCATCTACTCCGACGTCCTGGACGGCACCGACACCCGGCTGAAGAACCCGCTGGACGCGCTCACCGGGAAGAGGGCCAGCCCCGGCGACGTCCTCACCACCATCGACCCGGCCGTGCAGAAGGCCGGTTTCGACGCGCTCGGCGACACCAAGGGCGCCGCGGTCGCCATCGACCCGAAGACGGGGCGGATCCTCGGGATGGTGAGCACCCCCTCCTACGACCCGTCGAAGATCAGCGGGACGAACGACGGCGAGGCCTGGGAACGTCTCACCAGCAGCAAGGAGCAGCCGATGCTCAACCGGGCGTTGCGGCAGCCCCTGCCACCCGGTTCGACCTTCAAGCTGGTGGTCGCCGCTGCTGCGCTGGAGGACGGCCGTTACTCCTCGGTCGACGAGCCCACGGACAGCCCCGACCCGTACACGCTCCCCCACACCCGAACGGTGCTGGAGAACGAGAACAAGTCCGCGCCCTGCGAGAACGCCAGCATCCGTACCGCACTGCAGTACTCCTGCAACAACGTGTTCGGCAAGATGGCCGCGGACCTCGGCCAGGACAAGGTCCGCGCGATGGCGGAGAAGTTCGGCTTCAACGACGCCGAGCAGGACGTCCCGGTCCGCGCCAGCAAGAGTGTGTACCCGAGCTCGATGGACTCCGCGCAAACGGCGCTGACGGGCATCGGGCAGTTCGACGTGACGGCCACCCCACTGCAGATGGCCATGGTGTCCGCCGCCCTGGCCAACGACGGCGTCCTGGAGGCTCCGCACATGGTCTCCGAAGTCGTGGACGCGGACGGCGGCACCCTGCAGAGCTACGAGGACGCCGAGGGCAGGAGGATCGTGGCCTCCACCACCGCCGAGCAGCTGCGCAGCGCCATGGTCACCGTCGTCGAGGACGGCACCGGGACGAACGCCAGGATCAGCGGTGCCGAGGTGGGCGGCAAGACCGGTACGGCCCAGCACGGTGAGAACAACAGCAAGACGCCCTACGCCTGGTTCACGTCGTACGCGAAGGGCGCGGACGGCAAGGAGGTGGCGGTCGCCGTGGTCATCGAGGATTCGGGTGCGGCACGCTCCGAGGTCAGCGGCAACGGACTGGCGGCCCCCGTCGCCCAGAAGATGATGGAGGCAGCGTTGCGCTGACCCCGGGTGCGCCGAGGTCGGGGCGGCACGGTATGCAGGTGTCCTCCACGTTCAACTTCCGCCGTACTCGGAGGACTTCGTGCAGTTCCTGCCCCGCTCCCCGGCCGGATGGACCATGGGCGTCTTCGGCGTCCTCGCAGCAGCCATGGGTGTCATCGGGCTGATCGCCCCCGACATCCTGCTCACGGTCATGGGTTTCGCCCCCGTACCGGGGGCGCGGCGTGCAGAGGGGGACCACACGCTGGTCTTCCTCACGGCCTCCTCCATGGCGGCGCTGAACATGGGCGTGTACTACGTCCTGGCTGCCCTGTCCGACTGGCGCGCCTTCTTCCGGTGGACGGTGCCGTTCCGTCTGCTGACGTGTGCGGTCTTCACCACCGCGGTACTCACCGGAAGGGCACCGTACGGCTTCCTCGGCGTGGGTCTGTGGGAGGGCCTGGGCGCGGTGGTGACGGGCCTGGCCCTCCGCCGCGGGGCGGGCGGTGTGCCTCAGCGGACGCCCAGCAGTTCCTCGATCGGGTCGATCGCGAAGTAGACCACGAACAGCGCAGCGGTGCCCCACAGCAGCCAGTGCACCTGGCGGGCCCTACCGAGCACCGTTTGGAGGACGACGTAGGAGATGAACCCCGCGCCGATGCCGTTGGTGATGGAGTACGTGAAGGGCATCACGGCGATCGTCAGGAACGCCGGGATGGCGATCTCCCACTGGACCCAGTCGATGTACCGGGCCTGGGCGAGCAGCAGGAAGCCGACCGCGATCAGCGCGGGGGCGGCGGCCTGGGCCGGGACGACCGTGGCGATCGGGGTGAGGAAGAGGGCGACGGCGAAGAGCGCGCCGGTGACCAGGGAAGCGAAGCCGGTCCGCGCGCCCTCGCCGACCCCGGCCGCCGACTCGATGTAGGCGGTGGCGGAGGAGGCCGAGGCCATACCGCCGACGGACGCCGCGGCACCGTCGATGAGCAGGACCCTGCCGATGTGCGGGACGTTCCCGTTCTCGTCCAGCAGTCCGGCCTCGTTGGACACGCCGACGACGGTGCCCATCGTGTCGAAGAAGTCGCTGAGCAGCAGGGTGAAGAGGAGCAGGACGAGGGTGACGATGCCGGTCTGCTCGAACGCACCGAACAGGCTGAACTCCCCGACGAGCCCGAAGTCGGGTGCTGACACGATGCCCTCCGGGACGCTGGGAACGGTCAACCCCCATTCCTTCGGATCGATCTCCGCGATCTCGTTGACGAGGATCGCGAATCCGCTCATCACCACGATGGAGATGAGGATCGCGCCACCCACCTTGCGGACCATCAACGAGATGGTGAGCAGGACGCCGAGACAGAAAATCAGTACCGGCCAGCCCGACAGCTGCCCGGTCGCACCGAGCTGCACCGGGACGGAGCCCGTGGCGCCCGGGATGCGGCTGGCGAAGCCCGCGTCGATGAAGCCGATGAACGCGATGAACAGCCCGATGCCGCAGCTGATGGCCTGTTTCAGCTGCTGCGGGATCGCGTGCATGACGGCCTCGCGCAGCCCCGTGACGACCAGGGCGCAGATAACGATGCCCTCGATGACCACGAGACCCATCGCATCGGGCCAGCTCATCAGCGGGGCGAGCTGGTAGGCAACGACGGCGTTGAGACCGAGACCGGCGGCGATGGCGAGCGGCAGGTTGCCCCCGACCCCCATCACCGCGGTCATCAGGGCGGCGACGAGCGCGGTGGAGGTGACGAGCTGGGCACCGGACAGGTGGTGGCCGAACTTGTCCACGGCTCCGCCGAGGATGATCGGGTTGAGCACGAGGACGTAGGCCATCGTGAAGAACGTGGCGAAGCCTCCCCGGACCTCGCGCCCGACGGTCGACCCGCGTTCGCTGATTCTGAAGAAGCGGTCGACGACGCTGTGTCCCTGCGGTCCCGGCATGGGCTCTCCTCGACGGGTGACGGATTCACACTCGCTCGGTTGGCTGGATTGTGCCTGCCGTGGAGGCCGTGCAGGTTTTCGGCGCGTTACGTGACCGCAGAGTTACGTCGGCCGGGCTCCTCCACCCGCCCCCGCCCACCGGGGCCGCGTGCGCACCGCATCCGCCGCCCACCCGCACGGACTAGGGAGGCGGCGGGCGGTCTGCTAGGTCAACTGCCCCATCCGCCGACGCGGTTCACGCTGCCACGATGGCCCACCACGCAGACGGAAGGGGACGGGCAGTGGACGTCGCAGTGTTCCGGGTGTTCCGGGAGCGCAATGCGGGGCTGTACCTCTCGGCGGTGCTCGCCAGCGGATTCGGAAGCACGGCGATGTGGTTGGTGGCGGGCATCTGGGTGAAGTCGCTGACAGGCTCGGACAGCCTGGCGGCGTTGACCGCCTTCGCGCTCTGGGCTCCCTTGCTCGCCGGGCCGCTGCTGGGAAAGGTCGTCGACCGCACGCTCAGACGGCCGTTGCTGGTCGTGGTCAACACCGTGATGGCGATCCTGCTTCTGCTGCTGCTCCTCGTCGACTCCGCCGACCGGGTGTGGCTGCTGTTCGGTGTGCTCCTGGCGTACGGAGTGGGCGGCTGCATCCATGAGGCGGCGGAGTCGGCCCTGCTCGCGGCGGCCGTCGACACGACGCGGCTCGGCGACGTCAACGGACTGCGGATGGCCGTGAACGAAGGCGTGAAGCTGGTGGCGCCGCTCACCGCGGCGGCGCTGTTCGCCCGCTTCGGAGGTGCATCGGTGGCCGTGCTCGACGCTGCGACGTTCGCGCTGGCCGCGGGGATCTTCCTGCTGCTGCGGATATCCGAGGAGCGGCCCGCCCGCTCCGGGCGGGCTGCGGGCGGTACCGCGTGGGGCTCACGGCTGCTGTGGCACTCCCCCGTGCTGCGCCCGCTGTTGCTGGCGGGCGGTGCGACGATGCTGCTCGCCGGGTTGAACGGGGCGCTCGGCTACGCCGTGGTGGACCGGGTGCTCGGCCGCCCACCCGCGTTCCTGGGAGTTCTGTACGCCGCGCAGGGCGCCGGTTCCGTGGTGACCGGCCTGGTCGCGGGTCCACTGCTGCGCAGGCTGCCGGGGCCCGTCTTCGCAGCGGGCGGGATGGCCCTGTTCTCGGTCGCCGTGGCGTTGCGGACGCTCCCGTACGACCCCGCCGCCGTGCTGTGTAGTGCGGCGGTCGGGTTGGGCCTGCCGTGCGTTCTGATCGCGGCGATGACGGCGGTGCAGCGCGAGACTCCGCCCGAGGTGCTGGGCCGTACTGCGGCAGCCGCGCAGACGTTCCTGTTCGTGCCGAACGCCGTGGCTCTGGCGCTCGGCGCGGGGTTGGTCGCCCTGGTCGACGTACGGGTGCTGCTGCCGCTCATGAGCCTGCCGGGGCTCGTGACGGCCGGTCTCCTCCTGGCGACCGGCCCGGTGGGGGCGGTGCGCTCCTGATCCCGGCACGGTCCCGTCCGCCGCCCGGCGAGATCCGGTTGTCCGTGCACGTGCCCGGGGGCTCGGGCAGGACGCGGCCACGCCCCCCATCCTCCCGGTCGACGCCCGGCAGCGTCGCGACGCCACCGTCGTCATCACCCAGCGGGGCCGTGTCGCTGCCACCCCGCGCGGCGTACGGGCGGGGACGCTCCTCGCCGAGGCGGATGCCGCGGACGCACGGCTCCGTTCATGGCCCGGTGGACCGCTCCCACCGCTTCGGGAACGAGCGGACGCCTCGCGAGCACCCGTGGAACCGGTCCGGCCGGAGGGAGGCGGAGGCACGGAAGCGGACGGCGAAATTCGGTTGAATGTTCGACCCAAAGGTAAGGGAACGGCAAAGCCGCGCCGCTCGTTACCCCAGGCATGACAGCTATGACCCCCGGCTCGAACACTCCCCTGGCCGTCGCGCGCGTCGCGGTGGACGTCGACGCTCCGGTGCGGCTCGACGTATCGGGCCTGCTGCTCACCGCCGACGGCAAGGTGCGCTCCGACGACGACTTCATCTTCTACAACCAGCCGACCGGCCCCGGTGTCACCCACCGGTCCGGCGGAGGAACGGCGCCCGACGCGATCCTCATCGACACCACGGCCGTCCCGGCCGGCATCGAGAAGATCGTCGTCACGGCCAGTCCGGACGCAGCGGGCCAGACCTTCCAGGGCATCGAGCCCACGGCGACGATCCGCAACGCCGACGACGGCTCGACCCTCGCGACGTTCACCCCGCCGGGTCTGGGCGCGGAGACGGCGCTGGTGGTCGTCGAGGTCTACCTGCGCAACGGAGCCTGGAAGGTCCGCGCCGTGGGCCAGGGGTATGCGAACGGACTGGCGGGCATCGCCACCGACTTCGGCGTCTCGGTCGACGAGGAGCCCGCCGCGGCACCGGCACCGACTCCGGCACCGGCCACCACCGCGGTGGCCGATCCCCGTGTCCCCGCACCGCCCGCGCCCGCGGCCGCCGCACCGGCCCCCGGCTCCGGGAAGATCAACCTGGACAAGGGCCGGGTCAGCCTGCAGAAGAACCAGACCGTGTCCCTGGTCAAGGGCGGCCGTCCGTTGCTCTCCCAGGTCAAGATGGGCCTCGGCTGGGAACCCGCCTACCGCGGCAAGGACATCGACCTGGACGCATCCGTGATCGCCTACGGTCCGCAGCGCAACCATCTGGACAGCTGCTATTTCGGAAAACTGTCCATCCTCAACGGCGCGATCAAGCACTCCGGTGACAACCTGACCGGCGAAGGCGCCGGCGACGACGAGGTGATCGTCGTGGACCTGGGCGGTCTCCCCGCCGAGGTGTCGGGCCTGGTCTTCACAGTCAACTCCTTCTCCGGCCAGAAGTTCACCGAGGTCGCGAAGGCGTACTGTCGACTGATCGACGCCACCACGGGCGAGGAGCTGGTGCGCTTCGACCTGACGAGCGCCGAACCGCAGACCGGGGTGATGATGGCCAAGCTCATCCGGCAGTTCTCCGGCGAGTGGGACATGACGGCGATGGGCGACTTCGTGAAGTCCCGCACGGTCCGCGGGATGGTGAAGCCGGCGGCCCAGGCACTCTGACGGCCGCTGCCCGGCCGCCCACGAGGCGGCCGGGCCGTACCTCCTACGGGGCGGTGCCCAGTCCTGTGCCCAGAGCCACCCGGACGTCCCGTCCCGCCTCCGGCAGCCCGGCCGGGGAGGCGGCATCGGTGAGACGGCCGCGTTCGTCACGCGTCGGGGAGTCGCGGCAGCCCGGCCGGGCCCGCGGTGGCCCCGGCGCCCGCCGGCCCGTCCGCGCGCCCACGCCCGCCCGCTGCCTCAACTCCCTCGCTTGGACCGGGCCTTGAACGCCGCCTTGCGGGCCTCCTTCGCCGTTTTCTTGTCCCGGTGCAGGCGGCCCATCGCCTCCAGGACGTCAGCCGTGGCGGGATGGTCCACCCTCCAGGCCGCGTCGAAGAATCCGCCGTGCCGGCCCACGAGGCCCTCCACGAGGCCCTTGAGCTCCTCCAGGTCCCCCTCCGCGTCGAGTTGGGCGGCGATGGTGTCGATGGCGAGCCAGAAGATCATCGCCTCCGGCGGCGCCGGGACGTCGGCTGCGCCGTGCTCGGCGAGCCAGACCCGCGCGAGGCCGCCCAACTCACGGTCGTCGAGGACCTCGCGCACGGCCGGCTCGGCGTCCCCGCCCACGAGCGAGAGGGCCTGCTGGCAGTGCAGCCGCCGCAGTGGTGCTCCGGGGTCGGCACCCCGCGCGGCGGCGAGGAGCTCCGCGGCCGCAGCGGACGGGGTTCGCACGGCCAACCACTCGAGCGTCTCCGCGCGGGCCGCCGTATCCGGGTAGTGCGCGACGCCGGCGAGCAGCGCGTCCGCGTCCTGGTCCGCGAGGTCACCCACGGCGGGAGCCGTGACGCCCCCCTCCAGCATCCGGGCCCGTACGCCGTACAACCCGAGGGGGGTGAGCTTCACCATCCCGTACCGGGTGACGTCCTCCTCATCGGCCGACGCGGAGTGTGTCGGCTCCCCGCCCTCCTCCACCATCAGCGACTCGTCGACGGGCTGGTACTCGACGAGGCCGATCGGCTCCAGCAGCCGGAACTGGTCGTCGAGCCGCATCATGGCGTCGGACACCTGTTCCAGCACCTCGTCGGTGGGCTCGCCCATGTCATCAGGCACGATCATGGATGCCGCCAGCGCGGGCAGGGGCACCGGCGCGCCCTCCTGACCGAACGCCTCGGCGGGGGCGTGCCCCGTCACCGCGGCTTCGGTGACCGTGAGGAGGTAGAGGTTGCCGAGCACCCCGTCGAGGAATTCGCTCTCCGCCTCGGGGTCCCAGTCGAGCGCGTCGAAGTCGATGCCCCCGTCGCCGTCGATGACGTCGCTGAGATCGTCCAGTACCGGCGCGATCGCATCGGCGAACACCGCTTCGAAGGCGTCCTGCCAGAGCGCGAGCACGTCCAGCGGACTGCCGCCGGTGACCAGCGGGAGGTTGTCACCCGTGGCGACGGTCCCGGGGCCGTCGCCGTCGTCCTCCGGGTCGACGACCTCGATGAGCCCGGTGTCCACGGCGATGCGCCAGGCCTCGCTCGCGTAGGCCGCGCCGTCCTCGTCCGCTGCGAGACCCAACGCCGATGCCGCTGCGGGCAGCTGTTCGTCGACGAGTTCGCCGCCCGCCCCGACCCTGGTCTCCGGTCCGGCCCAACGGGCGAGCCTGACGGCCCTGGCCAGCAGCGGGGTGCCTAGCGCCTCCCGTGCGAGCTCCGCGTCGGAGTGCAGTCGCGCCGGCGGCAGGTCGGGGCGTCCGGCGGGGCGGTCTCCTGGCATCTGGCGGTTCTCCTCTGGTCGGTGGGTACCGGCTCCGGCGGCCCCCAGCGTAGACGCATTTCGCCCGATGCCTTCCGGTTCACGCACCCGTCAACGCCCGTACACCCGACACCCCTTGACAACACCTGTGTACACACACGACATTGACGCGCGTAGATCTTCTGTCGGGTCTACGCACCACCCCTCACACCCTCACTTCGGAGACTCCGTCATGCCTTCCATACTGAGATCCTTCCCCTCCCTGCGCGGGGGAGGCTCCCACGCCGTCGCGGCCGTCGTCGCCTCCGCACTGGCCGCCGGGCTCCTCGCCGGTACGTCCACCGCGGCAGCCGGCGCCGAGGCGCCCGCAGGCACCCGCATCCACGACATCCAGGGCACAACGCGCACCTCCCCGCTGGTCGGTCAGCAGGTCAAGGACGTCGAGGGCATCGTCATCGGTGTGCGTTCGTACGGCTCGTCCCGCGGCTTCTGGTTCCAGGACCCGCAGGCCGACGCCGATCCCGCCACCAGCGAGGGCATCTTCGTCTACACCGGCTCCACCCCCACCGTGGCCGTCGGCGACGCCGTGAAGGTGTCCGGCACGGTCGGCGAGTACGTCCCGGGCGGGCTGAACTCCGGCAACCAGTCGATCACCCAGATCTCCAAGCCCGCGATCACCGTGGTCTCCTCCGGCAACGCGCTGCCCGCCCCGGTCGTCATCTCCGCCCGGTCCGTTCCGTCGGCGTACGCGCCGGAGGGGGACCCGGCCGCCGCGAACAGCATCAACGCGCTGCCGCTCAAGCCCCGTTCGTACGCGCTGGACTACTTCGAGTCGATCGAGGGCAGCAACGTCCGGATCGGCACCTCGCGCGTGGTCGGCGCCACCAACGCGTACAACGAGCTGTGGGTCACGGTGAAGCCGAAGGAGCACCCGACCCGGCGCGGCGGCACGCTCTACGGGTCCTACACCTCGCAGAACACCGGCCGGCTGCAGATCCAGTCGCTGATCCCGCTCGCCCAGCAGCCCTTCCCGAAGGCGAACGTCGGCGACGTGTTGACCGGCACCACGGAAGGCCCGCTCGACTTCAACCAGTTCGGCGGTTACACGATCACCGCGCGCACCCTCGGCACGGTCGACCCGTGCGGGGTCCAGCCGGAGAAGGCGCGTGCGCAGCGCCGCGGCGAGCTCGCGATCGCCACGTACAACGTGGAGAACCTGGACCCCACCGACCCCCAGGAGAAGTTCGACGCGCTGGCCAAGGCCGTCGTGGACAACCTCGCCTCACCTGACATCCTGACCCTGGAGGAGATCCAGGACAACAACGGCGCGAAGAACGACGGCACGGTCGCGGCGGACGAGACGCTGAAGAAGTTCACGGCCGCGATCGCCGCGGCCGGCGGTCCGTCCTACGACTGGCGCGCCATCGACCCGGAGAACAACAAGGACGGCGGACAGCCCGGCGGCAACATCCGCCAGGTGTTCCTCTTCAACCCCGAGCGCGTGTCCTTCACCGACCGCGCGGGCGGGAACGCGACCACCGCGACCGGCGTCGTGCGCGAGAAGGGCCGCGCCGCCCTCACCTTCTCCCCCGGCCGCGTCGACCCGGCGAACACCGCCTGGGAGAACAGCCGCAAGCCGCTCGCGGGAGAGTTCGTCTTCCGCGGCCGAACGGTCTTCGTCATCGCCAACCACTTCGGCTCCAAGGGCGGGGACGAGGGGCTGGCCTCGCAGCACCAGCCGCCGGTCCGCTCCTCGGAGGTCAAGCGGATCCAGCAGGCGCAGGCCGTGAACTCCTTCGTCAAGGACATCCTGAAGGTCCAGCGCAACGCGGACGTCGTCGCGCTCGGCGACATCAACGACTTCGAGTTCTCGGACACGGCGAAGGCGCTGACCGACGGCGGCGCCCTGTACTCGGCCATCAAGTCCCTGCCGCGCAAGGAGCGTTACAGCTACGTCTACCAGGGCAACAGCCAGGTGCTGGACCAGATCCTCGTGAGCCCGTCGATCCGCCGCTTCAGCTACGACAGCGTGCACATCAACGCGGAGTTCGCCGACCAGAACAGCGACCACGACCCGCAGCTGCTGCGCTTCAAGCCGTAGCTCCCGGCGTCCCCGGGAACCGTGGGGGGGGGGGTTGGCCCAGAGGGGGGAGGAGAGGTGGGTTCCCGCGGGGAACAACCCAGGGGGGGGACCTGCGGTTTCATGCTTGTTTCCCCTTTTCCCCCAAAGAGAACCAGGTGAACTCCCTATGGGAGGGGCGG
>NZ_JBHZCF010000002.1:432529-439875 GCF_042755225.1 Streptomyces sp. NPDC059169 | reverse complement strand
CAAAACAAAAACAGCACCCACACCCCGCATTTTCTGCTCCCAACCCCGCCCCCCCCTTCCCCCCGGAAACCCTGTCTCCCCCCCCTCCTCGGAGCGCGACCCCACGGTGCGTTCCATCGGGGCACCCGCCCGGGGCGGGCACCTCGTCGTTAAGTCTTGCTACCTCTTGACCCCAAGAAGAACTAAGTGGACCTTCACGGTGACGGCCGTGGACACTTCGGACATGACACGACGACAGCCCTTCGGCCGCGCCCTGGTCGCCATGATCACACCGTTCACCCCGACGGGTGGACCGGACCTGGACGGAGCCCGGAAGCTCGCCGAGCAGCTCGTGTCCGAAGGCTGCGACGGCCTCGTCCTGAACGGCACCACCGGTGAGTCGCCGACCACCACCGACGCCGAGAAGACCGCGCTCGTGCGCGCGGTGCGCGAGGCCGTCGGCGACCGGGTGAGCATAGTCGCGGGCGTCGGAACCGCGGACACCCGCCACACCGTCGACCTGGCCGCGTCCGCCGAGGCCGCGGGTGCCGACGGGCTCCTCGTCGTCGCCCCGTACTACAGCCGCCCGCCGCAGGCCGCCGTCGAGGCGCACTTCCGCCGGGTGGCGGACGCGACCGGCATCCCGCTGATGCTGTACGACATCCCCGCTCGCACCGGCACCCGCATCGCCCCGGAGACGATGCTGCGCCTGTCCTCCCACCCGCGGATCGTGGCCGTGAAGGACTGCGCGTACGACCTGCTCGGCAGCACCAAGGTGCTCACCGGCAGCCCCCTCGCGTTCTACTCGGGCTGCGAGGAGCTCAACCTGCCGCTGTACGCGGTGGGCGGAGCGGGGTACGTCAGTACGGTGGCGAACGCGGCACCGCGGGCGATGAGGGCCGTGCTGGACGCCTTCGACGCGGGCGGGACGACCGAGGCGGCCGAGCTGAACCGCCGCGCACTCCCCCTCACCGAGTTGATGATGGCGTCGGGCCTACCGGGCGCGGTGACGGCGAAGGCACTGCTCACCGCGTTGGGACTGCCGGCCGGACCGGTCAGGGAACCGCTGCAGCCCGCGGACCGCGGGGTGGCCGAGGCACTGCTCGCTGCGCACGAGGAGCTGACGCGGTAGGCGTGCCCCCGCCCTCCGGCATCAGGTGGCGCGCGGCCGGCACCGGCCGGATGGCCGCGCGCCGTCGACGAAGCGCGACCGTCGGCCGGGTGCCCTCCGGTGCTTCCGGGGGTTCCAGGGACAGGCCGGAATGCCACCGCGACGAGGGCACGAAGGGGCTGCGCGTCGCCCGGTGCGGCCGGCTCGCCCCGCACGAACGCCCTCCCGTGCCGTCCTGGGGCCCGGAAGGGGGTTCGAGGTGACCGACTCGACAGTCGACGACAGCTCGGCAGCACGTCGGGGAGCTGAGTGGCAGGCCGCCGCGACCGAGACCGCCGACGATCAGTTGTGGCTGTGCAGGACCTCGTTGAGGCCGCCCCAGACCGCGTTGTTCGGACGGGCCTCGACGGCGCCGGTCACCGAGTTGCGGCGGAAGAGGATGTTGGAGGCGCCCGAGAGCTCACGGGCCTTGACGATCTGCCCGTCCGGCAGCGTCACGCGCGTGCCGGCGGTCACGTACAGACCGGCCTCGACGACGCACTCGTCACCGAGCGCGATGCCGACACCCGCCTCGGCACCGATGAGGCAGCGCTCGCCGATGGCGATGACGACGTTGCCGCCGCCGGAAAGCGTGCCCATCGTGGAGGCGCCACCACCGATGTCCGAACCGTCGCCGACCACGACGCCCGCGGAGATCCGGCCCTCGACCATGGAGGTGCCCAGGGTTCCGGCGTTGAAGTTGACGAAGCCCTCGTGCATGACCGTGGTGCCCTCGGCGAGGTGCGCGCCAAGGCGGACCCGGTCGGCGTCGGCGATCCGCACGCCCCTGGGAGCGACGTAGTCCGTCATCCGCGGGAACTTGTCGATCGACGTCACCTGCAGGTGCAGCCCCTCGGCACGGGCGTTGAGCCGCACCTTCTCGACGTCGTCGACCGCGACCGGACCGAGCGAGGTCCAGGCGACGTTGGCGAGCAGCCCGAAGATGCCGTCGAGGTTCTGGCCGTGCGGCCGTACCAGGCGGTGCGAGAGCAAGTGCAGGCGCAGGTAGGCCTCGTGCGCGTCCAGCGGCTTGTCGTCGAGCGAGGCGATCACCGTACGAACGGCGACGATCTCGACCCCGCGGCGGGCGTCCAGGCCGATGGCCTTGGCCGCACCGGCCCCGAGGAGGTTCACGGCCTCGACGGGCGTGAGGCGCTCGGTACCGGCGGGGCCGGGCTCGGCGGAGAGCTCGGGCGCGGGGAACCAGGTGTCGAGGACCGTGCCGTCACCGGCGATGGTCGCGAGGCCGGCGGCGACGGCGCCGGTGGTACGAGGTGCAGTGGTGCTGTCGGGCGAGTCAGTCATATGCAGAACCTAACCGGCGGGGAGGGGCGGGGGCGAACCGGTCTCGGGTGCCGGTCGCGCCCCCGTGCGGTGGTTCCAGCCGTTCACAGGGTCTCCGTCTCTGCTGTCGGTCGGGGTCACGCCTCCTGCCACCCGCAGCCTCCCGGCAGGTTCACGGCGGGAGCGGTGCTACCCCCTCGCCAGCACACGGGTCAGCATCTCGCGGGCGTTCGCCTCGTCGTACGGCGAGCCCGTCAGCAGCGTCTGGAGGCAGATGCCGTCCATCAGGGCCACCAGGGCCCGCGCCGTCTTCGGGTCGGTACGGCGGGCGAGGTCCTCGGTGACGCCGTCGGTCCATTCCGCGGCCACGGGCCGCAGGGCGGGCCGCCGGAGAGCGGCGAGGTAGAGCTCGTACTCCAACTCCACGCCGGTGCGTTCGCCGCCGAGCCATTCCCCCATCAGCCGGGCCAGCTCCCGCGCGACGTCGCCTTCGGGGTCGGCGAGCGCGCCGCTCTCGCGCAGGGCGGCGCCGAAGCCCTCGTTGGCCTGCTGCAGGGCGGCGACCAGCAGTTCGTCGAGCGAGGCGAAGTGGTACGTCGTCGATCCCAGCGGGACGTCCGCCTCCGCCGCCACGGTTCGGTGGCTCAGCCCACCGATACCGCTGCGACCCACCACCCGGAGCGCCGCGTCGATGATGCGCTGGCGCCGCTCGGGGTCGTACCGACGTGCCATCAGTGCGCCCCGCCGAGATTGAGGACCACGACTCCGACGATGACGAGCGCGATGCCCATCAGTTTGGCGGCGCTCACGGACTCGTTGAGGAACAGCATGCCGATCGCGGCGATGGCCGCGGTCCCGATGCCGGCCCAGATCGCGTACGCGGTCCCGACGGACATCGTCTTGAGCGTCTGGGCGAGCAGGAAGAAGGCGAGTACGTAGCCCCCGGCGGTGATCAACGAGGGCCAGAGGCGGGTGAACCCATCGCTGTACTTCATCGCCGTCGTACCGGCGACTTCCGCCGCGATGGCCCCGGCCAGCAGTGCGTATCCCATGAGTACGAGCGTACACAACGATGGGTACGACCGTACGCATCAACACGCCGCCCGGCGGCCGTCGCATCCCGGGCACGTGAGGACGGGACGGAAGGGAGAGGAACGGGGAGGAGGACACGCATGCCGGACGCCACGTGGGTGGGGACCACAACCGGGCCGGCTCGACGGGCGGGTGCGGGCACGGCGGGCAGCTCCCTCCGCGTGCGCACCAACGCCGCGGCACCTTCACCAAGATCCTCACCCCTGGCCACAGCCACCTGCGCCGCGGCCGCGCCTACGGCACTACCCGCAAAGAGGCCCCGGCCAAGCTCACTGAGAAGTTCGCCGCCGGCAACCACGGCTCGCCAGGCGTACGCAGACTTCCGCTACACCCGTAACCTGCGGGCCACCTCCGGCGGCCGCACCCCCTGCTCGAACATCTCGGCGACCTCGAAACGCACCGCCTCGTGCTTCGCCCGAACCGCAGCGGCCAAGCCGCCGCCATCCGCGTACCTCATGACGACGATGCACCACCCGCCAACGCTCGCTGTCACCCCAACCTTTCAATCTCAGCGTCAAACGACTCAGAAGCCCCACCGAGATTGCTCTCGGTGGGGCTTCCGACATACCCAAGGACATTCCGTCTTGCTGTTGCGGAAACAGACGGATCAGAGCAGATCTCTATCCATCAGTCCAGTTGATTCAGTTCAGCACGGATTCTTTCTGCTTCGGCGCGAGCAGCAGCCGCTTCGGCGGCAGCTCTCTGGCGATCTTCCTGATATATGAGAACGCCGGCCAGTGCATCCAAAGCGTCTGCAATCCTTTCCCGCCACGCAGCAAAAGATTCAGTTTCACGCCCACCCGGAGGCCTTTCGGATCGCACTTCTCTCAATTTTTGAAGTGCGGCGCGCAACTCTGGAGAGACAGGCACGAGACTCACCCGCGTCCACCGATTTGAGGCAAGAACCGCTGGCAGGCAGGGCATGGTGCGATCAGTTCACCATGATCCTCAATTGGGAACGAATTCCCTCTACCGCCACCGCCGATCCTGACAGACTGGAATTTCGCCCCCTCTAGCGGGATGCCGGCGCTCTCGAACTGAATGGCACACCCAACTTCCCCGCACCCGCCATGGTGTCCGGAATTAGCTACTGCCCTCGCTGTCTGCGGAGGCATTGCACCACTGCGCGTATCCGTTGCATAGGAGAAACGGACATGCTCTCCATCCGCAGAGGTAATCTTCGTGGCAACATTGGGACGCGATTCCGGACTCATATTCAGCGCCTTGTCTGCGAAGTCGAGCAAGTCATCATCGGCCTCCCCACAGTTGTGAACGAGTACCGGAGTCTCGCCCGCCAGCACATAGTACGTGTGCTACGCGGTACCCCTCTACCTGCTTCTTCGCAGGTCAGCGCGTGGTTTGCGTTCCGTTGGTGTCCGTGGTTGTGCGGGGAAATCCGTGGTTGTTGCCGTCGCTACTGCCGTCAGGGCCCGGTGGCCGGTGCTGGTGCCCCTTCTGGCTTCGTCGGTCATCGCCGGGTGTATCGGGCAACTGTGTACGCGGTGGGGCCGGTAAGCCCTGTCCCTGTGCCGTCGAGCATGTCCAGGACCTCGAAGCCGGCGCCCTCCGCGTAGCGTTCGAGCTCTTGGGGGAACAGGACACGTCTGCGGATCTCGTCTCGGGCCTCGTCGCCTGAGGGGAGCATCCAGTGCCGATACATGGTGTTGATCTGGGTCCGCAGGTCCCATGTGTGGCGGATGGTGACGGTCGCGGGTCCCGTCGGGGTGTCGACCGTGGCGGTGGTCGGCTCGGTCCGGGTGATCGGGGCGATGGGGGAACACAGCACGAGCAGCGCTGTCGGCTGGGCGTGGGCGGCGAAGGTGGCGAAGACCTGGCTGATCGCCTCGTTGTCGTGCACATAGGCGAGGCTGTTGCCCAGGCAGGTCAGCACGTCCATGCGGCTGCCGAGTCGTACGGTGCGCATGTCGCCAGTGCGGATGTCCAGCCCCGGACGGGCCTGGTGCGCGTAGTCGACCATGTCGGGCTGGAGGTCCACGCCGATGCACTTGAAGCGCTTGGCGAGGATCTCCAGGTCGCGACCGGTACCGCATCCGAAGTCGACCAGGGTCCGGGCATCCGGCTGGTGCAGCTCGATCAGGGTCTGGCACATTTCGGCGCTCGTGCTGTCGGACTGGACCACGTCGTAGAGTGCCGGATCGCGGTACAGGAGGTTGGTGGCTTCCACGTGCTCGGCTTCCGTGTCGGGGCTGGTCACATGAGGCTTCGCAGTCCGACCTCCAGGGCAAGCACATCGCACAGCAGATCGGGGACGACCGACGCGGAGTCGGCGTCCCTCCGCGCCTTGGCGAGAGCCTTGCCGTCAACATAGCCGAGGTCCACCAGGATGGACTCCTTCAGCATGTCATCCAGTACGGGCAGACCGTAGGACCGCAGTCCCTTCTCCAGGACGGCCAGGAAGTTCTCCGGTTCGGCCGGCGCGGCCACCCACTCGGGTACCCCGGCCCGTCTGATCCGCTCGCGGAACAGCGCCTTGCCGCGCTTGTGCTTGTGCGGTACCTGCTCCATGAACCGCACGATCCGCGGGTGGGCGAGCGGGCTCACTGGCCAGATTCCGGCCCGGAGGAATCCGGGGTTGTGCATCCCGAACGCCATCAGGGTCGGTACGGGCAGTGCCGGGATGGGCGCCAGATGCTCGTTCAGCTCGGCGAGTGCTCGGGCTGCCTTGACTCCGAGCCACGGTACTGGTTCGGGTGTCGGCAGTTTGGCCTGTGTCCTGGAGTGGTGGGCGTTGATCTCGTCGCCGCCGCTTCCGGTGAGCATGATCTCGCACCGCCGGGCGGCTGCCTGCTCGCGCACGACATCGAACGCCTCCTGGTAGAAGGCTCCCGCCGGATCGTGCGGCTTGCGCAGAGCGCGTACGCCTCCGGGGCAGAAGGGTGGGTGCTGCGTGGCGGGGGTGGCCGTGTCTCGGAAGCCGCAGTGCTCCACAAGGGCCCGGCGCCGCTCGCTCTGTTGCCTGCCGGTGCGTCCTCCCACCAGCAGGCCGAAGCTGTACACCTCGGGGAAGCGGGCCGCCTTGATGGCCAGGGCGACGTTCCCGGAGTCCGCGCCGCCCGACAGTTCGACGCCCACGCATCCGGTTGCCGTCGGCGCCTGGCGGATCACGTCGGTCAGTAACTCCTCCAGAGCGGCGAGTGGATCAACGCCGGGACGCAGCGTACGTGGCTCAAGTACGTGTTCGGCGGGGTCGGGGTAGTGGATGCTGAGTCCCGAAGGGGTGAACGTGGCCGTTGCCCGTTCGGTGAGGCGGTAGACGCCTTGGAAGAGCATCTCGGACGTGTAGCGGTGCTGCCTCGTCAGCGTGCGGGCGACGACACGCGCCACCAGACGGTCTGCCCGCAGATGCGGTCGCAGCAGTGTCAGGTCCCACGAAGCGTGCAGTTCCCCGGCCTTCTCTGTCAGATAGAGCGGAGCTGTACCGAAGACACCCGTCGCCAGGCGGGCTTGTCCGGGCTCCATGGTGAGTTCGACGAAGTCGGCCTCGTCCCGCTTGCACTCCTTCACCCGGACCCGTACGCGCGGCGCTTGGTCGTCGTTGACCTCCATGACGAGAGTGGACACGTTCGCGGGCTCGATCCAGCTCTCGCCGTTGATCCAACGGCCGCCCTCTGATCTCCACTTGGGCTCCTGGAGATCGGCCAGGTGCAGACGCATCGACAGCATGTCGTCCCTTTCCGATGTCGTGCGGCGGGGGGGGGGGGGGGGGGGGGGGGCCCCCCCCCCCCCCCCCCCCCCCCCACCCCCCCCCCCCCCCCCTCTGGGGGGAAAAAACCCCCCACCAAAGCCAAAGGACGTTTCTTCTCCCCCCCTTCCACCCCCC
>NZ_JBHZCF010000002.1:389657-432519 GCF_042755225.1 Streptomyces sp. NPDC059169 | reverse complement strand
GGCACTTCCATTTTGCTCTTAGGAGCCCGCAGCGGCGACATCAGGACCCTACTTTTTGTTTTTTTTCGGGGGGGGGGGGGGGGGGGGGCCCCCCCCCCCCCCCCCCCCCGCCTGGCGTCAGCCCTGGATCACTTGCTGCAGTGGTCGCCGTTGTTGTCGCCGCCGCCCGGCATCTTGTCGAGCAGCGCGGCTTCGACGGCCGGGACGCCGGTGGTCAGGTCGCCGGTGAACAGCTCGTCCACGTTCATCGCTTTCTCCCTTACGGTTGTCAGTGGACTCCGCGGCGGATGCTGCGGAGTTGGACCCGTCCGGCTGCCGGACCCTTGCGAAGAAGGCAGCCGGACGGGGTGCCCACCGCCTCCGGCGGCGGGCCCTCCCTCATCACAGGTGGGGAGCCTGGATGCGTGACGGGGAGGAGTCAGGTGGGGGTGGATGCGGCGGCGACGCCCAGGACGAAGCCGGCCGATCCCGAGATGATGATGATCAGGAGTGGTCCGACGTAGCGGCCGACGGCTTCGGCTAACCGGTTCACAGCCGCTCTCCGCGGCTGCGCTGGTTGGCCTCGCGTACTGCGACGCTCAGCTTCTCCGCGCCGTACTCGGGCGTGGCACTGCCGTGCTGCGGGCAGAGACACGGCGAGAACCGGTTCGAACCCGGCGGCAGGTCCGCGCCCTCGTAGGAGTCGATCCTCGACACCCCGTCCATGCCCCGCTCCTCGGTCATCCGAGCCAGACGGGCCCGTGCTTCGCTTCTCATCCCTCAGCCCTTCAGACGACGGCTGCGGCAAGGACTCGCCGTTGCCTGCTGTCTCTACGCAACCTCACCACCACGCTCAGCGGTACCGTTGCCGCAGCACCAGGACTTGAAAGCCTTGAAAGTTCCCAAGGTCACGGGGAGTTGAGGGCATGGCCAAGCGTGACCCGAACGCGGCGCTCGGGCGCCTGCTCGCCGAGAGCCGCTGGACTCACCGCCAGTTCGCACGGGCGGTGAACCGCGTCGGTACGGAGACCGGGATCCCTCTGCGTTACGACGAGTCGGCGGTGAGCCACTGGCTGGGCGGCACCGTCCCTCGGGGTGCGGTGCGCGGATGCATCCTCGAAGCTCTCTCCCGCCACCTCGGCCGCCCCGTCACCCATGCCGAGGCCGGGCTGCCCGTTCCACGCAATCGCTCCTCCGCGGCTGCGGATACCGTGGAAGGGGTGATCGACCTGGGGAGGCTGGATATGGACCCGTCCCGCCGCAGCGTCCTGGGTGCCGGCCTGTTCTCCGTGGCCGCCACCATTCCCGGCTGGCCTGATGTAGTCGGGCGTGCCGATGCCATTCAGTCTGGCCGCACGAGTCGCATCGGTATGAACGAAGTGGACATGGTCATCGCCATGACCGAGCGTGTTTCGGAACTGGACGACGAGTTCGGCGGTCGTCACGCACGCCCCATGGCGGCCTCGTTCATGGTCAACACCGTGGCCTCCTACCTGCGCGCCGACACACCCGAGGCCGTACGCAAGGCGATGCTGTCCGCCGCCTCGGACCTGCTCTACCTGACCGGCTACATGGCCGTGGACGAAGGGCTGCACGGTCTCGCACAGCGCTACTACGTCAAGGCCCTGGAGCTGGCGGGCGCAGCCAAGGACCACCTGACGTACTGCACCACCCTGCGAGGCATGAGCGTCCAGGCGGTCGACCTCCGCCACGGGGCAAAGGCCATGGAGCTGGCCGACGCCGCTGCCGCCGCCTCCCCGAAAGCCGGCCCTCGGATGCTGGCCTTCCTCGTCGGCCAGCAGGCGCACGCCGCCGCCCAGACCGGCGACCGTACGCGCGCGTTGCGCTACATCCGGGAGGCCGAGGCGGCCATGGACCGCGCCGAGTCACGAGGCAAGGCGTTCGGCTCGTACGACCCTTCTTCGCTCAACTACCACATCAGCCAGGTACGTTACGAACTCGGCGACAAAGCCGGAGCCGTCGAAGCCATGCAACAAGCGGACCGGCTCCGCCCCAGCACGTACCAGCGCACACGAGTACACCGCCGCGGACTGTTGGCAGAGCGGCAGCTGGAACTCGGCCACCTGGAAGCGGCCTGCGCCACCTGGCACCAGGCCCTCGACGACTACACCAAGGTGCAGTCCGGCCGCGCCGACGAACGCGTGAAGGCAATGCTCGGTCTCTTGCGCCCTCATCTGAAGAACGCGACGGCCCGCGACCTGTACGACCGAGCGCGGACGCTCGCGCCACCGTCGCTGGTCACCTGATCCCGTCCCGCCTTCAAGCTCAGCCACAGAAAGTCAGCCACGACGGCGAGTGCGCCGAGAGATCACCCGCCACGTGTGCTTCCAGCAACCCCGCACCAGTCCCAGCGGGGCAGCGGTCACCGAGTACCAGCAGCGCGCCTGGTCCACTCCCACGCCGCCGTCCGGCTAGACGGCCCGGACGGCAGCTCCCAGCCCCCGCCGACGTACGCCACCGACGCCGTAGGCGCCGCCGCCGCCCGGGTCCGCATCACGGTCGACTCGGACGCGATCGGGGAACGCGAACTCGCCTGGGGCGAACCGCTCGACGTACGCGAGATCGCCGCCTTCGGCGCTGACGCCGAATTCACCGATCATGCCGTGGCCGCCTACGTGGCGAAGTACGCCACCAAGTCCGCCGACGCCTCCGGCACCCTCGACCGCGCCCTGTTCTGCCGCCCCTGCCAGGGACGCGGCGCCACCGTGCTGCCCCATGGGACGCCGCTCCCGTGCACCGCGTGCGGCGGCACCGGGCAGACTCTGCCGCTGTCCCGGCTCGCCGTCGCCCAGCATGTGCGACGGATGATCCGCACTTGCTGGGAGCTGGGAAAGCTGCCGGAGTTCGCCCACCTCAAGCTCTGGAAGTGGGCGCACATGCTCGGCTTCCGCGGCCACTTCTCCACCAAGTCCCGCAGCTACTCCACCACCCTCGGCCGCCGAGCACATCGCAGGAACTGCTGACAGTGCCCCAGGTCATGGCCCTCCTCCAAATCGGCCGTTCAGCCGTCTACGACCTGCTCCGGACCCAGCAGCTCGCCTCGATCACCCTCGGCCGCGCCCGCCGCATCCCCACCCACGCCCTCACCGACTTCATCCGCACCCGCCTCGACCAGGAAGCCGCCTGATGACCACGCCCCGCGACACCCCCGCCTCCCGCCGCGTGCGAACGGCGACGGGACCGTCTACCAGCGCAAGGACGGACGCTGGGAAGCGGCTGGATACGTCCTCGCCCCCGGCAACACCCGCAAGCGCGTCCGCGTTTACGGCGCCACCCGGAAAGACGCCCTGGCCAAGCTCACCGAGAAGATCGCCACCAGCAACGGCGGCCTCCCCGTCCCCTCCGCGCAGGGCAGCGTGGCCGCGTACCTGACGTACTGGCTGGAGGCGGTCGCCGTCCATCAGCTCCGCGAGAACACCAACACCCGTTACACCGCCTGCGTCAACCAGTACCTCGTCCCCGGCCTGGGCAAGAAGAAGCTCGCCAAGCTCACCGCCAAGGACGTCCGCACCTGGCTCAACCAGCTCCGCACCACCTGCCAGTGCTGCACCCGCGGCATCGATGCTGTCCGTGATCAGCCCCGATGCTGTGCCGCCGGCCAGTGCTGCCACAAGGTGCTCTCCCCGCTGACACTGGGCTACGTCCATTCCGTGCTCAAGTCCGCCCTGGAGCACGCCGTGCGTGAGGAGGAGATCCCGCGCAACGTCGCCCGCAACGTCCGCACTGGCACGCCCCGGCCCCGACGCTTCGAACCCCTCACCACGGACGAAGCCCGCCGACTCCTGACGGCCACCCGGGGGCATCGGCTGCACGCGCTGTTCGAACTCGCCCTCCACACTGGAGTCCGCAAGGGCGAACTCCTCGGCCTGCGCTGGGAAGACCTCGACCTCGGTTCGGGCACCGCCGCCATCCGCCGCACACTCCAGCGCACCAGCGAAGGCGGGCTCACCACGCTGCCCACCAAGACGCGGGCCTCCGAACGACGCATCGCTCTCCCCGCCCGCTGCGTCCGGTCACTGAAACACCACCACGAACAGCAGCAGAGTGAGCGCGAGGCAGCAGGCACCACTTGGCAGCCCAACGGGCACGTCTTCACCACTGTGCAGGGCGCATTGCTCGACCCGACTAACCTCACCCGCGCCACGCTCCTCCGCAAGGCCGGCCTCCGCCGCATCCGCTTCCACGACCTCCGACACTCGACCGCCACCCTGCTCCTGGAACAAGGCGTCGAACTCGTCGTGATCAAGGAGCTCCTCGGCCACGCCCACATCGGCGTCACCGCCACCGTCTACGCCCACGTCCGACTCCGCCTCCAGCGCGACGCCATCGACACCCTCAGCAGTGCCCTTGACGGCCCTGCCCACGACAAGTCGACCCGCGACGACGGCGACGATCCGCCACGGTGCGCAGCCACCGTCCACTGACGTTGCCGTCAAGTACTGCCGTCACCCCACGCAGAAGCCCCGTCAGGACACACCTGACGGGGCTTCAAATTTGCTACTGCGCACCTTGCTTCGCGAGAGAATCGGCACCTCAAGGCACAGCGTCACTCATCACTGTAGTCACCGATAGCCACATCGCCGAGGATTGTGTACCAATACCCCGGGTCCTCATCGAAGACGGTGGCGTCGATCGCGATAAGTGCTTCCTTCAAAGCGTTCGCCATGGCCTCTCTCTCCTCAAGTTCAGATTCGCCTTCCCCGTACGGGTAGCGAGACATGAACTCTTCGAGACATGCGAGGAATTTCTCCGGCGAATCACTCACGTGCCAGATGCTGGCATCCGCCAGATTGACGCAGACAACCTCCCCTGTGTCAATATCTACGCAAAACTCCTCATCATCCCCACCCTCGCCAACCCGGATGAACTTTCGCTCACCACCATCCGCCTCGACTTGCCGAGCGAGGGGCTCCGCAAATCCGAACAGTAGGTTGTCGGCCGGGAGCCCGACATCGCCCAAGAACCGCCGAGCCGGGTCGTTGCGCAGGCCCTCCAGGGACTGGATGGGGTACGTGAGTTTCGGTGACATTTGCAGATCCAGGTTCAATTACGGCCAAAGTGGCGGACATTGATGACTTCGCGCAGGCTACCAGTTCCCAGAGAGGGCGTCAGCAAACACTCCGCGCACGGCCGCTAGCTGACTCTTGCGAGAGATCGCACCCTCTGCGGAAGTGGTCCAATTCCAGGACCATGTAGTTCTGATTCCCGCAACTGCCGGAGCGCACGAATTCCGGCAGGGCTGCAACTCCGAATAGATCTCGGAAATGTTATCCTTCCCGATTGCTCGAATCAGCTTCTGCTCAGCGTGATTGCCTCGCCCCTTGGAGGAGAAGGCAACCATTACCTGCTCCGCACCTGACGAATCCGTGTAGCGGGCCGCAGCGAAGTTGTTGGCCTTGTTTCCGAGCTTCAGGCGCTCCTGGATTACTGCCTGGCTGAGATCCGTGCTCCCGTAATCAACCTGGCAGTTGTGAACGAGGACCGGCGTGGCCCCCGCCAGCACATAGTACGCGTGGACGTCCTCGACAGTGAGGTCGTGCGTCTGCCTGCGCTCGCTGAAGAACCGTAGGTCCGTCACCGGAACGGCTTCGCCTTCGGGCGTGCGCAGGACCATTCCCGGCTTGAGGTCGGCGGCCTCGATGAAGCGCCGCTCGTTCTCGACCCAGAACGGGTGGGTGACGGTCGAGACCAGCGAGGCCCGGGCACCCTTGGCCGTCGTGACCGTCAGGTCGACGAAGTGCTTGTCGTCCTTGGTGACGATCGTGCCGACGACCGTGCGGGTGACCTTCTTGCCCGTCGACGGATCGGTCGTGGTGATCTTGTCACCGAGCCTGACGTCCTCGATGCTCTTCTTCTTGCCATTGGCGAGAAGCACCTTCGTGCCGGGCAGGAAACTGTGGCAGCCGCTCTTACCGAGCCTGGCCTTCGCCGCCGCCAGAGCCCCCTTGGCCTTGTCGACGGTCTTGGACGCATCCCACAACTTCTTGGCGCCGTCGATCAGGTCCCCGACCAGACCGGTGACCCGTTTGATCAGCCGATAGGCCTTGTTCCACTTCCACGGCAGGCCGTATTTCGCCAGGAACTTGCCGGCCAGGCCACCCGCAAAGCTTCCGGCGATGTTCAGTGCCGTTTCGCCGCACGAACCGAGGTCACCGCTGGAGAAGCAGTCCAGAGCTGCGGTGATCCCGAGTTCGTCCATGACGATCTTGGTGATCGCCTTGACCGCGCGCTTGATCTGCTGCTTGGCGCCGCTGAGGTTGTTCTGAGCCCTGTTCAGGTTGTCGGTAGCGTCATTGACGGCTGTCTGCGCAGGGGTCTGCGTGGGCTTGACCTTGCCGCTCGAGCAACTGCTCGGGTGCTTCTGGCAGTAGGCCCGCTCGTCTGGGTCGTAGAGTCCCGTCGGGTCGCTCGCGGAGACCGGGCGGTTGTGGGCGTAGGCGTACGCGTTCAGCTGCTGCGGGTCGTTGTGGTCGACCACCGGGTCCGGCGAGATGAACTTGCCGAGGAAGGCGTCGTACTCGCGGGCCCCGATGGTCGTCAGCCCCGTCGAGGCGTCGATCGTGCCCCCGACGAAGCCCTTCTCTCCTGGCCAGGCGCCTTCGCCCGGCTCGGCGCCTCGCGGGTTGCCGTACGGGTCGAAGCGCCGCTGGGTGACCGCTCCGGTCGCGGCGTCGATGGCCAGCTCGCCCGTGCCGTGGTGGTCCGATGCGACGAACGACAGCTTGTTGTCGGTCGTGCGGACGGCGACGGTCTGCCCGGCATACGAGTAGTAGCGGGTCGCCTTGGCCGTGGTGGTGCCGGCGTCGAGGCGCAGCTCCATACCCGGCAGATAGACGGTCGTCCCGGTCGGGTCCTTGCGCATCACTCGTGCGCCGTCCGGACCGTAGAGGAACGTCGTCTCCGACGCCTCGTTCTCCGGGGTGGTGACGTCGTCAGGTCGGCTGTTCTTGATCACCTTGCCCTGCGCGTCGTAGTCGAGCGTCTGGGTGCTGCCGCCGATCGTCCGCTTGGTGGTGTTGCCGGACGGGTCGTATCCGTAGGTGTACTGCCGGTCGCCGGTCGGGGTGGTCTCGGTGACCTTGGAAACCTGGTGTGTGCCCGCGTTGTAGCTGAAGGTGCGCTTGACGTCCTTCTTGGCGTTTAGGCCGCTGTCGTGGACGGTCTCCGACAGCCGGTTGCCGACTGCGTCGAAGGTGTAGGAGCGCCAGTACGGTGCCGATCCGCCGAGCGCCGAACCTCCGGCGGCAGCACCACAGGCCGACGGGGACGAGCCCTCGACAGGGGCCTGGCTCCCCTCGGTGCCGGATGCCGCAGCCGCGGAGTCGGTGGTGGACGGCGTCCACGCCTCGGTCATCCGGTACTGGTAGTCGTAGGCGAAGCACTGGAGGTCCGGAGTGCCCGCACCCGCGGTGTCCGCGACCGACAGCACGTTGCCGATCTGGTCGTAGGAGTAGTTCGACTCCTTCACCGGTCCCGTGGCGGAGCCCTGAACGTCGACCAGGGACCGGGTCAGCCGGTCGGTGCCCTTCTCGTAGGCGAACGTCTGCCAGTTCTTCTTGCCGCCGTTCGACAGCTCCAACTGGAGCAACTGACTGGTGTTCGACCACACCGTGTCGGTGACGTACGACGACGTGGCGCTCGTCATGGTCTTCGAGCGCTGGAGTTCGTCGTAGCCGTAGACCAGCGCCTCGGCGGCCAGGCCCCCCGCCGCTGGCATGCCGCTGCTCTGCAGGGTGCCGTCACGGTTGTACGTGCTGGTGTAGACGTATGTGCCGGCGAGTTCCTTCTGGGACGCGGGAACCGCATAGGCGGTCTTCAGGGGGCGGTAGAAGTGGTCCACGCTCTGGACGACGGTGCCGAAATACTCCGTCCCGTTGACGTAGCGCAGCGACGCCCACTCCTGGCCGAGCCATCCGGCCTTGTCATAGCGCCGCTCGGTGAGCTTGGTGCCCGTCGTCGCGGCGCCGTCCCAGGTGGTGAGAACGCGTCCCAGCTTGTCGTAGACGGTGCTGACGGTGTTCTTGCGGGCGTCCGTCGATGCCACCGGCCTGTCGGCGTCGTCGTACTGCGTCGTCACCTTCCCGGAATCGGGGTCCACGCTCTCCGTCCGCCGGCCGCGCTGGTCGTAGGTGTACGTCCAGACGTTGCCCTGGGCATCGGTGAGCCGTTCCAGCTGGCCGGCCGGGGTGTAGGCGTACTTCGTGGTGTCGTGCTCGGCCGGCGGCCCCGTGAGGACCAGGTCCGCCGACTTGTAGTGCCACAGTTCGGTGGTCTCGCCCCGGGCGTTGGTCAGCGTGGTCGTCGGAGTACCGCCGACGGGCGGGTCGATGTGGGTGCGGTCTCCGCCGTGGACGTACTTGGTACGCCACTGCTCGACGCCGGAGACGGCGAAGATCTCGGCCGTCGTGCGGCCCAGGCCGTCGTACTCGTAGCGGGCCTGGGATCCCACTTCGCCGTTGTGGACGAGCAGGAGCTTGTCCGACGGGGCGCCTGCGGCGTTGTACGTCGCGTTGGTGCTCCGCACCTTGCCCGTGCCGTCATAGAAGGTGTCGGCCACCATCCTCGTGCCGTTCGGGCCTTCGGTCTGCTTCTGGCGGGGCCGCAGCAGACCGTCGTACAGCTCGTATTCCGTGCCGTACGAACCGTCGATCTGGATCTTCTCGGTCTTGACCGCGGCGACGTCGTCCCGGCGGATCAGATAGCTGTACTTGATGCTCGGGGTCTGCGACTTGGCGCGGTCCGGGAGCCAGACGGAGACCAGACGGCCGAGTCCGTCGTGGGCGAGGTCGGTGCGCTTGCCGTTGGGGTCGGTCTGTCCGGTCGACTGGCCCCAGGCAGGGTGGTAGTCCGTGGTGGTGACGTGGCCCAGGGCGTTGGTCACCTTGGCCCGCGAGATCAGGCCGTTGACGTCCGTGTACGCCGTCTTGGTCTCTGCCTGGACGCCGTCCTTCTGGGAAAGCGGCCGTCCGAAGGCGTCGTACGTCGTCGTACCCGTGATCTGGTACTGCGGCGTGGTGCCGTCGTGGGACTTCAGTCGCTCGGTCCTGGTCGCGTCGCCCTTCGTGGGCGGCGCGCCGAATGCCCCGCCGTCGTACGAGGTGCGCTCGTCCGTGAGGACCTGCGTCCGGCGGTCGGGAGTGGCCTTGCACGTGACGGCGACCGTCTCGACGCGGGAAGGGGTGTCGAGGATGTTCGCGCTCGTGTTGTCCGCGTACTCGGTGCGGGTGCACTGGTCGTCCGCAGGGGTGGACAGGTCGCCCAGATCCTCGGTCGCGATGACGCGACCGGTGCCGTTCGCTGTCTCGTACTCGGTGTTCGTCTCCGTCTCACGGCGGCCGTCACCCCCCTCGGTGACGGTGAATCCGCGGACCTTGGTCGTCTTGACGATCGAGGCGTGGTTGGTGCCCCACGTGTTCGTGTCGGTGGCGGTGAACCACCGGGACGGTGTGTTGATCACCTTGGAGACGAGCTTGGTGCCGTCGTAGGTCGCGGCCTCCAGTTCGTGGCCGGTGAACTCCTTGTGGTCGGTGTACTTGCCGCCTTCGGAGTCGGTGACCTCCGCGGACCGGGCGGAACCATTGGGGAGCTTGTCCCCGTCCATCCCCTGGAGGTAGGTGTAGTCGATCCGGGTGGTCTGGTTCTCGGAGCTGCCGCTGGTCACCCTGACCTTGCCGTAGCCCTGCCAGCCGCCCCAGGTGAGGTACTTCTCCTCGGTGATGCCGTCCGGCTCGGCCTTCCGCCATGCGGCGGGGCCCTGGTAGTCGTAGCGCGTCACCAGCTTTTCGCCGCCGCCCGTGCGGTCGGTCTCCACGACCTCCGCGACGACGTACTTGTGGAACCAGTCGGTGATGGGGTCGATGTAGCCGGGCGGGGCCCACTTCACCGGGTAGCAGCGCTTGGTCGACTCACCGGGCGTGGGCAGCGCGGACTTGGTGCATTCCGCCGGCGCGTAGTTGACGTCCAGCTGAGCGCCGGTCTCGCTCAGCACCGCCGACAGGCGGAACCGGTGGAACGGGGCGATGTTGTCGCCGACCGCATCGACCCGGTTCGCCAGCTGGATGCCGTAGAGCTCCAGCGTGGGCATCTTGGCGGTGGTGCCGACACGGCCCTCGTGGTCGATCTTCGACAGCCAGAGCGTCTTGGACGAGTCACCGTTGTCGGTGAACAGGTGCGTGAACGTCCAAGCGTCCACGTCCTGGTACTCCGTGGCATCCTTGCGGATCTGTGTGGTGACGCCTGTCAGCCGCTTGCTGGTCCAGAAGGACGCGGCGACCTGAGACGACGTGCACTTGGTGTCCGCTGCGCAGTAGCGGTCCATCGGGACGTCAGGCCAGTACGCGGCGTTCGCCTTCTTGAAGTCCGCGGTTGAGCAAGTGAACGTGTCGGTGGGCAGACATCGTTCGGCGGTGGTGAACACGACGCGTGCCGGGGCCTTCGCGGCATAGACCTGGCCGGCGCGCTGACCGTAGTCGACTCGCTTCAGGTAGCCGCCCCGGTGGTATGCGGTGCCATTGACGTCCGTCTTGCCGTTCAGCGCGTACCAGTTGGTCTCCGGCGTGTAGAAGTAGGACATCGCGTTGCCGTGGGTGTCCACGACGTAGTCGAGGCTCCAGCGCCAGGCCTGGTTGCAGTGCGCGCTGGTGAACGTGGCGTTGTAGCAGGGCTCACCGGAGTCGTCGCCGAAGACCGGCAGGGTCCACGTCGACTTCGTTTCCTCGTTGCCGTTGGCCCAGCCGGGCAGGCGGTTGAGACCGAAGAAGTACTGGGTGCCGTCAGTCGTGGTGATCTTCCAGTACTCGCCGTCGTTGTCACCGTTGACCGCGCCGGTGGTCTTCTCCACCTTGGCGCCGTCGTCACTGCCCAGGTGCCACTTGCCGGTCTTGTCGTCCTTGACAAGCTCGGTCGACATCCCGTTCAGCAGGACGGTGGCGTTGTCGAAGGCCCAGCACTGTTCGGCGGAGTCCTTGTGGCCGTCGTCCGAACAGGCCTTGTAGCGGCGCTCGATGTAGCCCGGCTCGTACGAGAAGCCCTCACCGATCCAGGAGCCCTGGTTGTTGGTGTCGGAGGTACGGCCGTCGGTCGACTGCGAGGAGTACGCGAAGCCGATGGTCGGCGTCAGGCCGCCGGGCGTCGGCGGTGTGCGCAGGGGATAGTTCCACGAGAACCCGCCGGACGAGTTGGAGACCGTCCACTTCGCGGACGGTGCCAGCGGAGTGGCGCCGTAGTCTCCCTGGGACGAGGAGTCTCCCGCGGCCAGGGCGACGAGAGAGCCGCCCTGTACGGCCATGGTGGACATGCCGGTGTCGGCCGGGACTGCACTGACGTCGGCCGAGACGGTGCGCGTCTCGGCGTTGTTCGCGGTGGGCAGCGGCCGAGGAAGCTGCGGGCAGGCCTTGCTGCCCGGCTCGGCGATCACGGCGCAGGCCGGCAACTCGACAAGACGGAGACGTCTGCCGTAGTCGCCACCGTAGCCCTCGGCAAACGCCGTGTAACCGACGTTCAGGCGAACCTTCGCGGTGCTTTCGCCATCATCTGCGCGCTGCACCCGGATCAGCGCCCCGACCCCGAGCCGGGCCGCACGCTTGGGGTCGAGGACGTCGACCTTGACCTTGCCGGGGGCCGTCGAAGGCGCCTTGGACGCGTTCCTGAGCGCGGTCTTGGCCGTCGTACCCGGCAGGGTCACGCTGACCGGCAGGCCGCCGGAGTTCACCGTGCCCTGGGACCTCGCCCCGGGTGAGCCCACCAGCACCTCGGCGCTTCCGGTGCGGGGCCATACGGTCTTGCCCAGCCGGGTCACGGCTGCCTTGCGGGCGGGGTCCGCCGGCCGGGGTTTCGCCTTGGCGGTGCCTCCCTCGATGGGATCGCCGAAGTCCTGGACACCGGGCCTGCTCCGCCCCGTCTCATCGGCGAACGACAGCGCCTGGACGGTGGAGGACGACAGCGCGAGCGACAGTCCGAGAACGGTGGTGACAAAGAGACGTTTGGGTATGCGCCGATTGAGCAATCGGCCGCGACGAGACATCACGCAGCTCCATGGGATACGGATACTGAGGAAGATCGGAAGAACGACCAGGCTGCGCCGGCCCATGACGGGCCGGCACAGCGCTGGTGGGGACTGAACAGTCCGGGCCTAGAGCTCCGGCTCGGCCTGTAGGGTGGCCATCAAGCCGACCTTGACCAGGTCGGCTGCGCCGTTGTAAGCGCGGACCTCGTCGATGGAGCCGGCGAAGAACTCGCTGTCACCGAGGGCCGAACGACCCACCTGGAGACCACCGTCGGCACCCCATAGAGTGCCGTCGACACCGCGCGCCGAGCTCGCCAGTTGGCCGTTGACGTACAGGCGGATCTCGTTGGCGAAGGCGTCGTAGACGACGGCCAGATGTTGACCGGAACCACCCGTGTCGGGCAGCGCCTGGTCATCGATGAACGTGGCCGTGTCCGCACCCGCGGTGTCGGTCTTGGCCACGGCCAGCTCCCAGTTGCCGCCGGTTTCACCGGCCCGGTAGCGGACCGCGAACCGGTTGGCGTTCTTGCCCGGCAAGGAGAGGACGGTCTGCGACTTCTCCGGGTCGAGCGAGGTGAGCTGAGCACGGGCCGTCACAGTGAAGCTGCTGGCACCGGTGATCGGGGCAGTCGCGGTGCTGGCGTAGTCGCCATCGCCGTCGAGGGCCAGGTGCCCTGCGCCCACCAGAGGTGACGGCTGCTCGCACAGCAGGGGGTCCGGACAGTCCTGGTGGTAGATGGAGGCGTTCCCCGCGAGGTTCAACGACGGCCCGAAGACCGTCTTCCCGTCGACCATCCTGCCCGTCTCGGGCGATACTCCATCGGTCGCGGCATCCAGCTGCCAATACCCCTTGCGCTCAGGTTTGACCGTCATCAGCTCTGCGATCTGCGCCTGGGGCAGCACCCGGTCGAAGACCCGGACCTCGGCGAGGTCCCCGGTGAAGTGGTTCTGGTAGCCGGTCTTCGCCGTGGAGCGGCCGATCTGCAGCGAGCCGTAGGACTTCCAGACGGACGGGCGCTGGGCCGTGCCCTTGAGCGTCTGGTTGACGAAGAGCTGCAGTTCGGTCTTCTGGGCGTCGTAGATGCCGGTCAGCAGCACCCACTGGTTCGGCACCACCTGCACTCCGGTGGACACGGCCTTCCACGCGCCGATGGTGTCCACGTCCGTCACGGGGATCGAGAACGACCAGGCCTTGAGGACGGAGTCGTAGCCGAGGGTGAAACCGGGCTCACCCGTGCCGTCCTGGCTGATGACCGTCATGTCCCGGGTCAGCTCGGCCGGGCGCACCCAGGCGCTGACACTGAAGCCCTTCGCCGAGTCGATGACGGTCTCCTCGGTGTCGAGGTAGGCCCCGGCGGTGCCGTCGAAGTGCGCCGCAGCATCGGCCTTTCCGCCGGGACCCTCGACGCCGAAGGTCACGCCGCCGCCCGTTGTCGCGGAGTAGACCCCGCTCTCGTCGTGCGCCTCCGTGCTGCCGGCTTCGTCGGCGAGGTTCCACTGGCCGGTGACCGGCTTGCCCTCGGAGACGCGGAACTCGTAGCGCTGGACGGTGCTCGGGTTCTCCGCCTTGTCGACGGCGACGACCTCGAGCCAGTGCAGTCCCTCCCTCGTCGGCATCCAATTCACCGAGGCGGGACCGCCGGCTCTAGTAGCCGCTACCGTGATCGCCGGCGAGGCGGTCGCATCGAAGGCGTAGCGGTACTTCACCACGTCCGTGTCGGGTATGGAGTCGTTCGGGTTGGGTGTGAAGGTGAAGGTGCCGTACGTGCCGACTCCGTGGTGGTAGACGGTGTCGGACGGGTACTCCTCCGAGAGCACGTTCGGGCGCCCGGGCAGGGTTGCGTCGTAGATGAACTCGCACTTCGGGGACGAGGGGCCCCAGCCGTCACCGTCGTAGGCCCGGGCGCTCCAGGAGACCACCGTGTTCTGCGGGATGGTGGATTTGACCTGGTGGATGAATTTGGTTCCCGCAATGGGCGAGAGGTAGGAGGTGTTTGTGGTGTACGACTGCGCCTTTCCGACGCCATCTGTCCACTCGACCTTGAACTCGACCTTGACCTTGTCGGTCTGTGCGCCACCGTGGTCGGGGTCGCGCGCCTCGGTCGAGATGACCGGCGGAACCTCGCTGTAGGGACGTGAGGATCCCGTCTTGCAGGCACCACCAGGGTTCTGCGACATCCAACCGGCCTGGATCGGCAACGGCAGGGTGTTGTAGCTCACGGAGAGGTAGGCGTTGCCACAGATCCGCTTCCACTCCGCGAAACGGCTCTCGTCATCGGCGCGCAGGCCGAGTGTCATGGACGACCAGCCGCCGTTGGCCGCGCTCCTGACCTGGTTCGTCAGGGCCCCCGTGGCACCGCTCTCGAAGTGGAGATTGGCCTGACTGGAGCAGGACGTGGGTGAGATCGCCTTGTCGACGGTCTCCAGCCGGGCGTCCCAGTGGCCGCTGGTGTTGGACCAGTTGCTCGACGAGTTGATGGAGTAGTTGGCACCACCGATGCGGTAGAGGCGGATCGGCTCGGCAGTCGGCTTCGCACTGTAGATGTGGGCGACCCGGGCGGAGAAGGTCGAGCTCAGGATCTGCTTGTTCTTGTAGAACGACATCGGCATGGTGAACAGCACCCGCCGCACGCCGACCCCGTTGCAGGACACCGGGTTGTAGTCCGTCGGGCACCTGCCCACGCCGGCGCTGTCGGAGTACTTCCACTCCGCCGTGGTCGGCTTCCCGGACATCACGGCTGTCCAGGCAGTGCGGGACGTGGTCCGCTGGATCGGGTCGATAACGACGGGGAAGACCGTGTCGTTCGAGGTCAGCATCGCGCGGTCCGGCACGAGAGTGAGCTTGCCCTTGCCGACCTCGATGCCGAGCGGGGCCGTACGGCCGCCACCGCCGGGACCCGCCAGAGCAGGCTCGGAGGCCGGAGCAGGCGTGGGGGCATCGCCGGCACTCACCGTGAGGGCCCTCGCTGCAGCCTTGGCGCCCGTCGGATTGGCCGACTGCTCCTCGACCGCGGCCGAGTCCCACATCACCGGCGTGCCCGCCTCGAAGACGGTACCGCCGACAGCGGCGTCCTCGGCCCGCAGCGCGCCCGAGGCTTCCTCCTTGATCGTGAGGCCCTCGGTCTTGAGGCCGAGGTCGATCCTGGCCAGATTGGGGTTGGCTGCAGCCTCGGGGGTCTTGACGACCAGCAGATGGCCGAAGCCGTCGGCCTCGGCCCGCACGGTGAGGTCCACGCCGGGTAGCGCGTCGGTGTAGGTGGCGCTGTTCCCCTCGACCACCGGGTCCGCCAGCTTGCCGTACGGCCAGGTCAGCGACAACTCCCTGCCGGCCCGCTGCAGCGTGACGAAGGGTTTGCCCGCCTCCCCGGACGAGAAGGACAGGCCGACGGTGGTCGCCTTCGGGACGACGGTCCCGTCCGCCCGCTTGACCAAGGTGGGGTCGATGGGGACCCACTTGCCGCCACGCACAGTGCGCACGGGATCGGTGTACTCCCGGGCGGTGAAGGTGCCGTCCGGCTCGGCGAAGACCTCCCGGCGCTCGGTGCGCAGGCCGGCGACCTCGACGCGTTCCCCGCTCTTTCGGGCGACTGCGCGGGCCTCGGTCTCCGTTGCGGCGGGGCCTTCCTCGGCAGGACTCGCCGTGGCGGCCGTCCGGCTCTCGGGCAACTGCGCGTGCGACGGCCCTTTCGCCGCCCCCGCGGCGATGACCGCACTCGCCGTGACGACCGCTGCCGCCGCGCTCAGCAGCGAGCTGCGACGTATCCGGGTTGACACGTTGTCACTTCCTCTTTTGTTCACGTCTCTTCCTCGGAACCGCGCGGCCGGGTCATCCGACGGCGGTGCCGAACGCACCGTCGCCTGCCGGGATACCACCCTCACCGGGCTTCCAGGTCTGAGTCGGCCCCTCACCCGAGGAGGTGCCCCAGGGGAAGCCGTACACGGCGTGGCCACCGGCCGGGCCGTACGGCATGCCGACGAAGAACGAGGTGCGCGTGCCGCCGAGGCTGATGCCGGTGAGCAGTTGTTCTCCGGCCGTGGCCGGAATGCCCGCGCCAGGCTCGAGCCACACGTCGCCCGTGCCGGGTGCGCCCAGCATCGGGAAAACCTGAACACCGCCCACGTCCCGCCTGCCGCCGGCCGACTCCTCGCCCGGGACACCGACGGCAAGACGCATGGTCGAAGCGGAGCCCACGGCACTCGGCGTGGTGTTCACGGCGGTGAGTCGCTGCCCGAAGAAGTCGCCGGCCTCGGCGGCGCCTTCGACACCCGCCGTGTCCTGGTCGATCCAGTTGAGCAGCGTGACAGCACCCGTCGCGGTGACGTGGTAAGTGAGTACGGCTCCCGCGTCCACGGCACCGCCCAGATCCTCGCTCGGAGCGCCGACGGCGAGCAGGAAGTCGGTGGCCGACGCCGCACCGGACGGGCGGTAGGGAGCGATGGCGATCGACGTGCCGTAACGGTCACCGGATTCGGCCGACGACTCGGCGCCATCGGTGCGGCTCTGCCCCATGCCGAACTCAGGACTGGGGATGCCGTCGGAGTTGATCGACGCGCGGAAGGCCACGACCGCTCCGGCCGCGCGGTCCGTGTCGATGGATTCACCGGGGACACCGACAACGAAGAGATTGCCACTGGCAGCGAGGGAGGCACCGAACTGGTCGTAGGCCTCGCGGTCCTCCCACACCCCGGTCGACTGCTCGTCGACGGAAACCACCGACAAGCCTGCGCCGTACACACAGGTGACGAGCCCGCTGTCGACCTTCCCGTCCACGTCCTCGCCCGGGACACCGATGATCAGGTACGGGATGCCCGTGGCCGAGACGGTCGTGGCAACCGAGTAGCCGACCCAGTCCTCCGGCTCGTAGGCCTCCTTCATCAGCCCATCCGTGCCCTGCCGGAAGCCGATGTCGGACTTGCCCTGGCCGATGCCGACGGTGGAGCCGTAGAGCACCTGCACCAGGCCGGCGTCAGGAACGTTGTACACGTCCTCGTACGGGACGCCTACAGCGAGATCGCTGCAGCCGTCCTTGTCTGCGTCGTAGACCGCGAAAGAGAAGCCGAACTGGTCGCCGGCCTCCGCAACGTCGGAGACATTGGCCGTGTCCTGAGATACCTCGACGGTGCCCTTGCCGCCCCCGAGGACCACATGGATCAGACCGGCCCTCGCCTTGCCCGACACCGTCGCCATCGGGTCGGCGATGACGACATCCCGCAGACCGTCCCCATTGAAGTCGCTGTCGACCCCACCCACGCATCCTGCCGCCGCGGATGCCTGCTGCGGAGTCCCGATCCCCGTACCCAACAGCAGAAATGCCATTGCTGCGAACCCGGCGGCCTTTCGCCGCCAGGCACTCAACTCCCCCATCATTCTGTTGTTCCCCACCCCTGGTCACTTGGTCAAAGTGCGACGACTCTTACCCAGAGCCGACATAGAATCAAGAGGAGATGTCCGACATAAAGGAAAATGCCATCGTTACATTTTCATCACACGTCCCACTCGTCGCAGACATACCAGTCGAACTCTGCCAGCCTCCCCGCTCCGGGGCCGACGTGGATCCGCTTACGGTGCTGTGCACGACAGCGGTGCCTGCTGGGCTGGAACGTGAGCAGTGCCGTACGGGTTGGGACGGCTCTGAAGCGGTTCCTGGCCCGGGCGGCCCTCTCGCGTCGCATCTGCACGGGCATCTCGCGGCAGCGACTCGATGCGCTCATTGCCGAGTTGGCCAGCCCGTGGATGGTGCGCCAGGAACCCCGACTGGGCGTGCGCCAAGATCGTCGTCAGCGCCTGGAACCTAAGCCCCGGCCGAGCCCCGTGCGGCGGCCCCGGGCTCCTTCCCGCCGAACGCACGACGGCCGTGCCTGCCGGAATACCCGGCGGGCACGGCCGTTCGACGCGACGTCGGCGACGTCCCGACGTGCGGTGTCAGACGTTGAAACCGAGCGCCCTCAGCTGCTCACGGCCGTCGTCCGTGATCTTGTCGGGGCCCCACGGCGGCATCCACACCCAGTTGATCTTCAACTCGTTCACGAGGCCGTCGGTCGCCGACTTGGCCTGGTCCTCGATGACATCCGTCAGCGGGCAGGCTGCCGATGTCAGCGTCATGTCGAGGGTCGCGATGTTGGAGTCGTCGACGTGGATGCCGTAGATCAGCCCCAGGTTGACGACGTCGATGCCCAGCTCGGGGTCGACGACGTCGTACAGCGCCTCGCGGATCTCTTCTTCGGATGCCTTCGAACCCGCCGGTCCGGCGGGCGGGGACGAGAAGGTGTTCTCGTCCGGCCACGCCTGCTCCGTCGTGCCCTCGGCGTTCGCCGTGGTCTCGGCGTTCTCACTCATGCGGTCTTCCCTTCGGACAGCGCCTGGGCCGTCGCGTCCTTCCACGCCATCCAGCTCAGCAGGGCGCACTTCACCCGCGCGGGATACTTCGAGACGCCGGCGAACGCGACGGCGTCCTCCAGCACCTCCTCCATCGCGTCATCGGGCTCGATCTGGCCCTTCGACTGCATCAGCTCCAGGAACGTGGCCTGGATCTTCTGCGCCTCGGCGAGCTCCTTGCCGACAAGCAGCTCGTTCAGCACGGAGGCGGATGCCTGGCTGATGGAACAGCCCTGGCCCTCGTACGAGACGTCCTCGATGCGGGAGCCGTCGTACTTCACTCGGAGCGTGATCTCGTCGCCGCAGGTCGGATTGACGTGGTGCACCTCTGCGTCGCCGTCCCGCAAGCCCCGCCCGTGCGGGTGCTTGTAGTGGTCCAGGATGACGTCCTGGTACATCGAATCAAGCTTCACGCGTCAGTCCCTCATCCGAAGAAGTTGCGGACGTGCTCCAGGCCGTCGATCAGCGCATCCACCTCGCCCGGCGTGGAGTACAAGTAGAACGACGCCCGCGTGGTCGCAGGAATTCCGTACCGCAGGCAGACCGGTCGCGCGCAGTGGTGGCCGACCCGGACGGCGATGCCCTGTTCGTCGAGCACCTGGCCCACGTCGTGCGGGTGGATGTCACCGAGCACGAAGGAGATCGCGGCCCCACGGTCCTCGGCCGTGACGGGGCCGATGATCCGCAGGTCGGGCACCTCCTGGAGGCGCTGCACCGCGTACTCGGTGATCGCGTGCTCGTGCTGCGCGATCCTGTCCATGCCGATCGAGCCGAGGTAGTCCACGGCCGCACCGAGGCCGACGGCCTGGGCGATCGGGGGCGTACCCGCCTCGAACTTGTGCGGCGCGGGTGCGTACGTGGACGAGTGCATCGAGACGGTCTCGATCATCTCGCCACCGCCCAGGAACGGCGGGAGGTCCTCCAGCAGCTCCTGGCGGCCCCACAGCACGCCGATACCGGTCGGGCCGCACATCTTGTGTCCGGTGAAGGCCACGAAGTCGGCGCCCAGTGCCTGGACGTCCAGCGGCATGTGCGGGGCGGCCTGCGAGGCGTCGACGAGCACGAGCGCACCGACCTCCTGGGCGCGGCGCACGATCTGCTCGACCGGATTGAGCGTGCCCAGGATGTTGGAGACCAGCACGAACGAGACGACCTTGGTCTTCTCGGTGATGATCTCGTCGATGTTGGAGAGGTCGAGACGGCCGTCGTCGGTGAGTCCGAACCACTTCAGCTTCGCGCCGGTGCGCTGCGCCAGCAGCTGCCACGGGACGATGTTGGAGTGGTGCTCCATCTCCGTGATGACTATCTCGGTCTCGTGGTCCACGCGGTAGGGCTCGTCGGCCCAGCCCAGCATGTTCGCCACGAGGTTGAGCGACTCCGAGGCGTTCTTGGTGAAGATCACCTCGTCGCGGCTCGGCGCGTTGATGAAGGCGGCGACCTTGTCGCGGGCACCCTCGTACAGCGCCGTGGCCTCTTCGGCGAGCACGTGCACGCCACGGTGGACGTTGGCGTTGTGCTGCTCGTAGTACTCGCTGATCACGTCGAGTACCTGGCGCGGCGTCTGGGAGGTCGCCGCGTTGTCCAGGTAGACGAGCTTCTTGCCGTCGTGCAGGACGCGGTCGAGGATCGGGAAGTCCTTGCGGAGCGCCTCGGTGTCGAGGAGGCCGGGGAGCCCCTGGCGGGGAGGGGTCACGCGGATACGCCACCCTTCACGTAGGCCTCGTAGCCCTCGGCCTCCAGCTTGTCGGCGAGCTCGGGGCCGCCGGACTCGGCGATCCGCCCGTTCGCGAACACGTGGACGTGGTCGGGCTTGATGTAGCGGAGGATCCGCGTGTAGTGCGTGATCAGCAGGGTGCCGACCTCGCCGGTCTCGCGGACCCGGTTGACGCCCTCGGACACGACGCGGAGCGCGTCGACGTCCAGGCCGGAGTCGGTCTCGTCGAGGATCGCGATCTTCGGCTTGAGGAGCTCCAGCTGCAGGATCTCGTGGCGCTTCTTCTCACCGCCGGAGAAGCCCTCGTTGACGTTGCGCTCGGCGAAGGCGGGGTCCATCTGGAGCTGCCCCATCGTCTCCTTGACCTCCTTCACCCAGGTGCGCAGCTTGGGTGCCTCGCCGCGGATCGCGGTGGCGGAGGTGCGCAGGAAGTTCGAGACCGAGACTCCCGGGACCTCGACGGGGTACTGCATGGCGAGGAACATGCCGGCGCGGGCGCGCTCGTCGACGGACATCTCCAGGACGTCCTCGCCGTCCAGGGTCACGGAACCACCGGTGATCGTGTACTTGGGGTGTCCCGCGAGGGAGTAGGCGAGGGTCGACTTGCCGGAACCGTTGGGACCCATGATGGCGTGGGTCTCCCCCTGCTTCACGGTCAGGTCGACGCCCTTGAGGATCTCGCGGGGGCCGTTCTCGGCCTCGACGGAGACGTGCAGGTCGCGGATTTCAAGCGTTGCCATGGGTGACTCAGGACTCCTGGGTGACGGAGACGAGCACATCGTCCCCTTCGATCTTTACGGGGTATACGGGAACGGGGCGCGTCGCGGGCAGGCCGGAGGGCTTGCCGGTGCGGAGGTCGAAGCTGGAACCGTGCAGCCAGCACTCGATCTGGCAGTCCTCCACCTCGCCCTCGGAGAGCGAGACGTTGGCGTGCGAACAGATGTCATTGATCGCGAACACCTCGCCTCCGGTGCGGACGACGGAGACCGGCGTGCCGTCGAGTTCCACCCTCTTCGGGGTGTCCTCCTCCAGCTCGCTCAGCCCGCATGCTCGAACAAAGGCCATCAGACGGACGCCTCCAGCTCCGCCTCGATCTTGGCGATGAGGCGCTCCTCGACGTCGGACAGACCGATCTGCTGGACCAGCTCGGCGAAGAAGCCGCGGACGACCAGTCGGCGGGCCTCTGCCTCCGGGATTCCGCGTGCCATGAGGTAGAAGAGCTGCTCGTCGTCGAAGCGGCCGGTGGCGGAAGCGTGACCGGCACCGACGATCTCGCCCGTCTCGATCTCCAGGTTGGGCACCGAGTCGACCCGCGCGCCGTCCGTGAGGACCAGGTTGCGGTTCATCTCGTAGGTGTCGGTGCCTTCGGCCTTGGCCTCGATCAGCACGTCGCCGATCCACACGGCGTGCGCGTCGTCGCCCTGGAGCGCGCCCTTGTAGACGACGTTCGACTTGCAGTGCGGGGTGTTGTGGGTGACGAGGAGGCGGTGCTCCTGGTGCTGGCCGGCGTCGGTGAAGTACAGCCCGAAGAGCTCGGCCTCCCCGCCGGTGCCCGCGTACGACACGCGCGGGTGCAGCCGTACGACGTCGCCGCCGAAGGTGACCACGACGGACTTGAACGAGGCGTCCCGGCCGACCAGTGCGTTGTGCTGGGCGATGTGGACGGCCTTGTCGTCCCAGTCCTGGACGGCGACGACGGTCAGCTTGGCACCGTCCCCGAGGACGTAGTCGACGTTCGCGGCGAGGGCGGCATCACCGGTGTGGTCGATGACGACGACGGCCTCGGCGAAGGCTCCGAGCTCGATGTGCTGGTGCCCGAAGGCCGTGGCGAGCTGCCCCTCCGGGGACTCCCCGTGCACGGAGATCCGGATGGGCTCGGTGAGCACGGCCTCCTTGGGGACCGTGACGACCGTGGCCTTCTCGAAGGAGGAGTAGGCCTGGGCGGCGACCCGGTCCACCGGAGAGCCGGCCTTGCCGAGCCGGGTGTCTTCCCGGCCGACCGTCTCCACGGTGACGCCCTCCGGAGCCGTGACTTCGACGGTCACACCGCCGGCGGTGGCGACGGCGGATCCGTCGTGCAACCCGGCGAGGCGGTCCAGCGGGGTGAACCGCCACTCCTCCTCACGTCCGTGCGGGACGGGGAAGTCCGCCACGTCGTAGGACGGGGGCGCGCTCATGCGCGTGGCGACGGTGGACTCGGCGGCCACCGCGATCGACCCGGCGGTGGTGGAGCCCGCCGGAATGTTCTGAGCCTCAGCCATGGCTGTCGTTGTGCTCTCTTCCTCGGTCAAAAGTGTGCAGCTGCGTGTCGGGCGTCCGGCCGTGCTAGCCGACGGCCCCTTCCATCTGCAGCTCGATCAGCCGGTTGAGCTCCAGCGCGTACTCCATGGGCAGCTCCTTGGCGATCGGCTCGACGAAGCCGCGCACGATCATCGCCATCGCCTCGTCCTCGGAGAGACCGCGGCTCATCAGGTAGAAGAGCTGGTCCTCGGAGACCTTGGAGACGGTGGCCTCGTGGCCCATGGAGACGTCGTCCTCGCGGACGTCCACGTACGGGTAGGTGTCGGAGCGGGAGATCGTGTCGACGAGCAGCGCGTCGCACAGCACGTTGGACTTCGCGCCCGGAGCTCCCTCACCGATCTCGATCAGACCGCGGTAGGACGTGCGGCCGCCGCCGCGGGCCACCGACTTGGAGACGATGTTCGACGAGGTGTTCGGCGCCATGTGGACCATCTTGGCGCCGGCGTCCTGGTGCTGGCCCTCGCCCGCGAAGGCGATGGAGAGCGTCTCGCCCTTGGCGTGCTCGCCCATGAGGTAGACGGCCGGGTACTTCATCGTGACCTTGGAGCCGATGTTGCCGTCGACCCACTCCATGGTCGCGCCCTCGTAGGCCACGGCGCGCTTGGTGACCAGGTTGTAGACGTTGTTCGACCAGTTCTGGATGGTCGTGTAGCGGCAGCGGGCGCCCTTCTTGACGATGATCTCGACGACGGCGCTGTGCAGGGAGTCCGAGGAGTAGATCGGGGCGGTGCAGCCCTCGACGTAGTGGACGTAGGCGTCCTCGTCGACGATGATCAGCGTCCGCTCGAACTGGCCCATGTTCTCGGTGTTGATCCGGAAGTAGGCCTGCAGCGGGATGTCGACGTGCACGCCCTTCGGCACGTAGATGAAGGAGCCGCCGGACCACACCGCGGTGTTGAGCGAGGCGAACTTGTTGTCACCGACCGGGATGACCGTGCCGAAGTACTCCTGGAAGAGCTCCGGGTGCTCCTTCAGCGCGGTGTCGGTGTCGAGGAAGATGACGCCCTGGGCCTCCAGGTCCTCGCGGATCTGGTGGTAGACGACCTCGGACTCGTACTGGGCGGCGACACCGGCGACCAGGCGCTGCTTCTCCGCCTCCGGGATGCCGAGCTTGTCGTACGTGTTCTTGATGTCCTCCGGCAGGTCCTCCCAGGACTCCGCCTGCCTCTCGGTGGACCGCACGAAGTACTTGATGTTGTCGAAGTCGATGCCGGACAGGTCGGAGCCCCAGTTCGGCATGGGCTTCCTGTCGAACAGCTTCAGGCCCTTCAGACGCAGCTTCAGCATCCACTCGGGCTCGGACTTCTTCGCGGAGATGTCGCGGACGACGTCCTCCGAGAGACCGCGCTTGGCGGAGGCGCCCGCGGCGTCGGAGTCGGCCCAGCCGTATTCGTACTTGCCCAGACCCTCGAGTTCAGGGTGGGCAGTCTCCGTGGGGAGAGTCATGCGGGGTTCCTCCCGGCCTTGCTTGCAGATGCTGGTGAACTGGTCTGTTCGGACTTCTGGATGGTGCTGGTCTCGCGGGCCACGTCGCCGGGCCGGTGGCCGCCCTTCGGGATGAAGGTCGTGCACACCCCGTCGCCGTGGGCGATCGTGGCCAGGCGCTGCACGTGGGTCCCGAGCAGGCGGGAGAAGAACTCGGTCTCCGCCTCGCACAGCTGCGGGTACCGCTCGGCCACGTGGGCGACGGGGCAGTGGTGCTGGCACAGCTGCTCGCCGACCGGTGCATTACGCGCCGTGGCAGCGTACCCGTCGGCGGTCAACGCCTTGGCCAGGGCCTCGGTGCGCTCCTCGGGGTCCGCGGCCTCCACGGCCTCGCGGTACGCCCCGGCCTGGGCCTCGATCCGGTTCCGGGCGAACGCCGCGACGGCGGCTTCCCCGCCGGCGTGCTCCTCGATCCAGCGGAGGGCGTCCACCGCGAGGACGTCGTACGACTGGTCGAAGGCGTCCCGCCCGCAGTCGGTCAGGGCGAACACCTTGGCGGGCCGACCACGGGTGCGTGCTCCGTACACCCGCTGTTCGCGGGCGACGACGACGTCGTCGGAAACGAGGGCGTCGAGGTGACGACGGACGGCCGCCTGTGTGAGCCCGAGGCGGCCGGCGAGGTCGGCGACGGTCGAGGGCCCGTGGTCCAGGATGGATCGCGCGACCCGGTTGCGCGTCGAACGCTCCCCGGTCGCGGCGTCCTCCTGAGGCGTCTCCCGCCTACCCTCGCCGTTTTTCACAACGCCATTGTTGCGTAATTCCCGAGAGAGTGACAAGCCGCACCCTGGCGACCGAACGGTGCCGTGCATCACTTAGGGAAACCTAACCTGACCTGCGGAAATGATCGTTCACGGGATCGATGCGCAATGACCCCGCGGCGGCCACCGGGGGTTCGCCCACGGTCCCGCGAGCCTGTGACCGGCGCTTTGTGTGTGCCCGCGGGGCCGACCGAAGACCTCGCGGAGCGAAGGTCACGGCCGGCGGACCGCGTGTCGCCGGACGGCTACAGCAGCCCCTCGGGGACCTCGCCCTGCGGAGTCAGCTCGTCGACCACCCGGGGGAGGGCGGCGGCGAGCCGGTCGGCCGCCTGCTCCGGGGAGACCCCGGCCTGCTGGGCGACCCGGTCGAGGACCTGGTAGGGCAGCGCCTGCGCGATCTGCGGACCGCTGACGGACGCGTTCTCCCCCGTCCCGATCCACGATCGCACCGCGTCGGCCAGACCCCCCTCGGTCAGCTCGTTCACCAGCCCTTGGAGCTCGTTGCCACCGCCCTGCCCGCTGTCCCCGACCTCGCCGAACAGAGTGGCGAGCATGGTGACCGCCCCGGGCTCCGCGCCGCCCAGCAGTCCGCCGAGCCGGCGTTCGAGGTCGTTGTCCGCCATGGCTACCGCCCTTCCCGGAGGGTTCCCACCGCCGTGCGGGCCGTCCGCCCGGCGTGCCCCAAGGACTACCCCGGGCACGGTGGTACGGTCCGCCGGACCGCACGGTTCACCCACACGTGGCCGGGCACCTGGCATCAGGACCGCTCCCCGGGGGTGCGGGTCACGGTCCGCCCGCGGGAGTGCGCGAGGCGCGCGAAGGCGGTGGCGTCCCGGACGGCGGCCCCGCCCGGATCGTTGTTGAAGAAGGCGAAGACGTCCGCCCGGTCCGGCCACGCCTCGGCGATGCGTCCCGCCCAGGAGGCGAGCGCCTTGCGTCCGTACGCCGGCCACGGCTGAGCACGCCCCTCGTGGAACCGCACGTAACCCCAGTCGGCTGTGCGCCACAACGGCGTCAGCGGCCGCGACCGCCGGTCCGCCCAGCACAAGGCCGCGCGGTGGCGTTCCAGCACGTCCCGGACCTCCTCGGTCCACCAGGACGCGTGCCGGGGCTCGACGGCCACCCGCACCCCGGGCGGGAAGCAGCCGAGCGCGGTGTCCAGGTCTCCCGGGGCGCAGCGGAGGGTGGGCGGCAGCTGCAGGAGCACCGGCCCCAGCCGCTCCCCGAGGCCCTCGGCGTGCTCCATCAGCCGGCGGACCGGCTCCTGCGGGTCGTGCAACCGCTTGATGTGCGTGAGGTAGCGGCTCGCCTTCACCGCCATGACGAACCCCTCCGGGGTCCGGTCGCGCCAGTCGGAGAAGGTCCTCTTCTCGGGAAGCCGGTAGAAGGCGTTGTTGCTCTCGACGGTGGCGAAGCTCCGTCCGTACTCCTCCAGCCAGAGTCGCTGCGGCAGCCCTACGGGATAGAGCACGCCGCGCCACTCCCGGTACTGCCACCCGGAGGTGCCGATGAGCACGGGCATGGAGTGGTCCTTCCCCGTGGCCCCGGGGCTCACCCGTCCGGCGGAGGCGTACGCGTGAGCCCCCGCGCACCCCCGACCGCCGTCCCCGGTCGTGGCGAGTTCCGGACCCGGCCGCCCGGGACCCCTCCGCGGCTCCTTAGACTTCCCCGCATGAACAACGAGTCCGTCGTCCGGGTACGGGGCCTGGTCAAGCGGTACGGAGCCAAGACCGCGGTGGACGGGCTCGACCTCGACGTCCGCGCCGGTACGGTGACCGCCGTCCTCGGCCCGAACGGCGCCGGGAAGACCACCACCGTCGAGACGTGCGAGGGGTATCGCCGGGCCGATGCCGGCACCGTCCGGGTCCTGGGCCTCGATCCGGTCGCCGACGCCGCACGACTGCGGCCCCGGATGGGCGTGATGCTCCAGTCCGGCGGTGTCTACTCGGGCGCCCGCGCCGACGAGATGCTCCGTCACATGGCCAAGCTGCACGCCCACCCACTCGGCGTGGACGCCCTGATCGAGCGCCTCGGCCTCGGCTCCTGCGGCCGTACGCCCTTTCGGCGGCTGTCCGGCGGACAGCAGCAGCGGCTCGCCCTCGCGATGGCCGTCGTCGGCCGACCGGAGCTGGTCTTCCTCGACGAGCCGACCGCCGGGCTCGACCCGCAGGCCCGCAGGTCGACCTGGGACCTGGTGCGCGAGCTGCGCGCGGACGGTGTGACCGTCGTGCTCACCACCCACTTCATGGACGAGGCGGAGGAGCTCTCCGACGACGTCGCCATCATCGACGCGGGTCGTGTCGTCGCCCAGGGCAGCCCCGAGCGACTCTGCCGCGGCGGCGCCGAGAACACCCTGCGCTTCACGGGCCGCCCCGGCCTCGATCTCGGCTCCCTGCTGAAGGCGCTGCCGGACGGCACGGCCGCCGCGGAGCTGACGCCGGGGGCGTACCGGATCACCGGCACGGTCGACCCGCAGCTGCTCGCCACCGTCACCTCCTGGTGTGCGCAGCACGGCGTGATGCCGGACGGCATCTCGGTCGAGCGCCACACCCTGGAGGACGTCTTCCTGGAGCTGACGGGGAAGGAGCTGCGGGCATGACCGCGGAAGTAACCACGGACATCGCGACGGGGTCGGGGGCGTACGGGCCGCGGCCGGGTGCCGCGCCCGTCGGCCGGATGATCGCGGCGCAGGCGTCGCTGGAGACGAAGATGCTGCTCCGCAACGGAGAGCAGTTGCTGCTGACCGTGATCATCCCTTCGCTGCTGCTCGCGCTCTTCTCGACGGTCGACATCGTCGACACGGGTGCCGGTCGCGCGGTCGACTTCCTGACGCCCGGTGTCCTGGCCCTCGCTGTGATGTCGACCGCCTTCACCGGCCAGGCCATCGCGACCGGCTTCGAGCGCCGCTACGGCGTGCTGAAGCGGCTCGGCGCCTCGCCGCTGCCGCGCTGGGCGTTGATGACGGCCAAGACGCTCTCCGTGCTCGCCACCGAAGTACTGCAGATCGCCCTGCTGACGCTGATCGCCTTCGGTCTGGGCTGGTCGCCCCGGGGCGGGCCGTTCCCGGTCCTCGTGCTCCTCGTCCTCGGCACGGCCGCCTTCTCCGGGCTGGGCCTGCTGATGGCGGGGACGCTGCGGGCCGAGGCGACGCTCGCCGCGGCCAATCTGGTCTTCCTGCTCCTGCTGGTGGGCGGCGGGGTCGTCGTCCCGCTGGACAAGTTCCCGGACACGGCCCAGTCGGTGCTCGGCCTGCTGCCGATCTCGGCACTCTCCGACGGACTGCGGGAGGTGCTCCGGCACGGCGCGGCGATGCCCTGGGGCGACGTCGGGATCCTGGCCGGATGGGCGGTTCTCGGGCTGGGAGCGGCGGCGAGGTTCTTCCGCTGGGAGTGACGGGCCCCGGCCGGGGGCGCGGCGGGCACGCCGACCGCGGCGCCGCCCCTGCCGCCCCACCGGAGGCGTCGCTTCCGGGCAGGCTCTGGGCCCGGGGGCGGGTGCCCGGGAGGGCTGCGAGCGGCCCGTGTGAGGGAGTCCACGGGGGTGGTCCGCCCCGCCCGGCTCGCCCCTCTCGCCCCCCTCGTGAAAGCTTGCACAAGCGGGCGCCTACGATGGTCGCCGTGCTGACCCCCCTCGCCTTCATCGCCCAGCGTTGGACGCCGTCCCCTCGGACGGTCCGGCGCGCCGCGCTCTCCGCCGTCGTGATGAGCGTGGTCATCATCGTCACCGGTGGCGCGGTACGACTGACCGGCTCCGGTCTCGGCTGCGACACCTGGCCCAAGTGCACGGACGACAGCCTCTTCGCCACGCCCGAGCAGGGCATCCACGGTGCCATCGAGTTCGGCAACCGGATGCTGACGTACGTCCTGTCGGCCGCAGTGGGCTGGGCGATCATCGCCGCACGGTCGACCAAACCGTGGCGGCGCGGGCTGACCCGACTCGGCTGGGCCCAGTTCTGGGTCGTGATGAACAATGCCGTCATCGGCGGCATCACGGTGTGGGCGGGCCTCAACCCGTGGACCGTCGCGGGGCACTTCCTGGCCGCCAACGCGCTGCTGACCGTGGCCACGATCACGTGGATCCGGTCGGGCGAGGGCGACGGCGAGCAGCGGCCCCGGGTGCCCCGTCCGGTACGGAAGCTCTCCTGGGTCCTCACGGTCGCCGCGGCGCTGCTCGTCGCCGCGGGCACGACGGTGACGGGCTCCGGCAAGCACGCGGGGGACAGCAGCGACGTACCGCGGATGCCGTTCGACTGGGTGAACGCGGCACACGTGCACGCGGCCTTGGCGTGGTTGGTGTGTGCGCTCGCCGTGGCGGTGTGGCTGGCGCTGCGGGTGGTGGACGCCCCCGACGACACCAGGGCCCGGGCCCGTGAACTGCTGGTCGTGCTGCTCGCCCAGGGCGCCCTCGGATACGTGCAGTTCTTCGCCGGTGTTCCCGAGGTGCTGGTCGCCGCCCACATGCTCGGCTCCTCGTTGATGTGGATCGCGGTGCTGCGGGTGGCGCTCAGCCTGCGGGAGCGGCCGCTCGCGCCCGCCGGCGCGCGCGAGTCGTCGGATCCGGAGCTCCAGGCGGTCTAACCGGCGGGACCGGCGAGACCGTACACGCGGTGCGCGTTGCCCGAAGCGATCATTCCGGCGACCCGCTGGGCATCGGAACGGCACCAGGCGCCATCGGCCACCCAGCCGCCGACGACGCGACCGAGTGCTTCCCGGAAGATCCGCGCACCGACGACGTGCAGTTCCGGCAGGCCCCGCGCGCCACTGGAAAAGAGCAGCTTGCCGAACGGCGCGATTTCCAGCACCTCGGCGAGGACGGAGGCGGCCCCGGCTCCGGTGTGGGCGAGCGCCGGGCCGACGTCCGCGTACACGTGCGGGAAGACACTCGCCAGATGGGCGGCGTGCCGGTGGTACGGGTAGCCGTGCAGCAGGACGAGATCGGTGCCGAGGCCCGTTGTCGCCGCGGCGAAGTCGGTGAGCAGCAGCGGGTCGCCGACCCCGACGTGGAGCTGCAGCGGACGGCCCGAGGCGACGGCGATCCAGAGCAGGTGCCTCAGCAGGACGGGGTCGTCGAGCCGGCCGCCGACCTGACGGTCGGCCAGCCACCGCCCCGTGGCGCCCCGCACCTCGCCGGGGCCGGGCGGTTCGGGCACGAGCGCGGTGCCGTGCCGCACGCCGGCGACCGAGGTGAAGGCAACGGCTGATCCGGCCGCGCCGTGGACGGCTTCGGCGAGATTGGCGAGGAAGCCGTCCACCGTTCCCGAGGTGTCGGCGACCTGCTGGGCGAGTAGTTCGAGCCGGACGATCTCGTGTGCGTCGGCCGCGCCCGCCGCGGCGATCTCCGGTACTCCCGTGAGGTCGCCGGGGAGCCCGGTGTCCACCAGGTAGGTGGAGATGCCGGTGGCCCTGAGTAGCCGCCGGCCGGATTCCAGTACGCCCAGTTCCCTGCGCCGGGCCAGGTAGCGGGCGGGCGGGCAGTGCGGTTCCAGGCCGAGCAGAGGGGGGCACCAGCGCCGTACGGCGAAACCCGTCTGGGTGTCGAAGAAGGTGGTACCGGGCGCGGGCGGGCCGGACGTCCTGCCCAGGTGGCTCTCGAAGGTGCCGAGGCCCAGCTCCGTGCGGAGGACGCCGTGGCAGTACTGATCCACCAAGAACGGCGTATCGATCATCCCGGGGCTCCCAGCGCTGGACGTGGTTCCACCCGTCCTAACGGGTGAGCCCCGTGCAAGGTGTTGCCCGGTACGGCACAGGCAAGACGCCGGACGCCCAGCGCCGCGGCGGGCGCACGTGGGCGTGCGAGAGCCGCTCCACCGGCGGAAGGTGCTCGACGCACCGTGCCGGTGCGCGCCGCTCTCAGCCGTTCGACGGACCGCCGACCTGGATGCCGGCCATGCGGGTCCACTCGTAGGGGCCGGTGCGCACCTTCAGGGCGAAGTCCCCGTCGAACGCCTCGTGCATCGTGAGACCGGACTTCTCCGCGGCGCTGACGGCGATCGCGTGGGTCGGCGCGACGAGGTCGCCCCAGCCGCCGTCCTCCCCGACGAGCACGATGCGCGTGCCCATCTGCCCGATGTACGCGAGCTGGCCCTCGGCGCCGCCGTGCGCCTTGGCGAAGGCGCCGATCTGCTTGGCGAGCTTCGCCGCCTTCCGCTCGGCGCGGACGTCGTGCTGGGGCTGGGTCTCGTCGACCTGCTGGGTATCTGCCATACCCGGAATGCTACTCGCCGGTAGTTATCGGAGGAAGGGGTCCACGGCCACTGCGACGAAGAGCAGCGAGACGTAGGTGATGGACCAGTGGAACAGCCGCATTTCCTTGAGCCTGCCGCCCGTGACACCGGCCTTGGCCCGACCCTGCAGTGCGTGCGCCTCCCAGAGCCACCAGCCACCGGTCACCAGCGCGACCGCCGTGTAGAACCAGCCGGTGTAGCCGAGCGGCGTCAGCAGCAGGGAGACGGCGACCATCACCCAGCTGTAGACGACGATCTGGCGCGCGACGACCTTGTTCGACGCGACGACCGGGAGCATCGGGACGCCGACGCGCGCGTAGTCCTCCTTCACCTTCATCGACAGCGGCCAGTAGTGCGGCGGAGTCCAGAAGAAGATGACGAGGAAGAGGATGACGGCGGCCCAGGACATCGAGTTGGTGACCGCTGACCAGCCGATGAGCACCGGCATGCAACCGGCGATCCCGCCCCAGACGATGTTCTGCGCCGTACGCCGCTTCAGCAGCATCGTGTAGACGACGACGTAGAACAGCAGTGCGCCGAGGGAGAGGGCGGCGGACAGCCAGTTGACGAGCAGTCCGAACCACAGCGTGGAGACCGCGGCCAGGGTGAGACCGAAGACCAGGCCCTCACGCGGTGTGAGTACGCCGGTGACCAGGGGGCGCTGGGAGGTGCGGTCCATGAGCGCGTCGATGTCCCGGTCGATGTACATGTTGAGGGCGTTGGCACCTCCCGCGGAGAGGTAGCCGCCGATGCAGGTGGCGACGACCAGCCACAGGTCGGGCACGCCCTGCGCCGCGAGGAACATCACGGGTACCGTGGTGATCAGCAGCAGCTCGATGATCCGCGGCTTCGTGAGCGCCACGAATGCCTTGACGCGGGCCCCGAATGGCCGATGGCCCCCTGGGCTGGGAGTCAAGACGACCCCTGCGGGTCGGGACTCGACGGCCGTCACGCACACCCCTGACAGAGAAATCCCAGCAAGCTCCTTAGGGGCGCCTCCCATGCCGGAAGGGCTGCGAAGGCGTGAAGAATCCCCGATGAGGGCTTGCGCGTACCACGCCACTCTAGACGTTGGCCGCAGGCCGATCTTCGCGGGGGTGGGGTCGTGTTGAGCGGTGCCGCGACGCCGTGCGTAATCACCGGCAGGAACACCGACGAGAACCCCCGTTGGAGCACTGACGACGGGCACAGTCGAGCGGGCGCCTGCACGCTTGTTGATGTGTCCGGTGGCAGAGACGGACAGCCGAAAGGACGCACGTTCCTGCGAGGGTAGGCTCGACAACGCCCGGTACATCCGTACGTCACCGGGACCCGAACATGTGGAGAGGAGCCCTGACCCAGGGTGAGCACCAAGCCGACCACCACAGACCTCGAGTGGACCGCATTGGACCAGAGGGCCGTGGACACCGTCCGCGTCCTCGCCGCTGACGCCGTACAGAAGGTCGGCAACGGCCATCCGGGTACGGCCATGAGCCTGGCCCCCGCCGCATACGTCCTCTTCCAGAAGCTGATGCGGCACGACCCCGCCGACGCGGACTGGACCGGTCGCGACCGGTTCGTCCTCTCCGCCGGGCACTCCAGCCTGACCCTCTACATCCAGCTCTACCTCGCCGGCTACGGCCTGGAGCTGGACGACCTGAAGGCCTTCCGCACCTGGGGGTCCAAGACCCCGGGCCACCCGGAGTACGGCCACACCGTGGGCGTCGAGACCACCACCGGCCCACTCGGCCAGGGCGTCGCCAACGCGGTGGGCATGGCCATGGCAGCCCGCTACGAACGCGGCCTGTTCGACCCGGACGCGGCGCCCGGCACCTCACCGTTCGACCACACCGTCTACGCGATCGCGGGCGACGGCTGCCTGCAGGAGGGCATCTCGCACGAGGCGTCCTCGCTGGCCGGCCACCAGAAGCTCGGCAACCTCGTGCTGCTGTGGGACGACAACCACATCTCCATCGAGGGCGACACCGAGACCGCCGTCTCCGAGGACACGCTGAAGCGCTACGAGTCCTACGGTTGGCACGTGCAGCGCGTCGAGCAGCTGCCGAGCGGCGACCTCGACCCGGTCGGCCTGTACGACGCACTGAAGGCGGCCCGGGAGGAGACCGAGCGCCCCTCCTTCATCGCGGCCCGCTCGATCATCGCCTGGCCGGCGCCGAACGCGCAGAACACCGAGGCGTCCCACGGCTCGGCGCTCGGCGAGGAGGAGGTCGCGGCGACCAAGCGCGTCCTCGGCTTCGACCCGGAGAAGCACTTCGAGGTCTCCGACGAGGTCATCGCGCACACCCGCGGCGCCCTCGACCGCGGTCGCGACGCCCGGGCCGAGTGGGAGAAGGGCTTCGCCGCCTGGCGCACCGCCAACCCCGAGCGCGCGGCCGAGTTCGACCGCATCCGCGCCGCCGAACTGCCGGCGGGCTGGGAAGAGAAGCTGCCCGAGTTCGAGGTCGGCAAGAGCGTCGCCACCCGCGCCGCATCCGGAAAGGTCCTGCAGGCGCTGGGCGCGGTCGTCCCCGAGCTGTGGGGCGGCTCCGCCGACCTGGCGGGCTCGAACAACACCACGATCGACAAGTCGTCTTCGTTCCTGCCCGAGGGCAATCCGCTGCCGGAGGCCGACCCGTACGGCCGCACGATCCACTACGGCATCCGCGAGCACGCGATGGCCGCGGTGATGAACGGCATCGCGCTGCACGGCAACACCCGTATCTACGGAGGCACGTTCCTCGTGTTCTCCGACTACATGCGCAACGCCGTCCGCCTCTCCGCGCTGATGCACCTGCCGGTGACGTACGTGTGGACGCACGACTCGATCGGTCTCGGCGAGGACGGCCCGACCCACCAGCCGGTGGAGCACCTGGCCTCGCTGCGCGCCATCCCGGGACTGACCATCGTCCGCCCGGCCGACGCCAACGAGACCGCGATCGCCTGGGCAGAGATCCTCAAGCGCTACACGAAGAAGTTCGGTGTGGGCACCCCTCACGGTCTGGCACTGACCCGCCAGGGCGTGCCGACGTACGAGCCCGACGAGAACGCGGCGAAGGGCGGTTACGTGCTCTTCGAGGCCGAGGGCGGCGAAGCCCAGGTCGTGCTCATCGGTACCGGCTCGGAGGTGCACCTGGCCGTGGAGGCGCGCGAGCAGCTCCAGGCCGACGGCATTCCCACGCGGGTCGTGTCGATGCCGTCCGTGGAGTGGTTCATGGAACAGGACCAGGGGTACCGGGACACGGTGCTCCCGCCGTCGGTGAGGGCACGCGTGGCGGTCGAGGCCGGCATCGCCCTGACGTGGCACCGCTTCGTGGGCGAGGCGGGCCGCATCGTCTCGCTGGAGCACTTCGGTGCCTCGGCCGACGGCAAGGTGCTGTTCCGCGAGTTCGGCTTCACCGCCGAGGCCGTGGCCGCCGCCGCCCGGGAATCGATCGAAGCCGCCGCGCGCTGACGCCGGTATACGACTAGTAGGAGATGCAACTCTCATGACAGACGCACTCAAGCGCCTCTCCGACGAAGGCGTCGCGATCTGGCTCGACGACCTGTCCCGCAAGCGGATCACGTCCGGCAACCTCGCCGAGCTGATCGACCAGCAGCACGTCGTGGGCGTCACCACCAACCCGTCGATCTTCCAGAAGGCCATCTCGGGCGGTGACGGCTACGAGCAGCAGCTCACCGACCTCGCCGCGCGCAAGGTGACCGTCGAGGAAGCCCTGCGCATGATCACTACGGCGGACGTCCGAGACGCCGCCGACGTGCTGCGTCCGGTCTACGACCGCACCGGCGGTCAGGACGGCCGGGTGTCGATCGAGGTCGACCCGCGCCTGGCCCACCACACCGCCGCGACCATCGCCGAGGCCAAGCAGCTCGCCTGGCTGGTGGACCGGCCGAACACCTTCATCAAGATCCCGGCCACCAAGGCGGGCCTCCCGGCGATCACCGAGGTCATCGGCCTCGGTATCAGCGTCAACGTCACGCTGATCTTCTCGCTGGAGCGCTACCGCGAGGTCATGGACGCGTACCTGGCAGGTCTGGAGAAGGCGAAGGCCGCGGGCCTCGACCTGTCGAAGATTCGTTCGGTGGCGTCGTTCTTCGTGTCCCGCGTGGACACCGAGATCGACAAGCGGCTGGACGCGCTCGGCACGGACGAGGCGAAGGGCCTGCGCGGCAAGGCGGCCCTCGCCAACGCACGCCTCGCCTACGAGGCCTACGAAGAGGTCTTCGGCTCGGAGCGCTGGGCCGCGCTGGACAAGGCCCAGGCCAACAAGCAGCGCCCGTTGTGGGCCTCGACGGGCGTGAAGGACCCGGCGTACAAGGACACGCTGTACGTGGACGACCTGGTCGCCCCGGGCACCGTGAACACCATGCCGGAAGCCACGCTCAACGCGGTGGCCGACCACGGGCGGATCACCGGCGACACCGTGCGCGGAACCTACGAGCAGGCACGTGCCGAGCTCGCCGCCGTGGAGAAGCTCGGGATCGCCTACGACGACGTGGTGCAGCTGCTGGAGGACGAGGGCGTCGAGAAGTTCGAAGCGTCCTGGAACGACCTGCTCAAGTCGACGGAGGCGGAGCTCGAGCGCCTCGCTCCCTCGGAGGGCTGACCACTTTGACTCCCGCACACGGAGCGAATCCGCTCCGTGACGCCGCGGACCGACGGCTCCCGCGCATCGCGGGGCCGTCGGGCCTGGTGATCTTCGGCGTCACGGGCGATTTGTCACGCAAGAAGCTGATGCCTGCCGTTTACGACCTCGCCAACCGGGGGCTGTTGCCGCCGGGCTTCTCGCTCGTGGGCTTCGCCCGCCGCGAGTGGCAGGACGAGGACTTCACCCAGGTGGTGCACGACGCCGTCAAGCAGCACGCGCGCACACCCTTCCGCGAGGAGGTCTGGCAGCAGCTCATCCAGGGGATGCGCTTCGTTTCGGGCGACTTCGACGACGACGACGCGTTCGAAACCCTGAAGAAGACCATCGCCGACCTCGACCAGGTACAGGGCACCGGAGGGAACTTCGCCTTCTACCTGTCGGTGCCACCGAAGTTCTTCCCCAAGGTCGTCCAGCAGCTCAAGAAGCACGGCCTGGCCGAACAGAAGGACGGCTCCTGGCGGCGCGCCGTCATCGAGAAGCCCTTCGGTCACGACCTGGCCTCGGCCCAGGAGCTCAACTCGATCGTCCACGAGGTGTTCGACCCGGACCAGGTGTTCCGGATCGACCACTACCTCGGCAAGGAGACCGTCCAGAACATCCTGGCGCTGCGCTTCGCGAACACGCTGTTCGAGCCGCTCTGGAACCGGTCGTACGTCGATCACGTGCAGATCACCATGGCCGAGGACATCGGCATCGGCGGCCGGGCCGGCTACTACGACGGCATCGGCGCCGCACGCGACGTGATCCAGAACCACCTCCTGCAACTGCTCGCGCTGACCGCCATGGAGGAGCCCGCCTCCTTCGACGCGGACGCGCTGGCCGCGGAGAAGACCAAGGTGTTGGGCGCCGTGAAGCTGCCCAGGAACCTGGCCGCCGGCACGGTCCGCGCGCAGTACACCGCCGGCTGGCAGGGCGGCGAGAAGGTCGTCGGGTACCTCGAGGAGGAGGGCACCAACCCCAAGTCCAAGACCGACACCTACGCGGCGATAAAGCTGGAGATCGACAACCGCCGCTGGGCGGGCGTCCCGTTCTACCTGCGCACCGGCAAGCGGCTCGGCCGCCGCGTCACCGAGATCGCGGTCGTCTTCCAGCGCGCCCCGCACTCCCCCTTCGACCGCACGGCCACCCAGGAGCTGGGGCAGAACGCCCTGGTGATCCGGGTACAGCCGGACGAGGGCGTGACCCTGCGGTTCGGTTCGAAGGTACCGGGCACCTCGATGGAGGTCCGCGACGTCTCCATGGACTTCGCCTACGGCGAGTCCTTCACGGAGTCCAGTCCCGAGGCGTACGAGCGGCTCATCCTCGACGTCCTGCTCGGTGACTCCAACCTCTTCCCGCGCGTCGAGGAGGTCGAGCTGTCCTGGAGGATCCTCGACCCGATCGAGGAGTTCTGGGACAAGCACGGCAGGCCCGCGCAGTACCCGGCCGGAACATGGGGTCCTGCCGAGGCGGACGAAATGCTCGCACGAGACGGACGGAGCTGGCGTCGGCCATGAAGATCGACCTTACGGACACCACGTCCGGAAAGATCAACAAGGCTCTGGTCCAGGGGCGGCGGGCGATCGGCACCCCTGCCGTCGGTATGGTCCTCACGCTCGTCATCGTCACGGACGAGGAGAACGCCTACGACGCGCTGAAGGCCGCCAACGACGCCTCCCGCGAGCACCCTTCGCGCACACTCGTGGTCATCAAGCGCGTCTCGCGCTCACCGCGCGACAAGGCCAAGGCACGCCTCGACGCCGAGGTCCGGGTCGGCGCGGACGCCGGCAGCACCGGCGAGACGGTCGTGCTGCGGCTGTACGGCGAGGTCGCCGACCACGCCCAGTCGGTGGTGCTGCCGCTGCTGCTGCCGGACGCTCCCGTCGTGGCGTGGTGGCCGGTGCACGCGCCGGTGGACCCGGCCTCCGACCCGCTGGGCGCACTGGCCCAACGCCGGGTCACCGACACGTACGCCTGTGAGCGGCCGATCGCCGAGCTCGCGGCCCGCGCCGAGGCCTACACGCCGGGCGACACGGATCTGGCCTGGACCCGGATCACCCCGTGGCGCTCGATGCTGGCGGCGGCGCTGGACCAGGCTCCCTGGCAGGTCACGGCGGCCGAGGTGGAGGGCGAGGAGTTCAACCCGAGCTGTGAACTGCTCGCCATGTGGCTGGCCGACCGGCTCGACGTGCCGGTCAAGCGCTCGGTGTCGGCGGGCCCGGGGCTCACGGCCGTACGGCTGGAGACGAAGCAGGGCCCGATCGTGCTGGACCGGGCCGACGGGTCACTGGCGACGCTCTCCATCCAGGGTCAGCCGGACCGCGGGGTGGCCCTGAAGCGGCGTGACACGCCCGAGCTGATCGCGGAGGAGCTGCGGCGACTGGACCCGGACGACATATTCGCCGCGGCGCTGCGGTTCGGAGTGGACCGGCTGAACGACGTGTCGGCGGCCGCGGAGGCCGCACCAGGCGCGCAGAAGAAGGTAGCGGCGAAGGCCCCGGCCAGGAAGGCGAGTGCGAAATGAGCGCCCCGCAGCTCGTCGTCCACCGCGACAAGGAGCTGATGGCGCGCGCCGCCGCGGCCCGGCTGATCACGAAGATCGTTGACGCCCAAGCCGCGCGCGGCTCCGCGTCGGTGGTCCTCACCGGTGGGCGCAACGGCAACGGGCTGATGGCCGCGCTCGCCGCCGCACCCGCCCGGGACGCCATCGACTGGTCGCGGCTGGACCTCTGGTGGGGTGACGAGCGCTTCGTCCCCGAGGGCGACCCGGAGCGCAACGACACCCAGGCGAGGGAGGCGCTGCTGGCCTCGGTGCCGCTGACTGCTTCCCGGGTGCATCCGATGCCCGCGTCGGACGGACCGTACGGCAACGACGCGGACGCGGCCGCAGCGGCGTACGCGGAGGAGCTGGCCGCCGCGGCGGGTCCCGAGGATCACGGCGACGTACCGACGTTCGACGTGCTGATGCTGGGGGTCGGCCCCGACACCCACGTCGCGTCCCTGTTCCCCGAGCATCCGGCGGTACGCGAGACCGAGCGCACCGTCGTGGGTGTCCACGGCTCGCCGAAGCCTCCGCCGACGCGCATCTCGTTGACGCTCCCGGCGATCCGGGCGGCACGTGAGGTGTGGCTGCTGGCAGCGGGTGAGGACAAGGCGAACGCGGCGCGGATCGCCCTCTCGGGCGCGGGAGAGATCCAGGCTCCGGCGGCAGGTGCCTACGGCCGGTCACGGACGCTGTGGTTGCTGGACTCGGCGGCGGCGTCCCAGCTGCCCCGGAACCTGTACCCGCCGGCGTCGCCCTGAGCGAGGAGACGTAGCGGGCTTCTGGTCCGTGCGGTCTGCGGTCCCTTCCGGGCCCGATCCGGATTCCGGGTCGGGCCCGGCCTCTCGGCCCACACGGCGAGTCCCGTCGAGGTCGCGGGGGCCGGCGCAGACCCGCTGTTGCGGTCACCCGGCCGCCCAGGGCGGCGCCCACCGGGCCGTCACGGATGCGGTGCGCGATCGAGGAACGGTTCCAGCAGCCCCGGCACCGCGCGCGAGGCGAAGTCCAGGCCTTCCTCCTCATCGGCGTCGTACACCGAGTACGCCCCGTTCCCGGCGGCCGTCGTCGCGGTCAGCGTGAGCAGACCGGCTCGGCGTTGGAACCAGCTCTGCTGCAACGTCCAACCGATGACGCCGGCGCGCTGCAGTGCGACCGTTCCGCGGCGCACGGTCCCCGAGCGGGCCACCAGATATCCCCCTTGGACACCGTGGCCGAGACCCCGGTACGCATCAAGCGCCAGCAGCACGGCGAGGGGGAGCAGCACGGCCGCCGAGGCCGCCGAGGCCCAGAGCAGCACGCGGCTCACGAGCGCCTCGGTCAGCAGCACACCCGCCACGGTCAGGGTGACCGGTGGCACCAGCGCCGCGGCCAGTGCCCAGCGCAGCCGCCGGGTGCGGGCCGCGCGCGGATGCGGGGTCAAGGACACACTCGTGGGTGACACACCCGTCTCACGGAGTACCTGTGCGGCCACCCCGACCGCGACGACCCGCGGCACGGCCGGCAGCAGCGTCTTGTGGTCGACGTGCTCGTCCTCGGCACCCTTCACCAGACCGGTGGCGATCGCGTCCACGCGCGCCGCGCCGCACAGCCGTACCCCGAGGGGCTCGACGAGCTCCACCCCCCGCAGCCGCTGCTCCTCGATGGTGACCGAACGGATCGTGAGGAGTCCCCGGCGGACCTGGAGGGTGCCGCCCGGTTCACGCTCCAGCCGGTAGTTGGACCACCCTTCGACCCAGAGTCCGAGGGATCCCGTCACGCCGACGACCAGGGCGGCGAGACCGAGCACGACGACGCCCCAGAACAGCGGTGCGTCACGGAACCGGCCCTCGGCCCATGTGAGCACCTCGCCCTGCACACCCAGCCATTCGCTGATCTTCATCACCGAACCGAAGGCCGCTGCCGCGAGCAGCGGGGCGACGAACGACGCGGGGGCGTACCGCATCCAGCGCAGGTCGAGGACGGCGATCTCGTCCTCCCGGTGACTGCTGTCGGCCCCCACAGCCTTACCGGCCAGCAGCTCCCAACGCAGCCGCTCGCCCTCGGCCTTGCTGACCGAGTCGAGCTCCAGCGTGGATTCGCCGCCGCCGGTGTGCTCGCCCGTGCCGATCCGCACCGTGACGAGTCCGAGGACGCGGAGCAGCGGACCGGCCGTCAGATCGACGCTGCGTATGCGTTCCCGGGCCAGGGAGCGGCGCTTCACCGTCAGCAACCCCGTGTGCAGTTCCACCCGCTCCGGCCCGACGCGGTACCGGGTGCGCCGCCAGCGGACGAAGTCCGCGATCGCGCCGGCCACGCCGAGTGCCAGGATTCCGGCGAGCACCCCGCCGACCACCTGCGCCCAGGACGTCCTGGCGAGCAGACCGGCGGTGGCGGGCAGTACGGACCCGCCCGCCATCGCCCCCATGACGACGGCCGTGACGAGCACGCTGCGCCGGTCGAGCTGTCGCCAGTCCTCCGCCGGAGCGCCCGGCACGCTCACGTCGCGTCCCCGGGCGTGGCCTGGGTGATCCGGGTCAGCCGCTCGGCCAGTTCCGCGGCGAGCTCGTGGTCGAGGCCGCCGATCCGGATCGCGCCCCTGGAAGAGGCGGTGGTGACGATGACCGTGGCGAGCCGGAAGGCCTGCTCCAGCGGGCCGCGCTCGGTGTCCACGGTCTGGATCCGGGACATCGGCGCGATCCGCCATTGCTGCCGGAAGGCGCCGGAACGCACGTACACCGCCGCGTCGGTGACTTCCCAGCGGTGGATCCGGTACCACCAGGCGGGGAGGAAGGCCGTACCGCCGAGTCCGAGGATCGTGACGGCGCCGGCTGCGGACAACAGCCAGACGCGGGCGGATCCGACGAACGCGCCGACGACGGCGAGTGCCAGGACCGGCACCAGCGTGCCCAGCAGGCACTGCAGCCGCCACCACGGGACGGCCCGTTCGTTCGGCGTGTTGGTCGGCGGCCGCAGCCGTACGGTTCCCTCCCCCCTCACCGGCTCACCTCCCGCGCAAGGTGCGGTAGGCGGCCACCAGCGCGGCGGTCGAGGCGTCGAGGTCCTCCCCACCGCGCCCCTCGGTCAGGACCGGCTCGATCCGCTTGGCGAGTACCTTGCCGAGTTCGACGCCCCACTGGTCGAAGGAGTCGATGTTCCAGACGGCTCCCTGAACGAACACCTTGTGCTCGTACAGCGCGACCAGTTGGCCGAGTACCGACGGGGACAGCACGGGGGCGAGGATCGTCGTCGTCGGGTGGTTGCCCACGAACGTCTTGTGCGGCACCAGTGCCTCCGCCACGCCCTCCGCGCGCACCTCGTCAGGGGTCTTGCCGAAGGCGAGCGCCTGCGTCTGGGCGAAGAAGTTCGCCATCAGGAGGTCGTGCTGGGCGGCGGGGCCGGGTGTCAGGTCCGGGACGGGGTTGGCGAAACCGATGAAGTCGGCCGGGATGAACTTGGTCCCCTGGTGCAGCAGCTGGTAGTACGCGTGCTGCCCGTTGGTGCCCGGCGTGCCCCAGACGACCGGACCGGTCTGCCAGTCGACGCGGTTGCCGTCGCGGTCGACGGACTTGCCGTTGGACTCCATGTCCAACTGCTGCAGGTAGGCGGTGAACTTGCTCAGGTAGTGGGAGTACGGCAGCACCGCGTGGGACTGGGCGTCGAAGAAGCCCCCGTACCAGACGCCGAGCAGCCCGAGGAGCAGCGGGACGTTCTCGGTGGGGGGCGCCGTGCGGAAGTGTTCGTCGACGAGGTGGAAACCGTCGAGCATCTCGCGGAAGCGTTCCGGGCCGATGGCGATCATCAACGAGAGGCCGATGGCCGAGTCGTAGGAGTAGCGCCCGCCGACCCAGTCCCAGAACTCGAACATGTTCGCCGTGTCGATGCCGAACTCGTCGACCTTCTCGGCGTTCGTCGACAGGGCCACGAAGTGCTTGGCGACGGCTTCCTGACCGGCGTTCAGCTGGCTCAGCAGCCAGTCCCGGGCCGAGGTGGCGTTCGTGATGGTCTCGACGGTGGTGAACGTCTTGGAGGCGATGATGAACAGCGTCTCCGCGGCGTCGAGCGCCCTGACCGTCTCGTGCAGGTCCGCGCCGTCCACGTTGGAGACGAAATGGAACGTCAGGTCCCGTGCGGTGTAGGAGCGCAGCGCCTCGTACGCCATCGCCGGTCCGAGGTCGGAGCCTCCGATGCCGATGTTGACGACGTTCTTGATGGGCTTTCCGGTGTGGCCGCTCCAGTCCCCGGAGCGCACCTGCTCGGAGAACGCGCTCATCTTGTCGAGCACCCCGTGCACCGCGGGGACGACGTTCTCGCCGTCCACCTCGACGACGGCCCCGCGCGGAGCGCGGAGCGCGGTGTGCAGGACGGCCCGCTTCTCGGTGATGTTGATCTTCTCACCGCGGAACATGGCCTCCCGCAGCCCTGCGACGTCGGTGGCCTCAGCGAGTTGACGCAGCAGTGCCAGCGTCTCGTCGGTCACCAGGTTCTTGGAGTAGTCGAGGTGGAGGTCGCCGACCTGGAGGGAGTACCTGCTGCCGCGACCGGGATCATCCGCGAACAGCTCCCGCAGGTTTGTGTCCGCCATCTGCTCCCGGTGCTTGCCCAGGGCAGCCCATTCGGGCATGCGGTTGAGCCTGGTGCGTCCTTCTGCGTTCATCTCGGACATCAGCCCACTTCTTCTCGTGCCTGCCTGCGTCCCCGCTGCTCTCCCAACCTAATTGATCTGGCGGGTGTGCGAGGCGAGGCGCTGCGGGCCGGTGCGCCGGCGGTCGGCCGCAGGGGGGAAGCGCGAAGCGGGAGGGCGACGCAGCGGGCCCAAGGGAGGGAGGGAGGAGGGAGAGGAGGCCACGCGGGAAGAACAAGGCCCATCCAGGTCCAC
>NZ_JBHZCF010000002.1:317687-389647 GCF_042755225.1 Streptomyces sp. NPDC059169 | reverse complement strand
GTCCAGTACCAGCGGATGTTGGCGGCCGGCTACCTGCCAGACGGGCTGGTGGGCCACTGGCCGCTGGACGGCTGCCGACGATGCTCAGATCTCGCCCCGGAGCTTGGCGAGCGCTTCGGCGAGGATCGCCTCCCCGTCGGCGTCACTGCGCCGCTCGCGGACGTAGGCGAGGTGCGTCTTGTAGGGCTCGGTGCGCGGGGGGGCCGGCGGATTGTCCCGGTCCTGTCCGGCCGGGAACCCGCACCGCGGGCAGTCCCAGCTGTCCGGAACCTGTGCGTCACTGGCGAAGCTGGGCTGCGTCTCGTGCCCGTTCGAGCACCAGAAGGAGATGCGGAGACGCGGCGCGGACTCGCCCCGCTCGGCCTCCCCCATCGGCCCCGCTCCGACCCGGCTTCCCCGGATCGCGTTGCCACTTGCCACGGTCGTAACTCCCTGCGTGATGGTGCTCGAAGATGCCCCAGTCTACGTAAGGCCCAACGCGCGTCCAGTGATTGGAGTTACACCCCCACCCCAGGAACGCCCTCGGATGGTCAGCTGTTCGCCTTCAGCAGCAGACCAAGTGTGACAATGCACGCGAACCACATCAGACCGATCACCACGGTGATGCGGTCGAGGTTGCGCTCGGCGACCGAGGAGCCGCCGACGGACGACTGCATGCCGCCGCCGAACATGTCGGAGAGGCCGCCGCCCTTGCCCTTGTGCATCAGCACCAGCAGCATCAGCAGCAGGCTGAAGACGAGCAGGGCGATCGAGAACCCCAGAATCACGGCTGGACCAACTTCCTCGGACGGGACGGGACTGAACAACTGATCAAGGAGACGGGGGCCGGGCGGTGGAGCCCCGGCCCCCGCAAGCCTACGACGAGGTTACCCATTTCCACGACCCTGACCGCGGACCGGATCCCTCCGCCCGGGCGGGCGGGGGGTCGCCCGGTCCTGCGGCCCGGTCACTGGTCGCGGAACCGGACGATCTTGACGAACTCATCGGCGTCCAGGGCCGCGCCGCCCACCAGGGCGCCGTCCACGTCGGGCTGCGCCATGATCGCCCCGACGTTGCCGGCCTTGACGGAGCCGCCGTACTGGATGCGGATCTTGTCGGCCACGTCCTGCGAGTACAGCTCGGCCAGCCGCCCGCGGATGGCCCCGCAGACCTCCTGGGCGTCCTCGGGGGTCGCGACCTCGCCGGTGCCGATGGCCCACACCGGCTCGTAGGCGATCACGATGGACTCGGCCTGCTCGGCCGGGACGTCCTTGAGGCCGCCGTCGAGCTGGGTGAGGGTGTACTGGACCTGCTGACCCGCCTTGCGGACCTCCAGGCCTTCGCCGACGCACAGGATCGGGGTCAGACCGTTGCGGTACGCGGCCTTCACCTTGGCGTTGCAGAGCTCGTCGGTCTCACCGTGGTACTGCCGTCGCTCGGAGTGACCGACGGCGACGTACGTGCACTTCAACTTGGCGAGCATGGGGCCCGCCACCTCACCGGTGTACGCACCGGAGTCGTGCGCCGAGATGTCCTGGGCGCCGTACTTGATCTTCAGCTTGTCGCCGTCCACCAGGGTCTGCACCGACCGCAGGTCGGTGAAGGGCGGCAGGACGGCGACCTCGACGGCCCCGTAGTCCTTGTCCGACAGGGCGAAGGCGAGCTTCTGGACGTGTGCGATGGCCTCGAGGTGGTTGAGGTTCATCTTCCAGTTGCCCGCCATCAGCGGGGTGCGGGTGCTCATGCGGGTCAGTCCTCCAGTGCGGCGAGTCCGGGAAGCGTCTTGCCCTCGAGGTACTCGAGGCTCGCGCCGCCACCGGTCGAAATGTGGCCGAATGCGTTCTCGTCGAAACCAAGCGTGCGCACGGCGGCGGCGGAGTCGCCGCCGCCGACGACGGTGAAGGCCTTGCTGTCCACGAGCGCCTTGGCGACCGCGGCGGTACCGCCCGCGTAGTCGGGGTGCTCGAAGACGCCCACCGGACCGTTCCAGAACACGGTCTCGGCATCGGCGATCTTCGAAGCGTACAGCTCGCGCGTCTTCGGTCCGATGTCGAGGCCCTCCTTGTCGGAGGGGATCTTGTCGGCGTCGACCGTGATGAACTCCGCCGGGGCCTTGGTCTTCAGGTCGGGGAACTCGGACGAGGCCAGCACGTCGACCGGCAGCACGATCTCGACGCCGCTCTTCTCGGCACGCTCCATGTACTCGGTGACCGTCGGGACCTGGTCCTCCTGGAGCAGGGAGATGCCGACCTCGTAGCCCTTGGCCTTGAGGAAGGTGTACGCCATGCCCCCGCCGATCAGCAGCCGGTCGGCCTTGCCGAGGAGCTCGTCGATGACGGCGAGCTTGTCGGAGACCTTGGCGCCGCCGAGGACGACGACGTACGGCCGCTCGACGCCGTGGGTCAGCTTCTTCAGGACACCGACCTCGGTGGCGATCAGGTAGCCGGCGGCGTGCGGCAGCCGGGCCGGGAGGTCGAAGACCGAAGCGTGCTTGCGGTGCACGGCTCCGAAACCGTCGCCCACGTAGACGTCGGCCAGGGCGGCGAGCTGGTCGGCGAAGGCGCCGCGCTCGGCGTCGTCCTTGGACGTCTCGCCCGGGTTGAAGCGGAGGTTCTCGATCACCGCGACGCTGCCGTCGGCGAGGGCATCGACGGTGGTGCGGGCCGACTCGCCGACGGTGTCGGTCGCGAACGCGACGTCGGCACCGAGCAGTTCACCGAGGCGCGCGGCAGCCGGCGCAAGCGAGAAGACCGGGTCCGGAGCGCCCTTGGGGCGGCCCAGGTGGGAGGCCACGACAACCCGGGCGCCCGCGTCGGCCAGCGCCTTCACGGTCGGCAGCACGGCCCGGATGCGGCCGTCGTCGGTGATCGTGGTGCCGTCCAGGGGCACGTTGAGGTCGGCGCGGACGAAGACCCGCCTGCCGGTGACGCCTTCGGCGAGAAGTTCGTCGATCGTCTGCATGGGTGGTGACTCCTAGGGAGGACGAGGGCAAGCGACAGGGCTCGCACAGCGCATCTTCGCGCCGCCCGAGCCCTGCTGCTCACATCGGGGTGCCTATCGGCCGGGGATCAGAGCTGGTTGCCGACGAACACGGTCAGGTCGACGAGGCGGTTGGAGTAGCCCCACTCGTTGTCGTACCAACCGACGATCTTGACCTGCTTGCCCTGGGCCATGGTCAGCTTCGAGTCGAAGGTGCAGGAAGCCGGCCAGTTGACGATGTCCGAGGAGACGATCGGGTCCTCGGTGTACTCGAGGATCCCCTTCAGCTCACCCTCGGACGCCTTCTGGAAGGCGGCGTTGATCTCGTCCTTGCTGACTTCGCGGTCGAGTTCGACGACGAGGTCGGTGACGGAGCCGGTCGGGACCGGGACGCGCATGGCGATGCCGTCCAGCTTGCCCTTCAGCTGCGGGAGGACCAGGGCGGTCGCCTTCGCGGCACCCGTCGAGGTCGGGATGATGTTCTCCGCGGCCGCACGGGCACGACGCAGGTCCTTGTGCGGGAAGTCCAGGATGCGCTGGTCGTTGGTGTAGGCGTGGACCGTGGTCATCAGGCCCTTGACGATGCCGAAGTTCTCGTCGAGGACCTTGGCCATCGGCGCCACGCAGTTGGTGGTGCAGGACGCGTTGGAGATGACGTGGTGGTTGGACGCGTCGTACTTGTCCTGGTTGACGCCCATGACGATGGTGATGTCCTCGTCGCTGGCCGGAGCCGAGATGAGGACCTTCTTCGCGCCACCGGCGATGTGCTTCTCGGCATCGGCCTTCTTCGTGAAGATGCCGGTCGACTCGATGACGACGTCGACGCCCAGCTCTCCCCACGGAATGTTCGCCGGGTCGCGCTCCGAGAGCACCTTGATCGTGTGGCCGTTGACGGTGATGGTGTCGGCGGTGTGGCTGACCTCAGCCTTGAGGCGGCCCAGGATCGTGTCGTACTTCAGCAGGTGGGCGGTGGTCGCGGTGTCACCCAGGTCGTTGACAGCCACGATCTCGATGTCTGCACCCTGCTCCAGCAGCGCGCGGAAGTAATTACGACCGATGCGGCCAAAGCCGTTGATGCCTACGCGGATCGTCACGAACCGATCTCCTCGTTGGTACGCCGGGTCGCCCCGGCGAGCATGTATAGGGATGTCCCCGACCGCTTACGACCCTACCTCCCCGGGGCTTGCGGAGTGACATCAAGCACGCCTTGTCCCACCCCTCAGACGGGCGGCCCGCACCTACCGACAAGTACGGGCCACCAGCGGCCGGAGCTGCTACACAGCGTCAGCGCCGGAGCGCGCTGAGCGCCTTTCCGATGATCTTCTTGCGGTCCTCCGCACTGGCCACGTGTTCCAGCCCGAAGCCCAGGAGCACGGTGTCGCGCGTGGCGACGGCCGCGGAGGAATGGAACAGGGCGGCCGATCGGGTCCAGTCCGAGGCGTTGCTCCGGCTGCCCGGCGGGGGGCCCGGCACGGACCACGGCCCCAGGGAGACCTCGAATCCCTCGGTGTCGACGGTGGTGCCGCCCGTCACGAGCCTCGTGTCGTCGACGAAGGCGCCCAGGCCGCCGGTACCGGGGTCGGTGATGTAGGAGACGGACAATTCGACCTGCTTGCCCGCGTAGGCGGTCAGGTCGAAGGAGACCTCCCGCCAGCCGTTGGAGCTGCCGGTGAACCGGTACCACGCCCCGGTCGTCCCGGTAGCGGCGCAGCCGTCGCCCTCGACCGTGAGGTAGTGGGCGAGGAAGGGGTGGCCGTTCACGTAGTACCCGCCGTCACACTCGGTGGGCGTCTGGGTGGTGGTGCCTCCGCCCGCGTCGGGCAGCGTCGTCCAGTCGTCCTGACCGACGGTGTGCGCCTCGACGACGACGTTGTCGTAGCCCTCCTCGGTGTCATAGCTGAGCTGGAAGTCGAGGGCGGGCGCGGCCGACGCGGGTGTCCCGGTCAGGTCGACGGTGCGGGTGAGCCGCATCCAGGAACTGTCGGCGTGCTCGGCCGCGGCGAAGGAGTCGCCCGCGTACGGCTCGAAGGGCGTCCGGACGCCCGGGTAGTCGCCCACCGCGACGCTGCGGAACTGCGGGAACTGGCGGGGCGCGAGCGTGTCGGAGGTGACGGTGTACGCCCCGGCCGCGTCCAGCGGGTTGCCCGTGGCGTCACCGAGGACGGCACCGACGCCGGCGAAGGCCCCCTCCCCGGCGAACGCGGGAGGCGATCTCAGCGCCGCCTTCCGATACGCCCCGAGGTAGTACTGGGCGAAGTCGTCGGATTCGGCGCGGCCGATGTCGACCCTGCCGCCGTTCTGTTCACCGGCGTTGATCAGCCCGCCCCCCTCGTTGACGTAGTCGCGGACGGCGAACATGGTGGGACCGGACGGCCTGCCGGCGCCCGTGTACCAGACGACGGTGCGGAAATGGGACAGCACACCCAGGGCGTGCGGCGTGCCCTGTGCCGCCACGTCCCACACGGCGGCCCTGCGGCCGTTGTCCGCGAGCGCCGCGGTGTAGGCGGCGAGGTGCCGGGCGGGTGCGCCCTCCTCGGCGAGCACGAGGGTGTCCGCGCGGGGCCGTTCGGCGACGGTGTACGTGAACGGGGTGCTGGTGGCGCGCCCGCCGCTGCGGGTGCGGCCGGTGAACCAGACCTCGACCCTGTCCCCGGCCCTGGCGCCCTTCACGGCTGCCCGGTACTGGTCGAAGTGGATGTTGTCCTCGCCGCCGTAGACGTCGCCGCCCTTCCAGGGCCGCAGCGCCGCGACGTGTGTGCGTCCGCCGTTGATGCGGTAGTTGAGCCGCTTGCCCCGCAGTGACGCGCGGGCGGTGACGGCGACTTGCTGGTCGCCCCGGGCGTACGAGACATCGAACGGGTCGGGGGTGAAGTCCGGGGCGTCGATGCCGACCGGGGAGGTCGGGCTGTCGGGGTGCGCGGCCGTCTCGGCGACGGCGAGCGCGAACGGGAGGTTCTTGGCGAACTCCTGCTGGATCAGCTTCTCGTCGTCGGGGAAGGTGAAGACGGACGCGCAGTCGGCCGGGTCCCAGGCGTCGTCGGGGTCGATGCGGGACGCGGTCGCACAGGTCGACATCTCCGGGGTGAACATCATCATCCCGTTGACGTTGGCCGCGTGTCCGTCCGCCTCGCCGTTGGTGGTGTACAGCTCGGAGGACAGCTGCGGGCGGTAGCCGGGGACGGCCGGTTTCTCGGGCGTCCCCGCCAGCGACGTGGCGAGGACGTCGTCCGGGGTCGGAGTGCCGACCTGCCAGCCCACGCCGTAGAGCAGCAGTTGGGCGGCGGAATGGTAGTTGATGCCGAAGTCGAAGCCGATGCGCCTCTCGAACGCGTCGAGGGCCCTGGTCTCGGGCTCGGAGTTCGGCGCCGCCCCGCGGTAGGTCTCGTCCTCGGGGTCGGGGGACGAACCCTCATTGTCGTAGCCCCACTTGTAGGCGAAGTTCCGGTTGAGGTCGACGCCGTCGCCGGGCGTGGTCTTCCCGTCGCCGTTGTTGTCCCGGAGGTTCTTGCGCCACTGGCGGTTCGCGGGGGACGCGTGCGTGTAGTCGTAGCCGTCGGGGTTGGCGGAGAGCAGGAACCACAGTTCGGTGGTATCCACGATGCGTGTGACGCGCGGGTCCTTGCCGTAGCCGGCGAGGTAGTGGTGGAGCAGGCGCCGCGTCATCTCGGGAGTGATCCACTCGCGGGCGTGCTGGTTGGACATGTAGAGCGTGGACGGCTTGGCCCCGTCGCGGTACTTCTTGGCGCCCTTGGTGAGTTTGAGCGCGAGGATGTCCTGGCCCTTCACGGTCTTTCCGATGCTCACGACCTTGGTGAGCGAGGGGTTGGCCCGGGCGGTGGCCAGGATCTCCTCCTTGAGGCCCCCGGGGCCCCCGTACGGACGGAACACCCCGTCCCCCGCGGCGGCGGCACGCCGGCGCGCCCCGGCGGAGACGGCGTGCTCGTTCAGGCTGATGCCCTGCGCGCGCAACCGGCCGGCCTGGTCGTCGGTCAGGTAGAGCTCGACGGTGGCAGTGCCCTTGGCCGGTACCTGTGCGGTCAGTTCGTGCCCGTCCACACCGGCGGCGAGGAGCGTCGACACTTGTTCCCCGGTGACGTGCGCGTGCCATACGGAGACACGGGCGTCGTCTCCTCCCTGGTCGGCGCGGGCGACCGGGGCGGCTGCCAGCCCGGCCAGAAGGAGTGAGGTCGTGGCGAGGATCGCTCTCGCTCTTCGTCTCATTGGCCCCCCTTGCTTTCGTCTGTCGCGAAAGAAAACAGATGCCAGATTCATGACTCTCCATGATCATGTCAAGAAGGCGTATTTCTCCGGGACCCGGAGAGGGAAGGCGACCGTCCGAGCACCCGAGTGGGCACCCTGCGCTGAGAGTTGAGGTGTCGGGGGCGGGACGGACGCCCGTAGGCGCTGCCCCGGGACCCGCCGCGCCGGGGCGCCTGAGCCGGGCGGGGGATCCGCGGAGCACCCGCACGCCCCCGGGAGCGAACGCGGCACCGCATCCGACTCACCACGCGAGCGGGGGTCGGCCGTCGTCCAGGAACTCGCGGCCGACCGGGCTGCCCGATCCACCACGCGAGCGGGGGACGGCTACGCCCCGGAAGACCCGCGGCGGCCTGCGCGAGGGGCTCCGGCGCGGCGCACCCGGTGCGCCGGGTTGCCGTACCCCGTGCGGTCGCCCGTACCCGAACGGCCTAGGGGGTGCCGCCCGCAGGGGCAGCCGGCACGGAGGGCCGGGATATCTCCGGGCCCCCGTACGAGAACGGGTAGGGCGCGCCGGGCACCTGGACCGGCAGGGATGAGGGGGAGGTCACGGCCTCCCGCTGGAACGGCCCCCCGGGCAGGGCGCTCCCGGGCGCCCCTGGCCGATCGTTCCCGGGCGCCGCTGACCGGACCTCCCCGGGCACGGGTCCGCCGGACCGGCGCGCGCGGGCACGGGTCCGGTCCCGACGTGCCGGACCGGACCGCCTACCGTGGATCGACGGGCACCTGGGCAACGGGCTCAGCCCACCAGCCCGTCGGCCATCTCCTCGGTGAGGTTGGACTCCGTACCCGGGATGCCGAGGTCCTGGGCCCGCTTGTCGGCCATCGCCAGGAGACGGCGGATACGACCCGCCACCGCGTCCTTCGTCAGCGGCGGGTCGGCGAGGGCGCCCAGCTCTTCGAGGGAAGCCTGCTTGTGCTCCATCCGGAGCCGGCCCGCCGCTGCGAGGTGCTCGGGCACCTCCTCACCGAGGATCTCCAGGGCGCGCTGGACGCGGGCGCCCGCGGCGACCGCAGCACGTGCGGAGCGACGCAGGTTGGCGTCGTCGAAGTTCGCGAGCCGGTTCGCCGTGGCCCGGACCTCGCGGCGCATCCGGCGCTCCTCCCAGGCCAGCACCGACTCGTGCGCCCCGAGCCTGGTCAGCAGCGCGCCGATCGCATCGCCGTCGCGGACCACGACCCGGTCCACGCCGCGCACCTCGCGGGCCTTCGCCGCGATGGACAGCCTGCGCGCGGCGCCGACCAGCGCCAGCGCCGCCTCGGGGCCGGGGCAGGTGACCTCCAGCGAGGAAGAACGACCCGGCTCGGTCAGCGAACCGTGCGCGAGGAACGCCCCGCGCCAGGCCGCCTCGGCGTCACACGTGGCCCCGGACACGACCTGTGGGGGCAAGCCGCGGATCGGCCGACCGCGGCCGTCGACCAGGCCGGTCTGGCGGGCCAGCTGGTCACCGCCCGCCACGACCCGGACGACGTAGCGCGAGCCGCGCCGCAGCCCCCCGGGAGCCATCACCACAAGATCCGATGAATGCCCGAAGATTTCCAGGATGTCCTTGCGGAGCCTGCGCGCCGCGATCCCCGTGTCCAGCTCCGCCTCGATCACGATGCGTCCGCTGACCAGGTGCAGTCCGCCCGCGAACCGAAGGATCGCCGAGACCTCCGCTTTTCTGCAGCAGGTCCGGGTGACGGGGAGCCGGGAGATTTCGTCCTTGACCGCTGCCGTCATCGCCATGGGCCGATCCTTCCATGCATCCGAAAAATACGGTCGTACGCGGCGGCCAGGAGCTCCGGGTCGTGCTTCTGCGCGCCTCCCCCGGGGCCGCCGGCCGCCACCGGAGCGAGCTCGACCGCGGCGCCGAGCCGCTGCGCAGCCTCGGCGAGGGACTCGCGGTCGGGCACGGCGGCCTCGTCGGCCAGCACCACGTCCAGGGCGAGTTTAGGGGCGTGTCGCCCCAAAACCTCCAAATGACGCTGCGGAGAGAATCCATCCGTTTCTCCGGGCTGCGGCGCCAGATTGAGCGACAGCACCCGGCGAGCCTTCGTCTCGACGAGCGCGTCCAGGAGTTCCGGCACCAGCAGGTGCGGAATCACCGAGGAGAACCAGGAACCCGGCCCCAGGACCACCCAGTCGGCGTCCAGGACGGCGGCGACGGCCTCGGGCACCGCCGGTGGGTCGTTCGGCACGAGGTGCACCGACTGCACCTCCCCCGGGGTGAGCGCCACCGTGGCCTGCCCCCGGACCGTGCGGATCTCGTCGGGGCACTCGGGATCGTGTCCCTTGACCAGGGCCTGGAGCTCCAGGGGCACGGCCGACATGGGCAGCACCCGACCGTGGGCACCGAGTAGCCGGCCGACCAGGTCCAGGGCCTGGACGTGGTCGCCGAGCTGCTCCCACAGGGCGACGATCAGCAGGTTGCCGACGGCGTGCTCGTGCAGCTCGCCCTGGGACTGGAAGCGGTGCTGGATGACCCGCGCCCAGGTCTGGCCCCAGTCGTCGTCACCGCAGAGCGCCGCGAGGGCCTTGCGGAGGTCGCCGGGCGGCAGGACGCCGAGCTCCTTGCGGAGCCTGCCGCTGGAGCCCCCGTCGTCGGCCACGGTGACGACCGCCGTGAGGTCACCGGTGATACGACGCAGGGCGGCGAGCGATGCGGACAGGCCCATGCCGCCGCCGAGCGCGACGACCTTGGGCTGGGTGCGGCGCCGCTGGCCGGCACGGAGCGCGTCGCTGCCCCGCAGCCGCCGTAGCCGGAGAGTACGACCGGTCACTCGCGCCCCATGTCCCGGTGGACGACGACCGTTTCGATCCCCTCGGCGCCGAGGCGGGCGGCGAGCTTCTCCGACATGGCGACGGAGCGGTGCTTGCCACCGGTGCAACCGACGGCGATGGTCACGTACCGCTTGCCCTCGCGCCGGTAGCCCGCCGCGATCAGCTGGAGCAGCTCGGTGTACTGGTTGAGGAACTCCTTGGCGCCCGCCTGGTTGAAGACGTAACCCGACACCTCCTCGTTGAGGCCGGTGAAGGGGCGCAGCTCCGGGACCCAGTGCGGATTGGGCAGGAAGCGGCAGTCCACCACCAGGTCGGCGTCGACCGGCAGGCCGTACTTGAAGCCGAACGACATGACGGTGGCCCGCAGCTCCGGCTCCTCGTCGCCGGCGAACTGGGCGTCCATCTTGGCGCGCAGCTCGTGGACGTTGAGGCTGGAGGTGTCGATCACCAGGTCGGCGTCGCCGCGCAGCTCCCGCAGGAGGTCCCGCTCCGCCGCGATGCCGTCGACGATGCGGCCGTCTCCCTGCAGCGGGTGCGGGCGGCGCACGGACTCGAAGCGGCGCACCAGGGCCTCGTCGGACGACTCCAGGAAGACAATCCGCCGGGTGACCTGCTTGGCGTCGAGATCCGCGAGGGACTCGCGGAGGTTGTCGAAGAACCGCCGGCCGCGGACGTCCACGACGACGGCGATGCGGGCCACGTTGCCCTGGGAACGCGCACCGAGCTCCACCATGGTGGGGATCAGCGCGGGCGGCAGGTTGTCGACGACGAACCAGCCGAGGTCCTCCAGGCACTTCGCCGCGGTGCTGCGGCCCGCGCCTGACATTCCGGAGATGATCACCAGCTCGGGGATGGCCGCTTCGGCGGCCTTCCCGGCGTCGGCCGTCGTACCCGTACTCACGTCTCCTGCTCCGTGTTCTGCTCGTTCCGTGCGGTCGCCCCCGGCCGCCTGCGGGACGGAACCAGCCGTGCCGCCGGCCGTCCCCGGGGCGGGCGCCCCGGGCTCCGCTGGCCGTTCAGGTCTGTTCTGCTCGGTCATGTCGTGCTGCCCCCGTCCTCGGTCGTGACTGCTGCCCCCTCGTGCTCTTCAATGATCTCTCCTGTCGCCGTGTTCACGGCGGGTGCGGTCGGGACCGCGTGTGCCAGGGCCACGACGACGGCCTCGGCCGTCTTCCTGCCCATGCCGGGGACCTCGCAGATCTGCTCGATTGTCGCCTGCCGCAGCCGCTTCACCGAGCCGAAGTGCTTGATCAGGGACTGTTTGCGGGTCTCCCCCAGCCCGGGCACGGCGTCCAGGGGGCTGGTGCGCAGCCGCTTGGTGCGCTTGGAACGCTGGTAGCGGATGGCGAAGTCATGGGCCGTGTCACGGACCCGCTGGATGAGGTACAAGCCTTCGCTGGTGCGGGGCAGGACGACCGGGTCGTCCTCGCCGGGCAGCCAGACCTCTTCCATCCGCTTGGCGATCCCGCAGACGGCCACGTCGTCGATGCCGAGCTCCTCCAGGGCCCGCCGGGCCGCGGCGACCTGCGGCTGACCGCCGTCGACGATCACGAGCTGCGGCGGGTAGGCGAAGCGCTTCGGCCTTCCGTCACCGTCGTCCGCCGTGACCTCGCCGACCTCGGCGCCCCACTCCCCGGTCCTCTCCTTCTCGGCGAGGTACCGCCTGAAGCGCCTGCTGATCACCTCGTGCATCGAGCGGACGTCGTCCTGTCCCTCGAAGCCCTTGATCTGGAAGCGGCGGTACTCGCTCTTGCGGGGCAGGCCGTCCTCGAAGACCACCATGGAGGCGACCACGTCCTCCCCCTGGAGGTGCGAGATGTCGAAGCACTCGATCCGCAGCGGCACCGAGTCCAGGTCCAGCGCCACCGCGATCTCCTCCAGAGCACGGGAGCGGGTCGTGAGGTCACTGGCCCGCTTGGTCTTGTGCAGTACGAGCGCCTGCTGGGCGTTGCGGCCGACCGTCGCCATGAGGTCCTTCTTGTCCCCGCGCTGGGGGATCCGCAGCGACACGGACGATCCGCGCCGTCCGCTCAGCCACTGGGTGACCGCGGCGAGGTCCTCGGGAAGGGCGGGGACGAGGACCTCCTTGGGAACAGCGTCTCCGCTCTCCTCTCCGTAGAGCTGCTGCAGTGCGTGCTCCACCAGGCCGGCCGTGTCGACCGCCTCGACCTTGTCCGTGACCCAGCCGCGCTGGCCGCGCACCCGCCCGCCGCGGACGTGGAAGATCTGCACGGCGGCCTCCAGCTCGTCCTCCGCGACCGCGATCAGATCGGCGTCGGTGGCGTCGGCCAGCACCACGGCGTTCTTCTCCATGGCCCGCTTGAGCGCCTCTATGTCGTCACGGAGGCGGGCCGCGCGCTCGTACTCCATGTCGTCGGCGGCCGCCGCCATGTCCTTCTCCAGACGGCGGAGGTACGTGCCCGTACGACCGGCCATGAAGTCGCAGAACTGGTCGGCCAGTTCGCGGTGCTCCTCCGGGCTGACCCGCTCCACGCAGGGCGCCGAGCACTTGCCGATGTAGCCGAGCAAGCAGGGGCGACCGGTCCTGGCGGCGTTCTTGAACACCCCGGCGGAGCAGGTGCGCACGGGGAAGACGCGGAGCATCAGGTCGACCGTCTCGCGGATCGCCCACGCGTGCGCGTAGGGGCCGAAGTACCGCACGCCCTTGCGCTTGGCCCCTCGCATCACCTGGACGCGTGGGAACTCCTCGTTCATGGTGACCGCGAGGTACGGATAGCTCTTGTCATCCCGGTACTTGACATTGAACCGGGGGTCGAACTCCTTGATCCAGGAGTACTCCAGCTGCAGCGCCTCCACCTCGGTGGAGACGACCGTCCACTCCACGGAGGCCGCGGTGGTGACCATCGTGCGGGTGCGGGGGTGCAGGCCCGCCAGGTCCTGGAAGTAGTTGGCGAGACGCTGCCGCAGGCTCTTCGCCTTGCCGACGTAGATCACCCTGCGGTGCTCGTCACGGAACTTGTAGACCCCCGGCGAGTCGGGGATCTGTCCCGGCTTGGGGCGGTAGCTGGAGGGGTCGGCCATGCCGCCCACCCTACTGTCGGGCACCGACAACCGGGGCCGGCGTCGGACACGCCCGGCCCGGTTCCTGCGTTCCGGCACGTAGGCGCACCGGACGGGGCCGTCCGACACGTGCCCTGGGCACCTGACGTTGTCCGCGCCAGGTCAACGCGCTTCAATGCGGGGTGACACGCGGCTGTGTACGGCGCGTCCGGGGTGTGAACAGCCGTCCAGATCCGCCACGCCCGCACCGCGGTACGACTCCCGCCGGTCGACGTGCACGTTCCACCGAGGAGTCCCCATGGGGTACCCCGCGCACACCTCCCCCGCAGCACGCGCCGCGCACGCCGAGGGCGAGCTGGCCCAGGTGCTCCAGACGGGCCCGTTCCACCTGGCACTGCGCGCGGCGCTGGCCGTGCGCGGACTGCCGCTCCAGCGGGTCCAGCACCATCTCGCCCACCGTGGGATCAAGGTCGGGGTGACCAGCCTGAGTTACTGGCAGCAGGGTGCGCGCCGCCCGCAGCGTCCCGAGTCGCTGCGGGCGGTACGGGCGCTGGAGGAGGTGCTCCGGCTACCGGGGAACTCGCTGCTGCGGCTGCTCCCCGCAGCGGGACGTACGGCCGACGGGCCGACGCGGCGCGCCGGGCGCCCGGGCCGCTCGCCCTCGGGGGCGTCCTCCGTGGTGGAGCGGTTGACGGCCGAGCTGGAGCAACCGGCGGACTCCGGACTGCACACGCTGGCCCACCACGAGCGAGTGCGGTTCGGAGCCGGCCGTGAGCTTCTCGGGCAGGACTCGCAGCACCTCGTCCGGGCGCACCGCGACGGCGTCGACCGGTGCGTGGCGGTCCACCGGGGCGGCCCGGGGTCCGATCCGGAGCGGGTGGTGTTGCGGGCGACGGAGAACTGCCGCACCGGTCGGGTGCGCACGGACCGCGAGACCGGGGTGCTGGTCGTCGAGCTGCTCTTCGACACCGCGCTGCGCGCGGGGGACACGCACCTGTTCGGCTACGACTTCGAGGACGGCACCGCGGGGCCCAGCAACGAGTACCTGCGCGGCTTCGGCAGCCCGGGCGGGCTGTACGTCCTGCAGGTGCGGTTCGACGAGGCGGCGCTGCCGGTGCGCTGCCGACGCTTCGCGCGCTCCGCGCCGGGCGCACCGCGGACCGGGCGCACGGAGCTGGTGCTGCACGAGGGGCACCGCACCGTCCACCTGGTCGAGCAGGGGGTGCGGTCCGGGTTCCTGGGGATCGACTGGGAGTGGCAGTGAGGCCCTCCCCTGCGCCGGTCCCGAGCGGCGCTCAGGCGCCGGGTCCCGCGATCAGCTTGCCGTCGCGCACCGCGACCGGGACCTTGGGGAGCGGCACCGTCGCCGGCCCCCGGACCGCCTCCCCCGTGGTGACGTCGAACCGGCTGCCGTGGCAGGGGCAGTTGCCCTCGGTGCCCTCGACCTTCTCCAGTACGCACCCGGCGTGGGTGCACTGCGCGCTGAACGCCTGGTACGTGCCCCTGGCCGGGCAGTGCACGACGAGACGCTGCTCCCGGTAGAGCTTGGCACCGCCGACGGGCACCGCATCCGCGGCGCCGAGGTCGACCGGTGCGGTGGGGGTGGGCACCTGGGCGTGGCCGACGTTGGACTCGGTGGAACAGGCGGCGGCGCCCAGTCCGGCGGCCCCGGCGAGTGCGGCGCCTTTCAGCACGGTACGGCGGGCGGGGGGTCCCACCGGCCGGAGGTGAGCGGAGGGCTGGCCGGACATGAAGTGCTCCAGGGCTCTGGGATCGAGGGAGGCGTCGGGGCGGCGCCAGGGCGCCGGCACCGCCGACAGACGCGACGATACCGGCGCAGACTGCGCCCTCCGCGGCCGGGTCCCGACCGGTCGGCGAGGGTGCGGGCGCGGCCGTGGCGGGACTGTCGCGGCCCCGGACGATGGGTTACGTTGCAGGCGTGATCGTCGTCGCCGGTGAGTCCCTGATCGATCTGGTCCCGCAACGGGCGGCGGTCGGGGGCGAGGCGCTGCCGCCCCTGCTGCCACGGCTCGGCGGCGGCCCGTTCAACACCGCGGTGGCCCTGGGACGGCTGGGCGCGGACGTCACGTTCTGTTCGCGGGTCTCGACGGACGGTTTCGGAGAGGCGCTGCTGGACGGTCTGCGGGCGGCGGGAGTCGGGACGTCCCTGGTGCAGCGCGGCCCGGAACCAACCACCCTCGCGGTCGCCGCGATAGAGGCCGACGGGTCCGCGGGGTACGGCTTCTACGCCTCCGGCAGTGCCGACCGGTTGTTCGCGCTGCCTCCGGAACTGCCCGCCGGGGTGGAGGCGTTGGCGCTCGGAACGTGTTCCCTGGTGTTGGAGCCGGGGGCGAGCGCCTATGAGGCGCTGTTGCACCGGGAGGCTGCACGAGGGGTCTTCACCCTGCTCGATCCGAACATCAGGCCGGGTCTGATCTCGGAACCGGACGCGTACCGGGCGCGGTTCACGAGGTGGCTTGCGTCGGTGACGCTGCTGAAGGTGTCCGAGGACGACGTCAAATGGCTCGGCGGTTCTCCGGAGGAGTGGCTCGGGCTCGGCCCCGCGGCCGTCGTCCTCACCCACGGTGAGCGCGGGCTCACGGTGTACACCCGGGACGGTGCGGAGATCTCCGTTCCGGGTGTCGAGGTGACGGTCGCCGACACCATCGGCGCGGGCGACACGGTCAACGCAGCACTGCTGGACGACCTGGCGCGGCGTGCGGCGCTCGCATCGGAGGCCCTGCTCTCCCTCGGCTCCGCCGGCTGGACGGAGGTCCTGTCCTTCGCGGCACGCGCCGCCGCCCTGACGTGCGCCCGCACCGGTGCGGAACCCCCGTACGCGTCGGATCTGCGGTAGCCCGTCCGAACCCACGCGGCACGGAGGCCGCTGGGGAGGCGCCACGGGGCCGCGCCCGCGGGCTTCCCTCCGTGGGCACGGCCCGTTGTGCCGTCGCCGTTGGTCCTGCCGCCCCCGGGCAGCGGCAGGACCAACGGGGCCGCGCACCCGGAGGTCAGGCCTTGCGCGCCCGTGTGCGAGCCGTGGCCGTCTTCTTCACCGGCGTGGCGTTCGCCGACACCTTCTTCCGCGTCGCCGTGTTGTTCGCCGACACCGTCTTCTTGGCGGACACCGTCTTCTTGGCGGCGGCCTTCTTCGCCGGCGCCTTCCGGGACTGCGCAGGGACGGTGTCGACGATCCGCTCCCCTCCGAGGATGTCCCGCAGGAACTTCCCGGTATGGCTGGAGGGAACCGCGGCGACCTGCTCGGGAGTGCCCTCCGCGATCACGAGGCCGCCGCCGCTGCCTCCCTCGGGTCCCATGTCGACGACCCAGTCCGCGGTCTTGATCACATCGAGGTTGTGCTCGATCACGATCACGGAGTTGCCCTTGTCGACCAGTCCGGACAACACGTTGATCAGCTTCGAGATGTCCTCGAAGTGCAGACCGGTGGTCGGCTCGTCCAGGACGTAGACCGTTCGGCCCGTGGAACGCTTCTGGAGCTCGGAGGCCAGCTTGACGCGCTGTGCCTCCCCTCCGGAGAGCGTCGGCGCGGACTGCCCGAGCCGGACGTAGCCCAGCCCCACCTCGTTGAGGGTCTTCAGATGGCGCGCGATCGTCGGCACCGCCTCGAAGAAGTGCAGCGCCTCCTCGATCGGCATGTCCAGCACCTCGGCGATGGACTTGCCCTTGTAGTGGACCTCCAGGGTCTCGCGGTTGTAGCGCGCCCCGTGGCAGACCTCGCACGGGACGTACACGTCCGGCAGGAAGTTCATCTCGATCTTGATGGTGCCGTCGCCCGAGCAGTTCTCACAGCGGCCGCCCTTGACGTTGAAGGAGAAGCGGCCGGGGAGGTAGCCACGGACCTTCGCCTCCATCGTCTCGGCGAACAGCCTGCGCACGTGGTCGAAGACGCCCGTGTACGTGGCCGGGTTGGACCGTGGCGTGCGGCCGATGGGCGACTGGTCCACGTGTACGACCTTGTCGACGAGGTCGTCGCCGTCCACCCGGGTGTGCCGACCGGGCACCGACTTGGCGCCGTTGAGCTCGCGCGCCAAGTGGGTGTAGAGGATGTCGTTGACGAGCGTCGACTTTCCGGAGCCGGACACCCCGGTCACGGCGGTGAACAGGCCGAGCGGGAACGACACGTCGATGTCCCGCAGGTTGTTCTCGCGGGCCCCGTGGACCGTCAGCTGCCGGCCGGGGTCCATGGGACGCCGGACGTCCGGCGTCGGGATGGCCCGCTTGCCCGACAGGTACTGCCCGGTCATCGACTCCTTGTTGCCCAGGAGCTGCTTCAGCGGCCCGGAGTGGACGACCTTCCCCCCGTGCTCGCCCGCACCGGGGCCGATGTCCACGACCCAGTCGGCGGTCTTGATGGTGTCCTCGTCGTGCTCCACGACGATCAGCGTGTTGCCCATGTCCCGCAGCCGGACGAGGGTCTCGATGAGCCGGTGGTTGTCGCGCTGGTGCAGGCCGATGGACGGCTCGTCGAGCACGTAGAGCACGCCGACGAGGCCCGAGCCGATCTGGGTGGCGAGTCGGATGCGTTGGGCCTCACCACCGGAGAGCGTGCCCGCAGCCCGGTTGAGCGACAGGTAGTCGAGGCCGACGTCGACCAGGAACCGCAGCCGCTCGTTGACCTCCTTGAGGACCCGTTCGGCGATCTTCTTGTCGCGGGCGTTGAGCGTGAGTCGGCCGAGGAAGTCGGCACACTCACTGATCGACATTCCGGAGACGTCGGCAATGGACTTCTCCATCACCGTGACGGCGAGGACGATCGGCTTCAGCCGCGTGCCCTGGCAGGTGGGGCAGGGCACCTCGCGCATGTAGCCCTCGAAGCGCTCACGGCTCGCATCGCTCTCCGCGTCGCTGTGGCGCCGCTTCACGAAGGACACCGCCCCCTCGAACGCCGGGGTGGTGTACGCGCGCTCCCTGCCGTACCGGTTGCGGTAGCGGACCTCGACCTGCGTCTTGTGGCCGTACAGCAGGGCCTTCTTGGCGCGCTGGGGCAGCCCGGCCCAGGGCATGTCGGTGGAGAATCCGAGGGCCTGGGCGAGCCCGCCGATCAGCCGCCCGAAGTACTCCTTGGTGTGCCCGTGGGACCAGGGGTGGATGGCCCCCTCGTCGAGCGAGCGCTGCTCGTCGGGGACGATCAGCTCGGGGTCCACCTCCATGCGGGTGCCGATGCCGGTGCAGTCGGGGCAGGCACCGAACGGCGAGTTGAAGGAGAAGGAGCGCGGCTCCAGCTCTTCGAAGGACAGGTCGTCATAGGGGCAGTACAGGTGCTCGGAGTACATCCGCTCGCGCTCGGGGTCGTCCTCGGGGAGGTCGACGAAGTCGAGCACGACCATGCCGCCGGAGAGGCCCAGGGCGGTCTCCACGGAGTCGGTGAGCCGCCGCTTGGCGCCGTCCTTGACGGTCAGGCGGTCGACGACCACCTCGATGGTGTGCTTCTCCTGCTTCTTCAGCTTGGGCGGTTCGGCCAGCTGGATCGTCTGCCCGTCGACGCGCGCCCGGCTGTACCCCTTGGTCTGGAGGTCGGCGAACAGGTCGACGAACTCGCCCTTCCGCTCGCGCACGAGCGGCGACAACACCTGGAACCGGCTGCCTTCGGGCAGCTCCAGCACCTTGTCGACGATGGCCTGCGGCGACTGGCGTGCGATGGGACGTCCGCACTCGGGACAGTGCGGCTTGCCGATCCGGGCGAAAAGCAACCGGAGGTAGTCGTACACCTCGGTGATCGTGCCGACCGTCGAACGCGGGTTGCGCGACGTGGACTTCTGGTCGATCGAGACGGCCGGGGACAGGCCTTCGATGAAGTCGACGTCCGGCTTGTCCATCTGGCCCAGGAACTGCCGGGCGTAGGAGGAGAGCGACTCGACGTATCGGCGCTGCCCCTCGGCGAAGATCGTGTCGAACGCGAGGGACGACTTGCCCGACCCCGAGAGCCCGGTGAAGACGATGAGGGAGTCACGCGGGAGGTCGAGCGAGACGTTCTTGAGGTTGTGCTCGCGAGCGCCACGGACGATGAGACGGTCGGCCACGCCGGGTCCGCACCTTTCTTGAGAAGAAGTCCTGAAGAGCGGGGACACAGCCCCCGTCCCAGACTGTTCCAGCCTATGGGGGCCGCCGGATCAATGAATGCCTGACTAGTGAATGCCTGACTACCAAGGATGCCTCCACCGAGCCTATAGCACGTGCATTCGATTTCTCTCAGTCCTCTGCCACCTTCACCCGAACGTGTGGTGGAGCTATCGTCGGCGTCATGATCGATCCTGTGCGCGACCTGGCATCCGTACGCGAGGCGACGGACCGACTGCTCACCGCAGCCGCCGCCCTGGACAGCGCGGCTCTCGGCGAGCCGTCACGACTCCCCGGGTGGAGCCGCGGCCATGTGCTGGCCCACCTCTCCCGCAACGCCGACGCCCTCGTCAACGCCCTCGAAGGCCGTCCCATGTACGTCAGCGGCGACGCGCGCAACGCCGACATCGAGCGCGACGCGCCGCGCCCGCTCGATGTCCAGCTCGACGACGTGCGCGACAGCGCCGCCCGCTACCAATCGGTCGCCTCGGGGGAATCCGACTGGTCCCGCACCGTCGAGCTGCGCAACGGAGTGAAGGACACCACCGCCCGCATCCCGTTCCGACGGCTCGTCGAGTTGGAGCTGCACCACGTCGACCTGGGCATCGGGTACGAGCTGGAAGACCTGCCCGACGGGTTCGTCGAGCGGGAGATCGGGTTCCTCGCCGACAGGTTCGCCGGCCACCATGACGTGCCGACCACCACCGTCGTCGCCGACGACGGCCGGGAGTGGACCACGGGCGGGGGCGCAGAAGGCACCCCCGTCGCGGTGCGGGGAACCGCCGCGGACCTGCTCGGCTGGCTCTGCGGCCGTAGGGACGGGTCGGCGCTCAGGATCACCGGAGGATCCCTGCCTCAGCTGCCTCCCCTGTAGTCGGCTGAGTACGCTGACCCCATGACATACAGCGGAGCGGTGAAGGTGGGCGGTCCGGCGGACGTGCACGAGCTGGCGGACCTGATGATCTCCAAGGTCGCCGTCGGCCCGATGGACAACAACTCCTACCTGCTGCGCTGCCGGACCACCGGCGAGCAACTGCTGGTCGACGCGGCCAACGAGGCCGACACGCTGCTCCGGCTGATCGGTGACGACGGCATCACGGCCGTCGTCACCACCCACCGGCACGGTGACCACTGGCAGGCGCTGGCCGACGTGGTCGCGGCCACGGGTGCCCGCACGTACGCGGGGCGCCACGACGCGGCGGGCATCCCCGTGCCGACGGACGTCCTGGTCGATGACGGGGACACCATCCGGGTGGGCCGGGTCGAGCTCACCGCGCGCCACCTGGTGGGACACACCCCGGGGTCGATCGCCCTCGTCTACGACGACCCACACGGCCACCCGCACGTCTTCACCGGCGACTGCCTCTTCCCGGGCGGAGTGGGGAACACCTGGAAGGACCCGGAGGCCTTCGCCTCGCTCGTCCGCGACGTCGAGACCAAGCTCTTCGACGTCCTTCCGGACGAGACCTGGGTCTATCCGGGCCACGGCAACGACACGACGCTCGGCAAGGAGCGCCCGCACCTCCCGGAGTGGCACGCGCGCGGCTGGTGACGACGGTGCGGGGCGCCGGTGGCCCCGCTCCGGCAGACCTCCGGTACCCGCTCACGGCCGGTGATCGTGATCCGCAAGCCTCTGTGCGCCCCGTAACCAGCGCTCATCACGGGTAGTTGTCGCAACATGCACAACAGTCACCCTGTGTCGCCTACCATGTCGCCGCCGAAGCGCTCCGCCCCGTCCATGACCCGGCTCGCCCTGTCGGCCCTCATCGGGACGGCCGTCGAGTTCTACGACTTCTTCGTGTACGGCACCGCGGCGGCGCTGGTGCTCGGGCCGTTGTTCTTCCCGACCATCTCCCCGGTCGCGGGGACCCTCGCCGCCTTCGGCACCTTCGCGGTCGGATTCGTCGCGCGGCCGCTCGGCTCCGCGCTCTTCGGCCACATCGGCGACCGCCATGGACGGCGGCCCGTCCTCTTCGCCTCGCTGCTACTGACGGGGGCGGCGACGGTCGCGGTGGGCTGTGTGCCGTCGTACGCGACACTCGGTACCGCCGCGCCGGCCCTGCTGCTGGCGCTGCGCTTCCTGCAGGGCCTCGGTCTCGGGGGCGAATGGGGCGGCGCGGTGCTGCTCACCGCCGAACACGCGCCGGCCGGGCGGCGCGCCTTGTGGTCGAGCTTTCCGCAGGTCGGTCCGGCGGTCGGATTCCTGCTGGCCAACGGGGTGATGCTGGCCCTGTCCGCGGGTCTCAGCGACACGCAGTTCCGCAGTTGGGGATGGCGAGTCCCGTTCTGGGCGGCGGGCCTGCTCGCCGCGGCCGGACTGCTGCTGCGCCGTTCGCTCACGGAGACACCGCAGTTCGAGCAGCTCACCGAACGGGCCCGCCTCCCGCTCGCCGAGGTGCTTCGCGGGCACTGGAGGCTGGTACTCCTCACCGCCGGAGCTCTGTCGGTGGGGTACGCGGTCTTCTACACCGTCTCCACCTGGGCCCTGGCGTACGGCACCGAACGCCTCGGGGTCAGCCGCACGGTGATGCTCGTGTGCGTCATGGCAGCGGTGGCCGTGATGGGGGCGGTGACGCCGTTCGTGGCCTTGCTCGGTGACCGGTACGGCAGGCGGGTCCTCTGCCTCACCGGTTGTACGGCGATCGCCCTGTGGATGTTTCCGACGGCGGCGTTGCTGCAGACCGCACGACCGCTGCTGATGTTCGCCGGGCTCCTGGGCGCGCTGCTCGCCTTCATCACCGTGTTCGCCGTGGTCGCGGCCTACCTGCCGGAACTGTTCGAGCCGAGGGTGCGGTGCACGGGTGCGGCGGTCGGCTACAACCTTGCGGGCGTCCTGGGCGGAGCGCTCACTCCGATCGTGGCGACGGCGGTCGCGGCCGGGAGCGGTCCGCCGTGGGGGGTGGCGACGTACGTGACGGGACTCGCACTGCTCAGCCTGGGATGCTTCGCCCTCCTGCCGGAGACCCTCCCCGCACGCGCAGCGGTCGTCCGGAGCCCCGGGGAGGGGGCGACCGCCTGAGCGCGGTCGGAACGGATGCTTCGCCCGCGGTCCCGCCACGCGACCCCGTGTGCCGGGGGCCGCGGGCACGCCCCCGGGACGCCGACGGAGCCGCCTGACTCCCGGACGCCGGCGGGCCTGCCGGACAGCCCGGCGGTCCACCGTCGTGCAGCGCGGCCCTACGCGGTCGATCGTCAAGCGTCGACGCTGTCCTTCGGAGACGGGTCGACCGCCGCGCCCTCGGCCACTTCCTCGGCCTCACGCGCCACCTGCCGCCTGGAGGCCACCAGGCTGGTGATCGTGGTGATGATCAGGATGCCGCAGATGAACACGAGCGACAACGGAGTGGAGATCTCGGGGACCGGGACGCCGGACTCGTGCAGGGCGTGGAGCACGAGCTTGACGCCGATGAAGCCGAGGATCACCGACAGGCCGTAGCTGAGGTGGACCAGCTTCTTGAGGAGTCCACCGATCAGGAAGTACAGCTGGCGCAGGCCCATCAGCGCGAACGCGTTGGCCGTGAAGACGATGTACGGGTCCTGGGTCAAGCCGAAGATCGCCGGGATCGAGTCCAGCGCGAACAGCACGTCCGTGGTGCCGATGGCGAGCATGACGACCATCAGCGGGGTCATCACGCGCTTGCCGTTGACCCGTATGAAGAGCTTCGTGTCGTGGTACCTGTCGGCGACCCCGAACTTCCTCTCGACGGACTTGAGTAGACGGTTCTCCTCGAACTCGTCCTCCTCGTCGGAACGCGCCTCCTGGATGAGCTTCCAGGCGGTGTAGATCAGGAACGCACCGAAGATGTAGAAGACCCACGAGAAGCTCGCGATGATCGCGGCGCCGGCCGCGATGAAGACGGCCCGCAGGACCAGGGCGATGAGAACGCCCACCAGCAGGACGCGCTGCTGGAGGTGGGACGGTACGGCGAACTTCGCCATGATCAGGACGAAGACGAAGAGGTTGTCGACACTCAGCGACTTCTCGGTGATGAAGCCGGCGAAGAACTCGCCGGACGCCTGACTCTCCCCGGCCAGGAGCAGGCCGAGGCCGAAGAGCACGGCGAGGACGATCCAGACGACCGTCCAGATGCCCGCCTCCCTGATCGACACGTCGTGCGGCTTGCGTCCGATGAAGAAGTCGACCGCGATCAGGGCGGACAGACCGAGAATGGTCAGCGCCCACAGGGTGAGTGACACGTTCACTGCGCCTCCGGCGTCGTACGGCTACTGATCAGCGTCGTCGCTGCCGGAGGTCTCTTCCACCCGGGCGCCACACTGCCGCACCGCGGGCCGGCGCCCCGGGACCGGGCTCTGTCCGTCCGTCCGTACTGACGGGAACGCCGCAGGTGGGAGTACTCCCCTCCGCGCAAAGAACTGTACAGGAAAGACCAAAGGAAGGTAAAGAGAAAGGCAATGTAAAGGTCAAATATGCAGGTCAGGAGGTCCGTCATTTTGCCGGGACGCTGGGATCCGTCCGGGAAACCCGGCGAGGCGGGGAAGAGCCCCGGCAGCGGCCGACCCGGCGTGCCCGAGGGGCTTCACCACCCGGCGGGTTTCCGGGCCGACCACAGCCCGGGGCGACCGTACCGACGCCTCCGCCAGTGGCTCAGCGGCGCCAGGTGTGCCGGGCAGCGGCGGCCTGGGAGAGCACGATCCGAAGGACGTCGCTGCCCGGGGGAACCGCGGGCGGCTCGTACGTCCAGGAGTGTTGCACCCACGGATCCGCCAGATGATCGTCGGGCACCGGCGTGATCCGCAGCAGGGAGCGCCACAGCGGATCGAGCAGCGGACCGTACGCGCTCGCGTCCTCGCGGTCGGCGACCATCAGCAGGTGGACGCCGACGGCCGGTCCCTCGTCGGCGAGGTAGCGCAGTTGCGTCACCGCACGGTCGTCGAAGCCGTGCGGGAAGTCATTGACGACCAGCAACTGATGGGCCGTGTCCAGATCGGGCGGCAGTGCGTCGGCCGCTCCCCCGCGCATGGCCATCTGCACGAGGTCCACGCGCTGGGTGAGCCGACCGAGCACAGAGGAGACACCCTGGGCCCCCACCGCAGGAGGCTCGTCCAGCACACCGGACTGCACCAGCGGGGCCAGGGAGGCCGCGGCGGAGCCCGCGGGGTCGATGACGTGCACCGTGAACTCACCGGCCGGATAGACCGCGAGCAGCCGCGCGGCGTGGGAGACCGCGGCGTCCACGGCGCGTGCGCGCAGCTGCGCATCGTCCAACAGCGAAGCTTCCTCGGAGGCGCTGCGTCCGCTGTCCACCCACAGACCGCGTTCGAGCGGCAGCCTGACCAACATCGGGATGCGCAGCTGCGGGCGTTCAGGGAGGTGCAGGTCACCCAGACGCAGGGCCATGGGGATCTCCATCGGGACGCGGTAGCCGTGCCAGACGGGGTTGTCCCACCGGGCGAACGCCGGCGGCAGCGCGGGTTCGACGACCTCGGACTCCGCGATCAGCTGGGCGAGGTCGCGCTCCAGCGCTTCGCGGGCCCGTTCGGTCAGCTCGTCGTGTTTGACGCGGGCCGCCTCGCGCGCGGTGTCCGCCGACCCGCCCATCCGGTTGCGCGCGTCGGACAGGGCCCGGTCGAGCTCCTGGTCGAGCCGTGATTCGGCGAAGTCGACCGCGCTCCGGTACGCGGCGACCGTGCGGGCCAGGTCCTCGAACATGCCCCACACCTGGTTGTAGAGCCGCTCCTCCATGGTCCAGCCGGTGGCGTCACCGGCGACCGGAGGAGCCGGGCGCCCCGGCTCCGTGGGTGGTGCGACCGGGGGCGGCGGAGGAGGCGCGGCAGGCTGCCGCCGTGGATCCACATAGCTGATCGGGTCGTTGTGGGCCTGGGTCTGCGCCTGCGACGGGGGCTGCGCGGCCTGCGAGGCGGCACCGTCCGGCGGGATGTCCGCGGCGGCGAGGCCGTGTGGCGGCACCGCCTGCGGCGACGCGGCGACCGTGTGGCCCGGAGCGGCAGCGGGGTCTCCGGCAGCCGTGCCGGCGGCAGCCGCAGCAGCGCCGTGACGGACCTCGGTGGTGACGGGTGGCGGTGTTCCCCCGGTACGGGCGAGGTCGAGGGCGACCGACTCCTGGACGGCGGCGGCCACCTCCGCCGACCGGTCGAGTCCCTGGTCGGCGAAGAGGGCCGCGAGGCCGCCCGCGTATCCCTGCCCCACGGCCCGGACCTTCCACACGTCGTGGCGGCGGTAGAGCTCCAACGCGATGACGGCGGACTCCACATCGAGGCCGGTGACGGTGTAGCTGACGATGTCGGCGCCGTCCGGCCCCGAGACGGCGACGAACGGAGCGGCGACGGCACCGAAGCTGCCCGGGGCTGTGGGTCCGATCGGTAGGGCGAGGAGGACGGTCACCCGATACACCGCAGCGGGCACGGCGTCCAGGTCCACGGTGAGGCGGTGGTCGGTGGCGGCCTGCCGGGAGACCTCGACGCCGGGGAGACCCGGCTGGACGGGGTGCGCCACCCATTCCGCGCCCGCCACACGGCCGTTCTCGTCGCCGAGGGCCACTCCCACCACGACGGACTCGCCGGCCGACACCCGGATCTCGAGTGCGTTGTGGGGCAGCGGGTGGTTCTGTCCCCGGACCAGCTCCGCCGTCATTGGCTCTGTCCCCTCGGTGGTGTGCGGGTGGCTCCCGGCGGCGTGGTACCTCCGGGAGCTGCGCGTCGTACGGCTGAGGCCCCGCCTTACAGGTGCGGCAGGATCGCCGGCATCAGGTCCTGGAACGTACGGCCGTTGGCCGAGGTGCCGAGCGCGGTCATCTGCCAGCCGGCACCCGCGCGGTGCACCTTCGCCATGATCTGGGCGGTGTACTGGCCTCCGCCGTCCAGCGTGTAGCGCGCGAGCTCCTGCCCGTTGGTCTCGTCGACGAGACGGCAGAAGGCGTTCTGCACCTCCTGGAACGTCTGGCCGGTGAACGAGTTCACCGTAAAGACGATCTGGTCGATGTGGACCGGTACTCGCTGCAGGTCCACGAGGATCGCCTCGTCGTCGCCGCCCTGGCCGGCTCCGCCCACGAGGTTGTCACCGGTGTGCCTGACCGATCCGTCGTCGCTGACGAGGTGCCGGAAGAAGACCACGTCCACGGGTTGCTTGTCGGCGAAGAGCACCGCCGAGGCGTCCAGGTCGATCTCGCGGGTGCGGGAGCCGAACAGACCACGCCGGGGCGCCGCCTGCCAGCCGAGGCCCATCCGCACCGCGGTGAGGGTGCCGCCGCCCCTCTTCTCCAGGCTGATGGCCTGTCCCTTGGTCAGATTGACGCCGGGACCCCCGGGCGTCCCGCCCTCGGATACGTCCACCACGCGCTGTCCCCTCTCCATGGTTCCCCCGCAACCGTCCATGTGTGCGGTTGTCCTGCACCCTACGCATTCGGGCCGACAGCACGGAGACTTGGTCTGGTTTTGTGGCGGTGTTGAGACACACCGAACATCGGTCCGCCCACGGAATCACAACCGGAGCACCGGACACAGCCGGACCGTGCCGCACCCGGCGCCGCGGCCTGCGGTACGCACGCACCGTCCGCCCCTTGCGGACGGGCACGGGATGGCCGCAGCACCGGGCGACGACGGCAGCCACAGGTAGCCGGCGGCACCCGTCGTCACCGCCGCCCCCGTACGTGCCGGACGCACCCGTACGGCCCCGCGTCATGCGACACGGCGTCAGACCGGCCCCGTGTCAGGCGATCCCGGCCTCCTTCATCTGCCGCAGCTCCTTCTTCAGTTCGCTCACTTCGTCGCGCAGCCGTGCTGCCACCTCGAATTGGAGCTCCGCGGCCGCCGCGCGCATCCGGTCCGTCATCTCCTCGATGATGCCCGCCAGTTCGGCCGCGGGCCGATCACTGGTGAGGTCGCCCTTCCTCGCAGCGGCCTTACCGCCCTTGGCTCCCTTGACGGAGTGTGCCGCGAGGGACGGCACCGGTGCCTTGGCTGCCTTGCCGTCCTTCCCCTGGCGGTACCCCGTGCCGAGGAGCTGCTCGGTGTCGACCCCCTCGCGGGCGATCGTGGCCACGATGTCGTTGATCTTCTTGCGGAGCGGCTGCGGATCGATGCCGTTCGCCTTGTTGAAGGCGATCTGCTTCTCCCGCCGGCGGTTGGTCTCCTCGATGGCCTTCTCCATCGCCGGGGTGACCTTGTCGGCGTACATGTGGACCTGACCGGAGACGTTGCGCGCCGCACGGCCGATCGTCTGGATGAGCGAGGTCCCGGAGCGCAGGAACCCCTCCTTGTCGGCGTCGAGGATCGACACGAGGGAGACCTCGGGGAGGTCCAGGCCCTCGCGGAGCAGGTTGATGCCGACCAGGACGTCGTACTCACCGGCGCGCAGCTCGCGCAACAGTTCCACCCGGCGGAGGGTGTCGACGTCGCTGTGCAGGTAACGGACCTGGATGCCGAGCTCCAGGAAGTAGTCCGTGAGGTCCTCCGCCATCTTCTTGGTGAGCGTGGTGACCAGGACGCGCTCGTCCTTCTCGGTGCGCGTGCGGATCTCGTGCACCAGGTCGTCGATCTGGCCCTCGGTGGACTTGACGACGACCTCGGGGTCGACCAGGCCGGTGGGCCGGATGATCTGTTCGACGAAGCCGTCGGAACGCGAGAGCTCGTACGTGCCAGGGGTGGCGGACAAGTACACCGTCTGGCCGATCCGTTCCTGGAACTCCTCCCACTTCAGTGGCCTGTTGTCGAGTGCGGAGGGCAGCCGGAAGCCGTGGTCGACGAGGGTCCGCTTGCGCGACGCGTCGCCCTCGTACATCGCGCCGATCTGCGGGACCGTCACGTGTGACTCGTCGATGACGAGGAGGAAGTCCTCCGGGAAGTAGTCGAGGAGCGTGTTGGGCGGGGTGCCCGGGTCGCGCCCGTCGAAGTGCATCGAGTAGTTCTCGACCCCGGAGCAAGTGCCGATCTGGCGGAGCATCTCGATGTCGTACGAGGTACGCATCCGCAGCCGCTGCGACTCCAGCAGCTTGCCCTGCTTCTCCAGGTCGGCGAGGCGCTCCTCCAGCTCGCGCTCGATCCCGTTGACCGCCTTCTCCATGCGCTCGGGGCCTGCGACGTAGTGGCTGGCCGGGAAGACGTACAGCTCCTGGTCGTCGCTGATGACCTCGCCGGTGATCGGGTGGAGCGTGGAGAGCGCCTCGATCTCGTCACCGAACATCTCGATGCGCACGGCCAGCTCCTCGTAGACCGGGAAGATCTCGATGGTGTCGCCGCGGACCCGGAACGTGCCCCGGGTGAACGCCGTGTCGTTGCGCGTGTACTGGATGTCCACGAAACGGCGCAGCAGCTGGTCGCGGTCGATCTCCTCGCCGACCTTCAGCGGCACCATGCGGTCCACGTACTCCTGTGGCGTGCCGAGGCCGTAGATGCACGAGACCGAGGCGACCACGATCACGTCCCTGCGGGTGAGCAGCGAATTGGTCGCGGAGTGGCGCAACCGCTCCACCTCCTCGTTGATCGAGGAGTCCTTCTCGATGTAGGTGTCGGACTGCGGGACGTAGGCCTCGGGCTGGTAGTAGTCGTAGTACGAGACGAAGTACTCCACCGCGTTGTTCGGCAGGAGTTCGCGGAACTCGTTCGCCAACTGGGCGGCCAGCGTCTTGTTGGGCGCCATGACGAGGGTGGGGCGCTGGAGCTTCTCGATCATCCAGGCCGTGGTCGCCGACTTGCCCGTGCCCGTGGCACCGAGCAGGACGACGTCCTTCTCACCAGCGCGGATGCGCTTGTCGAGCTCGGCGATGGCCGTGGGCTGGTCACCGCTGGGCTGGTAGGGGCTGACGACCTCGAAGGGCGCCATCGAGCGTTCGATCTGGGAAACGGGCCGCATGCACCCACCGTACGACCCACCGCTGACAGCCGTGTGCGACCGCGGGAGTGGTCAGAAGGGCCGGGAGCGTTGCGAGGTGCGGTGGGCGGTGTGGGACGGCTCCGCCGACCAGTACGCCGGCTCGCCGTGCGACCGCGCGCTCCGCTGCGTCGGGACCCCAGGGCGCAGGGCGAGGCCCGGGGCGCCTGGGAACTGCGGCTCCTGGTGACCCATGACCGCCCCGCGGCCGAGCACCACGACCACCCCGGCCAGCACCAGGAAGAGGGCAGGGCCGATCAGCATCGGAGCGATGAGCGTCGCGGGCGAGCCGTCGAGGCCGGATTCCGGAGCGCCGTCGTGGACGTGGACGCTGACGGCGGCCATGCCCGTGTAGTGCAGCCCGCCGGCAGCAAGGCCCATCATCAGACTGGCTCCGACGCTCGACGAGACGCCGCGGCCGGACACGGCCGCCCAGAGCGCGGCGGTGGCCGCCGTCACGGCGATCACTACGGAGAGGGAGACGGCGCGGGTGTCGTACTCCAGCGTCCCCTGGAGTCGCATGCCGGCCATGCCCAGGTAGTGCATGGAGGCGATTCCGAGCCCGGTGATCGTCCCGCCGGTCACCAGCGACATGGCGGACGCACCGCGGTACCCCACGACGAAGATCCCGAGGCCGGTCATGAGGACGGCGACGCCGAGGCCGGCGAAGGTGACCGGCCAGTCGTACCCGACGGCGGCCTCCTCGACGGTGAAGCCCATCATGGCGACGAAGTGCATCATCCAGGTCCCGGACCCGATGGAGGCGGCGCCGAGCGCCAGCCATCCCGGTTTGTGGGCGCCCCGGGCACGGAGTGACCTGACGGTGCAGCGCAGTCCCAGGGCCGCACCGAGGCAAGCCGCCAGGTACGCGGCCACGGGCGTGGCCAGGCCGTGGCTGAAGCTGTCTACAGTGCCCTGCATCCCTGTCTGCCCTTCGCCCCTCGCACCACAGGTCCCCTGTGCGCCCTCCGTCGAGGGAGCCCTGTCCGGCGAGGGTACGGCGAGCAGGTCGGCAAGCAAACAGCAGGGCAGAGACATATCCGGGGGTAAACGGGGGGGAAATGGTGGAGCCGGCACCTCATCGCGGCGGATTCGTTCACGTTGTGACCGTCCTGCGGCGGTCGGGAAGGCCGCGGCACGTCGGTGTGCCGTGGTGGGAGGACCCCCGCCGAAGGTCTCCCCGGGAGGCCCCGGGCGGTCGGCGGCGCCGGGGACGGTCCGGGCCGGACCGGGCGAGGTGCCCGGTCCGCGGCTGCCGGGGTGGGGCCGCGACGCGAGGGGACCCGGACCGCGGCTCCCGTGGCCGAACGAGGTTATCCACAAGCCGGCACGGCTGTCAGCGCGGCCTCGTACGGTGGACGGCATGAAGACCTTCGAGTGGACGGTCGTGGACTCGGACATCGGGCCGCTGCTGCTCGCCGCCACCGGCGGCGGGCTGATGAACGTCGTCTTCCACGCCGACGCGGCGGTGCGCGGGACGGCCCTGCGGCGGCTCGGTGCACGCTTCGGTGTCGAACCGGCAGGGGCAGCGCCGGGCTCGGCCGCACTCACCGAGCCGATACGCCAGCTCGCGGAGTACTTCGCGGGGCGGCGCCAGGAGTTCGAGCTGCCACTGGACTGGTCCCTCACGTCCGGGTTCAACCGCGAGGTGCTGCGCGAGCTGGCCGAGGGCGTTCCGTACGGGACGGTAGTGGGGTACGGCGACCTGGCGGTACGGGTCGGCCAGCCCGGAGCGGCCCAGGCGGTGGGCGCGGCGATGGGCGCCAATCCGCTTCCTCTGGTGGTGCCGTGCCATCGGGTGGTCGAGAGCGGCGGGGGTCTCGGGGGATTCGGCGGGGGTGTGGAGACCAAGCGCCGACTGCTGGCGTTGGAAGGGGTGCTACCGGAACCACTGTTCTGACGGCATGCAAGGGGCCGGGGGCGCTCGAGCCCGGGCAGGAGGGACGGGAGCGGGCGCACCGCCCGCGCTCCCACGAGACGCGGAGGGCAGGGGTCCGAGCGCTGCGGAGGCCGTGGCGCGGGGGGCGGTCGCGTCGGGGCCCGGACCCGCGGTTCCGCACAGTAGGTGTAACTGGCACACTGCGGCAGTGGCCACCACGTCCCCAGACATACCCGTAGCCGCCGACCGCGTGGACGTGTCCGCGCTGCGGCGGCGCATCACGCCCGTGCTCATCGTCAGCCAGATACTCGGTGGCCTGGGCGTCGCCACCGGCATCGCGCTGGCGTCCGTACTGGCGCAACAGATCAGCGGTACCGAGGCACTGTCCGGTCTGGCTCCGACGGCAACGGTGGCCGGGACGGCTCTGCTCTCCGTACCGCTTGCCGCGCTCATGACAGCTCGCGGAAGGCGCCCCGGGCTCGTGTTGGCCTACCTCATCGGGGCGGTCGGTGCGTGTGTGGTCGTGCTCGCCTCGGTGCTCGGGAACTTCCCGCTGCTCCTGGTGGGCATGGCCGGGTTCGGCGCGGCCTCGTCGGCGAACCTGCAGGCACGGTTCGCCGCCGCGGACCTGGCGGAGCCGCAGCGCAGGGCGAGGGCCATCTCGACGGTGGTGTGGGCGACGACGATCGGCGCGGTGCTCGGGCCCAACATCGCCGCACCCGCCGGGCGGAGCGTGTCCGGTCTCGGCATCCCGACGGCGGCCGGCCCCTTCGCCTGGGCGGCTGGTGTCTTCCTGCTCTCCGCGCTCGTCGTCGCCGTGCTGCTCCGACCCGACCCGCTGCTGACCGCACGTGCTCTGGCGCCGGCCGACGAGGTGGGAACCAAGGGGCGATCACTGCGGGCGGGAGTTCAGGCGGTCCGGAAGTCGCCCGGAGCCCGGCTCGCCCTCGTGACGGTCGCGGTCTCGCACACCGCCATGGTGTCGATCATGTCGATGACGCCCGTGGCCCTCAGCCACCACGGCGCGGGCATCGAGCTGATCGGCCTCGTCATCAGCGGCCACATCGCCGGCATGTACGCCTTCTCCCCCGTGATGGGCTGGCTCTCCGACCGGCTGGGGAGGCTCTCGGTGATCGGACTCGCCGTGGGGCTGCTCTCGGGTGCCGCACTGCTGGCCGGAACGGCAGGGGCGAGCCACGGCCGCAGCGCGGCGGGGCTGTTCCTGCTGGGGCTCGGCTGGTCGGCAGGCCTCGTCTCGGGCTCCGCCCTCCTCACGGACTCCGTTCCCGCCGGCGCCCGTGCGGCGGTCCAGGGCCTCTCGGACCTCACGATGAACGGGGCGGCGGGCATCGGCGGTGTCGCGGCGGGGGTCATCGTGTCGAACGCCGGTTACGGCTGGCTCAACCTCATCGGGGCGAGCCTGCTGCTGCCGCTGGCCGCGTTCACCGTCCTCCGGGCGGTCGGCCGGCGCCGCTCCGGAGAAAGGCCCACGGTCGATCCCACCGTCTGAAGCCGGACGGCAGCACCCACGCGGCGGCGACGGCGAGATATCCGCGCTGCACCGCGCCCGGCGGTACGGAGGCTCGTCCGAGCATCAGGAACACGGCGGTCCGCCCGGACCACGGGCGTCCATGGCGCGGGGCTCAGAGGGTGATGTGGTAGGCCTTGCGGAGTGTCTCGTGCACCGTCCAGGTCGTGCGGTCACCCTCGCGCAGCACGCAGGCGTCCCCCGGCCCAACCTCCAGCGTGGCCCCGCCGTCGACCTCGACGGTGGCGCGCCCGCTGACCACGACGAACAGTTCGTTGGACTCCGTATCGGTGACCACGCCCGGCGTGATCTGCCAGATCCCGCGCAACTGCCTGCCGTCCTCGGACTCCCACAGCACCTTGCCGGTCACGACGGGCGCACCGGACACCACCTGGGTCGGGTCAAGTGGCTCGACCTCTAGCTCAGCATCGGGAATGTGCACAACGAACGAAGGAGAAGTAGGCCCGGCAGCAGACTGATCAAAGGTTGTCATGGCGCGTCACCTTAGCGGGCTGGGGTTCCTCCTGAGGGCGCGGGTCATCGTGAGCCGGTGGGTCCGCACGTGCCACACTCCCGTGTCACCGTCGTCCCCGTGCCGCCACGGTCCGGGTCAGCGTCGGGACCACGCCCCTTCCTCCGTCCTCCCATCGTGCCCGGCTCCGCACCACCGCGCGTCCCGGAGCACCGCACGGCCCGTCGGCCGGCGTCGTCCTGGGCAGCGCGATCGTGGAGCCCGCCCCGCCGGCTCCGTCCCGAGCGCGCGTGGCGGCCCCGCGCCCGTACCCCACGGCCCCGCGCCCGTCCCCCGCGGTGCCTTGCCCGTACCCCACGGTGCGCGTACCCGCCGTGCGCGTACCCGCCGCGCCGATGCGCATGCCGACGTGTACCGGCGACCGACCGAAGAAACGTTTGCGCGAGCCTTCTCCGTGCCAGGGATGGGACATGCCCGAGACCATTCTCACGCTGTCGGAAGAAGTACGGGAAGCACTCGCCGCCCGCCGCCCCGTCGTCGCCCTGGAATCCACGATCATCGCGCACGGCCTCCCGCGCCCGCGCAACCTCGCGGTCGCGCGGGAGTTGGAGGGGCTGGTCAGAAGCAGCGGTGCGGTGCCGGCGACCATCGCCGTACTGGACGGGCGGCCCCGCATCGGCCTGACCAAAGAAGAGTTGGAAAGGATCGCGACCGACCCGGACGTCCGCAAACTCGGGCACCGCGACCTCGCCCCCGCCCTGACCTCCGGAGCGAGCGGTGCGACGACCGTGTCGGCGACGGCGTTCCTTGCAGCCCGTGCCGGCATCCGCGTCTTCGCGACCGGCGGGCTCGGCGGCGTGCACCGCGAATGGACGCTCACCCAGGACGAGTCGGCCGACCTCCAGTTGCTGGCGCGGACCAGGATCGCCGTGGTGTGCGCGGGGGTGAAGTCGATCCTCGACGTCCCGGCGACGCTCCAACGCCTGGAGACGCTCGGGGTGGGCGTCCTCGGCTACGGCACGGACCGGTTCCCCGGCTTCTACCTGGCGTCCTCCGGGGAGCCCGTCGACTGGACGGTGCGCACGCCGCGGGAGGTGGCGGAGGTGATCCGGACGCAGGACGCGCTGGGCGGTCCCGACGTGGCGCTGATCGTGGCGAATCCGGTTCCGGAGGACGAGCAACTGGATCCTCAGCTGCACGACCGGGCCCTTGCCGAGGCGCTGGCCGAATGCCGTGAGCGGGGCATCACGGGACAGGCGGTCACGCCGTTCCTGCTGGACCACCTGATGCGACGCACGGGGGGCGCCTCCCTGGAGGCCAATCTGGCAGCGGTCCGCGGCAACGTGCAGTTGGCGGCTCTCGTCGCGGCGGCGCTGTGACGGGTCCCGCGAGGGGGACGCAGGCCCCGGCGGGCGGCGCGCTCCTGGTGGTCGGTGACGTGGCGACCGACGTGGTCGCCCGGCACGGCTCGGCGCTGGCCCACGGCACGGACACCGCGGCGGAGATATGCACGCTCCCCGGCGGGTCGGGCGCCAACGCGGCGTGCTGGGCGGCGCACTCGGGGTGCGCGGACGTCCGGCTGCTCGGCAGGGTCGGCACCGACGCCGCGTCCTGGCACGGCGCCCTGCTACGTGACGCGGGCGTGCACCCGCTACTGGTTGCCGACGGCGAGGCGCCCACCGCCACCGTGGTCGCCCTGGTCGACGCGAGCGCCGAGCGCACGTTCCTCACCGACGGCGGAGCGGCGCTGCGGCTCTCCCCGTCCGATTGGTCGCCGGCCCTCCTCGACGGGGTCGCCCGGCTCCATCTGTCCGGGTACCTGTTCTTCGCGGACAGCAGTAGGGAACTGGCCGCATCGGCGCTCGCGGACGCACGAGAGCGCGGCGTTCCGGTCAGCGTCGACCCTGCGTCGGCGGGTTTCCTCGCCGGCTTCGGCGTGGACCGCTTCCTGTCCGCCACCGAGGGCGTCGGGGTGCTGCTGCCCAACGCCGACGAAGTCCGCGTCCTCACCGGTGTCCCGGACACCGCAGACGCCGCCGCCAAGCTGAGCCGCCACGTACCGCTCGCCGTCGTGACGCTCGGCTCGCAAGGGGCGTTGGTGGCGGAGTCGGGATACGTGACCGCCACGATCCCGTCGGTCCCGGCGGCGGCGGTCGACTCGACGGGCGCCGGCGACGCCTTCACCGGCGCGTTCCTCGCCGCCCTCCTCTCCGGCGCCACACCGGCCGTTGCCGCCGAGCGCGGCTGCCGTGCCGGCGCGGAAGCGGTCACCCGGCGCGGCGGCCGCCCGCCGGGACGCGCCCCGGACCACCCCGCCGACTGACCGCCCGGCCCGCGCGGGGGTTGGCCCCGGTCCCGGCACGGCCGGCCGCTCGGCGTACGGAGACTTCCGGCCGGTGGGCCGTCCCCCGTGCCGAGGGGTCGGCGACCCGCACGGACCGCGGCGGCGGGCGGAGAGCCCCCGCACCGGACGAGGCGGAGAGCCCGACCGGATCGTGCCGCGCGGCCGGTCGTGCGGGGCTCAGGACGGGCTCCCCGCGGACCAGGGGTCGTTCCACGCCGGGTGCCGCGGATCGTCGGTGCGGACCACGACGTCCGCCACCGCCGCCGGGTCGACATCACTCTCGTACCGCTCGAAGGCGCGGAGGGTCCATGCTTCCCGCTCCTCGGTTCGGCGGCGCAACGCCGCCGGTGAGAGCCGTAGATGAACGGTCAGGTCGAAGGGGAACCAGCGTCCGAGCAGCAGCGGGCCGTGCAGCACGAGGACCCCGCCGGGCGGCAGTTCGCGGTACGGGCTGCGGGTCGCGCGGTCGGTGGACGGGTCCCACAGGTCGAGCAGGACGCGACCGGAACCGCCCGGCTCCAGCGGACCGAACACTTCACGCCACAGCGCGCCCGTGTCGAACCACCCGTCGTAGTACGTGTCCGGGTCCTCGCGCCCGTACTCGTACCGCAGCGAGGCAGGCCGTAGGAATCCACCCGTGCCGGCCACCAGCACGGAACGCCCGCGCACCCTGAGTGCCTCGGCGAGCGCGCCCGCCGCTGCGGCCGGCCCGGCGGCGGGCGCGCCGTCGACGGCGACGCGCAGCCAGGGGCTGCCGTCGGCCGCTGCGCTGTCCGCGACCCGGTCGGCGACGGCTTCGGTCAGCCGCTCCCAGGAGATCGGTTCGAGCCTCATGGTTCCATGATTGTCGGCCGGGCACGCTGCCGGTGTCGTGGCGCGGTGGTCACCGCCGCGGACCCGAGCACCGCGCGCATCCTCGTCCTCTCGCCGGCGGCACGGCTCGGATTGCCGCTGGTGGATGCAGGACCTGCCCAACCCCACCGCGGGCCCGTGTCAACCGCCGCAGGCCCCGCGCAGGGCGTTCGCCAGGGCCCCCTCTCCCGACGCCTTGATCCGTCCCTCCCGTACACCGTCCTGGAGAGTGAGGCTGCCCCTGCTCACGGCGAGACACGTGTCGGCGTCCAGTTCGAGCCGCACCACCGGACCCGGACCCGGCACGGGTCCGTCGCCGTACGCCGTCCCCGCGACGGCAGCCCCAGAACTGCCGCCAACGGGACCGGACGGAGCCGCGGCGCCCCCGACGCACATGTGGAACACCCCTTCGGGCAGCCGTACTTCCACCACTCCGGCCGCTCCGGCGGCTTCCAGGCAACGACGCAGCGGAACGGCGAACCAGTGGGCGCGTACCGCGTCCGTGGGCCTGGGCCCGGCGAGTTCCGACGCGCCCCACTCCGCCAGGGCCGCGAGAACGGGCAGCAACGCCGCACCGCGTTCGGTGAGTTCGTAGACGAACACGGAGAGGGGAGCGGGGAGTCGGCGCCGCAGGGCCAGTCCGTCGCGTTCCATGTCCTTGAGCCGGGACGCGAGGACGTCGGTACTGACACCCGGCAGGTCGGCGTGCAGATCGGTGTAGCGACGGGGACCGGCCAGCAACTCCCGCACGATCAGCAGGGTCCAGCGGTCGCCCACGGCATCGAGGGCGCGGGCGGCGGCACAGTACTGGTCGTAGCTTCGGCGGCGCGGAGGACGTGGCATGCACGGCAGTCTAGACCGGGTGTTGGACTTTCCAAGCGTCGACTTGGTAAAACCAAGTATCACCGTTTCTGGGGAGGCCACGCGCATGGAGTTCCGGCAGTCGAGCAAGCTCAGCGAGGTCTGCTACGAGATCCGCGGTCCGGTGATCGAGCACGCCAACGCCCTTGAGGAGGCAGGCCACAGCGTCCTGCGCCTGAACACCGGCAACCCCGCCCTCTTCGGCTTCGAAGCACCCGAGGAAATCGTCCAGGACATGATCCGGATGCTCCCCCGGGCACACGGGTACACCGACTCGCGGGGCATCCTCTCGGCACGGCGCGCGGTGGCACAGCGCTACCAGTCACTGGGCCTCGGCGAGGTCTCCGTCGACGACGTGTTCCTCGGAAACGGCGTCTCGGAACTGGTTTCCATGGCGGTGCAGGCGCTCCTGGAGGACGGCGACGAAATCCTCATCCCCGCACCCGACTTCCCGCTGTGGACCGCCGTCACCACCCTCTCCGGCGGCAAGCCCGTGCACTACCTCTGCGACGAGGCCTCCGACTGGTACCCGGACCTCGACGACATGGCCTCGAAGATCACGGACCGGACCAGGGCCGTCGTGATCATCAACCCCAACAACCCCACCGGGGCCGTGTACCCGCGAGAGGTCCTCGATGGAATCCTCGACCTGGCCCGCCGCCACCAGCTGATGGTCTTCGCCGACGAGATCTACGACCAGATCGTCTACGACGACGCCGTCCACCACTGCGCCGCGGCACTCGCCCCGGACCTGGTCGTCCTCACCTTCAGCGGGTTGTCCAAGACGTACCGCGTCGCCGGCTTCCGGTCGGGCTGGTTGGTCGTCACCGGCCCCACGCAGCACGCGCGCAGCTATCTGGAAGGACTGACGATGCTCGCCTCCATGCGGCTGTGCCCCAACGCGCCGGCCCAGTACGCCATCCAGGCCGCGCTCGGCGGACGCCAGTCGATCCGTGAACTGACGGCACCCGGCGGACGGCTGTACGAGCAGCGCAACCGGGCGTGGGAGCGTCTCAACGAGATCCCCGGGGTCTCGTGTGTGAAACCGAAGGGTGCGCTCTACGCGTTCCCCCGCCTCGATCCCCAGGTGCATCCGCTCCACAACGACGAGAGGTTCGTCCTCGACCTGCTGCTACGGGAGAAAATCCAGGTCGTTCAGGGCACGGGATTCAGCTGGCCGCGCCCGGACCACTTCCGAATCCTCACCCTCCCGCACGCGGACGACCTCGACGCGGCGATCAGCCGCATCGGCCGCTTCTTGAGCGGATACCGGCAGTAGGAGGCCGCACTGCGGAGCACCGGACGGCAGGCAGCCTGACGAGGGGCACGCCGGACGATCCGGAACGGGACGGGGACGGGTCCGGGTGGGAAGCAGGAGCGGGTCCGGGGGCGTAGCCTGCCCCCGGACCCTGGTGGTGCCGCTCACGATCACACGCCGGCGCGCTTGAAGACCCGGGTCAGTCTCATTGCGTCGCGTCCTTCCTTTGGACCACCGCCGATCGAGCTCGGCGGACCAGATTCGAACTGGCATTTCGACGCACCAGGGCCCGGGCCCGGTCGATCCGGCGATGAGCGGCGAATGCTGAGTCTGGAGCGAGAGTCTGAGATTCATCGCGGTCTGCCTCTGCCGTGTTGGGCTACCCCGGCCCGGGGTCCGCATCCGCATCCGGTGCGGACGTGCGGGGAGTGCCGGGGGGAGGACTCGAACCTCCACTGGAACCGCGTGGTTCACGACAAGCTTCAGCTTCAGCTTTGCGCTCCTCGCGCACCCCGGTCGCGGGACTGCGGCCGGGGAGTCTGCATGGCTGCCTCCTCGCCGTCCTACTGGCCGAAGAGGTAGCCGAAGACGGCGTCGCCGACCAGCTGGTCGTTGACCTCCGCGCCGTTCGCCTCCTCGCGGGCGAACTTCACGGCCTGCTGGAGTTTCTCCACACGGTCCAGCAGTTCGTTGACACGGCGGGCGGGCAGCGCCCCGGAGAACTTCACCGTGGTCCAGTAGCCGACCGGGATGTCCTCGTAGTACACCTCCACCTGCGCCGGGTGCTTCTCGGTGGCCTCCGCCTTCACGTGGTTGCGGGGCACCTTCCTGGTCCGTACGGTCTTGACCGGCTCCGTCTTCCAGGAGTCCGTGGACGGGTCCTGGGACCACGACTCGGCGGCGTCCAGCACCGGGAGCCTGCGCACGAACGTGTTGATGTCCGTCAGCTGCTTCTCCAGGAAGAGCAGATAGGCGACCGGCACGGCACTCACCAAGACCCGCCCGTCGACGGTGATGTCGGCCCTGGCCGTGCAGTTGGCCCAGTCCTTGGTGGCGGTAACGTCGAACAGTCGGGTGAGCGTCCTGGCGGTGTCGCGCAGCACGCCCTCGACCTTGACCTGTACCAGCGTCGACTCGGGCGGCAGCTGCTCACCCTCCTCGTCCTTCGGCTGGTACGTCCGGGAGAGCCCGGCGAGCAGGGCCGGCTTCTGGAGACCGTGATGTGCTGCGGTGAGGTCCTGATGCGCCTTGGACTTGACGCCCTTCTCGACTGCGATGATCTGATTGAGTTTCGCCACGTCAACGAACGTACAGCGCGAACGTCCCTGCCTCGAACGATTATTGGACGGGCGCGGTGGGGCGGAGGAACGGGGTCGGGCGTGGAGGGAGCATTGCCGGTGGCTCCCCTGGTGGTCGTCGAACCTCGCAGACAACGGCACTGCGCCGAATGCCATCGAGGTCCGCTCCAGCGCATCGTGCTGGAGTTCAACAGCCCGCGTTGCCTTGACTGCGCCGACCTCGGGCATCTGCTGTTCCTGCCCCGGGGGAACGCAGCGCTGACCCGCCGGGCCCGGGAGGCGAGTTCCCTGTGGGCGGTCGTCGTCCGTCACAACAAGCAGCGGACGCGCTACGAACGCCAGGGCCTGCTCGTGGAGGAAGCCGCGCTCGCCCGAGCGGAGGCCGCCTGTCTGGCGGACGCCGAAGCACGGGCTCGACGGCGGGAGCGGGACGCTGCGCGGCGGGCTGCCGAGGACGTGCGGTTCACCGCCGCTCTCACTGCAGAGATCCTCCGGCTCTTCCCGTCCTGCCCGGCGGAGCGAGCCGGCGACGTCGCCGCACACGCCTCGGTGCGGGGCAGTGGGCGCGTGGGCCGCAGCGCTGCCGGGCGCGCCCTGGACGAGGGTGCGGTCACGGCAGCGGTACGAGCCTCCGTGCGCCACCGGGAGACGTCCTACGAGGAGTTGCTCATGAGGGGCGTACCCCGCCACGAGGCGCGCAGGCGGATCGCACGGGCCGTCGAAACGACGCTCGACCGGTGGCGGACTCCGTCGCCGCGGCAGAGTGGTCCACGGCACGGCGATCCGCGAACGACCGATCCGCCGCGCACATGACGTCGGGTCCGCCGTCCGGCCGGACCGGACGGCGGACCCGACGTCTGTCGGTCAGGCCGAACGGCGCCTGCGGTACAACACAGCACCGCCCAGCACCATGGCGGCAGCAGCCGGAACCGCGAGCCCGAGGGATGCCGGTGCACCGGTGTGCGCGAGCTGGGCCGCAGCCGGTGGTGCCTGCTCCGCAGCGGTACCGGGGAGCGGCGCCGGCAGGGTGACCGCCGGGGCGGCCGGGGGAAGCGGGGGAGCCGGTTCCGGTGCGGCCGGAGGCGTCCCCGGAGTGTTCGAGGACGCGTTGCCGACGGCGGGGTTGCCGATGCCGACCACGTTGACCGAGTTGCCGGTCACGTTCACCGGGACGTCGACGGGCACCTGGATCGTGTTCCCGGAGAGCACGCCGGGCGAATTCCCCGCCGAGCCTTCGGCGGTGGCACCGGAAGCGTCGGACTGCTCAGCGGTGTTCCCCGCGCCTGCGCCGTCGGCCGTCCCCCCGTTCGCACAGCCGTTGCCGACGGCCGGGTTCAGCAGACCGACCACGTTCACTGTGTTGCCGCACACGTTCACGGGGACGTGCACGGGGGCCTGCACCGAGTTCCCGGAGAGCAGGCCCGGTGACGCGACCGCGTCTCCGCGTGCGCCCGCGTCGGCGTGGGCGGCTCCGGCCGCGGCGAGGGCGCCGCCCGTGACCATGACGGTGACCAGACCTGTTCGGCGAATCTGTCTCATGGGTCCTGCTTTCAGGAGATCGAACACACGGGTAGTCGCCCGCACCGGAGATAACGCGATGGCGCCAACCGAGTTATGGCCGCCGACCGTTTCACCCGATCGGGCGGCCCGATCGTCGAACCCTCCTTCGCCGCGCGGATGTTCACCTCGGCTGCTGACGATCGGCTGCTGGAGTACTCGCTGATCAATTCCAAGGCTTCGCCACGACCGCGGCAACGGAAGAACTCAGGGACGAGGAAGGCGTCCTCGGTCATCCACTGTCAGCTCGAGTGATCGCTGTGATCGATTAGGGTCGTGCGATGTTCAAAGGAGAATGGGTAAAGCTGCGTGCGCTGCGCTCCGAAGACGCCGAGCACCACGTCCGTTGGCGCAACGACCCGGAGGTGGTGCGCTGGGCCGCTGGTGGTGACCCGTGTTTCGGCCCGGTCACCGCGGAGGCGATCGAGATCGGCTTCGAGACCATGCTGCGGCTGAGTCCGAGGGAGTCGGCCGTGTTCACGGTCGAGGACCTGGCGGACGGCAGGGTGATCGGCATGGCCGACTACCGGGACCTGGACCCCTACGCCGGAGTGGCCACGCTGGGAGTCACCATCGGCGAGCGGGACTTCTGGGGTCGCGGCCACGGAAGTGATGCGTTGCGCCTGCTCGTGGACCACCTGTTCGGTGCGTACTGCCTGAGCCGGCTGGAGCTGGACACCTGGAGCGGCAACGAACGCGCCGTGCGTGCCTTCACCGGATTGGGCTTCCGCGAGGAAGGCCGTCGACGGTCGGCTGTGCTGGTCGAGGGAGAGCGCTACGACCGCGTGCTCTTCGGGATGCTCCGCGAGGAGTGGGCGAACCCCGTGTGACGGCGTAGCCCATCTTCCAGCGGCGGTGTGCGCCCTGAGGGCGCGGGAGCGCCCCCGCCCTCAGGGCGCGGCGTCCGCGGTGGCGGGAGGACGCGACGGTGTCGGCGCGTCGTACGGCCACCGCGCGGTGCTGCTCGGAAGGGGTACGCCGGCTGCGCCGTGCAGGGGCGCGGTACACCGGGGGACGATGAGATCGGCGGGCTCCCTGTCGGGAGCCGGTCGGCCGGCCGCGGGAGCCTGCGACGCCGGACCCACCGGGCGGCCGGACGAGGTGGTCCCGGTTCACCCTCGGCCCCGATCCGTCCGGGGTACCACCGCACGTTCGCGCGGTCCCCGCCTCCTCACGCCTGCGCCGAGCGGTCGTCGCGGGCCGCGCCCGGCCGTCAGCGACCGAGCAGGGCAGTGAGCGCACCGACCGGGTCCCGGTCGGGTGTGCCCCGGGGCCACCAGTCGTCCCGCCCGGGATCGGACTCGTAGCCGTACCACAAGCCGTCGCGCCCCAGGCGTAGTTGCAGCGACGGGGTGGAGAGCCGGTTGCGCCAGGGGCGGAAATGGGGGTGGTCGGCCGCGGCCAGCGCGGGACGGGCCCGGTCGAAGGGCCCGGCCGGTGGGTCCCACGACTCTTCCAGAACGGTCAGGCCGGCGAGGCCGCCCTGGCGCCAGCCGGCCACGGCACGGGCCAGCTCGGTCGGCGTACGTCCGGTGGCCCGGGCCAGCGCGGTGTACAGGGCCCTGGTCGTCGCGGTGAGACCGGAGCCTGGTTGGGCGGCGGCCAACCTCACGGCGTCCTGCCAGGGGCTCAGGCCGCCGATCGGGTCCTGACCGGTGCGCAGGGTGGCGTGGGCGCGGGCCGCGGCTTCGGTGGCCAGGAGGTCGAGGGCGAGCGGATCGGGGGCACCGGCTGCATGCGGGTAGACCGGCGGGCGTCCGGGGTGGTCGGGAACGGGCAACGGTGGAGGGAGCGCGGGCCGCGGCCTCGCGGCGAGGGCGTCCCGGGCGGGCACCGACGCGAGGGCCCGGGGGTCGCCGGCCGCGGGCGCCGTGGCGGCACCCGCGGCCGGCGGGCGCGGCCGAGCCGCGTGGCGCCGGGTCAGTTCGGCGAGGATCTCCTGCTCCCCCCGGCCGCGCAGGAGGAACAGCACGAACGGGTCTTCGTCGAGGATCCTGGCCGTCTGGTAGCAGAGTGCGGCGGCGTGCTTGCAGGGCAGGCCGTCGTCCGGGCACGAGCAGTCGGGGATCAGATCCCCGGGAGCCGGCAGCAGTTCGGCGGTGGCGGCCAGGGTCTGCGGGACGTCCTTGTCGAGCAGGGCCGCGATGTGGTCGGGGCGGGCGGCTGCCGCTCCGAGAAGGTCGTCCCAGCCGGCGTCGTCGAGGGTGCGCAACCGGATCTCCGCGCGGTACGGGCGCGCCCTGGAGCCGTGGACGTACGCCGTGACCCGGCCCGGGGTGACGGTGATCGCGTCGACCCGGCCCCGCCCGGCATAGGCGCGGCCGCGCGCGAGGCGCGCCGGATCGAGGGCGGTGTCCTCCAGCGCGTCCACCCATGCGTTGCCCCACCACGAGGCGGCGAAGGAGATCTCGCCCGGGCGGGGGGCGAGCGCCGGGAACGTGCGCCGTCGGGCCTCGGCACGACGCCGGGTGTCACGGCGGAGCCGGTCGGTTCGGCGGTCCCGCCCGGGCTGCGGTGGCTTCATGACGGCCTCCGCAGGGCGACGAGGTCGGCCAACTCACGGTCGGTGAGCTCGGTCAGCGCCGCCTCGCCTGATCCGAGCACCGCGTCCGCGAGCGCCCGCTTGGTGCCGAGCATGTCCGCGATGCGGTCCTCGACGGTGCCTTCCGCGATGAGGCGGTGGACCTGGACCGGCCGGGTCTGGCCGATGCGGTAGGCCCGATCGGTCGCCTGGTCCTCCACCGCCGGGTTCCACCACCGGTCGTAGTGGACGACATGACCGGCGCGCGTCAGGTTGAGTCCCGTCCCCGCGGCCTTCAGGGACAGGACGAAGACGGGCACCTCGCCGGACTGGAAGCGGTCCACCATCCGGTCGCGCTCGGCCACGGGCGTGGCGCCGTGCAGCAGCTGTGACGGGACCGCCCGGGCGGTGAGGTGGGCGGAGATGAGCCGCGCCATCGCCACGTACTGGGTGAAGACCAACACCGCCCCGTCTTCCGCGTGGATCGTGTCGAGCAGTTCGTCAAGCAAAACCAACTTGCCCGAGCGGGCGGCCAGGCGGGAGGCGTCCTCCTTCAGGTACTGCGCGGGGTGGTTGCAGATCTGCTTGAGCGAGGTGAGCAGCTTCATGATCAGGCCGCGGCGCGCCATGCCTTCCGCGTCCTCGATCCGCGCCATCGTCTCCCGGACGACCGCCTCGTACAGCGACGCCTGCTCCCGGGTGAGCGGCACGGGGTGGTCGGATTCGGTCTTGGGCGGAAGCTCGGGCACGATGCCCGGGTCGCTCTTCCTGCGGCGCAGCAGGAAGGGGCGGACGAGACGGGAGAGCCGCTCGACGGCTGCCTCGTTGTCGACGTGTTCGTGGTTCTCCACGGCGCGCGCGTGGCGGGCCCGGAACGACTTCAGCGGGCCGAGCAGGCCGGGGGTGGTCCAGTCGAGGAGGGCCCAGAGCTCGGAGAGGTTGTTCTCCACGGGGGTACCGGTCAGCGCGACGCGCGCAGGCGCGGGGATGGTGCGCAGGGCCTTGGCGGTCGCGGAGAACGGGTTCTTGACGTGCTGGGCCTCGTCGGCGACCACCATGGCCCAGTCGTGTGCGGACAACCGGGCCGCGCTCGTGCGCATCGTGCCGTAGGTGGTGAGGACGAAGCCGCCGGTGGCACCCTCTGCGGCACGGATCCCGTCGAGGGTGCGCTCGGAGCCGTGGAAGCGGTGCACGGGCACGCCGGGCGCGAAACGGGCGATCTCCCGCTGCCAGTTGCCGAGGAGTGAGGTCGGGCACACCACGAGGGTGGGCGCACGGCGGGCCCGGTGCAGGTGGAGCGCGATCACCGTGACCGTCTTCCCGAGGCCCATGTCGTCGGCGAGGCAGCCCCCGAGCCCGAGCGAGGTCATCAGGTCCAGCCAGGCCAGCCCCTTGAGCTGGTAGTCGCGCAAGGTGGCGTCGAGGCCGGACGGCGGGGCGGGCACCGCCGGCGGGCTGGTGAGGCGATCGCGGAGGGCGGCCAGCGCACCCTCCGGGACCGCATCGACCGTTTCTCCGTCCACCTCCGCGGCTCCCGTGAGCGCCACGGCGAGCGCGTCGACCGGCTCCAGGAGCCCCAATTCCCGCTTGCGCGCCTTGCGCACCAGGTCGGGATCGACCACGACCCACTGGTCACGCAGCCGCACGACGGGGCGGTGGGCCTCCGCGAGCACGTCCATCTCCTGTGGGGTGAGCGGATCGCCGTCGAGGGCGAGCTGCCAGTCGAACCTGAGGAGCTCACCGCTGTCGAAGAAGGCCGTGCCGTCCGTGGCGGAGCCCGGCGCGGACCTGCGGACCACCGCGGACGCGGTGAGCGTACGGGCGAGCTCCCTCGGCCAGTGCACGGCGACCCCGACACCGCCCAGACGGCCGGCGGCCTCGCCCAGCAGCTCGTACAGCTCCTCCTCGGCCAGCGGCAGCACGTCGGGGACCTCGCGCTCCAGCAGCCTGCCGAGCGGGAGCCAGACCCGAGCCGCCCGGCGCAGGGCGAGCACGGTGTCGACACGGGCGCGGGGCCCGAGCCGCCCCTCGCCCTCCCCCGACCAGAGGCCCGCCGCGTCCACGACGAGCGCCGGGTCGGCCAGGCTGTGCACCTGGACGAGGACGGCCCCGGCCGGCTGCTCCCCGCCGTCGGGCTCCTCCCGGTCGAACAGGTCGAACCCGGAGAGGTCGAGGCGGAGCGAGATCCTCACGCCCGCGTCCATGCCCGCCGCGGCCTCGGCCGCCCATTCCGCGGCATCCGGCAGGTGCTGCGGCGCCAGCGCGGCGAACGGACGGCCGACCGCGTGCTCCGCCGCCGGAGTGCGGGGCAGGGTGTCGGCGACCGCGTCCAGGAACGATCTGATCAGCGCCTCGGGGTCGGGCAACTGCAGGGGGCGCCGGTCCGGGAGTGCGGTGGCGTGCGCTTCGGGCGGCATGGCGGCGGCGATCGACCGCACATGGGCGATGTCCTCGGCGTCCAGCGGCCCCGCCCGCCAGGTGTCGTGGCCGGCCGGGGTGAGGCCGGGAAGCAGCCGCCCGCGCGCCAGGATCTGGAGGGCGTGCTGTGCGGCCGCGCCCCAGCAGGCTGCGGCGGGGTGCGCGGCGGCGTCCCGCCGCGCGTGCAGCAACAGCGGCACCGCGTCGGCGACGGACAGCAGCACGGCGGGGACGGTGCGGCTGCGGATCACGGCACCGTGTCGGCGTACGACGGTGATCTCACCGGCCTCCTGGGACCTCCCCGGCGGCCATCCTCCCGCGCCGTCGTCCCCCGCTCCCGGTTCGCGCACAGCGGGCAGCGGCTCGCCCTCCGGGCTCCAGAAGGCGACCCTTCCTTCGCGCGGCAGCTCGGCCGGGAGGAACACGGCGGCACGGGTGTGCGGCATGCGCGAATCCCCTCCCTTCCGGCGGGGTCGTGCCGCGGTGCTCCTGTCGCGCCGCGGGTGGCCATGGTTCACGACCTTACGGGCGGGCACTGACACTCGGTTCCGGTGGCCGGGGCTCGGGCCCTGACTGACGCGCTGCCGGGCTGTCTCCGCGTTGCTCTGTCCGGTCGCCGGGACCTGTCCTCATGGCTCCGGCCGGGCGGAACAACGCCTCCGCCCAGGGGCGCCGCTGGCACACCGGGCGGGCGCGGAGGTGATCGGCCGCGCCGGGGTGGTGCCCGGTACACGCCCGCGGGACCACGATGGGGCGCCGTCCACATCCGGGGAGGCAGCCGGGGAACGCCCCGGCCAAGACCCGATGCCCCCACGGCTCGCGCCCGGCGCGGGGCGCGCGTCAGCCGGGCGGGCCGCGGCGCCGGCCACGGCACGGTACGCCCACCAACGGCTCCCACCGGGCCCGTCAAGGCACCCGGACGGGCCGGGAGCAGGTCCCCGCCGCAGTGGCAGAGCCCATCCCGGGCCCGCCCGGTGCAATCACCAGGCCGCTCCCACCGGAGCATTCCCCCGACGGCCGCTACCGCGGTGCGTCGCCCAGCGACTCGTGGCCGCCGTGCGCGGGATCGCTCAGCGCCGCCGGGCTCTCGGGCACCACCGGCACCGGCCCGTGCGGCATGACGGGCATCGTCGTGTTGGGCACCGGCGCGTTCGTCAGCGACGGCTTGACGGCGTGCTCCTCGAGTCGCGTCTCGGGCTGGTCCTGGCCCCGGCCGTGTTCCAGGAAGCGCAACAGCTCCACCGGGATGGGCAGCACCAGCGTGGAGTTCTTCTCGGCGGCCACCGCCATCACCGTCTGCAGCAGTCGCAGTTGCAGGGCCGAGGGTGTGTCGGCCATCTGGGCCGCCGCCTCGGCGAGCTTCTTCGACGCCTGGAGTTCCGCGTCCGCGTTGATGACCCGAGCCCTGCGCTCCCGGTCGGCCTCGGCCTGCCGCGCCATGGAGCGCTTCATCGTCTCCGGCAGCGAGACGTCCTTGATCTCGACCCGGTCGACGCTGACGCCCCATCCGAGGGCCGGGCTGTCGATCATGAGCTCGAGACCCTGGTTGAGCTTCTCCCGGTTGGACAGGAGGTCGTCGAGCTCGCTCTTGCCGATGATCGACCGCAGCGACGTCTGCGCCATCTGGGAGACCGCGAAACGGTAGTCCTCGACCCTCACGAGCGCGTCGGCCGCGTCCACGACTTTGAAGTAGACGACGGCGTCCACCCGGACCGTGACGTTGTCCCTGGTGATGCCTTCCTGGGCGGGCACCGGCATGGTCACGATCTGCATGTTCACCTTGTGCATCCGGTCCACGACGGGAATGATCATGGTGAATCCCGGCCCCCGCACACGGTCGCGCAGCCGCCCGAGACGGAAGACCACACCGCGTTCGTACTGCTTGATGACCTTCGCCGCGGCAATTCCGTAGACCACGCAGGCCGACGCCGCCGCCACACCCGCCACCACAAGATCCTCGACCATCACGGCACCCCCTGCCGTCCGCTTCGGGCCCCCGATCCACGGTATTCCTGTCGCGACGCGCGGTCGAGCGTCCGGATCCGTCCCGTTCGCCCGACGTCCCGGACCTCCCGCGGGAGCGGGCTACCGGGCCCGGGCACGGAGGCGCTCCGGCCACCGGGGCCGCACGAGGTGGGGACGGCCGGCGGTCCCCTGGGCGGGCGCGCACGGGGTGCCGTACCACCGGATGTCCGGCAGGGTGGCGAGCACGAGTCCGGAACCACAGACGAGGACCAGTCATGTCCGACCAGAGTCACCGGCGCACCCGCACCACGGCCGGGGCAGTGCTCCTGATCCTCAGCGTCGCGGGCTGTTCCGGCCTCGGTCGGAACGCGGTGGGCACGATCACCTACGAGACCGAGGGGAAGCGGGTCGTCACGATCTCCAACCCCGGGGTGAACGGGTGCCACCGCCTCGCTCCGGCGGGCGCGCACAGGATCGAGAACGCCACGCTGATCGACATCATCGCCTACCCGACACCCGACTGCACCGGCGGTGACAGCGCGTACATCCCGACGACGCTCTTCGACAACATCGCCCCCGGCGCACCGCCGTGGCGCAGCTACTCGCTCGTCCACTGACCCGCCTGCGCCCTGCCGGGTGAAGGTCGCGCCCGGGCAGGCGGCGGACGGACGGGCCACTTCCGGGCAATCCCGCGCGAGGTCACGGCCCGTGGCAGGGGACACCGCCCGCCGCGCAGCCACGGCCGACGGGTGGCGCCCGTATCGTCCGTCGGTGTGCGATTCGGCCCTTCCAGCGGCGCGGGCCCGCTGAACGACACACGGGCGTGTCAGGCTTCCAGCGCCCGGCCCGAGCACCCGGAGGACCCGGGTCCCGCCGGCCACCGCACCATCCCTGAACGGCGAAGGAGCAGTCGTGTCCCATCGTCCGAAGGCCGCCGTCGGCCTGGCCACCATCGCTCTCGCACTCTCAACGGTCCTGTCGGGGACCGCCGACGCCGCCCCGTCCCACAGCACCGGATACCCGAGGTTCACCTACGAGGGGGTGTACCCCGACCGCACTCCCTGCAGCGGCGGCTTCCGGCTGGTCCACAGCACCAGCGCGAACGTCAACGGCCGCACGATCAGCCTCAAGTACTACTACTCGGGCGGCTGTGGGTCGTTCGCCCGCATCGACAACGCCCCGCAGGGCTGCTACGCGTGGCTCGACCGCACGCCGTACGTCCCCAGCGGCACCCCGACCAGTTGGGACTGGGTCCGGGAGAGCGTCGACCCCGGCATCACCTACGCGTACACGCAGATCGGGAACAACCTGAACGGACGGCTCTCGCGCGCCGCACTGGTGTGCGGTACGACGGTCTACGCCCGCACCGCCTGGTACTAGCCCGGCCACCCGCGGCCACGGTGCTCCGCCCCCGGTATTGCTCGCGGGCGGTGCACGTCGGTGTGTGCGGTCGGACCCCCGCTCGTCCGCGCACACGTCCTCCGGGGCGCCCCCGGAGCCCGACGCTCCCTTCCCACCGGGCCCGGCGGCGCGTGCCCGGCCCGCCGGCGGTCGTCGCACCCGGCTCGGACGGGCGGTCCGGTACCACTCGCGTCACCCCGGCCGGCTGATCGACCGGAGACGGGGTACATGCTGGAGTGGAAGAGGCGATGGTCATGCGCACTGGGAGTGAACCGGCGACTGCGCGCAGCCCCCTGCGGCTGCGGTTCTGGCTGAGTGTCTGGGGTCTGCTCTGGGCCGCGGCGGGCACGGCGGTGTTCGCGCTCGCCGAGCGCCCGGGCTGGGCGATCGCCTCTGCGGTCCTCTGCCTGATCGCCTCGGCCGATCTGATGATCGTGGTGCACCGGCTCCACCAGGGGCCCCATTGGCAGCCCGGCCGGGACGTACCTCCGTACCAACCGGACCGGGGGGACAACAGGAGCCCCCGCAGCTAGCCGGCGTCCGATGCACGTCCGGGGCGCCCGGCAGCGCGGCGCAGCGGGGCTGTGCCACCGCACACCGGGCGCTCGTTCGAGACGCGACGAGCGACCCCGGCGGCCGTGGTGGGCGCGGCGTCGGTCAGGACTCGAACCGGGCGGCTTCGAGGTACTCGGGCTTGGGGTCGAGGGCCGCGGCGAGCCGGAAGTGGCGCAGTGCCTCGGCCGGGCGGTTGGAGCGCTCGTAGGTGCGGGCGAGGGCGAAGTGGGCGTAGGCGTTGTCGGGTTCGCGTTCCACGATCAGTCGGAACTCCCGCTCGGCGGAGCGGAGCATGGCCGCCGCGAAGTAGGCGCGGGCGCGCAGCAGGCGGGCCGCGAAGCTCTCCGGGTGGGCCGCGATGACGGAGTCGAGCAGCTTCACGGCACCGCGCGGATCCCTCGCCGCGAGCAGTCGCTCCGCCGCGCGGAAGTCGATGACGTGGGTCTCCGGGTTGGTCTCGGGCACGCTCGCATCCTTCCCCTCGGCGCGCGGATTCAACGTGCCGCGCCGTTCCGGTATTCCGGTCGTCGTACCGCACGGACGGCGAACGTGTCCGGAAGGGTACTCGGCGATCGCCCGGCTCCCGGCCGAGTGCCGTCGACCATCGCCGGTCGGCGACGGTGACCCGCCCCGCATGGACGCCTCCCGTGGCCGTCCGTCGGCGGCCGCGGGGCCCGGGACGACGGACCCGCCGGAGCAGGAGGGGCGACGACGTCGGACATCGGACGCCGGCCCCGCCGCGTCCGCGACCCGCGGAAGTCCCGAACGCGCGGCCATGCCCCTGCGGGAAGCGGGCGCCGCGGGGCCCGGCTGCGCAGCGGGTGCCCGACGGTCCTAGCTCGAGGCGCGCGCCGAGAGGTCCTCCCAGATCCTGCGCACCTGTGTCTCCAGCGCCTCCAGGGGACCGTCGTTGTCGATGACGAGGTCGGCGACGGCACGTCGCTGCTCGCGCGTCGCCTGCGCGGCCATACGCGCCCGTGCCTCCTCCTCGGTCATTCCGCGCTGCCGTACGAGGCGTTCCAGCTGGGTTTCCGGCGCCGCGTCCACCACCACGACCACGTCGTAGAGCGGGGCCAGATGGTTCTCGGTGAGAAGCGGCACATCGTGGATCACCACCGAATCCGGCCCCGCCGCGGCTTCGAGTTCCGCCGATCGCGCCCCGACCAGCGGGTGCACGATCGCGTTGAGCCGCGCCAGCCGATCTGCGTCGGCGAAGACGATGGCTCCCAGCTTCGGTCGGTCCAGGGTCCCGTCCCCGGTGAGGACCTCCGGGCCGAAGGCCTCGACAACGGCGTCGAGCCCGGGCGTCCCGGGCTCGACGACCTCTCGGGCGATCTTGTCCGCGTCGATCAGCACGGCTCCGTACGACACGAACAGCCGGGACACTTCGCTTTTGCCGGCACCGATTCCGCCGGTCAGGCCCACCTTCAGCATGAGCGGAAGCTTAGGGGGACGCCGGGCGGGCCTATGCCTCGCCCTCCCGCTCGGCGAGGAACCGCTCGAACTCGCGGCCGATCTCCTCGGCGGACGGGAGGTCGACCGGCTCGGCGACGAGGCTGCCCCTGGTATCGGCGCCGGCGATGGCGTCGTACTGGTGCTCGAGGCCCTGCACCAGGGAGACCAGTTCTTCGTCTCCCTCGCCGATCTGCCGCTCGATCTCGGTCTGAGTGCGCTGCGCCTGGGCGCGCAGGGCGTGCGCGATGCCGGGGACCACCAGTCCGGTCGCGGCGGTGATGGCTTCGAGAGCGGTGAGCGCGGCGTCCGGGTAGGCGGAGCGCGCAACGTAGTGGGGAACGTGCGCGGCCACGCCGAGGACGTCGTGACCGGCCTGCATGAGCCGGTACTCGACGAGGGACTCGGCGCTTCCCGGGACCTGGGCCTCGTCGAAGGGGCTGCGGTGACCGGGCATCAGGTCCGTGCGGTTGCCGTGCGGCGTGATGCCGACGGGGCGCGTGTGCGGCACGCCCATGGGGATGCCGTGGAAGTTCACCGACAGGCGCACGCCGAGCCGTTCGACCACCTGCCGCACCGCGACGGCGAAACGCTCCCACTCGACATCGGGTTCGGGACCTGACAGCAGCAGGAACGGGGCGCCCGTTGCGTCCTGGACCAGCCGCACTTCCAGCGCCGGAGTCTCGTAGTCCGCCCAACGGTCGCGGCGGAACGTCAACAACGGGCGGCGGGCCCGGTAGTCAACGAGCCTGTCGTGGTCGAAGCGGGCCACCACTTGGTGCGGCAGGCCGTCCAGCAGCCGCTCGACGATCTGGCCGCCGGCTTCGCCCGCGTCGATGTACCCCTCGAAGTGGTAGAGCATGACGAGGCCGGCCGACTCCTGCGCGAGCGCCATGTCGACAACGGCCAGGCCCTTCGGCTCCCATGCGTACAAACCCTGCGGATCAAGCACGATTCCCGCTCCTCCTCGTCTTCATCTGGGCCAACGCGAGAAGGGGCGCGGGCATTCCCGGAAGGCACGGGCGAGTTGGCGGCCGATACGCGGCGCAGGGGCAAGCCGACGCTCGGCGATGCCGTTCGCCTGTCCCACCGGGTGTCCCCCGCGGCCCGGTACCGCGCGACCACGGCGTTCGCCGCGACAAGCCGGACGGCGTGCCGTCCCCCTCGGCCCCGGTCGCCTCGGCAACACGACCGGCACATGCGCCGAGGCCCGCCTCCCACGGTGGGGAGGCGGGCCTCGGCTACGAACTACTGCCTAGCGGCGAGCGGTCAGCTCTGGCCGCCGGCCAGCTTCTCGCGCAGGGCGGCGAGGGCCTCGTCCGACGCCAGGGCGCCGGAGTTGTCGTCCGACTCCGAGGAGTACGAACCACCGGTGGCACCGGCGGCGGCCGGAGCGGCCTGGCCACCCTCGGCAGCGGCGGCCTCGTCGGCCTCGCGGCTCTTGATGACCTGCGCCTGGTGCTGCTCGAAGCGCTGCTGCGCCTCGGCGTACTGGCGCTCCCACTCCTCGCGCTGCTTCTCGAACCCGTCGAGCCAGTCGTTGGTCTCGGGGTCGAAGCCCTCGGGGTAGATGTAGTTGCCCTGGTCGTCGTAGGACGCGGCCATGCCGTACAGGGTCGGGTCGAACTCGACCGACGCCGGGTCGGCACCGAAGGACTCGTTGGCCTGCTTCAGGGACAGCGAGATCCGGCGGCGCTCCAGGTCGATGTCGATGACCTTGACGAAGATCTCGTCGTTGACCTGGACGACCTGCTCGGGGATCTCCACGTGGCGCTCGGCCAGCTCGGAGATGTGGACCAGGCCCTCGATGCCCTCGTCCACGCGGACGAACGCACCGAACGGAACCAGCTTGGTGACCTTGCCCGGGACGACCTGGCCGATCTGGTGCGTGCGGGCGAACTGCTGCCACGGGTCTTCCTGCGTCGCCTTCAGCGACAGGGAGACACGCTCGCGGTCCATGTCGACGTCGAGGACCTCGACGGTGACCTCCTGGCCGACCTCGACGACCTCGGACGGGTGGTCGATGTGCTTCCAGGACAGCTCGGAGACGTGGACCAGACCGTCGACGCCACCCAGGTCCACGAAGGCACCGAAGTTGACGATCGAGGACACGACGCCGGAGCGGACCTGACCCTTCTGGAGGGTGGTGAGGAACGTCTGGCGGACCTCGGACTGGGTCTGCTCCAGCCAGGCACGGCGGGACAGGACCACGTTGTTGCGGTTCTTGTCCAGCTCGATGATCTTGGCCTCGAGCTCCTTGCCGACGTACGGCTGGAGGTCGCGGACGCGGCGCATCTCGACCAGGGAGGCCGGGAGGAAGCCGCGGAGGCCGATGTCGAGGATGAGACCACCCTTGACGACCTCGATGACGGTACCGGTGACGATGCCGTCCTCTTCCTTGATCTTCTCGATGGTGCCCCAGGCACGCTCGTACTGGGCGCGCTTCTTCGAGAGGATCAGGCGGCCTTCCTTGTCCTCCTTCTGGAGGACCAGGGCCTCGATCTCGTCACCGACGGCGACGACCTCGTTGGGGTCGACGTCGTGCTTGATCGAGAGCTCGCGGCTCGGGATGACACCTTCGGTCTTGTAACCGATGTCGAGCAGGACCTCGTCCCGGTCGACCTTCACGATGACGCCGTCGACGATGTCGCCGTCGTTGAAGTACTTGATCGTCTCGTCGATCGCGGCGAGGAAAGCTTCCTCGTTACCGATGTCGTTGACCGCAACCTGCGGGGTGGTGGCGGTGGTCTCGGTGCTGCTCGTCATGTGGGAAAGGGCTCCGGTACGGACATTGAAGTCGTAGGTACTGCTACGCCGTGAGCCCGTAATCGCAGCTGAAGAAGCCGGACAGCCAAGGAAGCGCCAACCCGGGAGGAATGGCGCCTCGACAACCGAGGGGACATACAACAGATGCGAGCGCGGCCTGCTCCGTCTGAGGCGCGCAAGCCCGCAGCGCAACCTTTAGCATACGGGGGCGGCAGGGCACGGTCAATGCGCGAAGGCCCCCACCCGGGGCGGAACACCGCATACTCGGCACAACTAAGGTTTGCCGAGGCCATCGTGGCCGCACCTCGCCCTTCCGCGACACGTCGGCGGCGCTTCCGTGCGAGGTTCCAGCAACGTACAACGACGGGCGAGATGATCCAAGAGTACGAACCGGAAGCCACCAGGCGTCACGCCGGCGACACGGAGAGCAGCCGGGCGAGTCGTGGCTGGTGGGACCGGAACGCGGACGAGTACCAGAGCGAGCACGGGTCGTTCCTCGGGGACGACCGCTTCGTCTGGGGGCCCGAAGGCATGGACGAGGCGGACGCCGGACTCCTGGGGCGCGCGGAATCCCTCAGGGGGCGCTCGGTGCTCGAGATCGGTGCGGGTGCAGCGCAGTGCTCCCGTTGGCTCGCGGCGCAGGGGGCGCACCCCGTGGCCCTGGACCTCTCGCACCGGCAGCTCCAGCACGCCCTCAGGATCGGCGGCGACTTCCCGCTCGTGGAGGCCGACGCCGCCGCACTGCCCTTCGCGGACGGTTCGTTCGACCTCGCGTGCTCCGCGTACGGGGCGGTGCCCTTCGTGTCCGATCCCGTGCGGGTGTTCCGCGAGGTGCGGCGGGTCCTGCGGCCCGGCGGCCGCTGGGTCTTCTCCGTGACGCACCCCTTCCGCTGGGCGTTCCCCGACGATCCCGGACCCGAGGGGCTCGGCGTGTCCGCCTCGTACTTCGACCGCACGCCGTACGTCGAGCAGGACGAGCAGGGCCGGGCCGTCTACGTGGAACACCACAGGACGATCGGCGACCGGGTGCGGGACGTCGTGGCGGCCGGTTTCCGGCTCGTGGACCTCGTCGAGCCGGAGTGGCCGTCCTGGAACCGTCAGGAGTGGGGCGGCTGGTCCCCTCTCCGGGGGAACCTGATCCCGGGCACGGCGATCTTCGTCTGCGTGCGGGATTGAGGGACCCCGCACACGGGACGGGGCCGGGCCCCGGAACGGGACGACGGCGCGTCCCCGGCAGGGCCGGACCGAAGGCGACGACATCGAGGGGGCGGAACGTGATCCGCGAAGACGCACTCGCCGGGCTGCCCGTACGCGGCGCCCTGCCCGCCCTGGAGCGAGCCCTGGAGGCGCGCGGGACGGCAGTGCTGTGCGCCCCGCCCGGCACCGGGAAGACGACCCTCGTACCGCTCGCACTCGGCGGGCTGGCCGGCGGCGCTCGCGGGGCGAGCGGCGGTCCCGCGGCAGACCGACGGATCCTGGTCGCCGAACCGCGCCGCATCGCGGCCCGTGCAGCGGCTCGCCGGATGGCGTGGCTGCTCGGGGAACGCGTCGGCGGCCGCGTCGGGTTCACCGTGCGCGGCGAGCGTGCGGTGTCCCGCGAGACGGTCGTCGAGGTGGTCACCACGGGGGTGCTGCTGCAGCGGCTGCAGCGCGACCAGGAGCTGGCCGGAGTGACGACGGTGGTCCTCGACGAGTGCCACGAGCGGCACCTGGACGCCGACACCGTCGCCGCGTTCCTCCTCGACGTACGCGGAACGCTGCGGCCCGAACTGCGGCTGGTCGCGGCGTCCGCGACCACGGACGCAGAGGGGTGGTCCCGGCTGCTCGGGAACGCCCCGGTGGTCGAGGCCGCGGGGGTCGTGCACCCCGTCGACGTGGTGTGGGCCCCGCCCGCCCGTGCAGTACGGCCGCCGCACGGCATGAGGGTGGACCCGGCCCTCATGGTGCACGTGGCGTCGGTGGTCCGGCGGGCGCTGGCCGAGCGCCCGGGTGACGTGCTGTGTTTCCTGCCCGGGGTCGGGGAGATCGCGCGGGTCGCGGGCCTGCTCGGCGAGGTGGATGCCGAGGTCCTGCAGGTGCACGGGCGGGCTCCCGCCGCGGTGCAGGACGCGGTGCTGTCACCTGGCCGGGGCCGCAGAGTGGTCCTGGCGACGTCGGTGGCCGAGTCGTCGCTGACCGTGCCGGGGGTGCGCGTCGTCGTCGATTCGGGGCTCGCCCGTGAGCCGCGCACCGACCACGCACGGGGCCTCGGCTCGCTCACGACGGTGCGCGCTTCGCAGGCGGCCGGGCGCCAGCGGGCGGGCCGGGCCGGCCGCGAGGCCCCGGGCACGGTGTACCGCTGCTGGTCGGAGGCGGAAGACGGACGACTGCCGCGTTTCCCCGCGCCGGAGATCCAGGTCGCGGACCTGACGGCGTTCGCACTGCACGCGGCGTGCTGGGGCGACCCGGACGCTTCCGGTCTCGCCCTGCTCGACCCGCCACCGGCCGGCGCGATGGCCGCGGCCCGCTCGGTCCTCGAGGCCATCGGCGCGGTCGGTCCGTCGGGCACGGTCACGGAACGGGGCGTGCGGATGTCGCGTCTCGGCCTGCACCCCCGGCTCGCCCGCGCCCTGGTGGACGGCGCGCCGGAAGTGGGGACCCGCAGGGCCGCCGAGGTGGTGGCCCTGCTGAGCGAAGAGCCGCCGCGGGAGTACGGCGACGACCTGGCGGCCGCCTGGCGCACGGCACGCCGGGGCGGCGACTCCTACGGCGCGCGCTGGCGCGCGGAGGCGGGTCGCTTGGCGTCGGCCCTGTCCGGGACGTCGTCCGCGCCCACGCCGCCGTCGGCCCGCCCGCCCCGCTCAGGGCGGGCTCCATCGCCCTGCGGACCACCGGACGGCGGTCCCGGTGCCATCGGGGCCGCGACCCCGCCGCCCACGCGCACGGGGGCACCCGCGCCCGGTACCGCCCACCGGGGTCCGGGCGACGGGCTCTCGGACGACACCGTCGCCGGGTTCGTCACGGCACTAGCCTTCCCGGAACGGGTATCCCGCGCCCGGGGCGAGACGGCCTACCTGATGGTCTCGGGGACCGGCGCGGAGCTCGGTGAGGGGTCGCGGCTGCGCACCGCTCCCTGGCTGGCGGTGGCGGTCGCGGACCGCGCGCCTCACGCCGCATCGGCCCGCGTGCGACTCGCGGCCGTCGTGGACGAGGACACCGCCCGCGGTGCCGCCTCGCACCTGCTGTCCCGCGGCGAGGAGGTGCAGTGGGAGGACGGTGACGTCGTCGCCCGGCGGGTGGAACGGCTCGGCGCGGTGGAGCTCGCGGTACGGCCGCTCGTGGAAGCCGGCGCCGGCCTCGTGCGTGCGGCGCTGCTGGAAGGGCTGCGGCGTGAGGGAACCGGGCTGCTCGCCTGGTCCCGGGACGCCGGAGCGCTCCGTCAGCGGCTCGGCTTCCTGCACCGGGTGCTGGGCGAACCGTGGCCGGACGTCTCCGACGGGGCGCTCGTGGCGCGCGCGGACGAGTGGCTCGAGCCGGAGCTCTCCCGTTCCCGGCGCCGGGCGGACCTGGCCCGCATCGACGCGGGTCAGGCGCTGCAACGCCTGCTGCCCTGGGCGACCGGTGACGCGGCCCGGCTGGAGGAGCTCGCCCCGGAGCGCCTCACGGTGCCGAGCGGCTCGCGGATCCGGGTCGACTACGCCGGCGAGCAGCCCGTGCTGGCCGTGAAGCTGCAGGAGTTGTTCGGGCTCCGGGAGACGCCCCGGCTGGCGGGCGTTCCCGTGCTCGTCCACCTGCTGTCCCCCGCGGGGCGCCCCGCCGCCGTGACCGCGGACCTCGCGTCGTTCTGGCAGGAGGGTTACCGGGCCGTGCGGGCGGATTTGCGCGGCCGCTATCCGAAGCATCCCTGGCCGGAGGACCCGATGGCGGCGGAGCCGACGCGCGGGGTCAAGCGCTGATCCTGCGTCCGTGCCGGTCGTCGGCGGCGTCTCCCGGCCCGGGGCCAGGCGAACCGGCTCGGTCAGGCGCCGACCGATCCAGCCTCGGGCTCCGCTGTCGACGCGCGGTGCGGGCGCCGTGCGCGCGCCTCCAGCCACAGGGAGAGCGCCAGCAGGCCACTGCCCAGCACCAGGAAGCTCCTCGGGAGGTAGGAGACCAGCAGCAGCACCAGCACACGGTTGGCCGCCACCAGGTCGACGGTGTGTGCGACGTAGTCCTCGCGCATCTTCACGTGCCCGGCGAAGGCCGTGACCTTGTCCCGGCCGCCGAGCAGGGTGCCCCCGCGCAGTTCCTCCCGGTGGATCTCCTCGCCGTTCACGGGTGCGCCGGTGACCGGCTCGACCCAGAACATGCGCCGGGTCGTGTACCAGCGTGTGGTGCCGGTCTGCTGTTCCAGGGTCGTGGCGTCGATGCCGGGTATCGGCATCTTCTTGGGGTAGGGCACCTTGGTCCAGGGGATCGTCTGCTCGAAGTAGTAGACCTCCAGGCCGCGGAAGGTCCTGGTCCCCTGGTAGCGGATGGGGGCGGAGGTTCGCGTCTGGGCGTCGAAGTACTCGTAGTCCCGCTTCTCGGTCAGGAAGGGCCACTTGAACTCGATGCCGTCGCGCCGCACCGCGTCGCCGTCGACGGATTCGCCGGCGGCGTGCACCGGCGCCTGCGTGTGCGCGTCGAAGATGTAGCGCTCGGGGATCTGGGAGACCAGCTTCCCGTCGGGGCCCTGGACGTGGGAGAGCGAGTCCCAGACGACGACGTCCCGGCCCGCGTCGCGCTCGATCTTCTCCGACTCCTCGACGTTCCCCTTCAGGGTCTGCACGATGGTGACCCCGGCCACCTGCTTCGCCTGCATGGTGTCGTACTGCAGCAGGATCGCGGGCTTGGCCTCCAGGACCACCTCCTGGTACTGGTCCGCGGGGATCTTCGCCAGCCTGGGGAAGGCGTACCAGCGCAGCACCGGTGCGAGTGCGGCGAAGAAGACGGCGAAGGCCAGGAGCACGAGGCTGGCTGGGCGACGCATGGCGGCCGGTCCCTCCCGCTATTTCTTGGGGCCGGGGACGGTCGTGTAGAAGGGTTTGGGCGACGTCTCCCCGGGCGGGACGTCCAGCACCGCGATGAGGAGCACGACGAGCAGCACGGGTGCCAGCCCGGCGGCGGCTGCGACGAGGGCGCGCATGGTCGGCCTCCCGGAACATGGATCTGATGCGACGTCAGAACTCCTGGAGCGGGGGCACCGTAGCAACGCGGTCGTGAGATGAGAACACGTTTCACGCCGGCGCCGCGCCACCGGGGGCCCCGCACACGAGAGGCGCCCCTCCGCGGGAGTAGCGGAGGGGCGCGCGTCGGGAGCACCGGGCGGCGTCAGGCCGCCGGGGTGGTCACCGTCAGCTCGACCGTCAGCGTCGCGCCGCCTTCTGCGGTCAGGCGCAGCAGGAACGTACCGGTCTGCTCGCCGGCGAAGAGCTTCGGCAGGACGAGTGCGCCGTCGGCTCCGGTCTTCAGTTCCTTCAGTGTGCGGACGGGCTCGCCGTCCGCATTCTCGAAGTACGGGCCCTGGGTGTTCTCGGTCGGGTCGTCCGCGGAGGCGATCATCGTGGCGGTGACCGCCACCCCCTGTGCCGCCGCGCCCTTGAACGTGGCCTTGACCTCGACCCGGTCGGCGAACTCGGCCCCCGGCAGGGCCGCCAGTTCCTCGTCACCGTTCCGCACCAGGACGTCCGCCCGGCGCGGGGTGACGGTGGCGGTGTGGCTGAGCCCGGCCACGGCACGGCCGACGACGGTGACCCGGACGGTGAACGAGCCGGTCTTCTCCCCCGCGGTCAGCACCGGGGCGACGGCCACCCCGTCGGCACCGGTGCGGGCGACCACGGCCGTCGTGCCGCCGGCGAACCGGGAGTCGGTGTCACCGACGATCGCGAAGAGGAGCTCGGCCTCGGCGACGGGCTTGCCCAGGCCGTTCCTGGCACTGATCGCGAGCCGCTCCGTGAAGTCGGTTCCGGCGTCCGCGGTGAGCTGCGTGTCCGCGACCTCCTCGATCCGGGACACCGTCTGGGTGGGCGAGGGGGGCGGAGGCGGGGTCGACGGCGTCGGCTTCGGGGAACCACCGGGCTTCGCTGAGTTTGTCGGCTTCGCGGGCGTCGGGGGCGACGTGGTACCGGGTTTCGCCGTACCGGGCGTGCCGCTGCTGGGCTTGTGGGGCGCGGGCGTGGACGTGGGGCCGGGTACCACGGGTGCGACGGACGGGGTGCGGGAACCGGATCCGCTGCTGACGGGGGCGGTCGGCAGGGCACCGCTACCGTCCGGGACCTGGTGCGTGCCGCGCCGGTAGTACTCGAACCACGACATGACCGTCCGCAGGTATTCCCGCGAGTGGTTGTAGCTCAGGATCGCCTTGTCGACGTCGGCTTGCCGCGACAGGTCGCGTCCGCCGGCACACAGGTACTTCCCGGCGGCGAGGGCGGCGTCGTAGACGTTGTTCGGGTCCTTGCGGCCGTCGCCGTTGGCGTCCTGGCCCCAGGTCGCCCAGGTGCTCGGGATGAACTGCATGGGGCCGACGGCCCGGTCGTGGACGGCGTCCTGGTCGTAGGCGCCCTTGTCGGTGTCGGAGATGTTCGCGAAGCCGACGCCGTTCAGGATCGGCCCGAGGATCGGGGTGAGCGTGGTGCCGGCCGCGTCGACCCGGCCGCCGCTCGCCTGGCCCGACTCCACCTTCCCGATGCCGGCGAGCAGCTGCCAGGGGAGGTGGCAGGCCGGGTCGGAGCTCGCGATGCCCTGCTCGGCCTGCTTGTACGCGGCGAGCACGGTGGCCGGTATGCCTGCTTCGGCGGGGCCCGTCACCACGGGAAGCTGCGGGGAAGTACCTGGCTTGTTCGGGGAGTTGAGCGGGGGTAGATCCGTGTGGTACGGGGAATTGCCGGTGGCCGAGCCGCCCGGCGGTACGCCCGTGTCGGCCGCCTGCCCTCCGTCAGCACCCGTCGTGGCAGGCGTCACACCCGGCGCCTGGGATGCCGAGAGTGCGGCCACCGCTGCCGCTGCCACCGCCGTCGTGGTGGCTCCCTTGCGCAGTCGGCGGCCGAATTGCGCTGCCATACGTCTGTTTCCTCCCCGTCGACGGCCGTTCGCGCTCCCCGCGCGATTCTTCCGGTGAGATTACGGCACGGGACGACCCCGGAGCACAGGAACCCCGGCCAACTCACCCGATATTCATATCTTGATCCGTCACGGCCGGCACAACGTCCCGCTCCCCGGCCGAACGATCAACATCGCGCATACTGGGCGCTCTTATTCGAATCCGGTTGCAACGGGGGACGTCCATGCCGTTCACACTCAGCCATGCCGCAGCGGTCCTGCCCGGCGTCCGCCGGGACGGCACGGCACACGGTCCGCTGCTCGCCTCCGCACTCATCGCGGGTTCCTTCTCACCCGACATGACGTACTTCGCGGCGAGCGTCGTCCCGGGCGGGATGGAGTTCGGAGAGGTAACGCACGGGCCGCTGGGGGCGCTGACGGTCGATGTCCTCATCTCCGCAGCGCTGGTGGGGCTCTGGCTCATGGCGCGCGACCCCCTGCTGGCGCTGCTGCCCACCGGATGGCAGGGGCGGGTGCACGCCGTCCTGAAGGGTCGCCGGTGGCTGGACCGGCCACCTCTCGTCGTCGCTCTGTGGTTCTACGTCTCGGCGGTCATCGGCGCGGGCACGCACATCGTGTGGGACGGCTTCACCCACTTCGACCGCTGGGGCACGCGCACCGTGCCGGCCCTCGGTGAGATGGTCGCCGGATTCCCCCTCTACACCTATGTGCAGTACGGCACTTCGGCGTTGGCCATGTTCGCGCTGGTCTGGTTCACGATCTCGGCACTGCGGTCGGTCCCGGCCGGGCTCCCGCCCGCCGCGTGCGTACCGGTGATCGGGACCTCCGGCAGGCGCACGGCCGCCGCGCTGCTGGGCGTGTGCGTGCTCGCCGGGACGGCCCACCGCTGCGTGCGCTTCTACCGCTACTGGGGACCGGGCCGGATCAACAACCCCGTCGACATCATCCCGACGATCTGCTTCGGTGCCGGCGCCGGCCTCGTACTGGGAGTCGTCCTGTACGCGGCCGCGGTGCGGCTCCGGATGCGGCACGGGGCGCTCACGGCCGGCGGCGACACCACCGAGCGCCCCGCGCCCGACCGCACCGGCGTCTCCTGACCTGCCCCCACGGTGATCCGTCGCGAACCGCGCACCCGACACGGATCGGACGTCCGTGCGGACACCGCAGCCACCGTCCCGGGCCGAGGACGGGCGGGGCACCAGGTGATCACCCGGGCGCGGGACCGGACCGGGCGGCCGGTCCGGTGCCATGGCCGCTCGGCGTCGCGCGGCACGGGTCCCGCCGCGCCCCCGGGGTCCGGCGTACGACGCCACAGGGCGGACCCGACGCACGTCGCGCGATCGGCTGGTCCCAGCCGGCCGGCCGCGGCATCCGGGGAGGCGCGCGGCGGTACCGTCCGGTCATACGCCGTCCCCGCCCGGTCCGTCGGACGCCCGCGGCGGTGGGCGACGAACATCCGTGGCCACGCGGATCAGGACGTCGACGACGGCGATGGTGCACCACGCCCGTGCCGGCCGGGAGCCCTGCCGGCGCGGGCGCCCCACTCCCGGACGGACGGGCGGAGTGGCCGAGGGCGGGACACTCCGCCCCCGGTCACCAGCTCAGTGGGCCGCGGACTCCCAGTCGGGGCCGACACCGACCGATACGTCGAGGGGCGCCCGCAGCTCCACCGCCGCCGGCATCTCCCGGCGGACGAGCTCCTCCACCTGGTCGCGCTCGCCGGGGGCGATCTCCAGCACGATTTCGTCGTGGACCTGGAGCAGCATCCGGGAGTTCAGCCCGGCCTGCCGCAGGGCACCGTCGACACGCAGCATGGCGACCTTGACGATGTCCGCGGCCGTGCCCTGGATCGGGGCGTTGAGCGCCATGCGCTCGGCCGCCTCACGGCGCTGCCGGTTGTCGCTGTTGAGGTCCGGGAGGTAACGACGACGACCGAGCATCGTGGCCGTGTAGCCCGTGGCCCGTGCCTCGTCCACGACCCGGCGCAGATAGTCCCGCACCCCGCCGAACCGCTCGAAGTAGGTGTCCATCAGCGCCCGCGCCTCGGACGCCTCGATGTTCAACTGCTGGCTCAGGCCGAACGCCGAGAGGCCGTACGCCAGCCCGTACGACATCGCCTTGATCTTGCGACGCATCTCCGCGTCCACCGCGGACCGCTCGACGCCGAACACCTGGGAGGCCACGGTGGTGTGCAGGTCCTCGCCGGAGGTGAACGCCTCGATCAGGCCCTCGTCCTCCGAGAGGTGGGCCATGACCCGCAGCTCGATCTGGCTGTAGTCGGCGGTCATCAGCGATTCGAAGCCTTCGCCGACGACGAAGCCCCGACGGATCGCACGCCCCTCGTCCGTACGCACCGGCACGTTCTGCAGGTTCGGGTCGGTGGAGGAGAGCCGCCCGGTCGCCGCCACCGTCTGGCTGAAGGTGGTGCGGATCCGGCCGTCGCCCCCGATCGTCTTGATCAGGCCCTCGACCGTGGAGCGCAGCCGGGCCTGTTCACGGTGGCGCAGCATGATCACCGGCAGTTCGTGCTCGGTCCGGGTCGCCAGCCAGGCCAGCGCGTCCGCATCCGTCGTGTAACCGGTCTTGGTCTTCTTGGTCTTGGGGAGGTTGAGCTCACCGAAGAAGACTTCCTGAAGCTGCTTGGGCGAGCCGAGGTTGAACTCGTGGCCCACCGAAGCGTGGGCCTCCTTCACCGCCTGCTGCACCGCACCGGCGAACTGCTGCTCCATCGCCTCCAGGTGGGCGCGGTCGGCGCAGATCCCGTGCCGCTCCATCCGGGCCAGCAGCAGGGACGTCGGAAGCTCCACGTCGTGGAGCAGCTCGGCCGCGCCGACGTCCGCGAGCTTCCCGCCGAACGCCTCCCCCAGGTCGAGGACCGCGCGGGCCTGCGCCATCAGGGCGTCGGCCTCGGCCTGCTCGTCGGCGCCGAACGCCAGCTGCCCGTCGGCGGCCGCCGGGGCGAGCTCCCGGTGCAGGTACTCGACGGACAGTGCCTCCAGCGCGAAGGAACGGCGGCCGGGTTTGACCAGGTAGGCGGCGAGCGCCGTGTCCATCGTGATGCCCTGGATGCGCCAGCCGTGCTCGGGGAAGACCCGCAACGACTCCTTCGCGTTGTGCATGACCTTCGGGCGGTCCGGGTCGGAGAGCCAGGCGGCGAAGGCCCGCTCGTCGGACTCGTCGAGCCGGGTCGGGTCGAACCAGGCCGCCTTGCCTCCGCCACGGCCTTCGGCGTCCACCGGCCCCCCGGCCGTGGCGAGCGCGATCTCGCTGACGCTGCCGACGCCCAGAGCCCACGCGGCTACGGTGGCCACGCCGAGCGGCTGACCGCCGTGCTGCTCCAGCCACGGGGCCAGCTCGCCGGCGCCCAGCACACTGCCGTCGAGTTCGACGCCGGCCTCCGGCGCCGGGGGCTCCTCCTCCGCCGCACCGGGGTCGACCGCGAGCAACCGCTCCCGCAGGCTCGGGTTCCGGATCTCCAGGACCTCCAGGAACCCCTTCAACGCGGTCCTGTCGTACGGGGCGCGCTGAAGGTCGGTGACGGTCTTCGGCAGCTCCACGTCACGTACCAGCTCGGTAAGGTGGCGGTTGAGCTTGACGGACTCCAGGTGGTCGCGCAGGGACTGCCCGACCTTCCCCTTCACCTCGTCGGCACGCTGGACGAGCTCCGCGAACGAACCGAACTGGTTGATCCACTTCGTGGCCGTCTTCTCACCGACGCCGGGGATGCCCGGCAGGTTGTCCGACGGGTCGCCGCGCAGCGCGGCGAAGTCCGGGTACTGCGCCGGGGTCAGTCCGTACTTCTCCCGGACCTTCTCGGGGGTGAAGCGCGTCAGCTCCGAGACGCCCTTCGTCGGGTAGAGCACAGTCACGTGGTCCGAGACCAGCTGGAAGGAATCCCGGTCGCCGGTGACGATCAGCACCTCGAATCCGGCTGCCTCGGCCTGGGTGGCGAGGGTCGCGATGACGTCGTCCGCCTCGAAGCCGTCCACGGCGAAGCGCATCGCGTTCATGGTGTCGAGCAGCTCGCCGATCAGCTCGACCTGCCCCTTGAACTCGTCCGGGGTCGACGAGCGGTTCGCCTTGTACTCGGGGAAGTCCTGCGAGCGCCACGTTTTGCGGGACACGTCGAAGGCCACGGCGAAGTGCGTGGGCGCCTCGTCGCGCAGCGTGTTCGCCAGCATCGACGCAAAGCCGTAGACGGCGTTGGTCGTCTGCCCGCCCGCGGTCGAGAAGTTCTCCGCGGGCAGGGCGAAGAACGCCCGGTACGCCAGGGAGTGCCCGTCCATGAGGAGCAGGCGCGGACGGGTTTCCTCTGGGGTCTTCTTCGACGCTGTCTCAGCCACGATGACGATCCTGCCACGGACCACCGACAGCGAGGTCCGCTGCACCTGGGGGTCGGCCGGCGGCCATCACGCGTGACAGGATCGGTTGTGTACGAACGGATACGCGCTCAAAGGGGAGCACGATGGCCAGCAAGCCGCCCGCAGGTGACCCGGTCCAGGACGCACCGCAGGTCGAGGCGCCCCAGCACGTCGCGGCCGGCCTCCCCGCGATCGGGCACACCCTGAAGATCGCCCGGCAGCAGATGGGGGTGGCGCGCACCGCGCGGACCCTCCTGAAGGTCAACCAGAAGGACGGGTTCGACTGCCCCGGCTGTGCGTGGCCCGAGGGTGACAAACGGCACGTGGCCGAGTTCTGCGAGAACGGCGCGAAAGCCGTGGCGGAGGAGGCGACGCTGCGCCGCGTCACCCCGGACTTCTTCGCCGCGCACCCGGTCGCGGACCTGGCCTCCCGCAGCGGGTACTGGCTGGGCCAGCAGGGCCGCATCACGCAGCCCGTGTACCTCCCGGAGGGCGCCGACCGGTACGAGGCGGTGACCTGGGAGCGCGCCTTCGAGATCGTCGCGGAGGAGCTGACGGCGCTGTCCTCCCCCGACGAGGCGCTCTTCTACACCTCGGGCCGCACCAGCAACGAGGCGGCGTTCCTGCTGCAGCTCTTCGCCCGCGAGTTCGGCACGAACAACCTGCCCGACTGCTCCAACATGTGCCACGAGTCGTCCGGCTCGGCGTTGACCGAGACACTGGGCGTCGGCAAGGGCAGCGTGTCCCTGGAGGACCTGCACCAGGCGGATCTGATCATCATCGCGGGCCAGAACCCCGGCACGAACCACCCGCGAATGCTGTCCGCCCTGGAGAAGGCCAAGCAGTCGGGCGCGAAGATCATTTCGGTGAACCCGCTGCCCGAGGCGGGGCTCGAGCGGTTCAAGAACCCGCAGACGCCCCAGGGAATACTCCAGGGCACCGCGCTCACCGACCTCTTCCTCCAGATCCGCATCGGCGGCGACCAGGCGTTGTTCCGTCTCCTGAACAAGCTGGTCATCGAGGCGGACGGCGGCGTCGACGAGGACTTCGTACGGGAACACACCCACGGCTACGCGGCCTTCGCCACCGCAGCCGCGGAGACCGACTGGGACGAGACCCTCACCGCGACCGGGCTCGATCGCCGGGACATCGAACGGGCCCTCGGGATGATCCTCGCCTCCCGGCGCACGATCGCCTGTTGGGCGATGGGCCTCACCCAGCACAAGCACTCCGTCGTCAGCATCAAGGAGATCGTCAACCTGCTGCTGCTGCGCGGCAGCATCGGTCGTCCCGGCGCCGGCGTGTGCCCCGTGCGCGGCCACTCCAACGTGCAGGGCGACCGCACCATGGGCATCTTCGAACGGCCCGCACCGGCGTTCCTCGACGCCCTGGAGAAGGAGTTCGGCTTCGCGCCGCCCCGGCAGCACGGCCTCGACGTCGTCCGCTCCATCCGCGCGCTGCGCGACGGGGAGGCGAAGGTCTTCTTCGCCATGGGAGGCAACTTCGTCGCCGCCACCCCGGACACCGAGGTCACCGAAGCCGCCGTGCGCCGCGCCCGGCTCACCGTGCACGTGTCGACGAAGCTCAACCGCTCGCACGCGGTCACCGGCGCACGCGCCCTGATCCTGCCCACGCTCGGCCGCACCGACAAGGACGTGCAGGGGAGCGGCCGACAGTTCGTGACCGTCGAGGATTCCATGGGCATGGTGCACGCCTCGCGCGGCAACCTGCCGCCCGCGAGCCCGCACCTGCTCTCAGAACCGGCGATCGTCGCCCGCATGGCCCGCGCCGTCCTCGGTCCGGGGTCCGGGACGCCGTGGGAGGACTTCGAGCACGACTACGCGACGATCCGCGACCGCATCTCCCGCGTCGTCCCCGGCTTCGAGGACTTCAACACCAGGATCGCCCGGCCCGGAGGCTTCACCCTCCCGCACGCCCCCCGCGACGAGCGCCGCTTCCCCACCGCCACCGGGAAGGCGAACTTCACCGCCGCCCCCGTGGAGCACCCGGAGCTCCCGGAGGGCAGGCTGCTGCTGCAGACCCTGCGCTCCCACGACCAGTACAACACCACGATCTACGGCCTGGACGACCGCTACCGGGGCATCAGGGGCGGCCGTCGCGTCGTCCTGGTGAACCCCGAGGACGCTGCGGAACTGGGCTTCGCGGACGGTGACTACGCGGACCTGGTCGGCGAATGGAAGGACGGCGTGGAGCGCCGGGCACCCGGATTCAGGGTGGTGCACTACCCGACCGCGCGCGGCTGCGCCGCCGCGTACTACCCGGAGACCAACGTCCTCGTGCCGCTGGACGCCACCGCCGACACCAGCAACACCCCCGCCAGCAAGTCCGTGGTCGTACGTCTGGAACAATCACCGTCCGCCTAAGCGTTCGCTCAGGCGACAGGCACCCAGGACAGCCAGACACGTACCACGATCGGAGCCGAGCCCATGGGCGAGCAGACGACGGTGAAGTTCCCGCAAGAGGTCCTCGACGAGTACGCGGCGCTCGGCGTCGACCTTGCCGCCCTCTTCTCCGCGGGGACCCTGGGGACGCGCATGGGCGTGCAGATCACCGAGGCGTCCGCGGACCGCGTCGTCGGCACCATGCCGGTCGAGGGCAACACCCAGCCGTACGGGCTGCTGCACGGCGGCGCGTCCGCCGTCCTCGCCGAGACCCTCGGCTCGGTCGGCTCGATGCTGCACGGCGGCAGCACGAAGATCGCCGTCGGGGTGGATCTCAACTGCACCCACCACCGCGGCGTGCGATCCGGCCAGGTCACCGGGGTGGCCACCCCGGTGCACCGCGGCCGTTCCACCGCCACCTACGAGATCGTGATCACCGATGAGCACGCCAAGCGGGTCTGCACGGCCCGCCTGACCTGCCTCCTGCGCGACGCACGCCCCCAGGACGCGGAACACGTCCCGGGCGCCACCCGCTGACGGGCGGCCCCTGAGGCGCCGGCCGCAGGAGGCGCACCGCCGCGCCGGTCCGCGGCGACGCGGACGGGACCGATCCGTTCGCACGAAGTCCGACCGGCCGGACACCGGCCGGGGACCGGACGCCGGGAGGCTCAGGGGCTCCACCGCGGCCGGGCGGTTCCCAGGGCCCCGCCCACGGCCCGGAGCACCCCTCTCTCACGGGGGCGGCCCCCGGGGCACCGGTCGCAGGAGATCTCACCCGAACCGGTGGGCCTCCGGCGTTCCGACGGACGCCGCAACCAGCCGGCGCGCATCATGACCCGATGCGTACTCGCCTCATAGCCGCCCCACTGGTCTGCGCGCTCGCCCTCACCGCCTGCGGGAGCAGCGGAGAGAAGGCCGCGGATGGACCAGCAGCCGACCGTACGACCAGCAGCCCCGCGGCCACGACCGTGACTTCGCCCGTGACCTCGCCCGCACCCGCCGCCCCGGCACCGTCCTCCGCCCGGGCCGCCGCGGGCATCCCGGCGGAGCCCACAGGTCCGGACCGCCAGAAGTACCTCCAGGCGCTCAGTGCCATCGACCCCGCGCTCGTCACGGACGAGGACAAGGCGGTCGACGCGGGCCGGAACCAGTGCCGATCCCTGCACGGCGGCGGCGCCGACCCCGACCGGACCGCCGCCCAGCGGTTCGGCAACGACGCCCGGCCGGTGACGGAGGCGACCGGCAAGCGGATCAACTCCGCGCTCCGAAGGACGCTCTGTCCCTGACGGGCCCCGGAATGCCCCCGCAGGCGGCAGTGATCAGCGCGGGACGCCGCCCGGAACGCACCCACCTGTCCACTCCCACTCGCCGGCGCCCGCCCCCGCCGACGCACCGCCTCCACCGCAGCGGACCAGAGCGGACCGGAGCCCCACCGAACCGCCCACGGAGGGGGACGAGGCCGGCGCCGGCGGCTGGATTTTCCCCGCGTAGCCCGTGGGCGGAAGACAACGGGCCGGCGCCCCGGACCGGTGGTCGTCCGCGCGTGCGGCCGGCAATTCACCCCTGGTGCGGATTTCCGGATTCACCGTCCAGAACCGCACCGCTTCCCCTCCGAACCGGAGGGTTAAACCCATCACCCGGACATCTTCCGGGAAAAGAACGGCAGTTGATCGACCTTCCACTCATACATGCATTCGGAACCAGAGGGCACGTATCCGGCAGTACCCCCCCTGAAGCCCACCAAGCGAGGGAAACCGACCCGGTGGAACCCCCGGGCCCGCCAGGGGTTTTGCAGAAAAAGAGCCTTCCGGCCCGCGCCGCGGGCAGACCCGCCCCGTAGAGTGGAGGAACCACAACGCTTTCCCAACTCTCCGTAGGCAAAGGGAGGTTGGCGGCCATGTCCGGTTTCCGCCCTCGCGCCCTCACGTTCCTCACCCTTCTCACGGCTCTCGGCAGTGCCTGCAGCACCACCTCCCCCACAACCGGGAGGACCGTTGCGGAACCATCCGCCCACCCCTCCGCCCCCGCCGACGTCTGCACCGCCCTCGTCTCCTACTGGGCCCGTGAAGCCCTCACGGGAGGGAAGTACGCAGGACTGGACTGGGAGCAGAAGGGCCTGTCCAACGAGCAGCTCGTCATCCACGACGACGTCTTGGCCGCGGGTCGCGTCGAGGAGCGGAGGCGCGGCCGCCCCGCAGCCCTGCGACTGATCGACGATCAAGCCCGAAAACGCTGCGCATCCGCAAACGGCGCTACGGGGAGTTCCGAAAACTGGCGTCCGAATAGCTGACACCCGTGTCCGATGTCACCGTGCGTAGCTTTCACCCGATCGAGAGGCGGGCCGCGCAGGAAAGCCACAACCGGCCACACCGAACGCCGTCCGGGAACGCGACTGTCAGGACCAATTTCCCCTGATACTCCTGAGTTGAACAGGGGAATTTCGCAGCATGTGGTCTATACGAGCGTTTATTCAATCGCCCTATCTGCACACACTGCGCGCAACAACCACGCGATGGCATAACAAGACAGTCACATCCTTCCTTCCCTGCTCCCGCCCGCCCGCCAGAGCGGCTTAGAGTCACCGCCAGTCACCGCGCCGCCGGGCGCGTCTGCTAGCACGGCAACCGTTTCACCAGTACGGCCCGGCGAACCAAACGGCCCCTCACCCATGAGGCAGCCGTGCCAGGGAAAGGACTCAGCGTGCGACACCGTTCCTTGCTCATCCTCACCACCGTGATCACCACGGGAGCACTCACCCTCACCGCCTGCGGGTCGCGCGACGGCAACAAGGGTGGCGACAGCAACAGCGGCGGCAAGACGACCGTCGTCATTGGTGTCGACGCACCGCTGACCGGTTCGCTCTCCGCCCTGGGCCAGGGCATCAAGAACTCCGTTGACCTCGCGGTCAAGACCGCGAACAAGAACAACGAGGTCCCCGGGGTCGAATTCAAGGTCGACGCCCTCGACGACCAGGCCGTCCCCGCCTCCGGCCAGGCCAACGCCACCAAGCTCGTCGGCAACAAGGACGTCCTCGGCGTCGTCGGCCCGCTGAACTCCGGTGTCGCCCAGTCCATGCAGGGCGTCTTCAACACCGCCAACCTGACCCAGGTGTCCCCGGCCAACACCAACCCGGCACTGACCCAGGGCGACAACTGGGGCAAGGGGGACAAGAAGCGTCCGTTCAAGACGTACTTCCGCACCGCCACCACCGACGTCATCCAGGGCAAGTTCGCCGCCCAGTACCTCTTCAACGACGCCAAGAAGAAGAAGGTCTTCGTCGTCGACGACAAGCAGACCTACGGCGCCGGCCTCGCCGCCATCTTCTCCGCGGAGTTCGAGCGCCTGGGCGGCAAGGTCGTCGGCACCGACCACGTCACGGTGAAGGAGACCGACTTCTCCTCCACCGCCGACAAGGTCAAGGCCTCCGGCGCCGACTCCGTCTACTTCGGTGGCCAGTACCCCGAGGGCGGCCTCCTCTCCGACCAGGTCAAGAAGGCCGGGGCGAAGATCCCGACCATGGGCGGCGACGGCATCTACGACCCGCAGTTCATCAAGGCGTCCGGTGAGGCCAACGACGGCGACCTCGCCACCTCCGTCGGCTACCCCGTCGAGAAGCTCCCGACCGCCAAGAAGTTCATCGACGACTACAAGGCCGGCGGCTACAAGGACCCGTACGCGGCGTACGGCGGCTACTCCTACGACGCCGCCTGGTCCATCATCCAGGCCGTCAAGGCGGTCGTCTCGGCCAACGACGGCAAGGTCCCGACCGACGCCCGCGCCAAGGTCACCGAGGCGATGTCCAAGGTCTCCTTCGACGGTGTGACCGGCAAGGTCGCCTTCGACGAGTTCGGCGACACGACGAACAAGCAGCTCACCGTCTACACCGTCAAGGGCGCCGACTGGACGGACGTCAAGAGCGCCACGTTCGAAGACTGATCACACCACAGAAGCCCACCCGCATCACATGACCCAGCCCGGGGGGGGGGGGAAAAAAAACCCCCCCCCCGGGTTCCCTCCCCCACCCCCCCCCCAGGCCATGGCTTGCAACAACCGCCCCCACAAACCACCCCCCGCCCCTCCCCCCTC